>CBEUCH010000040.1:0-1954 GCA_965541585.1 uncultured bacterium | reverse complement strand
ATGGATCTTTCAGGATGCTCCCAGATGACCTCTGGATAAAATTGCCTGATGAAATAGATCAGTTCAGGAGGATCGCAAGGGGTGTTGTTATAATGCGGATCGAATGTCACGCCGGCCCTCAAAGTAAGATCGTAAAGGACAATGGAATCCTTGCCTCCGGAGAATCCCAGCCAGTATCCCTCTGGAGGTTCATGAGCCTTGATGATCTCGATGCTTCTTTCCTCTGGAGTGTTAAAAAGTTCTCTCTGTCTCATGAACCAGCGGCCTCTCCATTCGCCGTTTTCTGTTCCTCTTTCATCGACTCGATCCATGCATCCACGTCGTTGACGTCCACCAGGATCTTTCGCTTGCCGGCCTTTATTATTCTGAAAGGACATTTCTTTTGAAAGATCCAATTCCTGATAGTGCCGGCATCAAAGCCGATATATTCAGCCGTTTCCTTGATCGTCATCAGTCGCTTTTCCGCCATCAGCTCCTCCGGTGAGTCGTGTGATCTTCCACTGAATCCTTAACAGCTTCATGCCATAAGCTGTGTTCTTGCATGATAAAAAGAGGATCCTCAATCTTCAACCTGATTCTCCGAGCGTCCCGATGGATGCTCCAGAGAAATCCCATGGAGATAAGGCCGCATAAAAGAATCGCCACCATGATCAGAATAATCAGATCGATCGACCTTAATAATTCCAGCATTTAGATATCCTCCTCTCTATCCTCATCGATGCAAGCCGGACATAGATCCTTTCCTTTAATTCTCCTCCAGCCCATTCTCAATGCTCGACGTCTGGATCCCCAGAAAGATCCTCGCTGGATGAGGTTGTGGAGATTACCCACCAGCTTCGCATTGTTGCAGAAATCGCAAAGGATCAAGATTTCTCTGGCCATCGAAATTCCCCCAGATCCAGATAGTCGATAATTGTCTCTTTTGCCTCATCCTGGCCATAGCAGATCACCGCCAGAAAACCCTCAACATTCAGCATCCGGATCCATTCTTTCTGCTCAGGAGAGGTCCGCGCCTTCGATTTAGCCGGTCGCTTCATCTCAATAAAAAGTCCGTGATATGTCCCCCTGGGAACAGGGAGAATCAGATCCGGAACGCCGGCCTTCGTCCCCAGCCCTTTCATCTTGCCGGCCTCTCCATAAGGCCGCTTCCCGCCGGAGGGATAATGGATCAGCATCTCCAATGCCGGCCAGCGCCAGGCCATCAGTTTCGTCCAGTGAATAAGCGCCTTTTGCTCGGCATCTTCATGAGCCAGGTTTTTCACCAACTCCGCCGACCGCGCCATATCCCTCCTCCTCTTATTTACAAATATTCCGGTGCATTTCTTTTAATCTTTCGTTGAGTGCATAGGAGCTCAAGCCGGTAAACCTAAGATTGTTCGGAGCCTCTAACAGATCCAGCCTTCCACAAAACGCTCCAGCGGATCCTCATAGTCCAGCATCAATAAAGCATCTACCGCCCTGACCTTACAAGGAAATCCATTATCAGCTCCAGGAATCCAGCATCCAGCATGAACGCTGAAAGATTTTCCATCCTCTCCATCCCATTCGATCGTTTTATCACCTGGTCGGAAATATTCTTTACAGATATAGCAGGGCATCAGCCTCTCCAAATCTCCCTTAACTGATCATAGAGCCATTCCTCATCCGGAGAGAACTCATCTTTTTCAATCTCGAAAATCTCACCGGTTATTGGCGTGCCTGGCCCCCCGCTACAAGCTTTAAGGAAGCAATCGACATGAGCGCGTTCTTTCCAGCGATACATCGTATCCGCGTTCATAAATTGCGCCATAAAATAACGATCTCGTTTCTTAAATGATCTACCGCAATGACTACAGACTGGATTGTCGGAACGTTCATCCGGAGAGTCTAAAGTCGGTTCACCCATGTTTATCCTCCTCACTGACAGGCTCCTGGTTCTCCGTATAACTCATAAAACAGCGAAACCAGAGGATCA
>CBEUCH010000039.1:0-2772 GCA_965541585.1 uncultured bacterium | reverse complement strand
ATGGCGAATGGGCTGAGGCTCAGGCGAGTCGAGTCGCCTGGAGAATAATAAAGGACTGGATAGAGGCACAGCTCTGGCTTTTGGATATCGGGATGGCGAGAGTCGAGGAGATATTCTTGCCTTATATCTACAATCCTGTTACTAAAAAGACTGTGTTCGAGCTGATGGAGGAGAAAGGGTTCAATCAATTAGCCTTACCGGAAGGGAACAAAAAATGAACAGGACGAAAATCGAATGGGTGAGGAATCCGGACGGCTCTCAGGGGTTCACCTGGAACCCCATAATCGGATGTTCCCATGGATGCGGTTATTGTTATGCGCGACTCCAGGCATATCGGGCCAGGGGCCGGTGCGAGCAATGTTATCAGTTCGTTCCACATCCACACGCGGAACGGATGAATGATCCGATCAGGAGGGAAAAGCCATCCACCATCTTTCTCTGTTCCATGGGAGATCTATTCTGCGAGGAGGTCGAGCATTCATGGATCGAGAATGTGGAATGCGCGGTTGAGGCATGTCCTCAGCATAGGTTCATCGTTCTGACCAAAAATCCATCGCGGGCTTATTATCACAGCCTTCCAGATATGGAGAATGTGCTTTTCGGAATAAGTCTGGACACAGAGAAAAGAGCGAGAGAATATATTATGGGATTTAAAGAAGCTGGAGGTCGGCCGGGGATCAAGATCATTTCCTTTGAACCGCTTTTGGAAAAGATCGACCTCCACCTGGAAGGGCTGAAATGGGTTATAATCGGCGGCCAGACGCGGCCGAACATTTATCCGGAGAAAGAGTGGGTGATGGCCATCATCGATGAAGCGAAGGAACACGATGTTCCAATATTTATGAAAGCCAATCTGGGGCCGGAATATGATGGGAAACTGATTCAGGAATTTCCGGAGGATTTTCTTTTCACACGATAAAGGAGGAATGAGATATGAGCAAGGTTGAGCTGGGTAAATTCTATTGCGATCGAGTCACTGGATTCAAAGGAATGGCGGTGAGCAAAACCGAATATCTGGAAGGATGCGAAAGGTTCGCCATCCAGCCGAAAGTCGATAAGGATGGTAAACTTCCGCAGTCGGAGTATTTCGATGAACCCAGACTGGCCGAGATCGATGGCAAATCATATTATGATGATTCCTTATCATCCGATCAGCCGGATCCAGGAGGGCCACAGCCGGCTCCCCGGGGGCCAGAAGATCCGCCGAGGGATTAAATATCATGGCGGGAAGGAAAAGGAAGCCGGCTAAACTCCACCTCATTCAAGGGACGGCCAGGGCCGATCGAGATAATCCGGCCGAGCCGGATCCGGCTGAGGGGATTCCGAGGTGTCCGATCGGAACTCCTAAGAACGTGAGAAAGGTTTATAAGCGCCTGGCCGCGGTCATTGATGAGCTGGGGATCCTCACGATGACCGATGGGCCGGCGCTTCTTTTATTGGCTACCATGCAAGCGGAGCTGGATGATCTGAACGCTTACCTGGCCGAGAAAGGCATGACGTATAAAACCAGGAAAACCACCGGAGGATTCGTTCAGCGGCCGAGGCCGGAGCTGGGGCAAAGGAACACGGTCAGGTCGGCGATCAAGGGATTATATGCCGAGTTCGGTTTGACGCCGGCGGCCAGGACAAAGGTGACCGTTACAGAGGGAAGGGGCGGCCAGCATAATGAGTGGAACAGATTCAAAAAGGGGAAATAAATGAACGTGGTTTTAATCATTCCCACTGGCATCGGTTGTGAAATCGGTGGTCATGCTGGGGATGGAAATCCGGTGGCGAAACTTATGGCATCCGTATCAGATATCCTGATTACTCATCCTAACGTGGTGAATGCCAGCGATATAAATGAAATGACCGAAAACACGCTTTATGTTGAAGGGAGTATTTTAGATCGTTTTTTACGCAGTGAAATAAGACTTCAACCTGTTAATTATAATAAGATATTGGTGGCCGTCAATTCACCGATAAAGAAGGAAACTATAAACGCGGTATCGGCTGGAAGGGCGACGATAGGAATTGACGCTAAGGTTATTGAACTCGAAACTCCGCTGGAGATGATCGCAACGATGACAGAGAAAGGAGCTTCCGGAGAGGTTCATGGATGGAAGGAGTTAGCACGTCAAGTTGATGGATACGAATATGATGCTCTTGCTATTACTACACCGATTAAAGTGGAAAAAGAGATAGCTGAGAATTATTTAAGGAATGGTGGGATTAATCCATGGGGAGGTGTTGAAGCGAAGGCATCAAGATTAATTGCTCAGTGGATAAATAAACCAGTGGCTCATGCTCCCAGTGGGGACACGCTTGAAGACTTTAAGGAAATAGTTGATCCACGAATGTCGGCTGAAATGATTTCAATATGTTATCTGCATAGTGTTTTAAAAGGGTTACATAAAGCTCCACGGTTATCATGGTCACGGAGAGCTCTAAGTGTTTATGATATGGACTGTCTGATAACACCGATAAATTGTGTGGGGCCACCGCATCGCGCATGTTTAAAGGCGGGCATTCCCATTATAGCGGTTAAGGATAATACGAATTGTCTCGAAGATGAAATGCCGGAAAGTTTTATAATCGCTGAGAATTATCTTGAAGCGGCGGGCATCGTATCCTCCATGGATGCGGGAATACATTGGAAATCAGTTTTGAGACCTTTGGAAGCTACCGAAATAAATCCAGATGTTGACTTACAGCGCCGGTCGGTTTAGAATAAAACATCTTAAACTCCGGCCGGTCTCCGGAGCCTGGTGGGGAGCTGGCGGGCCACAGGGT
>CBEUCH010000038.1:0-2802 GCA_965541585.1 uncultured bacterium | reverse complement strand
GCGCTGGCGACGATGCATGACATCACTCAGGAGACGGTTATCTTTACTGAAAAAATGACGGCCGCTCTTAATGAATCCACGGCCGCGACCTCAAAAATGATGGTGAATAATCTCAACACGATCGAAGTGGAAGTCAGAACATTTACCTCCACTTTCCAGGATGAGATTCTGGAAGCCACCAGGACAGGAGAGGCGACCTGGACGAATATGATCGACGCCATGATCGCCGACCTCCAGCGGCTCATTTTACAAACGCAGATCACGGATCCACTGACGAAATTTTTCACGAATTTATTGGCTCCATCCGCGCCTGGCTGGTCAGCATCGGATGTTATGGGCGGTTTAAAACCGATGCAACATGGCGGAAAAACCAAAGCCTGGCAACCTTATGTTGTGGGAGAAAAGGGGCCGGAGATCTTCATGTCGGACAGCGGCGGTGAAATTGTTACACATAGAGATTCGAGGAAACTGGCCGGTCGAGGCGGCGTGACCGTGGAACAGACGTTGAATATATTCCCTGGCCTTCGGGCCGAGATTCGAGCCGAGATCGACGCCGCTCGCGGAAAGTTTATGCGTGACGCCGTGGCCGCTGTCCTGGCGGCCAAAGGGAGAGGCGGTGATATAGGGAGGTCATTATAATGGCTGATACGCCGATCACTCCTGACGTCGGTTCTCTTTTAATAACCGCCTATCCGCCGGCGGCGCGACGGCAACCGTTAACGATGCCGAATTATACTGATTTCACCAGGGTCAGGATTACTTTGGGTTTTAACACTCGCGCATTTATGAGTCCAGTCAACAGGGCCAGGCAAACCGTAGAGCTGACAGGGGCAAGGTGGGAGATCTATTATGAGGTTCAGCCAGGAGTTCGGGCTGATGCCGATGCATGGCTCGCTTTCCTGGCGCGGTTGAAAGGGCGGGTCGGCTTGTTTTACGGAATAGAACCCAGCAAGCGGACAGCCAGAGGAATCGCCACAGGAACTCCACTGGTGAACGGTGCTGGCCAGACCGGATCCTCCCTGATCACCGACGGCTGGACAACGAGCCAGACCGGAATCCTCCTGGCCGGCGACCTGATCGCTTTCGACGTTCCCTCCGGAGCGCGAGCCATGCACATGGTAGCCGAGGACGTGGACAGCGATGGAAGCGGAAACGCCGTCATTCCACTGGAACCCATAATCAGGGAATCGCCGGCTGATAACGCCACCATTATCGTGACTGATCCCACCTGCACTATGGCTCTCCTGGATGATACTCAACTGAGTTATGAGGTAGAACCTCCAGGACACTATTATATGTCTTTCATCGGCGTGGAGGCTTTCTGGCAATGAGTCCGAGAGGCGTTACAGAGAGAGTTCGCACACATACAAAAAAAGGAAACGTGCGGCCTTTTTATTTGGCGGAGATCCAGCTCGACGGTTTCACGGTTCGGGTGAATAACAGTTATAAAAATGTCTCATGGAACGGAGAGACCTGGAACGGAGTCGGCGATGCCGGCGGGATCTCAGGAGTCAAGGAAGGATCAGATCTTGCGGCCACCGGCGTCACGCTGATGCTTACCGGCATAGACTCAGACTATTGGAACGAAGCGATGACGGCAAATTTTTCCGGCCGGTCATGCATAATATATGCGGCGTTTTTTGATGACGATGGTTCCATCCTGGCCGATCCGATCATCATATTCGAGGGGGCCTGCGATCAGATGAACCTGGCCACTGGCAACGTGGGAACCGTTGAGTTAACAGTGGAGACCGACATGCTCCGCTGGAGGATTCCAAAGGAACATCGGTGGACGAACGCCGATCAACAGAATCGTTTCCCAGCGGACAAAGGATTTGAGTTCGTGTCTCAGGTAGTTGAAAAACAGATTATCTGGGGAAAGGGGGAGGAAGCTATTCAGCAACCACAACCGGCTCCAGATTATGATCCAGTTATGGAAGAAATATTGGGCGGTTCAGAACCGACTCCCTATGATCCGGAAACCGATGTCGGAGCTGGGCCATGATCGCCGGCACGGTTTATTTCTTTGTAGATTCTCAATGGACATCGGCGACCGTGCCGAATTCAAGAACGGGAACGACATCCTCAAGCGGAGATTACGAACATTATGCACAGAAAAGATTCCTGGCTGGACGATCTCGCTATTTATATCAACCAGACGATGCACAAAAGATTTCGGTGGGGATCTCACGACTGCATAATATTCGCAACTGGCGCGGTGGAAGCCATGACAGGTGTGAATGTGATCTACGACCTCCAGGGATATCGGAATACCAGGGAAGCATTAAAAGCGCTTATGAAATATTCCGGCCGCGACCTGGAAGGCGCATGTGTCGCCGTAGCTGAACATCATAAGATTCCAGAGATCCCTCCTGATCTGGCCGGTCATACCGGCGATATCGTTCTCTTAAAAGAAGGCGGCTTTATAGGTGAGACCTTAGCACTCTGTTATAGCGGATTTCTTTTCGCTCCTGGCGAGAAAGGACTCATGGTCATGAGCGATGAAAAAGCGGTGAGAGCATGGCGCTTATCCTGATAATTATTTTTATATTATTCCTTCCTGGACTGGCGTTCGCCGATCCTGTCTCTTTCACCGCGATATTTGTTTCGGCATTAATAAGCGGAGCATCGTTCGGGACGGCTCTCTTATTGACCGGCGTGGTCATGGCCATGGGAGCCATCCGCCGGATCATGATGGGGAAACCAAAAACAGACGCCATCAAAAGATCCCGGACGGTGATGGTGAGAGAGAGCGCCGCACCACGCCGGCTCATTTATGGTAAATGTTGGGTGTCCGGAGTA
>CBEUCH010000037.1:0-3522 GCA_965541585.1 uncultured bacterium | reverse complement strand
CGCATTTACTTTGACCACGCCGGTGGCTTTATTTTTCATCGAGAACGTCGCCGTCGCGCCGGTAAGATCCAGAACGGATCCATCCGATTCCTGAGTCACCACGATATCGATCGTCGGTCGAGTATCGTCTTTCTTAATATGGAAAACTGGATTGCTCATTGTTTAATTTCCTTTGCTTTATTTCCATAGATCACGGTTTTCGATTTGTTCCCATAGGTCACGGCCTTCGCTCCACCATATTTCTGATTAAAGACCGCATGATAAGGTGGCTCGATCCGGATGTCCGGAGCCAGGCCGGTGGCCACCAGGGAGCCGGCGGATGGTGTGACCTCATTAAGAGCTTGCTGGACAGTCGGCTGGTAGCCGGCGATCACCAGGGAGCCGGTGTCCGGTGTAACGTAATCCTCTTTCTCTATAGTCGGCGCGGCCCCGGAAATCGTCAGAGAACCTGTCCCTGGTATAAGATTAAAATTCTCGCGAAGATCCGGAGCCTCGCCCGTGACCGTGAGGGAACCCGCATCCGGTGTGATCCACCGAATCACGTTCACCGTCGGCTGGTAACCGGAGCCTACCAAAGAGCCGGCCGCCGGCGTCAGGTAATAGTCTATCTTTACAGTAGGTTCAGCGCCGACGATGGCCAGAGAGCCGGCCGCCGGAGTGATCCACCGGATCACGTTCACCGTCGGCTGATAGCCGGCCGCTGTTAAAGAGCCGGCATCAGGCGTCAGTGGAGTATCGACTCCTCCTGATTGCGTCACCGTCGGCTGATAACCGGCGACGGCCAGGGAGCCGGCCGCCGGCGTCACAAAATCCTCTTTTTCAAGAGCCGGCGTCTGGCCGGCCACAACCAGGGAGCCGGCGTCAGGAGTGATCGGGAGAGTCACGTCCACCGTCGGCTGGTAACCGACGGCCGTCATGGAGCCGGCATCCACGGTTAGAAAAGTATTAACGCGGGCGATGGCCGCCTCACCCGCCGCGGAGATAGCTCCAGCGCCAGGTGTTATCTCCACCGCGCCAGCCGCCGGGGCAATCGCTATCGTAAAAGCAACCCATTCTTCCGTAGCATTCACAGAATGGGTATAGGTTCCAGTCGCCCCAAAGGTCCCCTGAGTTTCTATACCCCCCGCTGTGCCGCACGTCCCCGCACCAGTGCTGCTAACAGCGTTCCATTCTTCGGCTAAGGCGGCATCAACACTATAAGGTGTGTCATCATCGTCAACACCAAAACAAGCGATTATCAGACACCCATCTATATCGGTAGTAATGGTAGGAGATATTGGGGCCGCGTCAGACCCATCTGCAACGTCTGATATGTTCATAGGAGTAGTGGGATCATGCCCCGTAATTCTTAATACGACGCCGTACCATTCTTCGTTATCTCCGGTCCACGTCCAATCTGTACCTTCCCCGGATGCTATCTTCCAATGAAAGACGAATCGAACACCCGCTGTTCCTCTACCAGCGTTTTGTCCTACATTCCAGCTACCATCTGGCGGACCAAAACTTACGTTATGGTCCTTAGCGATAATGGCTACCAGTAAATCGCCATCGACCGTGCCCGAAGGTTTGGCAATGGTGATGCTGGTAGTGTTCGCCGGTTCGGCTTGCTCTGATTTACTCGCTATCGCAACGACCATTTAATTATTTCACCTGATTGGAAACTGTTCTTTTATGCGAGCGTAAACACACCGCTTGCATTCGCCAGGATCGTCAGAGTGTTCGGACTTGCGATCGTGAATTGTGATGCGCTGAGAGTCACGAAACAGAGCAGTTTCCCGCCGGTGGCACTGACGGAAGTTCTGATCAATGCATATTTAATATCGATCAGCGAAGATCCGGAAGCGGTGAACACCAGGCCGGTGGTTGAATAATAGACCTTTTTCTGTTTCGCTGATACCCCCGCACCGACTTGCATATTCGCAGGAACCAGAGTCCGACCCCATTGTGCATATACCCCCCTGGCGGAGATCTCCGATCCTATCGATGTGCTGACTGAGCGAGTGGAAACGACCAGGATGGCCGCCGACGCGCTCGCTCGATGTAGTTGCATCTTGAAAACATCCGTCCCGATTCTGATGGTTCCATCCATCATATATTCTTTAGCCTTACCGTAGATCAACCATGTTCCTGGAGCCATTACTTAATCCTCCTTTGTAATTAAAGCGGCCGCCTCATCTGCGAACTGTGCGCCGGTGACCAGAAAATCTTTAAGCAATCCATCACCATAAATGACCAGCTCTATTTCATCGCCCATGAACTTTATGAGTTCGATAAATTCATGAGCCTGAGCCACCATCCAGGGATTGCAAGCGAAGCTCCTCC
This sequence comes from uncultured bacterium, assembly GCA_965541585.1. Classification (GTDB taxonomy): domain Bacteria; phylum Zixibacteria; class MSB-5A5; order UBA10806; family UBA10806; genus CBDVBL01. Next base: position 1,200 of record CBEUCH010000037.1, on the reverse strand, counting down.
CGCCGGCGACCTGGACGGTGAGAACCGGATTGTCATCATTCTCTGGCTGAGGATAAGCATGGTGGACGTCACCCTCAATACAGGAATCACAACCGAACAGGTGGAATTTGCTATATCCCAGAACGCGCATCAGCGGAATGGCTCTCAGCAAAACCGTTGATCCGCCGATGATCGGAAACCAGCCCTCCTCATAATTCTCATTGAGAATATCTTTAATATCCTCATTTCCGGTATGCCAGATCACCGTCCGGTCTTTCGGTAATCCCTCGAACACTGAGGGATCACATTGAGAGCTGATCAGATACTTGCATTCATCTACCACCGGTTTCACGAATCGAGCATTGCTCGGTCGAGCGTCCACTACAACCGTCGCCGATGGAATCAATCCATGCTCCAAAGCCCAATTATAAGCATTGTTTAAAGTTATTAATTTTATCCCTCCTCTTCTCATCGCCTTGATGTCATCCTCGAATTCGTTAAGCGAGGGCCCACCTCCCAGAATCATGGCTTCAAAGGTGTTCGCATCATGAGGTGTGAGCTGTGTCCATCCCTGGCTGGCATTGTGCCGGACGTTCTCGATCAGCGTCTCAGCCGGAACATTCAGGACGCCGGCCTCTGCGACATCAGACCCGCCGGCCCAGGCGCTGACGTAGAACATAATTGTGCCTTCCAGGTTTTTCGACCAGTGAATCACGCAATCCCATTTCTTGAACTGCTCCAGCCACCATTCATAACCCTGAACGATGAGATGGAGTTTTTCGTTGATGAGTTCTCCCCACACATCCTCGAAAGTGGCGATCGAGAAAAAGACGTGCTGAGATGCCCTCAAGATATTGCTCATCACCAGGTCGAGTTTATCTGGAGGAATATGTTCCAGAACATCACAGCAAAATCCATATTCCGCCCTGATGTTTATCTCCTTTTCGAGATCGGCTTTAAGGAATCGAAGGGAATCGGACTGAGTTTTCAGCATCGCCTTAATATCCGGATCCAGACAGTTCCCCACGAAATCGATCATGGTCACGTCCAGCCGGCCCAGCATCGCCAGTCTCAATGCTCCCCTGCCCGTGCCGCATCCGAAATCGATGCATGTCGATCTCGGTTTCGGCATCGCCTGGTTGAGAAAAATATCAGCGAACATCTCCCCTGGAGATACCTTCCTGTATTCCTCCAGCTCCCAGAGCCGCCCATATTTCTGAG
>CBEUCH010000036.1:0-4015 GCA_965541585.1 uncultured bacterium | reverse complement strand
TTTCCGCTCCCTCCAGCCCCCACTTGTCGAAAAAAGCCCTCAGCGCCTCCTCAGCGCCTTTTTCCTTGTTATACACACTTTGTATTACCTTGAACCCGTCCGACGCCATCTCAACCATCTCTGGCGTAATTTTTCTGGAATATGCGTCCCCTACATGCTGAGGACAGTAAAATCTCCCCTCGAACTCCGTGATGCCTTTTTTCCGACATCCATTCACATATTCACAGCGCCGGAATGAGGGATTCTCAGCCTGGTCTCTCCCCTTTGTCGATTTCCTGCTCATTCTTTTTCTCCAGATATTTCTTTAATGCCCTGAGTCCAGCTTCGAGTATTGAATTTCCATGGAAAAAATGATAATCGAATAGCACAGCCGCGAGTCCTGATGCATAATTAGTCATCTGAAATTCTTTTCCAGGCACGACTTCAAGCAATTCCCTGATTACTCGGCCCAGGAGCGCATCATAATTTCGATTTAAAAATCCTGGCATCAGCTCCTCAATCTCTTTCATGATCACAATTTCTATAATGCTCAATTCTTGCGTCTTGTCAGATTCCATATCATCGAACCCTTTTTTTCGACCGCCGATATTTCGTTTTATACTCTCGCTGTTTTTCTCTCCATGAAGCATGTTCAGGATGGCGTGGACATGAGTGGACATGATTTCCCGCCATCAAGCAGTCATGGCCCTCACGACAATTCAGACAGATTTCCGCTGGAATACCGGTATCATAAAGGTCGGCTTTCGGCATACCCTCTTTGTCCATATTGCGGTAGTAATAAGCCATTCAATACCTCGGTTTCGTTGCCCTGGTGAACCAGCCCTTGAGAAATTTCCGGACGCCGATCGCCGGATCCTGTTTCCCTTTGGGATTCGTGAATCCGTATTCGGTAGGATCGCCGGCCACATGGCCATCAGCTTTCACGATCTCCCTGGTGAGAACCAGATTCTCATGTTCCTCCTCCAGCCCGATCATGCTGTTCCAGAAATTCTGATTTATCAAAGTCGGCTCGATGGCCGCTCTCAGATAACTCGATTCATGGAGAACCTTGAGGATATGATCATTCCCTTCCAGAATTTTAATGGGAGTGTCCTGAACAGGAGAGTCCTTTTCCTCCTGTTCAGTAATGCCAGAAGCATCGGAGATGCTTCTGGATGCTTTACTCTCCCTCGGAATAGAAATCTCTTTATTGTCTCCATATACATAAGCCTTTATATACTTAGATAGAGAAGATGCATCGGAGATGCTTTCCGAATGCTTTAACGATGCTTTAGGTATGGTTATATTAAACGTCTGATAATGTTCGAGAAATAGATTCACAAGCATGGTTTCATGAACCGTGATCAGATGGTTCCTTATTCCCTCGATGGCGTTGACCTTGTTCATCCGCCTGGTTTGATGCTTCGCCATGTTACAGATCCACACCATCTGATGCTCCGGATCACAAGTGGCTAGCTTGCTGGTGGATAATTTCAACATGCTTTCCTCATTCTTTTTCGCCGGCCGGCCGCTCTCCTCCACGATCGTTCCAAACGGTAGATAATAAAGCCCGCTGAAATGCCGGTGAGGGTTCGTGATAAGATAAAGCAAGAGATATCTCTCATCAGGTTTCAGCGCTCGAACTTTCGGATCCGTCCAGAAAGAACCATCGATCCAGCTCATATAAGTCCATCCTCGAAATATTTATATTTTCCCAATTCATCCATGATAAAAAGAGCCATCTCAAGCGCCTGGCGCGGTGTCAATGCAATCGGGTTTCCATGTCGATCAGCATCCACCGTTATGAAGAATTTATCGCCCCACCGCTCGATCGGTGTCTGGACTTTCAAAAAACCATCATCGAGAAATTTCCGGAAGGTGGCCATCAGGTGATATCCTCCACCAGCTTGATGGATGTGCAAAAGACTGTTCCGATGATGCATCCGATGGAATGGTGCGGTCGATGGAAAGGGAAATTCGCTCCCAGTTCATCCAGAGCCAATAATTCATCCCAAAAGTTTTTAATGATGTCTCTATTTTCAGGACAGATATAAAAGATTGATCCCCTCATATAAGTCCATCCTCTAAAAACCGTATATACTTATTGAGTTTTTTAGCATATGCTAATTCGTTATTCGTAGACTCTCCGATATATCCACCTACATTTAAAATTAAAATTTCATCTGCGAGTTCTATTTTACGGAAATGTAATTCATCAAGATGCCTTTTTGTATCTGCTAAATCATCGGGTGAAAGGTGTCCAAATATTTCATCATCGGTTTTCATATCGCACCCTATTGAAAGGACAATTTTCCCCGCAAGTGTCTCCTTGAGGTTTTGCTTTACGAACTCATCTTTAAAGCGAGTGCTACCACATAGACAAACTATTATCGGTTTATCGCTCAACGACCCCTCCTCAAATTAATGATCCGCTCTATCTTTTCGACCCCCGCCTGATCCTCCTGGAGCCGCCGACTTTCCTCCATCTCCTGATAAGCGGCCACGTCGTTAAAGAACTCCGGATCCAGAACGCAGTGATGACAATAAGCATATCTGTCGATCTCGATTGCTCCCTGACACGCGATGCAGTGATCACCTTCCCTGTATTCTGTCATTACAACTCATTCGGCTTTATAATGTCATCACCAAAAGAGCTATCATCTATATCGGCAATCTTTAAATATCCTGGATTCTCGCGTTGCCATTTTTCTACGCGGTCGATCAATAATTCAATTCCTCTTAATTGTTTTTTATCAGCTCCTAAAGCCTGACACTTTACTGCATAAAATCGCAGAGTGTCAGGCAGTGCTTTATCCTTTACTAAAAACAAAAGGGAATCGAATTCATTATGTGGAGTTTGATGTTCGGTGGATGTTGCCAGAATAAAATACTTTCGATCAATCGCTTCCATATCTTTTCTCCTATTTCTTTTTATCCAGATAAGCGGAGATCTGCGTCTTGCATCCCTCCGGATTGCTCTCGACATTCTCTCTGAGCGTTTCCAGTGTGGCCAGGGAGATAGTCATCAAGTCATCGACTTTCCAAAAGTCTTTGGCCCACTCCTCGAAAAGCGCTCCGTCGATCTGGTTGTTCGAGCATATAACCTTGATGGTCTGAATCTCCGCCTGACGTTTATCCTGATCGGAGACCTGCCCGCCCTCTCCCTCATAGACCTCCTTTCCGCATCCGAAAAGTTTACAGGCGTTCTTGATTGCTCCGGTCAGCGCTCCCTTTTCACCGTCGGCCTGGTTCGAGCTGTCACTCCCACCGACCCCTGGCCGCTCGGCAAGGACATGAAACCCTCCGATATGCCAGTCCTCGGTCTCCGTCGCCCTCAATTTATCGTTCCTCCAGTTCCCAAACTGCATCACGATCTTGCAGGTCGCCGCATACCTGGTTCTTTCATCTTTGGTTTTGTAAGTTTCGACCGACTGATCCAGAACTATGATCTGCCAGTGGCCGATTCCCACCTCCTCATTGAGTCGATTGATCAGAAATTGAACGATGATTCCGGTGGTATCGTATCCCTTTTTGGTCACCTCTTTATCCGTAGTCGTGAAAGCTCCGGAAGAAAAAGGAGCCGCTAAAAGTTTATAGATCTTTTCCAGCTGTGCCGGTTCCAGCTCGCCGGCGAGCCATGGTTTACTTTCGGCCATTGATCACCTCCCTATAAACAGCCATGATGCTAGGCGTCAAAGGTTCAGCCGTCGTTTCACTGAGTATTTTCTTAGCGTCATTGGTAAGCTCATGTTCTGGAATCAGCATGACGGATGTTCGACGCTGAAAGATTGCATATCGCTCCTCGATTATCCTCCCAGCCCTGATCCAACCTAAAAACTTTCCACGAATAAATTTCAGCTCACCGGACACGCCGCAATTATAGGTATAGACCGGCATATCAATCCTCCTCCGGATCCTCCGGATCCTCCAGAAAAGCCCCTAGCCCTTCGATGGTATCTTTCAGCTCGATGAATTTTCTTAACGCCTCCGGATCCTCATTGAACCCCTCGATCTCATCGATGGTAATATAAGCATA
>CBEUCH010000035.1:0-4856 GCA_965541585.1 uncultured bacterium | reverse complement strand
GCTATTGCTGTTCTGCGATGCGGAGAGGCTGCCACGCTTTCAGTTCAATAGAGGAGAGGATCTTCCCCTGCCTCAGATGAAGTTTACGTATACTCACTAAGAACTAACGCTTCTTACACCAGAATATGAATCGGCTGATCAAGCCTCGGCTTCGGTCGGGGCTTTTTCGTTTCCCCAAGCCCTCAATTCATCATGTCTGACCTTTTTGAGGTTGACTATTGGGAAGGTCGGGGGATCAAATCGGGGTGTCTTGAAACCTAGACATCGTGTGTTATTATTGGGGATAAGCGCGTGGAGCAAGGTTTCAAGAAAAAGGCGAACTGATGAGTAACGGTCTACAATAATCGATTTTCCTTGACAGTTGGGAAATAGAGGCTAAATTGTATAGTAGAAAATCTATTTTGGAGGTGTAGAATGGTAATATCTGTACTACAATGCACGGGTAGACCAGGCTTACTCCCGATAAGGATGTTTTTATATTATTTGTATGGCATCTCCTCTTAACAGGGGGACCGATTTGGGCAAGCTATCCAATATTGCCACATTTTTGCTTATCTCTCTGACCGGCAATGCGTTAGCGGGACAGCCTTATTATTCCGTTGACGGTGATACCGTATATTCCGGCTCCGTAGCGGCTGTGAGGGCGATAAATATAAAACCTCTTGATGGTCTTGGCGCGCTTTTAAACAGTCCAAAGTCAAGTATGATTACTGAGACCGAGTGGGGGCCCGAAATAAGACTGACTTATATAAGCGATTCTCTCAACATTTCCGACAATCCATATGCAACTGTCTACGGCGATACAATTTTCGTTTCTTTTGGATTACTGCTTCCTTGGGGAGGTGCCCCATTTCTGATCGGCAGCTTGGACGGGGGCGAAAACTGGTCTGATATCTGGTGTGTAAGCAACGATGATACGGCTCAGAGTGCCGCACATCTGTATGTTAACTATTATAACAACCGACTTAATGTGTGTGGGGAGGCTACAAACACAGATGACTTCAATTATTCGAAAACTTACGCTAAGTATAGCGACGATCTCGGGATAAATTGGAACGATCCTCAATACTTTTTTGAGCGTGGCCAGCATTTTATTGGGATGCAAGGAGGAACCTCTTACCTTGATACGCTGATATTCGGATTCTTTCATCAAAGGGATCACCGCGATAGGCGTGTAGATACTCTAAAAACTACGTATAGCGTTGACAACGGTGGTAACTGGTCAGACATTCGGGGAGGCATCCATCTTTACAACAACTTTAACAACTATTGGTTTTCACTGAGGTATAGCATAGAGCGTATTCACCTGCTATACCAGGATAGTTCATCTGTAGAGAATCTAACCGAGATATTTTATGCATTTAGCGAGGATTGGGGTGAATCTTGGAGCAGTCCTACAGTTGTATCGGATGACTCCTGCCAGCACTCTCAATGGCCATATCTTTACGCTTCTGAAAATGGCAGGCTTATAGCCTCATGGTATGATTACAAATATGGTTCAGGTGGGGAAGGTTTTACCGGTGATATACTATACAGGATTAGTACAGACAACGGAGAAAGCTGGGGCGAGGAGATGCAGTTGACCGATCATCACGAAGCTACCGCATCGCGTTCTTTTATCTATGGAGACCAGATAGGCATGTTGTGGGAGGATACCCGAACCGGCTTTTTCACGCCAGAGTTTTATTATACTGAATCTTTCGATCTTGGACAAACCTGGAGTGAAGAAATTCGGTTAACAGATGCTCAAGGTACGACGAATTCCCCAGACCTGCATTTTGAAAACGGTGAATTGCTACTTTTCTGGGAAGATGCGCGTGATAATCCGCCATTCGAAGAAGAGATATACTTTCGCAAGGCCGAGATTGAAGAGACGTCGATAGAGCAGGAAATAGGATTGGGGCCAAACATTGCGTTACTCACTTGCTACCCCAATCCGTTTAATTCATCGGTGAATTTTTTAGCGTACGGATCGGAAGGAGGTGATGTCGAGATTAGAATATTCGATGTTATCGGCGCTCTACTAAAGACATTGAAAACCAAGGAGGGAAAAGCAACCTGGGACGCCACCGACAGCTCCGGGCAAAAAGTATCATCAGGGATCTATTTCGCCCGGATTGAAACGCCCCAGGGAGTGACTTCAATAAAAGTTCTATATCTAAAATAGACCATAAGCTTCTGATAATCAAGGAGATATTGAGATGACTGGAAAAACATTCCGGCAGCTTTTTAAAATCCTATTCCTGATTGTTTTTATATTTCAGTTTAGGATTTCCTTCGCGGAGGATAGCGGCGAGTGGATTGACAAAGATGGACCTTGGAAGGCGACTTATATATATGATCTTCACATAGGTAAATCTGGCAACGATGTTTTCCGGTGGGCCATGTATAATTTAGGTCGCACGAGTGGCACCATACCTGATGGCAAGATCTACCGAAGGCGGTCAGATACGGAAAACTGGTCTGAGTGGGTCGATGAAGCGGCCATTGCAATCGAGGGTTCAGCCGCGTTCGGTAATATCTTCATGTACGCGAAGAAGGGTCATGGCAGTTCAGATAATGACGTCTATGTGACTGTAGAAGCTGATGAATTCAATCCTACTTGGAATCAGCGCGTGAATGGCCTTCCCCGTGATCGCGATATCTGGTGCATGACGATTGACACAACCACGATAGGGCATGCTGTAGACGACACTTTTACGTGTTATATCGGGGTTCTGGGGTTTGAACAGGAACCCTCCATTTACAAAACGACGGATGGAGGCCGAAATTGGTTTGCATCAGCATCAGGTATCCTGGAGCCGCCGCAAGTTATGACCGATATCCATATCTACCCGAAAGATACAAATTATCTCCTGGCGAGCGCCCGTGAAGCTAATAATGAAGGGGTATGGTTATCGACAAATGGAGGCGCTAGCTGGAACAAAAAGTTCAATAGTAAAATTGAAACGTGTGCTTTTAGTTCGAATAATGCTAGCGTGATGTATGCAGCGAATGCCAAAAATTCTACCAACAACAAGATCTACAAATCAACAAATGGCGGCACCGATTGGAGCTATGTATATAGTTCGGGTGGTTTTGGTGTAAACGAACTTGAGATTATATCGCGTGACACCACGACTAGTAGCGCGGATACGATCATCGCTGCCATCAATCACGACGGAATAAATAAAGTTATGTGGTCAACGGATAGCGGTCAAAACTGGTATAGCCGCTCCAGTCCCCTCTGCAATGCAAGCGGCTTTTGTATTGAACCATACAATGAAGACCTCGATTACTGGCTGTTAGGTGGTGAATACAACATTGCCTACACGACCAATATGGGAAGTTATTGGACGGAATCTGCTGAAGGCATTGATAAAATGAAACTAACGGCGATCGACGTTGACGGATCTCAAATATTCGTCACCAGTACTGTTTCAGTATTATCAGATTACTCCAATAATTCTGGTCAGACATATTCGCATGCATTCATCGATATCAAAAATGGTACGGATGCCGAATTGACCGACTTTGAAACGTATGGTGAAATGTGGCTGACATCGCACCATGATGAGTATTATGGAAGGGCATTTGCTTCAGATGACATTGATGATTGCCCAGAATGGGAGGAGATCAGACAAGGAGGACCGCCGCAATGGAAAATTAATGTGGTAAATTTCATCAAAGACTATGCTGTTATCCTTGGAAGCGCATACGACCAATCCATCAACATACATATCAGTCCTATCAGCTTCGGGAGTTGGAATTGGAGCGGCTACGCTGCCGGGATCGGTATGGTCAATGATATAGCGGTTCGGGGCAGTGATGACCTGATGTTGGCGACCACTACAGATGGCACCTATAGATCTTCAGATATAGGCGTTTCCTGGAGCGATGTAACTACCGGGAGTCTACCGGACAGTAGCACAAGAGTCCGTCTCTCCAACGATGATATCGCTTATGTTGGAACCGTCAAGGGCCTCTGGAAAACCTGGAACGTCGATGCTACTGATCCTGGCGATGTTAGCTGGTCGGGGCGAAGTTATGGTTTGAGTGAGGACACGGTTACGGCACTGATTGTTAATCCGAATAACATTTCTGTTCTTTATCTTGCGACGACAACTGAGGCTGGCGAAAACGGCACTGTTTATATCTCCGCCGATTCGGCCCGTAGTTGGATAAAGAGAACCAGTGGGCTTTCAGGCGATTACGTAAAGGACTTCGATATCGACGGAACATATCACGATTCTACTTACGCTGCGACATATGACGGGCTCTACATGTACATAGATAATGTGTGGTCTGGAACTCTCCCCGCAGGTCTTACGACCAATTGGGGACCGGGCCTCGAGATAGTCCAGGGTGATGTCACTGTGCCATCGACCTCAACCCTTGAAATTGCGGCACCCTGTACAGTCTTGTTTGTTTACGATTTTGACATTGTCCAGGGAGGTAGCAGCTCCTCGAAATCGGAGCTCATTGTCAATGGCAAACTAAAGGCCTGGGGTTCATCGCAAGACGAAATTGTATTCATGTCCTCCGAACCTCTTGATCCTGAGCCGGGCGACTGGTATGGCATCCGTGCTATGTCAGGAAGCGTGGATTCCCTGGCTTACTGCATTATTCAACATGCAGATTATGGTATCTACGCGTATAATCCTTCTAAACTTTTTGTCACCAACTGCACGATAAGAGACAATGCTGATGCCGGTATCTACATGTCTTGGACGCCATCTGGAACGGAAATCAAAAATTCGAGGATAGAAGACAGCGGTGTGTACGGCATTTATGGTTCAGAAGGTTCATTCGAGGCCTCCGCTGACACAATAGTCGGTAACCGGTACGGCGTGAAGTATACCGGCGGCGGAACAATT
>CBEUCH010000034.1:0-5529 GCA_965541585.1 uncultured bacterium | reverse complement strand
TTCAGCTCGATGAATCTTCTTAACGCCGCCGGATCCTCATTGAACTCCTCGATCTCCTCGATGGTAATATGCGCATAATTAACGAAATCAGGAGTCACCACGATCGGCCTGATTGCTTTCGGATCCTCCTTGATATTTACAACCAAAGCATCGAGAATCTTTCCGCGTGTCTCCAGCTTAATGACCTTCCCCAAAAGAGATTTAAGGTCGGCCATCACGACATAAATCTCCTCCCACTTGAATGACACAATGCGGCCGGTGTCCAGCTCCACCGTCACCGGATACTCCAGCTCACCCTCGGCGCTCCTGGCCACATATCTGACCGTCCCCTGGATCTTCGTCAGACCGAAGATCTCACCGTTCAATAAGACACGCCGGCCCTCGATATCTTCATTCCTTTTTATTCGCATCTTCAACATCCCTATAGACATGAATATCGAATGGAATCTTGACAGTTCTATGTCTCATGCAGGATACATACATAAATTCCGCATGATGTGGATAAAACATCACGACGGTTTTCTGATGGCTCTTGCAATAAAGAAAAACCTTATCGCCTGATCTCTGGAGTTCCAGTTTATGATGAATAATATCCTCAATTTTGGAATCGCTTTTAATCTCATATCGATGCTTCATATTCTCCTCCTTTTTATTTGAAAAATTTCTCATGGAACTCGAAAGGAATGCTCATGGATTCCACCCTCAAGCATGAGCCATCACAGATCCTTATTGAATCAGCGAAAAATTTAATGACCGATGCAGAATGCGTGGAACAGTAAAGAGTGACCTTCCCTTCGTATACCATGAGCTTTAAATTGTGATCGATAAATGGTCGATCTAAAGGAACATTATCGATCGTGAATCTATGCTTCATATTCACCTCCTTTTTAAATAGATCTTTCATCATCTGGTAATAATACCATCAGCAAGAATCATTATTTCGGTTCCTCGATCCGGCCCTCGATATCGATATCTTTTAAAAGCATGAGCATTTTCGGCCCTGGATAAAACGTCCCCTCCATTCCGAGAATCCACATGCAGGCCCTTACATCGATTCTGAGAATCCACCTGGCTCCTTTGCCGGTCATAGATTCCAGGCGCTCAGCTCCCATAGCTTGAATGAGAGCTGAGGGTTTCCACCTGAACCAATAGAAGCCTGGTAACAATTTATTTTCATTAAGGTAAGCCATTAACTCTCTGGAATCGTTTTTTAAGTAATCTTCATCGGCCATCTCAAAGTCCTCCAGCGCGCTCCTCCGGAGAGGAGCGGCCTGGAAAACCTTTAAGACGATGCCATGCGATTCTGGTGTCGGAGGTGGCTGTCATCTCGGCTGATGCGGAATTCATGATCCAGTATCTTGTGAAGTTTTTGGGTTTTCCTGGAAAGACTGAAAAGCCCGTTCTGGTTTCCCTCCTGGTCGGTCTCCGGTTGTTACTGGTTGGATTTCTTTTTCTTGTCTTTTGGTTCCTTCGGAGGCGGAACGATCGTCATCTGCTTTTCGTTGACGTCCCTGGCCACGCTGTCCTTGACTCGGCCGGTGTAAAAGCTCATGTGAGAAATAACCTTCCGGCTCCCATCCTCTTGTCGAATGATCCTCGTTTGCCAGTTGATCACCATCGGATGATTATATTCTGTGTCTTTAACTCTTTGCTCGAATTCCTTTTCATAAGCCTCCAGGAGATATTTTGTCTCATCCGTGATGGCTTCTATTGTCTGGCTCAATGTATAGTCTCCTCCTCTTGTGAATTAAGTTAATCCTCAGGCCGTTCCGGATCCGGCTGTGAGCTTCCTTGAATCCCAGAATTCCTCCCACCACCATTCCCGCCAGGAACATGGCCAGGTGCGTCATCATCATTTTCTCCAGGTGCGAGAATGCCATCTCCTCCATCAACATCACCTCCTTTCATCTCCGGACGAATTAAAAAAAGAGGGAGAGCGAACGCGCTCTCCCTCGGTAAATGCTCTCTTAAATCGTCAAATAAAACTATCATGCCGGTCTCCTGTTTTAAATGTAATCCAATTATAACAGGAACCGTGAATATCTGTCAATAAAAAAAATCAGGTTTTTTCCTATCCACGAATTATCAGAGCCAGGATAACAAAAAGAGATCCGAATACTCCCATGATGGTTAAGCTCATCTTGAGATTGCTTCGGCTCATTTTTCCGATTTCCGTGATGACCTGATTATATTTTTCCTCCACTTGTTTCTCCACGTCATCGATTCCTTCCCTGCATTCTTTCTCGATTTCCTTTGTCCAGGAATGGTGTCGCTCCTGTCTTTTCTCGACGTTGTTCAATCGAGCGTTAAGGTCGGCCAGTTCCCCATTCTTTGTGCAGGCATGATTATCAGCCACATCAACCGACTCCCATGATCTCTTTGATTTCATCCTCAGTTATTTCGTGACCGTGCTTCTGTAAGAACTCAACGGTATTAACGGTCAGCTTGAATCGTTGCCAATCCACGTCCTTCCACTCGACCTCCTCACCATCGATGAGGTTGCCGATGATGCTGAATATCGTCGGTAGAACCGAAAGCGCCGCCGACCAGGCCGGTGGTAAAAAGCCCTCGGCCGCGGCTTTGAGATTTCCCACGTCCTTCTTTAAATTCTCAATGTTCGCCATGTGGCCCTCCCTTTTAATTTACAATTTGAAACACGGTGACGCCGAATCTTAATAAGAGAGGAATGGTCTCCACAATAACACTCCATCTCAGATTTTCCAGATCCTCGAAATCCTCCGGCTCAAGATCGATTCCCTTATCTTTAGCTTCCTGAGCCATCTTTACAATGGCATTATTGATAAGACGAAATTCCTCCAGAGCTTTCAGTGCCTCAATGTATGGCTTCCTGGATTCCCTGGCCGCCTCTCTCTGCTTATCGGTGACGTCCGGTCCCTTCGGTATCGGATGCCTGGTGAGCTGTTCTCCCATTTTCGTCACGCCCTCCTCCCAGAGCGCGACATTGAACTCCAAAACCTTTTTGGTGGACGTCGCCAGGTTCATTCCGGCACACCCGCCGATCAGCGCCAGGACGATCACCAGCGCCAGGATGGATCTCACGCGCCTTCTTTGATCGAATGACATCCATGTAGTTATTCCCATCTTTCCCTCTCCTTTCAGTTTAATTAGTTATTCCCCACTGGATCTCGCCGTTCAACCGGATAAATCCGAGGCAATAACCGGCAGCATTCTCCAGCCAGCCCAGCCATCCTACATTCTCCGGCTTTCTGTATAGTTTCACTATCATCTTAATCGCCTCCTCTCCTTTTGGGTTCTGCTCCTTTTGCGAATAAGTCACGGTAAACAATCCCGCCCCAGAGCATGATGGCCGGAAAGATCATCGTCAAAAGTTTTAAATCCGCCTGAGCGCTCAGTGCCTTGTAACAGGCGACGATCACCATGATCATGACCATGACCGGAATGGAGAAAGCCAATATCGCCTTGACGTTCTCCTGTCGTATGATCAGATCTTTCTCCACTGAGTTTTCCTCATCCGCCATGATCTCCTCCTTTACTGGAAATAACCGGAAAATACTGGAATAATCTGGAAATTTCTCCCCTTAAACCACCTTTAGCGGCATCTTACTGGCGAGCAAGATTCTCGGATCCTTGTTATCCTGGCCCTGCAATCGGAGAGTGTTCGCCGCTGAGAGAGCGTTGATGAGAAAGGTTATCAGTTCGTCCATGTTTGTCAGGTTCGACTCGATCTCGAACCTCTTTGTCGCCACATCAGCGCAGATGATTTTAACAAAGAGTTTCGCCGGATCCTCCGGAGTAATGATTTTCGATTCCTCTTTCTTTTTTTCCTCCTCCATCCCGATCTCCTTTTATCTGAGAAAAGTTAATGCTCGATGGATCCAGCCATTCAGATATTCGAGCTGGCTGGGATTCCGCCGAACGATAGCCGCCATGAATTTCACCCGATGAGCCATGATCATGTTACTTATCGGCCCGGAATACCCCGAATTTCCTATGAGGTTCGACCGTATGGCGCTCAAAGTGATCGGCCCGATGATTCCATCATGGTCGATCTTTAAGAAAAACTGGAGCCATCTGACAGCTCTATGCCGGCCATGGAGCACAGCACAGTCAAAGATGTGCTCTCTCAGCTCCGGATCCGGAATCTCCTGGATCCTCGGCCGCTTCATGTAGAGGACATAATAAATATAAATCGCAGTCTCCCTCGGTAGCCGCTGAATGTCCCTGGTGCTGATCTGCTCCACCGGCATCTCCCAGAATTCGGCCAATGTTTTTTTGGTGATCCCCATATTCGTCGGCCCGCCGATGTCCGTCGGCCGGTTCACGAAACCGCCCTCTCTCTCCACCACGTTCTCGATGATCAGATATATTTCCTGAAAAGCACTTATTTTACAATTCCCCCTTGTCGATAAGATTCTGTTCGGCCATGCGCCTCATTTCAATATCTATTTTCAGGGTTCGTTCTTTATCCACTTTTATCTGATCTGCTTTGACCTGGTTAATCGTTATGCCCTGCCCTTGAGTTCCCTCCCAGGCGTCTCTGTCATCCCTGTTCACTGGCAATGCTGTATCATCCACATCATCGAAAGGAAGCCCATTAAGAGGACTTCCCTGCATCGTTTTTGCGAATACCCGTTCCAGCCAGTCGGCTTCTGTTTCCTCTGGCCGTCTTGATTTCGGCACGGGATGAATCACCGATACCGTTCCGTCTGGTTTGTAGACTATCCGACATTTCATTATTGTTCTCCCATCGCTATCAGACGTATATAGTCTGAGTCTGTGATTACAAAAGACGTGTCGAAGGTGCGAATTTCTACTGAACCTACAAGCGGGGCGACAAGTATACCTGGAAGCCTTAACGTTTGATCACCCTGATTCGCACAACCTGGTATTATGCAATAATTTACATTAGCGAAATCCGTGTCCCATGTAACCGTATATTTTCCCGTTCCATCATCTGTTATGGAATCCACGTTGAAAGAATCCTTGATTGCTATTGTCCCTGAGCCATTAAATTGTATCCAGCCCTTAGTAAAATCTGTTTTAAAAAGATTACGTTCATCGGTGATTAAACTATTTGTTATGGTCGTAGTCGCCGGAGAATTGTCGAGCAAGATCTGTGCTATCGGGATCATGCCTGGAGAGAGAGCCGGAGCCGTAGGTGAGGCCGCCTCAGAGCCGGTAATCACCCCCACCACACCGGTTTGATGATCGACATAAACCCTGTCGATCCTCGGATTGCCGGAGGGAGCCGTGATCGTTCCGGTGTTCTGTTCGGCCAGTTCGACCAGAGTGTTTTCATAATGAACCGATCCAGGATAAAGTCTCACCTGCATGTCCGGCGTCGCCTTTTCATAACAGGCGAACATCCATGCTATTCTGTCCAGAACTTCAAAGCCGGCGTCTATATTCGCTTTATAAACCGCCGGCGACTGTGTTGTGAAATCTGGTTTTACCGGACTCGCCGCATCTGCCATGATTCATCTCCCCTTTATGATCCCACCGCTGTCCAGTTCACTATCCCTCCCACCTCTGTTCCGGAGGAATTAT
>CBEUCH010000033.1:0-10638 GCA_965541585.1 uncultured bacterium | reverse complement strand
AGAATATAACCTCGAAACCCATTAATGTGATTCCAAAATGATACAGCGCCACGGTCAATAGAAGCCCGGTCAAAAATTCCACGATCGGGTAGCGAACAGAGATCCTGCCCTTGCAGTTACGGCATTTTCCTCTGAGGATGAAGTATGAGAAAATCGGTACATTATCGTAAAACTTAATCTTGGAGTCGCATCGAGGACATCTCGATGATGGTCTTATAAGAGACAGCTTGCGAGGCAGACGATAAATAAGTACGTTGAGAAAACTTCCTATAATAATACCGAAGAAAAAGACTAATGCCAGCAGGATCGGATCTTGCATCGTTGGATTATATCCTGATTGTTAAAGATTGTAAACCGGAATAATGGAATTATTCAGCGAAAAACACGTTCTCATCAGCTAGTTGCATCATCAATGGTATTTATCAGCTGGCCCGCGTCATTTATGGTCCAGGTATCGATTATCCCGTCGTCATCGATATTTGCAGTGGCGGTGCAGGTGAAGGTATTCACGCCGGTTACCATACCGTATGAATACCGGGCGTTGGTCGTAATCTCGACGTGAAGTATGGAAAATGCTGTCGGGGCTGTGGCCGAGGCGGTAACGCCGTTTAAGCAATAGCTTTCGTTAAACATGAAGTAAGCCCGCTGCATGGTATAGATTTGCTTGAGAAGCTGCTTGGCTTCCGACTGCTTGGACTTGGCGGCGGATGCCATGAACCTAGGCATGGCCAGCGCCGCAAGGATGCCGATGATGACAACGACAATCATGAGCTCTATCAACGTCATTCCCGACGATCTTTTTATCTTGCTTCCTGCCATTACTTCCCCCTGTCGTACGTATCCGCAGAAAATAAAATGGGGGACGGTTGGCCGTCCCCCACAATCTCCCCTTATATTAACTAGGGAAGCACGGAGTCGTCGATAGTAACACTCAACGCGCCGGTCTGGTCGATCATCCAGGTATCGATTATCCCGTCGTCATCAAGGTTTGCGGTAGCGATGCAGGAGAAGGTGTTCGTTGTGGCGGCCATTAGATAACTGTAGCGGGCAGAAGCCTGAATGTCGACACCGATCAAGCCAAAGGTGGCAGGAGCGGCGGCGCTGGCGACGACACCGCCCAAACAATAAGCATTGAATTCCTGCCTGTAAGCTCTCTGCATCGTATAGATTTGCTTGAGGAGCTGTTTGGCCTCAGACTGTTTGGACTTAGTTGTCGAACGCATGAAGCGCGGGATCGCCAGGGCAGCGAGAATCCCGATGATTACCACGACGATCATCAACTCGATCAACGTGAAACCTTTGCTGTTTCGATGGAAATGTCTTAACATTTAGTCACCTCACTGGTTTTGGGGTTTGCGTAACATCTCTTGTCTGTTTTATCGAACTTTGAACTTTCGACTTTAATACACCGAATATTTCAAATTTTACGCCTGATGCTTTTCCATTCTCAAAGAACCGGTTGGCTATCAGGCAAAGGTCATGCCGGAACGGCGGGAAACAGCATTCTGGCTCTATATAATTCGGTATCTACTTATTGATCATAGCCTTAGCCTTCGAGATCCACCGCTCACAGGTTCCGGTATAAAACGCCAAATCCTTGATCCTGATGCTCGTCGGCTTTGCGGTTTGCAAAATGCAATAGTCGAGATTGTGAGATATATGGTTTAAAATTGAATCCCTATCGGTTATATGATGAATGTCAATTTAAATGGACAAGCGCTGCCACCGAATCTACGGCGGAGAAATATGCCCTGGCGGCCTCAGAATAGCCACGCTGCTTGTAGTATAAACCCCGGTTTTGAAGCCACATTACCCAGGTTTTTAAGCTCTCTATATTCTCCAATTCTGACACCGGCCCCAGCTTCGCTTCGATCTCAGCCGCTACGGCGTCAATCTCGATCATGGACGTATCCGTAGTTGTAAATAAGTAGCCGAGGCCCTCTGGCTTAAGGTATTTTGCGAGGGGAGCGCTGGCCTCATCGTATTCGATATATATCGGAAACTCTTTCATAAACTCATTGAGAAAATGCCGATAGAACGTTTGCCGATCGATATCGATCGGAAGTTTCCTATGATAACGCCTGTTAATCTCCTCTCTTCCCCACGCATGATCCCAGTTATATATGTTTATTATTTGATGTTTATCGTGGGAAGGATTGGCGGCGTTATAGGCCAGCAGGCAGAAATAGGTGTTGTAATATGATGTAATGATAATGGCATCTTCCGGAGCTTGTTCGGTGAACTCCTCGGCGTATTCCAGGGCTCCATCCACATCCGAGAGGTCAGCAGAAAGGATATTCCGCGTGACGGGATAGGCGAATATGAGAATCGAAATGACCAAACTCAACATCAAGGCCAGGTTACGGGAATGAATTGACTCCAACCGCCTTGTAAAGGCTACTGTCGATAGATATAATCGAAACAGGCCAATAGCCATCAGAAGCGCCACAATAGACATCGAGATCAAGAGATATCCCTGCAGATCATAGTTTTCCGAGAAAAATTCCTCGGCATAAATAACCGAGAAAGAATTTAGAATCAAGATCGTAACAAGCGGAACGGCTATAGCCCGCTTTTCTTTCGCAAGATATATGAGGCCCCAGACCGATAGTGCCAGGCCCGCGACTCCGAGTTGATTCACGAGCAGGCCAATAACAAAAGACAGATTCTCCAATATATGGCCGGGGCTGAAGCTGGGAACCGAGGTCACAAACTCCCGGACAAAAATGTAGTCATAGAAACTTTTTAGGCTGGACGGATTGCCCCAGTTCAATGGCGGATCATTTTGAGCCAGATAGTATATGATGATATACTGCGGTATCATCACCAATGCGGCCAGGCCTGCGCCAAGGAATAATCGCCTTAGATTTATCCTCTTTGATAAATATAAGATCAGGAGAAGGCCCGGTAATGCAAGAGCAATCGTTAGAATATGCGCCCCCAGTGCGAGTCCCATCAGAGCAAAAAGAGAATAAAATCGCCATGATGAGATATGGTCATCCGATGCCAATTTGCATGCCAATAGAACCAGAATCGCGAAACATGCGAAATTCAAGGAATAGACCTCGAAACGAGTGCCCTGGATGCCGTAGGTGAAGGATATTCCCATCACCAACGTCGAGATCAACGAGAATATATAAATCACGTTCTGATTGGCATTGATCATTGACGCTCTCAGAATCCTGGCTATAACGGCGAACCATACTGAAATCCCCAGGGCTGCGAAAAATGATGAGAACCAATTCAAGCCGCCGCTCGCCTCAAACGGGATTACAGCGACCCAGATCCTGGCAAGAATCAAAAGCAGCGGAAAACCCGGGGGATGCGGGACACCGCCCGTGAGCACCGCCGCAGTGAGCTCCGCCGAGTCCCAGTAGTAGAAGGTTGGACAGGCTTGCAAACCGAAGTAGACAGCCGAGGCCAGAAAAACCAATATCGGTAGAAAGAGCTTTTTCATATCATATAGTGTATCGGTAAAATGCCGTCTTTATCAACGCAATAGCAGCAGGAGCGCAGGGAAATATACCGCTCTGAGCAGATATCAGGTGAGATATGTCAGGCTATCTCTTTATACGTGAAAACAGCGGCACCGTAGATGAAAAGATTTATGAATATACCTATCCCTATCTGCAAACCGAGAAGCGCAATTATCAGCTCGGGATTCAGAAGCTGGATTATGCGCGGCGAGAAATCAGATAGAATAAGATTCAGGATAACATTTAGAAATGCCGGGATGAAGATAATGAAAAAGGTCAAAAAGAAATTATCCCGACAGAGGCGAAGGCTCTTAGAAATCGCCGATCCCAGCCCTTTACCTCCGATCATAATACCGGGGATCGTATACAGCAGAAAGGCCGAGAATCCGAATCCCACGACCTGCAGTCCGAAATCGAGAGCGATTTTGCGGTTGGGCGATCCCACGACAAAGGACTTCAGAAGCAGAGAGGGTAGCAGGAGAACCATAAGAACGATGGCTGTCTCTATCGCCCAGAATGCCAGTAGCGGCAAATATGAACGAAACGCTCTTCCGAATCCTTCTGTGAGCGGGAGATTTTTGTCGTCATAGTGGCCGCCAAACTTATAAACCGCCACCGCCGAAAGCACAACCCATGCCGTGGGGCCGAGGATAAAATTGTCAAATCCGGAATAGATGAAAGGCAAAGCAAGATAATATTGGGGGTAATGCAGTATGACCGCAGGATTGAAACTCGGCATGATCAGTGGAATAAAGTTTGAAAGAATAGGATATAAAACGCTATTCCATCCGGGAAGATAAAATCTTGCAAATCCATAAAGGCCGACAGTCTGGAACAAAGCCAGAATAAGAAATGGAAACCATATCCCGGGTTTAATAATCGCCGCAAACATTCTTCCGTATATCGCGGCAAAGAGATTGATTTTTTGTAAAGCCGTATACCTCATATTACCAGGATCCGCTCCCCAACAATGACAGGGTGCTGTTATTGCGAACGTCGTAGATATCGAGCCAGTAATAGTATATCTGGTCATCTACCGTAGACTCATCGGTATAGGATGTCACCTCCTGATTCGCAGTCACGAAGATTGTGAGCGCACCCGAGGTATCGGCGTCGGTATCTCTGAGCAGGCGATAACTGGCGAAATCGGGAATATCTGAAGTCGACCAGGCTGCTATTAAGGAGCTGTCCGATGGCGTGACGGATCCCGAAACCGGAGGCGGATCATTATCGATCAGATGTACACGAACAGTGTCAGAGGCAGCGCTGTTGCCGCCCTCGTCGAACAGATGAAGTATATACCAGAAATTGACAGTGTCCTCCACCGTGTTGAACGGCGGATGATCCATAAAGGAGGTGATTCCAATGTCGGCGGTCAGGAATACAAGCGCACTATCCGCTCTCCCCAAATCCTCCTGCCATCGGAATAACCTGTAAGATTCAAAATCGTCATCGTCGGACCCGCTCCATTCAAGCGCAACGTCCTGATATCCGTCCGGTTCGACCGCTACAGGCAACAGAGCAACCGGCGAAGGAGGATCATCGGCATTGGTCCTGCCGCTCATGATATTCGACCACGAAATATTACCGGCGATATCACGGGCCACGACGCCATAATAATAGACTGAATCGGCGGCAAGATCGGTATCAATGAACGATTCCTGCGAATTCGACGTAAACAACAGCACATCCAGAGAATCAACTGCAGAATCATATGAACGATAAAGCTCGTATCTTAAGAAATCATTGCCGTTCGATTCGGACCACGATAGCTCCAGCCTGTCATATGTCCCGGGAGTGGCTACCGGTGGGTAAAGCTCCACCGGATCAGGGGGCAGATCCTGGGCGGTTAGAGCGTCCGCCTCGTTGGAACCGGTCATCAAAGCGGTATTATCCATGACATAGACCCTGTAATAATACCGGGTATTTTCCTCCAATTCCGTATCGACAGCATTAACGGTACCTGATGAAGTTATCGTTCTCGCCAGATAATCGCTCGAATCCACACCGGCGGAGGTATCTCTATAGACCCTGTACTGGGCGAAATCCGGAGCACTGGAGGGGTTCCAGCTAATCTGCAGGCGATCGAAGAATCCATCCGGGGCGATGATGCTGTAAATATTTACTGCATCGGGCGGCCTCCTGACAGTCATGGTGGCGTTCGCCTGAATCCGGGCTGCGGAGTTCCCGGTGCGATCGACGAAATCTCCGTACACTATCAGGTCTTCAAAGTCGAGATCCAGATCTATTGAATAATCGAGCTCGTAGACACCATCGCCCGCCAGGGCATCTCCCCTCTCGCCGTTATCGAGCAATGTCAGGTTGAGGATATCATTCCCTACAACTACGGTTCCTTCACCGTCCGTTTCGTCGGCGTAGAGGCTGAAATGCACGGTTGCGCCGGGCGAGAATGGCGCGCCTGCCGGCGTGAATCTCAACGAGTCTATAAAACTTTGAGTATCGAGTGTAACGTTATCGCTGAAATGGCCGGATGTTCTCATATCCGAGGCATCGCGGAAGCGGCAGTAGACTGTTTTTACACCATCACCACCTGCCAGTCGAAAAGCCTTCAAAGGAGCAAAGCTCTCCCACTGCGATCCCGGAAAAGTAGAATCGTCTGCTATCTGCATCAAATTGGTATTATCCGGGGCTGTCAGGGTAAGTGCGACATCTCTTTCGCCGGCATAATCATTTCCATTATTGATAGTGATTCCATAGAGATTAGGGACTGCGGATACAGGATCGCTTCTGTACCCCTCAAAACCATCGCTGTCCACGGATGACACTCTGAAAAAATAGGTATCGCCATTCCGGAGATTCCCAACCACATACGAAAACTCAGTGGTTGCGCCTGTCATAGAGTATTCCACTCCCGCGGAATCGGATACATATATTCGATAGGTTGACTCCGAAAGAGAATCGACCACAGACCATGACAGGCTGACAGCGCCATCACCTACGGTAGCGATCAGGTCGAAAGGAGTTTCCGGCACTACGTCAGTTAATGGAGGCGAAACCGGGTCAGGTATATTCCGGGAGCATCCGAAACTTACGGCCAGCGCCCCCAGCACAACTATCGACGTTAGTATTCTTGGATTCATGACCGCCCCCTAAAACCTGGCAGTAACCGAAATCGCTATGCCGTCACCCAGCGAGGTAACCGCGGGGTAGAAAACATCATCTTCCGGGAAGAAGATCAGCACATCGATGACGTTGAGAGCCCAGAGTGCAGCCCCGATTACAAGGACCGTCCTGCGATCCGTCTCGGCATCGTAGGCCGTCTTCTGCTTCTCATTCAAATTTGCCTTGGCACGAACACGGTCTTCGATAGATGATGCCGCGAAGTAGTCAACTAAAGCAATATCATAATCAGAGCGTTTTTTCTGGTATTGTCTGTCGGCCAGATAGGCGGCCGTGGCCGAGACGATCACCCCGCTAGTGAACAGGCTCCCTCGAAATGAATTTCCGGAGTATATCTGTCCCCAGCCCGGCATAAAGAGAGATCGCAATGCGGCTTTCAAACGAGTTTTCTCGCTTAACTTGATATCGATATCGTTGAGCCCTCCCGGGACGAAGGTCAATTCGCCTTTCCAGTTTTCATATCCGGGCCTGGTTATCTTCGCCTTGTATCGCCCCGATAAGTCTGAAGGCAACCGCGCCGGAGTATTTGCCACCAGATCGTGCGCTCCATAAAGATACAGCGTGGCTCCGGGCGGTCTGGTTGAAATTAATATCCTGCTTTCATCCTGCGCCCATGACATCGACCATGAGAGAGCCAGAGCTCCGACGATTGCAAGAGTCGATTTCTTGATCCCCATCTTAATTCTCCCGACTAAAGCTTAGGCTGACCGGATCAATTCCGGCCCGACATTCGGGCAATCGTTGGATAAACGAGAGCCACATTCGTATTTGAATTAATCTAACATGCGAAAATCGATATGAAATTCATCTTTTGGAGATTTTGCGATCCCCTCCTCGATTCCCCCTCTAATTCCTTACGCCTCCAGATCGAATTTGATGAAATGGACACGTATCTTAATTTCTTTCAAGCTATTAGCATAATTAATATCGGCATCCGGCGCAAGCAGTTTATGGATATAAAAAAAGGGGAGCCTCTCCCCTTGCGGTAAGTACCTTTAATTGCTATTACATACCCTTTGCTGTCAAAACCACCACAATAGTCTTAAGCATGATCTTGATATCCTGTGTGATGTTCCAGTTTCTGATATAGGTCAGATCGTATTTCAGCTTGAAATTGACATCATCAAGGGTTTCATCATATTTGTGCTCTACTTGCGCTAAACCGGTGATGCCGGGCTTAACCTTAAAACGTTTCCGATAATTCTCAAAAGTGCCATCCAATCTTTCCACAAAGTAAGGACGCTCCGGGCGCGGACCCACAAGGCTCATATCGCCGATTAGAACATTAAAGAGTTGCGGGACCTCATCGAGCCGGGTCTTTCTCAGGATGCGCCCGATACGGGTTATTCTCGGGTCGTCATGCGTTGCCCAAACCGGACCGGATTGCCTCTCGGCATCCTGGTACATGGTTCTGAATTTGACAATTCTAAAGGGTTTTCCCCGGCCGGTTTGTTGGCGGCGGTTACCGTTGATTCGCCTCTCCAGACTATCGATCAAGACGCCTCGCCTGCTTTTCCGGCGGCGGTTCTGTCCGACTCGTACTTGAGAATAGAATGCGGGACCTTTACTATCCAGCCTGACAGCCAGAGGAATCACAATCCACAGTGGTACGCTTATCACCAGGCCAAAGGAGGCGCCCAGAACATCGATCGTTCTCTTGGCCATCGCCCTGGGATTTATCAGGGAAGCGATCCTCGCCAGCCTGAAGCGCAAAGCGATAAATGAGGCCTGGTTGACGACCAGCTCTGAGACCATATACAGATTGGCGAGAATTATCTCACCCAGAAAGTTGCCAAAAAGTCGCCTGCCCTTTCCCCGCAATCGGAGCCATATACCCCAAAAACCTGTGAGCTCTTCCTCCCAGTAGTGGGCCAGGGGATTTGAAACTGGATTTACGTATCTCATTGTGTCAATTCTGAAGTTCCTGTATACCTTATCAAGTATGCGGGAATTGCAAAATCATTGCCATCGGCAAGGTAACAGGAAGAGAATTATCGCCTTATGCGACGGGCCAAGCAGGGGATGATATAAGTTCTTTGCAAATTATAAGTTAGGCAGATCTGCTGGAAAGCCCGGGGCTAAGATTGCTGGTCTAGAAACCGGCAGAGTTTCCTTTTTCGTGGACTACTGCGATCTATTATGCAATATTTTGCAAAAATGATGCACATGGATAAATTCCCCAAGTTATCTACTTGGGTTTCTGAGGCCAGTATTTATATCCGTAATAATGATCTTTATAATAATAAGGCAGCACATCTTCGTAATCGTTCAAGACTATTCCGAGAGGTTTTATTCCGGAATTCGACAATAGACTTATTGCCCGGTTGACTACTTCTCTTTGTGTTGAGCCGGCCTTGACCACCAGAAGAACGCCATCCGCATGACCAGCTATTAGCAGGGGATCGGAGACTGGAATAACCGGAGGGGAATCGATGACTATGAAATCAAAGTAGAATACCAATTCCTGCAGCAATCCGGGGATATCGGCCTGATCCAGGATATCGCTGGGTGATCCGGTCACGTTACCGGAGGTTATCACGGTAAGATCCTGGAAGGATGTCTTCCGGGATACGTTTTTTATGTTCGTTTTTCCTGTCAACACTTCACCGATACCGGGACAGGTACCGATCCCGAAATAATCATGAATCCTCGGCCTTCTCAGATCGAAATCGATCAAGGCCACCTTCGATTTGCTCAGCGAAGCGGCGGTCATGGCCAGAAAAGAACATGTGACAGATTTGCCCTCCCCGATGGTGGCAGACGTCACAAGTACGCTCTGGAGCTTCTCTTTATCAGCTGCAGATCTCAGGCCGGTATATATGCGCCTGATCTCTGTAGCCGTAGACGATTCCTTATCGTAAAGCGATATAAGTGTTTGCTTGTTCTTCTGGTTTTTCATTTGAATATTGCTTCTAAGAGTATTTCAAATCCTTTCAGATCATTCTCGGCGAGCTTGAGGTTTTTAAGCGCCCTCGAAAAACCGGAATTTATTTTCAGGGCCTCATCGAAATGCCTTATCGCTTTGTCATTCATAAACTTGGCCATAACAGTGTAGGCCAACCCCAGCTCGTTCTGCAGATCAGCGTACCCGGGATTCCCCTTCACAAAATCCCTTAATTCATCGACGTATTTTGATATACCCTCTTCTGTCATTCCGCCGTCGCCGTGAACGTATCGCAGATACATCTCCAGCAATTTATCATGAGAATCGGGGGAGCCGTTCAGGTCAGCGACCCTGCTCAGGATTTCAAAAGCTTCCTCCAGCCTTCCCCGAGCCAGGTATAGCCTTCCCTGTTCGTAATCTCCGGTCAGGTATCCGGGATTGAACATGGTCGCTTTCCCGAACGCCATGTCACAGTTTTGAACGAGATTCTTGGCGATATTGAAGTCCTCTTTAACAATACCATTCTGAATATAGCCGAGGCCCAGATTGAAATAGGCATTATGGAAATATATGTTGATAGATGCCGCCTTTTTGAACTCGTCAATTGCCGCCGTGGGTCTTCTCAGTTTCAGGTACGCGACTCCCAGGAGGTTTCTAAGATCGGGATATTCCGGTGCAAGCCGCACAGCGTGGAGAAGTTCTCTTTCGGCCTCCGGGAAACTTCCCAGCGCCAGATATATTTTTCCGAGAAGAATTCTCAGTCCGGGATATTCGGGGTGCCTATCAAGCGCCGATACCAGAAGCTCCATACCTTCGTTATATAGGCTCTTTGAATACAGAATCTTGCCCAGCTTCTCGATCAATTCAGGTCTATCGGAATCTTTGATGCGTTCGATCAATCCAAAAAGGGATCTGAAATCCGCAAGATACTGCCGGTGAATCTCCTGAACCGCCTGCGATAATTCAAGACCGATCATGTTTTCAGGGGATGGCAGTGTGCGGCTGGTTAGAAGATGACCGGAGCTGAACAGCGAGCAGCTTATGCCGCGATTCATTTCATTCAAGGATGTCTGCAGAAGATATTCGCGGCCGACGCCACTAAATTTATCTGAAAAGCTGACAGCAGGCATTTGGCTA
>CBEUCH010000032.1:0-12096 GCA_965541585.1 uncultured bacterium | reverse complement strand
ATGGCGAATGGGCTGAGGCTCAGGCGAGTCGAGTCGCCTGGAGAATAATAAAGGATTGGATAGAGGCTCAGCTCTGGCTTTTGGATATCGGGATGGCGAGAGTTGAGGAGATTTTCTTGCCATATCTCTACAATCCTGTTACTAAAAAGACTATGTTCGAGCTGATGGAGGAGAAAGGATTCAACCAATTAGCTTTGCCGGAAGGGAACAAAAAATGAACACTCGAGGGAATTCTGGAAACTATAGTTGCTACTGGTTATTTTGTTGATTATTTTACTCAAAGAAGGGCTATAAGAGGACTTATGAGAATGCAAAGAGATTTACAGGAAATAAATATTCGGTCATTATTGGGCCTTGAGCAAGATTCGAATGGAAACATAGTAGAATACTTATCAGATTTGCTATCACCGAAAATAATACGTACAGACTATACAGCAAGATTACAAATGATAGATGAAATTGATGACCTTGTAGTTATAGAGATACAACATGAATATATGCTTAGAAAACAATCTTCTCGCCCAGTTAAATGCACAATATATATTGGCCTCAATGAATACCCCGTGATTATTGATAAAGGACTGCCATCTCTTGATGAAGTTCAAATAGGTGACGAGATTATAAATATAGACAAATATATGGATAATGGTAAATTCGAATATACTATAGAAGTTGATAATCCCATTCGAGTACTTATGAGATGCCGAGAAGTCCATTATTATACACACGGAGGACAAATGCGTGGTGATATGAAACATCTTACAAGAAATTGTTCTGTTACATTGATTAGAACAGAGATTTCAGACCGATTTGAATTTAGGTGCCAATTTGCTTCACCCATACCACAAAAGGAAGAACCAGACATTATAGGAACATGGCGATATAATGGGCACTTACTTCCTGGTCAAGGGTATGTTCTTCGTTGGATTCCTAAAAAATCTAATGAATGAGGGTCAGAGTGAAGAAAAAAAGTAAAAAACCAAGAGAGCAGGAAAAGCCAGAAATCACAAGACGAAATTTCTTCTCAGCCCTTGGAAAAGTTACTCGCCGTCTTGCTGATGTCGGGAAACGCGGTGGAGCATCGTCTCAAACATAGGGATTTCGTCTTCCCGGTGATTGTATCTGAAGGAATACTCGTTTAGATAGCCCTGAAGATGCTGGGGGCTTACTGAATGATAGACACCGTTGATGCCACGCTTGAGCAGGCTCCAGAACCCGTCAATGGTGTTTGTGTGGGCATCATCAATTACATATAGCTTGAGGTTGTGATGGACTGTTTTATGCTTGTATCCAGACTTGCTGAGGGGTTTATAGCTTGCCAGTTCATCAGTATGGACTGTGGCAGAGCGGTCAACCTTTCCAGAAACAAAGGGGATAAGAGTTTTGGACTTGACATCGGGGACTTTGGCAATCGCAAGTTTACCATTCCGTTCAACGGCTCCAGAGTTTGGATGTGGCGGTAAGAACATGGCCTACGCCGAGACAGTTCATGCACAAGGACAGCATAATAGATCGGGGCAAGGGGAACTTGGGCGAGAAGGTTGGTGGACAACTGAACCCGACGTGGGTCGAGTGGCTCATGGGGTTCCCTCTCGGGTGGACAGACTTAGAACCCTTGGAAACGCCATCGTTCCGGCGGTGGTTCCAGAATTTCTGCGATTGATGAAGGATTGATGGATGGCGGGAAGGAAAAGGAAGCCGGCTAAACTCCACCTCATTCAAGGGACGGCCAGGGCCGATCGAGATAATCCGGCCGAGCCGGATCCGGCTGAGGGGATTCCGAGGTGTCCGATCGGAACTCCTAAGAACGTGAGAAAGGTTTATAAGCGCCTGGCCGCGGTCATTGATGAGCTGGGGATCCTCACGATGACCGATGGGCCGGCGCTTCTTTTATTGGCTACCATGCAAGCGGAGCTGGATGATCTGAACGCTTACCTGGCCGAGAAAGGCATGACGTATAAAACCAGGAAAACCACCGGAGGATTCGTTCAGCGGCCGAGGCCGGAGCTGGGGCAAAGGAACACGGTCAGGTCGGCGATCAAGGGATTATATGCCGAGTTCGGTTTGACGCCGGCGGCCAGGACAAAGGTGACCGTTACAGAGGGAAGGGGCGGCCAGCATAATGAATGGAACAGATTCAAAAAGGGAAAATAAATGAACGTGGTTTTAATCATTCCGACAGGGATCGGATGTGAAATCGGTGGTCATGCAGGGGATGGAAATCCGGTGGCGAAACTTATGGCGTCTGTCTCAGATATTCTCATTACTCATCCTAACGTGGTGAACGCCAGCGATATAAACGAAATGACGGAAAACACGCTTTATGTCGAAGGGAGTATTTTGGATCGTTTTTTACGTAGTGAAATAAGACTTCAACCTATTAATTATAATAAGATATTAGTGGCCGTCAATTCACCGATAAAGAAGGAAACTATAAACGCGGTATCGGCTGGAAGGGCGACGATAGGAATTGACGCTAAGGTTATTGAACTCGAAACTCCGCTGGAGATGATCGCAACGATGACAGAGAAAGGAGCTTCCGGAGAGGTTCATGGATGGAAGGAGTTAGCACGTCAAGTTGATGGATACGAATATGATGCTCTTGCTATTACTACACCGATTAAAGTGGAAAAAGAGATAGCTGAGAATTATTTAAGGAATGGTGGGATTAATCCATGGGGAGGTGTTGAAGCGAAGGCATCAAGATTAATTGCTCAGTGGATAAATAAACCAGTGGCTCATGCTCCCAGTGGGGACACGCTTGAAGACTTTAAGGAAATAGTTGATCCACGAATGTCGGCTGAAATGATTTCAATATGTTATCTGCATAGTGTTTTAAAAGGGTTACACAAAGCTCCACGGTTATCATGGTCACGAAGGGCTTTAAGTGTTTATGATATGGACTGTCTGATCACGCCGATAGATTGTGTGGGGCCACCGCATCATGCATGTTTAAAGGCGGGCATTCCCATTATAGCGGTTAAGGAAAATACGAATTGTCTCAATGATGAAATGCCGGAAAGTTTTATAATCGCGGAGAATTATCTTGAAGTGGCGGGCATCGTTTCCTCTATGGATGCGGGTATACATTGGAAATCAGTTTTAAGACCTTTAGAAGCTACCGAAATAGATCTCAATGTTGACTTACAGCGCCGGCCGGTATAGAATAAACCATCTTAAACTCCGGCCGGTCTCCGGAGCCTGGTGGGGAGCTGGCGGGCCACAGTGTTCGTCGCTCTCCTCCAGGGATACTGAATGAAAAAATATTCTGAGAAAGCTCTGCAATATTGTGAGGATGTAGTCAACGGCGAAACGCCGGCATGTGAATTAATTAAGCAGGCATGTCAGCGACATCTCGATGATCTCGAAAGGGCCAGGCGAAAAGCCTGGCCTTTTTATTTTAATGCCGAGGAAGGCGATGACGTTTGCGCGGCCATCGAGCTGTTTCCGCACATTAAGGGCCAGTGGGCGCAACGGAAAGAAAAGATCTCCCTGGAGCCATGGCAATGTTTCATCCTGACGTCCGTATTCGGCTGGCAAAACAAAAAGACAGATCTCCGACGCTTCCGATCGGTCTATGTTGAGGTTCCCAGAAAGAACGCCAAAAGCACATTGAGCGCGGGAGTCGGCCTCAAGATGCTGGCGATCGATGACGAACCTGGGGCGGAGGTCTATTCGGCGGCTACCACCAGGAGCCAGGCGGGAATTGTATTCAAGGCCGCGAACCTGATGGCGTCAAAGACGCCGAAATTCAAGGCCGCTTTCGGCGTCACTCCGCTGGCTCATTCCATCATCGTGAGATCCACAGATTCGTTCTTTCAACCGGTTTCCTCAGATGCCAAAGGGCTGGAAGGATTCAATACCTATTGCGGAATCATCGATGAATTCCACGCGCACAAAACGCGTGATGTATATGATGTCATTGAGACCTCCATGGGATCCCGAACTCAGCCTTTACTTTGGCTGATCACCACGGCCGGCAACGATATTTCTGGCATCTGCTATGAGGTCAGAGATTACCTGGAGAAAATTCTTCAAAGAGTGTTTGAGGACGATTCCTTTTTCGGGGTGATCTATACTATTGATGAGGGTGATGATTGGAATTCCGAGGACACCTGGAAAAAAGCGAATCCGAATTATGGCGTTTCCGTTCTCCCTACTTATATGAAAAGCGCACATAAAAAAGCCAGCGTCACTCCCAGCGCCGCGCCGACGTTCAAGCAAAGGCATCTCGATATATGGGTCGGCTCCCTGAATGCTTTTCTGGACATGGAAAAATGGCGGGCATGTAAGGATACAAAAATAAAGATCGAGGATTTCAAAGGTCAGCCATGCTTTATCGGACTCGACCTGGCCAGCAAGACAGACTTTAATGTGATGGTGATCCTGTTTCCGAAGGACGGCCATTATTATGTATTTCCGACGTTCTGGCTTCCGGAGGATGTTATCGCGGAGACTAACAATGCACAATATCGAGGCTGGGCCGAAGCCGGCTGGATCCGAACGACGGAGGGGAACATTATCGATATGGATCTCATCGAGGAGGAGCTGAGGCGAGTAACCTCCATTTATCAGGTCGAACAGATCCCTTATGATCCTTTCCAGGCGACACAGCTCGCGATGCACATGCTGGCCGAGGGAGCGCCGATGGTAGAGGTCAATGCGGCATATAAGAATTTCTCAGAACCCATGCATGAACTGGAAGCTCTGACACTTTCAAAGAAATGGCATCATGACGGAAATCCGGTAATGAGCTGGATGGCCAGTAACCTGGTTTCCAAAGAGAACGACAAGCGCCAGATCTATCCGACAAAGGAGATCCCGAAAAATAAGATCGACGGTCTGGTGGCCAGCATCATGGCGCTGGGGAGATGCATCGCTCAGGAGAAAGAGGAGGGGAGTCCTTACGATGAGCGGGGAGTCCTTTCGGTGGGATAACTACATTTCGATTGACAGAAAAACCGTTTTATGCTAATTACAATTCCGGGATGGTTAAATAATAGAAAGGAGGGCTTATGTTGAGTGGTAGGTTTTAAGTAACAGGTGAGCAGAAGCATTAAAACATGAGGCTTGAATAGACTTTCAATTATAGAGAGGAGACCGGCTGAAAGGCTGGTCTCCTTTTTTTATGAAAGATGATACTCTCAAAGACATTTTATTTTTCGGCGGTCTGGCCGTGGTCGCTTTCGGTTTATGGATGATCTTTGAACCAGCCGAACTTAAATGGATCGGGCCGGTGGTGGCCGGCGCGGTGATCTCTGCGATAGGGATTTTTAAATAATGGGAATATTATCCAGGCTGGAAAAAAGGAAATGGAATCCCACCGACGATCGGTATTATGATGATTTTGGCGTAGAGACGAACTCCGGAGCGCGAGTCGATGAGGCACGCGCTCTTAATTATTCAGCGGTTTATCGAGCGATCAGTTTGCTTTCAAACACGGTGGCCATGTTGCCGCTTCCCGTTTACCGCAGATTGGATAATTCCGAAAAAGAGCGCTCTCCGGAACATCCGCTTTTTAGGATCCTCCACGACAAACCGAATCCAGAGCAATCATCTTTTAATTACCGTTCAGCGATCCAGGGGCATCTCCTCCTTTGGGGGAACGCTTACTCAGAGATCGAGAGAGATAACATGGGAATCGTCAAGGCTTTATGGCCGCTGAATCCGGCGAGCATGAAAGTCAAGAGAAAAGCCGGATCCCTGGTTTATGAATATCGGCTTCCGAGCGGGGAACCCAAAACTTTCAGTTTTGCTCAGATATTTCATCTCCGAGGATTCTCGATAAACGGCGTGATCGGTTATTCGCCGATCAAGATCGCCAGGGAGTCCATCGGTCTGGGCCTGGCGACCGAGGAAGCCGGCGCCAGGTTATTCGGCCAGGGAATGAAACCAGGGGGGATCCTCCAGCATCCTTCAAAAATGAGCGACGTCGCTCACAAGCGGCTGGATCGAGGAATGAATAAGGCTCATGGTGGATTAAGCAATATGCATCGGCTCTTGATCCTGGAGGAAGGCATCGAGTGGAAACAGATCGGGATCCCTCCGGAGGATGCTCAATTCCTGGAGACCAGGAAATTCCAGGTGATCGAAATCGCAAGGTGGTATGGCCTCCCTCCTCACAAGCTGATGGATCTGGAGCGAGCCACTTTTTCCAATATCGAGCATCAGAGCATTGAGTTCGTGACCGATTCCGTGATGCCCTGGTTGGTGAATTGGGAGAGCGCCATCCAGAACACGCTTTTCAATGAACAGGAATATGAGACTCATTTCGCCGAATTCCTTATTGCCGGCCTATTACGGGGAGACACGAAAAGCCGATATGATGCTTATGCCGTAGCTCGACAGTGGGGCTGGCTCTCGGCGAATGAGATCCGGCGGCTGGAGAATATGAACTCCATCGGAGAGGAGGGGGATCAATATCTGGTTCCTCTGAATATGGTTCCTGCTTCCAGCGTCGGCGAGATACCAGAGGGAGATGGAGATCAACGCCTCCTGACATTAAAAGAGAGTCGATCCTCCACAGCTCGCCGGCGACTCGGCGAGAAATACCAGAAAATTTTCAAAGACGCCGCAGGGAAGGTCGTCAGGAGAGAGGTCAATGACATCCGGAAGGCGATGAAAAAATATCTGGATCGAAGAAATGTTCCCGATTTCCTGGCCTGGCTGGAGGAATTTTATCGGAGTCATCCGTTATTCATGGAGCGACAGATGCTCCCTGTTTTTCTCACCTATGCTGAAAGCATTCAGGTTGAGGCATCCGGAGAGATCGGGGATGCAGTTGAGGAAATGACGCCAGAGGTTGAGGAATTCGTGAGGGCTTATATGGAGACCTTTACGGTTCGCCATATTGGTTCATCGATCAACCAGCTCCGGAAACTCATTCTCGAAACCGAGGAAGCCGACGAGGATGTGAATGAGGCGCTTGATGAACGCTTGAACCAATGGGAGGAGGAGCGACCTGGAAGGATCGCAAAGAGGGAAACCGTTCAATCCGGAAATGCCATTGCGCGAGCTGTCTTTATCATGGGCGGGATCACTCATTTAGTATGGCGCGCACACGGCGAGAATTGTCCTTTCTGCAATAAACTTAATGGAAAAACCGTGGGTATCCGAGAACATTTCGCCAGCAAAGGCGAGACCTTTGAAGGCGACGATCCCGAAAAGAAATTGATCACCAGGACGAACATCGCTCATCCTCCGATTCACAGTGGTTGTGATTGCACAATAGAGCCTGTTTAAGTGGGAGATAAAAAATGTTATTACCGAGACCGGATCCAGGAGAGAGCAAGGTCAAATACGTTGATCGTTTCATGGCTGACAAGTCGGTGATAGAGGAATACGAAACCGACGAAAAGCGGAAAGCAATTTCAAATTCATTATGGGGGCATTCAAAACGGAGAACTTTTAATGAGATGGAGCGCAGGGTGTTCCCGTTGATGGAGCTGAGGATCGCCGACGATGATGATACCGCTCCGATAATCGTGGGCCATGCCGCGGTGTTCGATAAGTGGAGCGAGCCGATGTGGGGCATGAGGGAAAAAATAAGGAAAGGAGCTTTCGCCAAAACCATCAAAGAGGCCGAGGTGAGGGCTTTATTCAATCATGATCCTAATTTCGTTCTGGGGAATTCCAAAAACAAAAAAGAACAGACACTTTTTCTGGAGGAGGATAAGAGAGGTCTGGCTTATGAGGCGCATCCTCCGCAGACACAGATCATCGATGAGCTGGTTCTGGAACCTATAAGACGTGGAGATATTCATCATAATAGTTTCGGGTTTCAGTCAGTTCCGGATAAAGAGATCTGGGGTCAGAACAAAAAGGGAGAGGTGACCAGGGAACTCCTGGAGGTGAAGCTGTTCGATATCTCAATGGTGACGTTTCCGGCTTATCCTCAGACCGACTTGCATATTAGATCGATATTCGATGACAAAGGGATCGGGTATGAAGATCTCAACGGGGCCATGGAGAAATGCGATCAGGGTTTAGATCTCGAAGAAAGAGATCTTGAAATCCTTTTATCAGCGATCGACCTTTTACAAGGTTATATACCAGGCGAGCCGGATCAGGGGATCCACTCGGATGGTGATGGAGAGCCGGATCAGAAGATCCACTCTCAAATCAGGACTCTGGAGATCAGAGAGAGGATGACCAGAATCAAAGAATTTTTATAAAGGAGAAAATAAGCTATGGACAAAATAGCAAAGCTCAGACAAGAGATGCGCGAGCTTTATGAGAAAGTCGAAGGGATTAAAAAGCTCGCCGGCGAGGAGGAAAGGAGCCTGACGGAGACCGAGATCGATCAGATGAACGGTTTCCTGGATGACATCGAAACCATCCAGAAAGAGATCGCCGTCGAGGAACGGATGACCAAAACGACCGCCGATCTTAAAAGCTCTCAAAGCGATCCCACGAAACCGGACGTGGACGGCGATGGCGATGGCGGCGATCCCGATCCGACTCACGAAAAGAGGTTCGCCACTTTCGGCGAGTTCATGATGGCCGTCACCAATGCGGGGATCCCTGGAGGAACGATTGATCAGAGGCTCATCGACGTTCGCGCGGCCAGCGGAGTTGGAGAGGCGGTTCCATCCGACGGCGGTTTCATGGTTCAAAAGGATTTCGTGGACGAACTCCTGAAACGGACTTATGAGACCGGACTCCTGGCCGGCCGGACACGGCGGATCCCGATCAGCCGTCGGTCGAACGGTCTCAAGATCAATGCCTATGCAGAATCGAGTCGAGCCGATGGTTCCAGGCTGGGCGGGATTCGGGCTTATTGGGCTGATGAAGCCGCGGCGCTCACCGGATCAGCGCCAAAACTCCGCCAGATAGAGTTAACGCTCCATAAACTGACCGGCCTATGTTACGCCACCGACGAACTGCTTGAGGACAGCGAAGCCATGGAATCCATTCTCATGGATGGTTTCGCCGAGGAATTCGGCTTCAAGCTCGACGATGCCCTGGTGAACGGCGATGGAGCTGGGAAACCTCTGGGAATCCTGAACGCTGATTGTCTGGTAACGGTGAATAAAGAGACCGGCCAGGCGGCGGCCACCGTCCAGGTGGAGAACATCGTCAAGATGTGGTCACGGATGTGGGGCCGCTCGCGTGGAAACGCCGTGTGGATGATCAACCAGGACATCGAACCTTCCCTGTTTACCATGAGCCTGGCCGTGGGAACCGGCGGCGTTCCGGTTTATATGCCGGCGAACAGCCTGGCAAACTCACCATATTCGACGCTCATGGGTCGGCCGCTTTTGCCGATCGAGCAATGCGCGACGCTGGGAACAGTCGGCGATATCATACTCGGCGATTTCAGCCAATACGTCACGGCCGATAAGGGCGTGATGAAAAGCGCCAGCTCGATCCACGTTCGATTTCTCAACGACGAAATGACCTACCGGTTTACTTACCGGATCGATGGTCAGCCGATCTGGAACGCCGCGCTGATTCCCTACAAGGGATCGAACACTCTCAGTCCTTTCATAGCACTGCAAACCAGAGCCTAAAGAGGAGGTGATGAAATAATGACCGCAAGATTTAATGTCGCAGAAAATGCTCATGTCGTCAATATTCTCAATCCGGTGGATATCAACGGATCCGCTCAGGTAAGCGACTATTTTTCGATGGCGCTTTATGCTCACTGCTCCATCCTCCTGACGCTGGGGGTGACTGGAGCGGCCAGCACGGTCACCGTTGAGGAGAGCGATGACAACGCTGGATCTGATGAGAACGCCATCGCTTTCGCCTATTACGCTGAGGAGACAGCGGGCGGCGACACGCTGGGAGCAAGGACGGCGGCCACCGCGACAGGATTCGCCACCTCCACCAATGACGGGATCATCTATGTAATCGAGATCGATGCCGATCAGCTCACTGACGGTTATCCTTATCTGGTGTTGAAGATGAGCGATCCCGCGGCGGCGACGCTGGCCAGCGCCGTGGCGGTTCTCACGAACCCCAGGTATGCTCAGGCGGTGACGCCGACAGCGATCACTTGATAACATTTTAAGAACCTTCGCCTGGCTCGGAGGGATCCGGGCCAGGCGCTCATTAAAGAGCGGAGGGAAAAATGCTTCATAGTAAATGGGTTAACGGCAACCTGGTTTTCTGGGATACGCACAAAGAACGCTGGGTCGATGCCATCGGGCCAGACGTCCTCAAGTATATCAACCATTTCGTTTCACTTCCTACAGACGACGCCACCGGAGATCCTACCGAATGGACGGCCACCGTGGTAGAGGTCGGCGCTGGGAACAGCACCGCGGTTCTGGGAACCGCGGCCGGCGGCGACCTGATACTGACCACGGCCGGCAATGACAACGATGGAATTCAAATACAGCTCAAGGGCGAAGCCTATGCCCTGGCCGCTGACAAACCCTGTTATTTCGGATTCAGGCTGACACTCAGCGAAGCGACACAGCTCGATTTCCTGGCCGGTCTCTGCATCACGGATACCACGCTTTTGGGCGGCATGACCGACGGCGTTTATTTCCGGAAGGTCGATGCTTCCACGGATGTGAATTTCGTGACCGAGGCATCCAGCACCGAAACGGCGACCGTCGAAGATACGGCCGACACCTCAGTTCACATCTATGAGTTCTTTTTCGATGGCGTGAACTGTCAGCCTTTCGTGGATGGCGTGGCTGGAACTCAGGTCGCCACTAATATTCCCTCCACGGTTCTGACTCCATCGATCGCTCTGCTCACCGGAGCGGCAAGCGCGGAGACAGCGACGATCGACTGGATTCGAGCGATTCAGATCCTATGAGCAAGAAGCGGCCAAAACGAAAGAAGATAAAAACACGCGCTCTGGAGTCCACCATGATGGAGGCAGATGAGAACGCTATGATGCCGCGGGCCAGGAAGCGAAAGGTGGGGAGAGGAGATCGAGCAGAGGAGGCGATAAATGGCGATCAAAGAAGTTGAAGCAAGTATTTCGGCGCAGAATACATTCTCCGGCACGGTGGAATTAAAAGGCATGTATAACTTATCGCTGAGTGGAACGTGGGTAGCCACCGTTCATGTTCAGCGGTCATACGACGGCTCTACTTGGATGGATGTCGGGCAATATACCGGCAATGTGGAGCTTGTCGGCACTGAGCCGGAGGATGGTGTGATTTACCGATTCGGTGTGAAAACAGGGAATTACACATCAGGGCCGGTTGTGGGGAGGCTCTCACAGTGAAACTCAGGATCATGGCCCAGGTCAAACCACCGTTTACGGAGGCGGACGCCTTACAGCTGATCGGGACCAAAGACACGCTCAAGCAAGACGTCGGGAGCGCAAAGGATAAAGACGATAACGACGTGGTGGCCATGGACGTGGTGATGGAAGAGGATGCGGACGCGCAGGCACTCTGGACAGAATTAAAGAAAAAGGTCATGGCCACCGGCTCCCATATCCATGAATGTTATCACTCCGAATATACGGGCGAGCCTAACCAGCCCTGCGTCGTCGTTGAGGAGGTGGCCTGATGTCGCGCATCATCATGCCGAGAGGCATCATCAAACCCCCAGGGCTGGTGCTCGACCTGCCGATGCAGGGGGAGTTTGTCGGCCCTGAACTATTCGACCCAAATAAGGGCACTTTTGAGGTAGATACGGAATCGTGGGCAGGGGAAGGTTCCAATACCATTGAAGTCTCTAATGATATTGCCCATGGTGGGGCTCAGAGCATTAAAAATACCTACGTTGACAATTCTTTGGGGATGAAACTCTTTTTTAGGGATAGCGATGATTTAATCACTGATTTAACAGTAGGCAAGAAATATCGGATGGATTGTTGGTCTGCCATGAATGCAGGCAGGTCTGCAACTATAACCGTGTATGATGGGTCTTCCGTTCTTGCCACGGGGACTGTTAACACTACCTCTATGGTAAGGTTTCGACAGGATTTTATTTGTGCTTCTGCCGCAGGTTGTTTCATTCGCACCGCTGCTATGAATGCGGGGGATGTTCTATATCTGGACGACATCACCCTCCAAGAACTCTACACCCCCGACGTTTCCGGCCTCGGCAACAACGGCACGGTGAACGGCCCCACAGTCGCCCAGGGGAAATATGGGGGGTGCTACAGCTTTACCACGGATG
>CBEUCH010000031.1:0-12359 GCA_965541585.1 uncultured bacterium | reverse complement strand
TTAATCCGTATTCTATTTCAATATAAGCATCTTTTTTATCGAGTTAAACTCGCCGGCCTTTAGCCTGTAGAAGTAAACGCCCGTAGACACCTCGCCGCCGGAGCGGTTCCTGCTGTCCCAGATGATCTCATGATACCCTGCTTCCATCGGCTTATCTGCTAAGATGGCAACCTGCCGGCCCAGGATGTCGAAGATTTCCAGGTGGACATTTGATTTCTCCGGCAAGCCGAATCTGATAGTGGTTGCGGGATTTGAGGGGTTGGGGTAACTCTGGTAAACAACTAACTTACCGGGAAGTAGAGCCTTGTGATCATTTTCGTTGGTTTTGCCAAGCAGCCACCCACCACCGTCAACAACGGTCATATTCACTTGAACTACCAAGGGATTTTCACGTCCTCTTTCGTTGTGACGGACAAGGATCTGACCCGTGTAGTAGCCGATGTCCAAATCTCTTGAGAAGAATTTCATGAGCGCGTTCGAAGACTGCCCGCCTGTAAGGCTTCCATGATCAGCAGCGGATATCCAGAACCGGTTGTTCGTAAAGGTGAAGTTGAGAACATTGCCACCATCGTTCGATACCAGGCGTTGAATCAACGTACCTTGATTGTCAAAAGCATATTTTGTAAGGTAGATTGGGTCGGTATCGAATACAATAAGAGGCGGCCCTTCGTTGGGATCAAGAATGGACATGATGCACGGTATTATATCCAGCGGAGTTAGAGGATCTGAGGTGTTCAATTGTGCGTCATGCGATAATGTCTGGCCGATAGCATAATTTATCGGATCAAAACCGATTTCTATATCGATTTCGCCGTCTGCGTCCACAATACCGCTCGACGGCACGAATGAGAGCCAGCGAGGACTTGAACTAAAGGCAAATGTAATATCTTGGCTACTCAAGTTAGTAATGGTCAAGGTCCTATATACAACATCTCCACGATGGTAAGCATAAACATTGAAAGAAATGGGGGAAATGTAGTGTCCGGTTCCTTCCTCCCAAGTCCTTAACGCATCGTTAAACCAGCAGAGCATGCGTCCAGACTGCTGGGAGGTAAACTCTGACCGGCAAGGCTCGCCTATCGCATAGCTCAAGTAGTTTTCTGGGGCAGTGTCTCCCCAACGCGTGTCACTGCATGGATCGATCCCCCCGGGATCATTACAATAGGCATTAGAAGGTGTGGGGGGCGTGTCACAACAAAGGTCTCCCGTTATGTCGCAGTCGAGGCCATCTGCCCGTTCCCAGCATACACCGCATTCCTCAACCTCTGAAACACCGTGGTGAGTATGCCAGAGGCCGAGACAATGTCCTATCTCATGTATCGCAACGGTTGTACGCCACGGGAAAAAATAAGAGTCGTCTAATATAGCACCACCTTGATTGCCCAGTGGATCTCGGACTTGATCCCAAGGGAGGGTGCCTCTGGAGGGGCCGGAATCGGTTACATAAGCGTTGAGTTGCAGATGTGGATATAATGCGTACGCACTTCTCATCGCGTAGATTTCATCGAGATTTTCCAAGTGACGATACTCAGTGGAATTGACAAAACGCATGTCATATACGAATTGAATTCTGTGCGGCAGAAAAGCGGAATTGATAACCGCAACTTGCTCCGCTACATAAGGCTCGGTTGTTGCCGGGTTGCTTCCATCGTCGTTTCTGAAAACATGGAAATAGATCCTAATGTACTTAATTGGATCGTTAGGACCTGGGATCCACAAATCGCGGACCTCCGGATCATCACAATCACCATTGTAGCAATCGTCCTGTGGAAGATAGCCAAAAAAGCTGAGGTAATCCTGTTCGTAAATCTCCTGTGTGTTGCAAGAAACACCATAAGATACCGCCGAGGCCGTCCTGCTGCCCCCGAGCACCAGTGTGCACAAGATGACGGAATAAGCGAACCTGCCAAACATAATTTTGACCGCCTGTCGAAAAAAGTTAGTCAGAAAGAACAAGTGACACTTCTGATCAAGAATGCCGTATTTTTTCATTGATACCTCCAGTTTGCCTGCCTTCTCCATTTCGCCAAAACATTCACATTTAGAGCCCTAAATGTAGGGTCCCCGGTCTTGGGCAGATATAAGAGTCGCCAAGGGGGGGCGCGCGAACAAGCATGATATTGCATGTTACGAAGTGTCGCACAGCAAGCACAATTTCGAAGACCCTCTGAACCTTCAATTATCGAGAAGGCATGCGGTAAATATCCGGCCACCTTAGGGTCCAAAAGATAAATATGTCCACACCAAAAGGTAACATATCTTCCCTCGTGCGTTGTCAGTTTGGCTAATACGAATTATCTCACCCGCAATGAATGGCCAAATCATAGTTTTGTCAAGATAAATCGCGGCTTTAATAAAGAAAAGAATCGGGGATCATCTCCAGATGATCCCCGTCCTGTTGATGCTAAATCTTCGAGTTTTGGCTTATTTTATCAGAACCATTTTCCTAGTCAAAGCGATAGATTCTGTCTTTAGTCTATAGAAGTAGATTCCAGGAGCCACCGGGCTGCCATGGTCGTCTATACTATCGAATATTACCAGATGCTCGCCGACCTCGACCTCAGAGTTGACCAGAGTCCGTACCTTCGATCCGAGAATATTGTATACGGTCAGATCCACCAACCCCCGATGTGGAATCGAGAATGATATGGCGGTTTGAGGATTAAACGGATTAGGATAGTTTTGCTTCAATGCCAGCGATACCGGCAATCGGTTATCATCGATACCGGTT
Organism: uncultured bacterium; assembly: GCA_965541585.1. GTDB lineage: Bacteria > Zixibacteria > MSB-5A5 > UBA10806 > UBA10806 > CBDVBL01. The sequence goes on along the minus strand of CBEUCH010000031.1, from coordinate 9,628 downwards.
TGCGGGTGGACACGGGCTGCTTCCATATTGGAAAAAACCGACCATTGACCCTCAGCATCTTCTGCCCGGACCTGGTAATAATAATCCCCGGGCGCGCGACCACTGACCAGGTAGAAAGTATCGACGATATCGGAAGCGAGGGTATTTTCTTCATCGAATGTCTCAACCGGATAGAATTCGTCAGCGAAGAAACCATCGCGGGTAGTCCAGCCATCGGTAACGTATCTCATCCCCAGCATAACAGATTGACCGGTATAATCGTCTAAAGGAAACTCTGCAAGCACCCATCCGCCCGAATTGCCGGTAATCCCATTGCCCTGGTTGCCGCCGTGCGGATTATAATTGGTAGTAATATTGCCTTCGAGGTTTATGAAGCTGCTACCGCCGTCGGTTGACAACTGAACATAGGCATAGTCGTAGTCCAGTTCGATATTATACCAGGTCCAGAATCTAAGCACCTCATCCTCACCGACAGATACGGGATTGGCCAGAATCGCCGAACCGTTATAGTTATTGAACGATCCGGAGTAAAGAGAATAATAGCCGGAATGTGACCGGATGGTGCTGCGATAGAAACCGCCCAAATCCCAGTTCGATACGCCATCTTCAAAATCATCCTCGACTCTCTCAAGACCAATCAACTCTTTTAACTCAAATGCAACGGCAGGATTCAGCGTATCGGAAGACTCCCAAGTGACGAAGAACGAGTCGGCGTAAACATCGCCGATGGGATTTAACACCGGCGCCTGAGGAGCCGAGGGAAGATAAGGATTATCAGCTGCCCTGGAGAGATAGAGGAGTGCCGGTAGTACATCATTCCAGAGTTCCGGGATTCTCGATGGTTCGGGCCAGAAACCGTCATACCCGCTTCCAACCTCCAAAACAAAGCCGAATATCTTCGGTTTCTCAATCTGCTCGCCGTACTGCCAGTCCGTAGCATCGCCGTTAGTGTTGTATAAAAGCTCCCAGGGCGTGCCGAACCCGTAGCCGTTCTCAGCACAGGTCGAATCGGATAAGGCGCGGAATATTCCATCATCCGGAGTGTAGCCATCGTGATATCCCCAGGGATATAACAATATATCTCCATAGGCATGAAAGTTCATTATCAGATTGAAATTTCGAGAATTAATGAACTGGCGCAATGATGAGGTCTCAGGCTCCGAAAAGGGTGCCATGCCCCTGTATGTTTCGTCCCCTGGATCTGGTGAGGAGCCGTCATCATCATAGCCCCACATGTATCCCCAGTTACGGTTAAGATCGACATAGCCGGTGGCATTTCTGTTTTTTCGCCACATGCCGCCGCCATTGGGATTGGTCTGCCGGTTATATTCGTAACCATCGGGGTTGATAACCGGCACAAAATAAAATTCGCGGTTGTCGACGAGTTCGGTAATTTCGGGATCGGTACCATAGTTTTCGCAAAGGTGCGCCATAAACCTCAATGACGACTCAAGACCTATCGGCTCCCGGGCGTGGATCAGTGCATTTATAAAGAATTCGGGTTCGTCTTCATCATCCTGCGGATTATCGGAAATCTTCATCATCCAGATCGCTCTATCCTCGATCGAATAGCCGATGGGACTTCGAGCAGTGGTAATATCCGGATACAGTTCATGAAGCGAGTCCATAAATGCCAGAGCCTCAGATAATGTCGGGAATCCCCCCATATCGGTGCCAATGGGGAATCGCGATTGATAGAATGCCACCAGATCCTGGTGAATTATCTGCGGATTCAATCCGGCTGCTTGAAGTCTATTATAGTCGTTATCGTCAGCGACGATCTCTGCAAAATCTCCCCTGGATATATAAGCGATATCGAATCCACCCTTATGCAAAAAATCGACTACTCCCCTATCCTGAAGACCGACCCTGAGAAGCATCGGGCGCTCTTCCGTAGCCGCCATGGACGATAAGCTCCAAATCATTATCACACCAAAGAGAAGCCAAATGTACCTTCGCATCAAAATCTCCTTTTTCTACCTAAAACCGATAACAAGAGGGTATCGGTTCCAATTCTTGCACATAATCAAAATAAGGCCGGATTTGTATTTTGTCAATGAACATGTCAGCTTATAGAAAAGGGGGCCGGTAGCAGACACGACCCCTTTTTCGCCTTTATCATAGCAATTACACTCTAAGCGGGCATGCCATCCTGCGCCAGATTTTCAGAATCGGGAATCCACTTCAGAATAAACGGTATTTTACTCTTATATCCAACCGCCATATTCAGATATGGCTCGAGTTCCTTCGACGGCCTGATTTTCTGATTGACCTGGCTGATGATTTTGAAATTATCGCCGAATACTTCGATCCGCTTGTTTTTAAAGAGATGCGGGTTTAACTCCACAAACTCCAGAAGTGCAAGGAGACTCGCATAATCGCATTCATCCTTGGTGCCGCTGAATTGCGCTCTAAAGGTAATTCCTATATCCGGGATGGCAAAGCTCACGAAACCGTTGCCGCCGGTGATACCCTCTGACTCTCTCTGTCGGCCTTGATAGAAGCACTTCATCTGCTTGCCTCCTTGTAAACTTACGTTCGTCTGCCTATTCCAGCAAATGCCATGCCCGCCGGATGTCGCCCTCGCCGACCGCCTGTCAACAGATCAGGAATATGGGGAGAATCGTCCTATCCTCTTGCGAATCAACTCTTTAGACCCATATATTCCTCCTCACCATCCCTCCTGCTTCCAGTATAATTACAATCAAGCAGAACAGTTGTTCCCCACCTTTCTGATTTTTTTTGTGCATGAGGCTTCACAACCTATGCAGAGGCGTTCGGCAGGCTTTCACATCGAAATTCGACGATCGTTCAGATTATCTGTATTGCCTGAAACCTCGTTCGCAATGGCAGCAAGTTACCCATATCATCGCTGAATTTAACTACATTAAAAATGCCCCCGCTCCTGAGAGCGGGGGCATTGCATCAGCGTTCTGATTTAAGGTTTACTTCAGCATCAACATCTTCTTGGTGAACATCTTATCTCCGGCCTGCATCCTGTACAGGTACACTCCGGTAGAAACGCTCTGTCCGCTACCGTCAGTACCGTTCCAAGTTACGGATTGATATCCGGCATCCATATCGGTATCGACCAGCGTCCGCACCTTCTGCCCGAGCACATTGAAGATTTCGATCTTCACATGCGCGTTTTCAGGAAGCGCGAATTTGATCTCGGTGGCAGGATTGAACGGATTCGGATAGTTCTGCGAGAGAGCGAATTCCGTCGGAAGATCGATCTCCTCTCCATCGACTGCCGTCCGACTGACGATAAAGATGCAGGGAATGATGATCTCATCGACCATGTGGTTGATATCGTAACCCGTGACTATCAACTGGCCGGTGTAAGTGCCTTCGTCCATGATGGTGGCGTCGAATAGGATATTGACATCCATATCACTGCCTGCTCCTACTATACCCGCACTCGGTTCAGCGGAGAGCCAGCCGGTGGTTATCATGACAGTGAGTTCGTTATGGACATACGTCTGGTCGAAAGCGACCTGGAGACCGATGGTGCCATTGCCGTTCTGGATACCGATTGTGGCTGAATTATCAGGAGAATTGATATCGAGATAATTAAAATATATCCTTCCTGATGAGGTTAGAACCACCTGCACGGTATACGGTCCACCGCTACCATAATGCGGGACATTTATCCAGGAAACGACCGCGGAATCCTGATTTGTATAGACCCAGACTTCGCCACCCACGGATGGATTGAAATCATCCCAGAAGGGCGCTATCAGGTTTTCCATTACATTAGGATCCGGAATCGGCTCATTAAAGTAGTTCCCATTGGTGCTGGTAAACGAGATCCAACCGTTGGAACAGACCCTGAAGCTGCTGAACATATTGCCATAGAATGGGAAATTAAAGTCAAGCTGGAAGGGTCCCTGGTTATCGTCATCGGACATATAGAGCTGATTTCCGCGATCAACAATGTCGGCCCATTGGTATGCCGGTCCACCGGGTTCATCGGAATCGACCCAGATGTATCCGAACTCGTCCGGACCTCCTCTATCGAGAATGACGGGTGGATTGGTTCCCTCGTCCGAGTCCTCGGATTTATCGAATTCACCGGAGTAACTGGCGAATCTGGCTTCGAAAGTCCAATCGGGGATGTCTCCACCAGGATTCGAACGCCTGCGGTCATCAGTTTCAGCCACTATGCTAAAGCTAAGATCGAGACCGCCGGGATTAGCAATATTGAGGTTCTCTGTGACGATCTCGCCAGGGGCCCCTGAAACCGTGAACGAAGTCGGATCGAGAACCATCATGGCACCCATAAGCGGAGTGGCGTCAACCTCGTTGGAAGGCGGCGATTCTTCAATCTCACCTTCATTGTCGTATACGGCCGTTACCACGTAGTAGTAGGTCGTGCCGTTGACCACCGTGGTATCATCATAAGCAGAATCGGTGACATAATCATCATTCACCAGATGTTCCGGATCAGTGGGAACGCCGGCCGTTTCCGAGCGATACACGTTATAGCCCAACAATGTGAGGATATCGAGCGTCTCAGAAATGCCGTCCCCGGAGAAAAGCGCCAGTGACGCTGTCTTTGCCCCGGAGACCGATAACGGAACTGCATCGCTCTTGACATCCGCGGCTCCCAACGCTACTTGCGGTAGAACTGCGGAACCGGCAATCTCACCGGTTTCCGCCTGCAATGCAAGCTTCACGGTTGGCGCATTTTCACTGAGCAGCAGCCGTCGACCACTATCTATGATGGTGGCCCGGATCATATGATCGCCGGTGTAGAGATCCTGCATCCCCCAGACGCCTGATTCCAGGGCCCATTTATGTTCCGGGAAGTCGGTAAAGGAATCGATGCCCATTCCATCCTCGCCACCGCCTTCGAGATTTTGTAATCCGATCCAGAAGTTAGGGCCGTCGAGAGAAATGCCGCCTTCGATCGGGACAATTATCCACTCGCCCTGCACGCATACGACCTCGGTGTAATAGACCTGGTCGCCGGGCATGCCGGAGCCGTTGTCATCCCATAAGGAGATACCCACTGGATCGTGATTGCCGTCCGGCCACGGCCAGTACTCGTCACCCTCGGTAAGCACGTGCACCCAGAGAGTTTCAACCTCCACCGGCGATGAGCCAACGAATCGATTGGCCATTATGTTTTCGTATGCAAAGTAGTAATACCCGTTAGCCAGTACTCCATCATCATATATGATGGTCGTGGTGGGCCTTAAGCCGGGCTCACTCCAATCAAGCGGAACGACCTCGTCCTGATCGGAAGTCGCCCTCAGATTGATAGGAGGCAGATTACCGACGGGGGCGAAAGCCTGATTGGAGTAATCGGACTCCAACTCTGGATCGCCATCGTCGACAGCCGTTACCACGACGGCGTAGGTACCGTCTTCGCCGTCCGGAATCGTTATTACGTAACTGGTCTCGAACGATGACCCGTCGAGCTCGAAATCCCCACCCGGCACAATTTTCTTGTAGATGTTAAAGTGATCAAAATCACCAATGAAGTCATCGAAAGTCCAGGTCAAGTTTATGTCGCGGTTGTCCACCACCGCCGCCAGATCTTCCGGTGGGTTCGGCGGGTAGTTCATACCGCGGCCATTAGCAACATTAGAGGGATCTGATTCCTCCGGCCCCGCATATAGCGCCGTTACGAAGTAGTAGTAATCGAAGTCATTGGGAAGGGGCGTATCCAGATAGGTCCTGACATCCCCCGGCAACTCGACCAGAACGTTGAACGGTCCCGAGGGATCGTCACTCTTATATAGCCTGTAGTTGTCCGGTATTATTTCGGCGCCGCCGAGAGCATAGTTCATGGCGTTATGCACCAGAACGATCATATCGCCTGTGAACTGGCGGGCATCGCCGATGTATCCGTTGACCCCAACCACATTAACTTCCGGATTGTAAGCGACAAACGGAGTTCCGTCAGCCCAGGACGCCACCCACTCGCCATCATTTACAATGGAGACGCTGGACATATAGAATCCATTTATGGGACCGACGTCATCCATGATCGGGTGAGAAGCATCGTAATCGCCAATGTCATGGTTCGTGTATTGAATTGGCCCCGCATTGAAGGGCGAATATTCATCCATGAGACGGCCCTGTATATTCCATCCGGCGCCGAAGGAGAACTGCTGCATAACAACACCGCCGCCTTCATCGACATAATCGGCCAGGACATTCCCCATGCCCACTGGATCGCTGAACTGATAATTCGACCAGACGACAACTATGTTATAGTCGGATAGCTGTTCAAGGGAGGGCGTGCCGTTTCTGGCATCGAAATAATCGGCCTGCTCAACGTCTTCAAATCCGGCAAGCTCACTCATGAACATGTTGGCGTCGTCGGCCGCTATGACAAGCACGGTCATGTTCGGTACCAGAGGCCGTCCTCCCGGATGCCGCCAATCACACCTGATCTGGAACTCCAGATCGGTGGTGGCGGTTAATTGCCGCGGTGGAATGGCTCCAATAGCAACATCGACATGGTTAGAATAACCTGAAGATTGCATATCTTCGGCATCCACGGCGGCTACTCTGTACCTGTAGATCCCGTCGAGCGTGATAATCTCACTGTAGTCCGTCGTCGGATGATCCACAGTTCCGACCAGGTTGTATTCCTGTTCGCCGTAATCCCGTCTGAAGATTCTGTATTGAGCTATATCGTAATCTGTGTTGGTATCCCATGATAGATACACGGTATCGGCGAGCGAAGAACCAACGAGATTTTGGGGATTGGCCGGAGGATGATTCTCGGCCATTCCTGTTGCTTCATTTGACGGCCCAACCTCGACAAACTCGCCGCCGCCTATATCGTAAACGGCCGACCCCTGGTAGTAATAGGTTATGCCATTGACGATTGGGCCGTAAGGATCGTCGCCCCAATCATCATAGCTGGTTTCGGTGATTAGCTCAGCGTTTATTTGCAAACTCCGATCGTAAGGTGCGGGAGAGGTATCGCGATATAAGTTGTACCCCGCCAGAACCTGAATATCCAATCCCACCGGCGGATGCGTGGGCGAGACGTTTGGATGGTAGGCCATCAGCTCGATCGGCTGCCGCATATCAGTGGCGGCTTTGACTCCGATTGGACTAGAGAGACCTGCTGTCCCCTCAGGGTTTGTAAACACAGGGGTATTGCCCGCAACTTCCCCAGCGGGTGAAGAATCGTAACCCATCCAGGCCAATCTTCCACCACCGAAGACCATGGCTCGAATCATGTGGTCGCCGTTATATAGATTTTGCATACCCCAAACGCCGTCTTCGCGAGCCCATTTGTTGGCGGGATAATCGGTATTGGCATCCAGGCCCATACCATCCTCGCCGCCTCCCTCCAGATTGTTCATGGCAACCCAGAAGTTACCCTGAGCCACCAATATTTCATCAACATCGACCCTGATCCATTCTCCGGGAGTGCAGACGACTTCTTCGTAGAAAACAGGATCGTTTTCAGGGGAACCTGAACCGTTATCCAGGAAAATCGAGACGCCTACGGGATCGTGGGTACCGTCCGGCCATGGCCAGAACGGATCGCCCTCGGTCAGGACGTGAACCTTGACCGAGTCAATCGTAACGGGATGGCTCTCAGGAACGAACATAGTAGCCATCAGATTTTCATAGGCGAAGTAGTAGTAGCCATTCTCCAACTGGCCGTCATCGTATGCCATCTCCTGTGATTCAACGGTGCCGGGAGGCAACCAGCCAACCGGTATATGTCCATCAAGTCCGGACTGAGCTGAAAGATATGTAGGCGGACCCTCCGTGCCGGTCAACTGCACTATGTAGCTGTCGTCCGCGTCATTGAATATGAAATCGTAGGAACCGTCTACCGTCGGCGTATATGACAGATCAGCGCCGCCTATCCCGCCGGAGCCGTAGCTGGCAACGTCGGAATGCATGACATGGAACCGGAATGTATAGGTGATTCCTTCATCCAGCGCCACAGCCGCTCCCCATTTGGTGGGGGTGTTATCGATGCCCTGCACCAGATCGAGCGAGAGGCCGTTATCGCCTTCCACCGAGATGACCCAGTTGTTATCGGAACCGGACGGATCGACGACCAACGTGGCCACATCCGGCGGGTTCAGATCGGGAATATCGAAATCGGCACCGTCATCGAGACGGGCATCTTCGTCGCCGTAAGTCTCACTGTATATTGCCCAGCTATAGGTATTAGCCTGATCGCGGGCGAGCATGACGGTACCGGTATAAACACCGTCTTCAGCAGTTTCATCCGGCGCCACGCCATCGTCATAGACGGCAATGTAATCACCGGACCAGCCGGCATCATAGAAGCCATCGTTGTCCCAGCTACCCTTGAGATAGAAGGCTCGATATGAAGCATCCTCCGGGTTGGCGAATGATGCCATGAGAGTGACGGTAACTTTACCCTCAAGTGCGTAATCGACCCACAGAGTTTCGCTTTCCGCAACCATCTGCTGGTCGAATACAGGCAGGTGGGTCGGTGAATTATCAACCCTGATATCCCAGAGGGTGTCTGCAGGCATGAAAACCCTGTAATAACCGATGCCATTGGAGGTGGCGCTCCAGGGACGATCGATCACGCTGACAGTAGCGCCCTGGATAGGATCTCCGGAGGCCTGGTCAGTAATATAGCCAGCCAACGTTCCCCAGCCCTCGAGATAGGCTAAGGCCATGGTCACGGCTTCGTAGGCATCGACGATACCCATGCCGTAAGCGTTATCCTCGCCTTCCTGGCCGAGATCCGCAGCCGTTTCCAGCATGATCTCGCCTATCTGATCGGTACTAAGATTGGGATTGGCTTCTCTCATGAGCGCTACAACGCCGGCCACGTGCGGGCAGGCCATGGAAGTCCCGCTCCAGCCGCCGGCGTAGCCGCCGCCGGGAACGGAGCTTCTGACATTTACGCCGGGAGCCGAAACCTCAGGCTTGATGGTATCGGTTTCGTCGGGCGTGCACTCCGTTGGCCCGCGAGACGAGAAACCTGCAATCGGCAGGTTAGGATCGTTGCCATTGAGGGCACCGATTGCAAAACTTTGAAGATCGGTTGACGCCCTGGTAGCAGGATTCCTTAAAGTGCGCGCTCCGGGTCCCTCATTACCTGCTGCAAAGACCACGAATACGCCGGCGGCCTCGCAACCGTCGAGAACATCCCAGAATATCGGATCGCAATGTTCGTAGCCATGGAAGGTCCCCACACCCCAGGAGTTGGAGTTGCAATCAGGAACGTCCCAGACAGTTGAGGGATCATCGTCAGGATCTGCAATCCATTCAAACGATAGTATTGCATCTGCAACTGTGCGAGGAATCGAGACTCTATCTATCACACCGGCGGAGATCCACTCTGCACCGAAAGCGACGCCAATGGTATCGCCGGTGCCCTCACCAAGACCACAAATGGTCCCCATGGTATGAGTTCCGTGCGAACCGGCATCAAACGGAAACTGGGTATTAGTTACGGGATCGAACCAGGCCCATTCGGGATTGTCGGCATAACGGGAATCGAGACCTCTCCAGCGATTGCTCAACGCCGGGTGATTACCGTCGACGCCTGTATCGAGATGGCTGACGAGCCGTCCGGCGCCGGTATAACCCATGGCCCAGACCTCGTCGGCCCTAATCGCCCGGAGGCCATTCTCAACGCTGGCTATCAGCGACG
>CBEUCH010000030.1:0-12392 GCA_965541585.1 uncultured bacterium | reverse complement strand
CCCCCAGCATTCAGTAATCTCAATTGCTCCACCGGGCGGTGCCTCTATTATGGCTTCGCTGCACTCGTCTGCCAGGTTGGAACCTTCTGCTTCGTTACAGACCCAATTAATAAGAAACACGAGATCCATGAGTTCGTAAAGAACTTCATTGCCGTTCATATCCGCACCGGATTCACAGATGCTGCGAATACCAAAAAAGGCTTGCTGAAAAGCGATTATATCCGCTCCGTTAACCCAACCGTCGGAATTTACATCACCGTTCCTGAATGGGTCGTAATCATAGTATGCTATATCCGGTGGTTCAATCGGCCCGTCCTCACCGCAAATGACCGGATTAAAGAATCCACCAAAAATAAACATGGATACCGACGCGCCGAAAAGAAACAACCCTAAACCATTCCGTTTCATTGAAACCTCCCCTGTTTCGGTTGGTAATACTAATATTAATTTTTGTTTTTACCGCCGTTGCCGCGCAAGTTGCACACTAATTAAGCATCGTTAAAATGGAGACCCATGATTTAGATGTCAAGAGATTTCTCAAAAGAACATAATCAAAACCATTATAGGTTGGTAAATTCTGTCAATTGTGGTTTACAGGAGTCTATTTTAGAGAACGAGGCCATTGCCACTAACTACCTGTTAGTGGAAACGAAAAAGGGGTCATCGCAATACAGCCCCTCTTCCTATTTTGAAATTATGACCTTAGCTTTATTCAGTCGTCCCTACCTTGCCAATCTTGATCTTGGATTTCAGGATCGGCATCACCAGCGGCCGGTTATCGCCGGCTAAGCATCTTACCTGCAATAACATAAGCGCTCCTTTTTATTTAATACTTTAACCATACGTATGAGTTTTTATTCTCGCACAACAGCCACCTCACGGCTATATGAAGACATTGACTAATTAACATTAGCAAATATAGATGTTTTTGTCAAGTTAATTGCTTCTGATGGCTACGCAATAATCTTAGTGACGTCGGCCCCATAGTTCGCCGGTGTCTCATGCCCGCAGCAGGAGGCGATGACATACCAGTCGATGGAGTAGTTTTTAGCAAAGGTTTATAGTGTCAGTGAAATCGCCCAAAATAATATTCTCAACATCTTCAGTCGTATCTCTGAGAATATTGAACTGTGATTTTGTTTTGTTGTATGATGCTCCTGATTTTGAGCTAAGCTGTTTCTATTCGAGTGCTAGAGCAATTATTCTTGCATGAGTCGCGTTTACCCACTTACTGCCGTCCCAAATATGCGCTAATTGATGAATTCCTACTCGCAATGTAAAATGAGTCGCAGTTATCTGTCCAACAGTAGCCGTTTTATTTTGGCCATCATTACCTTCTGGTGTTGCTAACGTTGACATATTGGCGCCATTCATATCGGTCGCGCCAAAGACAGTAATCAGCATCTTTACAGTTCCGAGATCATGAGGATAAGTGTGTGAAGAATTGCGACTTACAGGAAACCACCCGCTATCATATACATTTAAGGGAGACGGATTGATACTACCATCTACGGTCAGATCTCCCGTTACATGAGCGTTTCCGACCACGTCAAGTTTCTCAGTTGGCGTCGTCGTACCTATGCCAACAAAATCAGTTTGCGTCTCTAACCTGACAACCGTACCATCATCAACCCAACCACCGCCACTCAGGGAGCCGGAAGCACAATCGCTTAGAATTATTAATGCGCCTACGGCAACCAATGTTGCCAGCCCCAATACCAATCTCGCTCGTGATAACATGATCACTCCTCAGTTAAGGTTAAAACTTATAGATTATTCTCGCTTCGCAACCAGATGCCAGCTTTTGTAGACGTAATCCACTTTATCTAAGCAAATATAGATGTTTTTGTCAAGTTAATTCCTTTTATTATATTCCCCTGTGGTCAATTGGAGAATTTATTCCAACACATCATACATATCTATTTTGGCTCAGAAAATAGCTCCTGCCAAAATGGCAGTTTTGGCTTGAATTATCTTTGCGCGTATCTTATAATTCCCGCCGTGGCAGAGACAACAATCGAGGGTATCATAGACTCGGTCAGGAAGCTATCCCGGCCAATCAAGACACGGGAATTATCTCGGAAAATGGGGATTGACCAAAACGAATACAGAACCTTTCGCAGAATGGTAAGAGAAGCTGTAGCCGAAGGCAAGCTGGGCAAGATTCGTGGCGGCCGCATTGTATTACCCCCAAAAGAGGATTTCATAACCGGCAAGCTTTTCGTGAGCAGGGCCGGCCATGGATTTGTTCTGTCTGACGATGATAAAGGCGACATATATATATCCTCACGCGATCTGGGCGGCGCCATACACGGTGAGCAGGTAAAGATTATTCTCAAACCTGCCCGTGGGGGAAGGGCTCGCGAAGGCAAGATCATGGGGGTGATCGGCCGCGAAAAGGGGCGAGTGGTAGGACGGTTGAGCATAAAAAGACTCGGTATGTCACTGATCCCCGAAGACCCGAGAATAAAGGCCGAGATCGATATCGAAAATCCGAGAAGGCTGGCGGTCAAAAACGATATGGTTGTGACTGTCAGGCTTCATCCCTGGGAAGCGGTTTTCCTGCCGCCGCGCGGGCAGGTGGAGGAAATACTGGGAATGGCCGGTTCGCCCGGCGTCGACATTGATTCTTTGATTGTCTCTCACGGATTGCCGCGAGAATTCGATCCGCGCATAACAAAAGAACTGGCCGCCATCAGATCGGCCATACCGAAAGCTGAAATTTCCCGGCGGCTCGATCTGCGGAATGTCTTGACTTTCACGATTGATCCCGCGGACGCCAAGGATCATGACGATGCCATCAGTTTAGAAAACCTCACGGGCGGCAGATTCAGACTGGGGATTCATATAGCGGATGTTTCTCATTACGTTCGTTCGGGTCGAGTACTCGATTCGGAGGCCTTGCTGCGCGGGAATTCGGTTTACCTCGTGGACCGCGTTATACCGATGTTGCCGGAAAAACTCTCCGGCAATATCTGCAGCCTGCACCAGGATAAGGATCGTCTAACGGTGTCATTTCTGGCAGAGATCGATGAGAGCGGCAGGGTTTATAGGTGGGAATTTACCGAAAGCGTTATAAAGAGCGCGGCTTCTCTGACCTATGAGGACGTTCAGGATTATCTCGACGGCCGCGAGAGTAAAAATATTGATCGTAAAGCAGGCGAAGCGCTAAAGCAGATGCTTGAAATTTCAATGGCTTTGAGATCCGAAAGAATAAAAAAAGGCAGCCTCGATTTTGACCTTCCGGAGCCCCACGTGCTACTTGATCCCGAGGGCAGAGTTCTGGATATATTCACCAGGGCCAGGACGCCCTCGCATCAGATCGTCGAAGAATTCATGCTTCTGGCCAACAAATATGCGGCTAAATTCCTGGAGGCTGCCGGCGCCCCGATTCTGTTTCGTGCGCATGCTAAACCCGATAAACAAAAGATCGAGAACTTTGTAGAGCTATTGCATGAAATGGGATATAAATTCAGCTTCAGAGGGGAAGTAACGCCGAAGAAACTGCAGAGAATATTAGAAGCGGTGCAGGGGAAACCGGAAGAACAGTTTATCGAGGGAATTCTATTGAGGTCCCTGGCCAAAGCGGCATATCAACCGGAGAACATAGGCCATTTCGGGCTGGCGTTCGAGAGCTACACACATTTTACATCTCCGATCCGTCGATACCCGGACCTGCTGATACATCGAATATTGAAGCTCATGCTGAATAAAAAACTCACACCGCCGCTGACAACGGAAATAAAATCGTCGTTAAAGAGAATCGGCGCCCATTGCACCGCCACGGAGATCGCTGCAGCCGAAGCGGAACGTGAATCTGTAAAGATAAAAAAACTTGAATACTTGAGTGAAAGGGTCGGCGGGGTTTACGACGGCATAATATCCGGGGTTATGAAGTCAGGATTCTTCGTCGAGCTGCAGGGCAGCATGGTGGAGGGCTTCGTGCCTTTCAGCTCCCTGGAGAATGATTATTTTATGCTTGAAGAAGGTAAGCACAGGGCTGTCGGCAGAAGGAGCAAACAGGTATTCAAACTCGGTGATAAGGTCAGGATAATAGTTGCCAGGGTTGATCTCGACGAAAGGAGAGCAGACTTTTCTCTAGTGCAGAATGAGGAAAAGCCCAGGAAAAAATCCGTTGGTAGGAGGAAACGGCGGAGATGATTTATCTGTTTTCGCATGACCTGTCATTTTCGGACCAATTGCTGAAATCTCTTCCCGGACGGGAAGCTCAAAGTTTTACCGATGAAATCAGGCTGGCCTCGGTCTTGAACGAGACTGAACCGGACGGGATAATTTTCGATCTGCGTTCCGGGATGAGACCGTTGAAGCTTATAGAACGTGCCTATGTTGAGAAACCATCGATTATAGCAGTGGTTATAATGCCTGCAATCGGAATTACCGAGGATTTAAGCTGCGATAAAGAATTATTCTGGCCGGTTGAAGCTGTGGATGTGGTGGAGGCTTTTGAGAAGATCGTTCGAGATAGGAAGCTCCTCGGATCGTGCGGGATAATAGGCCGTTCGGCCGAGCTTATCAAGGCCGCCGGAACCGTAAAGAAAGTGGCATCATCCGATGTCAATGTTCTCATTACGGGGCCGTCGGGAACAGGCAAGGAAATCATCGCCAGGGCCATCCATTCGGGATCGGGACAATCCGGTAACCCGTTTATAGCGGTAAATGTCGCCGCCCTGGCTCCCGGAATCATCGAATCCGAATTATTCGGCCATGAGAGAGGGGCTTTTACGGGAGCGACTTCCAGAAGAATCGGGGCTTTTGAACAGGCCTCGGACGGCATAATATTCTTAGATGAGATCGGCGATATACCGCTTGAGATTCAAGCCAAACTCTTGAGGGTTCTCGAACAGCGCAGTTTCACCCGGGTCGGGGGTAACGTTCAGATAAACGCCGATTTTAGGCTGCTGGCGGCCACAAATAAGGTCCTGCAGGATGAAGTTGCCTCCGGCCGTTTCCGCGATGACCTCTATTACCGTTTAAGCGTTGTTACAATAGATTTACCCGCTCTGAGCCTCAGGAAACCGGACGTCTCTCCTCTGGCATTTCATTTTCTGGCACGGAGGAAAAAAGAACTGAAAACCGATAATCTCTCGATTGAACCCGGGGCGCTGCGTTTATTCTATCGCTACGAATGGCCCGGCAATGTGCGAGAGTTGAAGAATGTCATCGATTCATTTTCGGTCACCAGCGCGTCAGGTCGGATAAGGACGTCGGATTTCGAACAATATGTCCGGGAGAGACGCCCCAGTTCCGAGTTGCTTCCGGTAGTAACGGGGAGGACCTCCGAAGCCGCAGAGCATCAAATTATGTTGCAGGCAATAATGGCCCTTACCGGCGAAGTCAGTTCCCTGCGGCGGCTGATTGAAAGGGAGATGGAGAGAGTAAGGGTTACGAATGGTGGCTTCGCAGAATCTGCGGGTTTTAGATCCGGCCCCGTCAAGATGGAAGCTGCGGAGAAAGAACTTATGATTAGGGCGCTTGATGAAGCCAATGGCAATAGAAAGAAGGCGGCTCGTATCCTGGGGATAGGCGAGAGAACATTATATCGCAAACTGGATAAATACGGTTTGAGGTGAGAAGACTTTTTTCGATCTCTTTTTTAATGATATTCGAAAAAAACACCATAATGCCCTCTTCAGAATGAGCGTAGCCTAACCTATTTCACCCGAAAAAGCCTTGCAATCATGGCTCCAGGCCACTATATTTGAGCACGACCCGATTTCTTTCCCCTGCGAAGCTCTAAAACAGAAATCTCTTGACAAACCCTGAGAATGTCCTATTATTATTATTGACTCCATTGAGCGGGAGGACTGTGTGAAAAAAGTATACATTTTTGCTGTTGCGTTGGTCGTTTTTACCCGTTCGCCCGTTTCAGCTACCATCATCAACATCCCCGATGATTATTCCACTATCCAGCAAGGTATAGACGCTTCGATAGATGGCGACACGGTGCTTGTGCACCCCGGGATATATGTGGAGAATATTAATTTCGACGCTCATAATATAACAGTCGGCTCGCTATTTCTTACCACAGGAGATATCTTATATGTCTCGACAACAGTCATTGACGGCAACTCTTCGGGCTCTGTTGTCACGTTTGAAAGTGGCGAAGACAGCACCGCCGTTATTACTGGCTTTACTATACGGAGTGGATATAACGATGACGAGGGCGGCGGGATTTATTGCGATAGTTCGGATCCTTTGATAAGCAATAACGTCATACGTGAAAACGAGGCAAGATCTGATGGGATTGGGGTGGGTGGCGGAATCTATTGCTCTAACTCAAACGCAATGATCATCGATAACACTATCAACGAAAACGTAGCCTATTACGGGGGAGGAATTTATTGTGTAAATTATCCCTATCCTACAATTACCAATAATAGAATCAGCGGAAATTCAGCCTCGGGGCGGGGTGGTGGAATCTATGGCAATGGCACAATCACAGGCAATACTATCAGCGGAAATTCAGCCTTGTCGCCAGATGAAGGCGGAATGGGCGGCGGGATTTATGGCAACGGTCTTATTATCAACAATATGATCTCCTACAATTCAGCCGACTTTATGGGCGGCGGAATATTCGGAACATACGGCAATGCAACAATAAAGGACAATATGATTATAGGAAATTCGGCCTTTGATGGCGGCGGGATTTCGGCTTACGGCACAATTATGAACAACATCGTTATAGGGAATTCAGCCGTCAACCGTGGCGGTGGTATTCTTAGCGGTGGTATGTTGATCATTAATAATCTCATCGCTGAAAATTCAGCCCACGATGGGGGTGGATTATGCTGCCTTAATAATTCGACTCCAACAATAAAGAATAATACGATTGTGAGAAACACAG
Organism: uncultured bacterium; assembly: GCA_965541585.1. Taxonomy (GTDB): domain Bacteria; phylum Zixibacteria; class MSB-5A5; order UBA10806; family UBA10806; genus CBDVBL01. Next base: position 5,527 of record CBEUCH010000030.1, on the reverse strand, counting down.
CGGACTACGGCGGCGGAGTTTATTTTAGTCAATCCAATCCTACGATCGAGAACAATACCATCGCCAAAAATAAGGCCAACGACATTGGCGGCGGAATATATTGTAGGTGGTATTCCAGCTTGATAATGGCTAATTCCATTATCTGGTATAACGACGCGCAAGGTAATCGTGAGATTTATGTTGACGGATTATCTTCAAGTGCAATTATATATAGCGATATTCGAGGGGGCTGGGAAGGCGAGGGGAATATAGATATTGACCCCCTCTTCCGTGATCTCGAAAACGGCGATTTCCATCTGATGTCCACTACCTGCGGAAATCCATATGATTCCCCATGTGTCGATGCGGGTGATCCTACGATACTGGATAACATTCTCGATTGCGATTGGGGCTTAGGTGAGGAAAGAAGCGATATGGGCGCTTTTGGAGGCGATATCTATGATATTGATGAGGATGGCATTCCCTTCGATGAAGACAACTGTCCGTATGTTTACAATCCTGATCAAACGAACTCGGATAATGACAGCCATGGCGATGCCTGCGACAATTGTCCATATGTTGATAACGAAGATCAAGCCGATTCCAACGGTGATGGTATCGGAGATGTTTGCGATCCTCATCAAGACATCCCCACCCTCTCCGAATGGGGGATGATCATTATGGCGCTGCTACTGTTGGCCATCGGGACGGTTGCGATTGTGAGGAGAAGGAAGGCGGTAATCAGCAAGGCCGCATAGAGGATCACCCATAGAAATAAACAAAGAGGCTGCAACCTCGGTAGCCCCTCTTTTGAATTGATTTTCCGAGGGCTTTAAGAGTACTTAACGAGGCCGGCGGCAACAGAAAGAAGGCGGTCCGAGTTACCGCAAACTGGATAAATACGGTTTGAGGTGAGACGACTTTTTTTAATCTCAAAAACCTTTATTATTCTTACACTGATCGGGCCGCAGGCAACTGCTCAGTGGTTCGATAAGATTCAGACGGAATCGGATTGGGAATCTTTCTTTCGGGCTGGATATTTCGATTATAACAGCTATCAACTTTACAGGGAGCTGGCTGAAGGAGCAGTGATATCCGATACGGTCGAATATATCGTTTCCTCGATGGGAGCCCCTCCGACAGAGACGGTCAGTAACCCGATCTATTCTGAGAGCTATGCTCGATCATTTCTAAAAGCTGAAACGGCGACATCAAAATCCTTCGCATTGCCCGCGCGGGTGAGATTCGGTAGAAAGATATTTGAAGGCAAGAATAAGGGATACCTCCTGCTGACAAGATCAACCGGGGATATGGATATTGCCTTCAAGGGACGAGAGGAGGATGGAGTCTGGAATACTGAACGCAGATCGATCAATTTTGCCCACGGAGATTACAGGATTAAGCTGGGTAATTTCACAAGCCGTATAGGCTGCGGCCTGGGAATCGGAAGGTTTGATTACAGGCCGATATCTTATGAATCCGATCGGGGGCGTGGGGAGGGGTTCTTATTCCCGGATAACAGCTATTACAATGGTCTGATTGTATCCTATAAAAATAATTTCAACCTGATATATTCTATCAAGAAATATAATGATGTTAAGAAGAGTTTTGTGGGCACTTCCGTTTCGATTGGAATTAGCGATTTTACGGTTGGTTTGACGGCCGCCGGTACGGTATTATCATCTGATGATATTTCGAGGACATTGGGAACCGGATCCGTTTTCATTCAAGGCGATGACAGGAAACTGATATCGGAGTTCGGTTATGGAGAGTCGGGGATAGGCTTTTGCGCTCAAGCCCTTAGATACGGATATGATATCAGATTCTGGCATTATGATGATTCTTTTATCAATTTGCAGTCGTCGGGATTTGCCCACCCGGATTACGAATCTTTCGGCGATGATCGATTCGAGCTGTCTTTCAGGCAGCCCCAGAAAGGTGAAACCGGACTTTTCCTTAAGAGACGCTTCACGGTCGAACGCATCGAGTTTACGGGCGCCACCGAGATATGGAAGAAATCGCCCAACCAGACAATCGCCATCGAGAATTCTATCCAGGCCCGCCGCCCTGTGATAATACCGGATCTGGTGGCAATCGCTCGATATGCCGATCGACATAACAGACAAAACGAGCGCATCCTGGTCGAACTCGGCGCCAGCCTGCAGAAACATATCGAATATGGAATTTTGATGTCTTTGTGGGTGGAGCAGGAACGAATCGAAAAAGATAAATCGAAGTATTTCCTGTACGTCTCGATGCCTGTTACGTCTCGCTTTTCCATAAGCGGCAGAGCACGACGAAACCTGTCGGGAGATTTCGATTATTTTATCGAGGAAAGAACGCGAATAGATAAGTTTCTTTCCATAAAAGCTACTTATAGATGGGATGACTCCTACAGAGGCGATCTGGGGCCGTTGTACCTGGTCGTTGAAAGCTTATGGTAAAGACTCTTGTCATATTCTTCTCGTTGAGCGCAAATACCTACGGGCAGGTTGTAATCTCTGAAATCCTATCCAACGAACCGTCGGGAAGGGTCAGGCTCGAATGGGTGGAGGTTTATAACCGGCAGGATGCGCTTGTGGATCTCCACGATTTCCTGTTGATTGCCGGCTCCGATACGACTCGCCTGCCGGCTTATTCGTATCTGGAGGCCGGTGCCTATGCAATACTCGCCCGTCAGCTATTGCCCGAGGATGGCTCCGATTCCTTTGAGGGACATTGGGGTGATTCCTCAGGCATATGGGGCGATTCTGAATTCGAAAATTATCCTGCTTTCGATGTTAGAATGGGCCTCAATAATAACCAGGGATCAATCGCGCTGACTGACACCTCAGGTAATCTACTCGATTATTTTTCCTGGGATTCCCCTTCTGATGATGGCCGCTCTGTTGAAAGAGATGATCTTTTCGATGATCTTTCCGGTTGGCATGATTGTTACGATCCCGATGGTTCCACACCGGGTCAAGCCAATTCATCCATCCCTGCAGGCGGTGCAGGCGTTCTCAGCATTTCCGTTATACCACGCTTGATTACTCCCGACGGAGACGGATTTGATGATAATTTTGCAATTGATATCATCATTCCTGCAGGCACTGAGATCACGGTTGATGTTTTCGATGACTCTGCTATGAAAATAAGAAATCTTCGTTACGAGTCCGATGCCGCAGTTAGCAGTTTTGAGTGGGACGGTCGTGACCACAACGGCGAACGGTTGTCTCCGGGTCTGTATATCATCGGATTTTTTCTGACAGGTCAAAAAACCGGTAGCAAATTCATACCTGTGGTCCTGGCGCCATGAGATATATTGCGTTTATAATCGCTTTGATGAACTCTACAAACCTGCTGGCTTCAGGATTCGACGAGATGATATTATGGCAATTCGATATTCCCGGGGATTCGTCGAGGGTCATCAATCTGGAACCATCCAGGCTTTGTCGAAGAGGCCCGGAGGCGACATTCCTGCATGCGAAACCTTACGGAATCAGCTCGTTAGACTGGAATTATGCCATCGTCAGGTATGGAATTGGCCGGGCAGGCCTGTTCGGCCAATTTGGGTCCTACGGGCTGGACGGCTATTACAAAAGATATACATATTCGTTCGGCTCTGCGATCAGGATAACCGAATCTATTTCCTCCGCCGCCAGCGGAAATCTTCAAACGGAGGACTTCGGTCAGGCAGGGGATTATTCTTCAGCAGATCTGAGTATCAGGTTTTCATATAAATATCAGGGGTTCACTGGTATTATGGGTTTATCCGGTATTAATCTCAAGAGTGATTATGAAACTTTCGGCGGCAAAGGTACAAAACCCTGGGCTTGCATATCCCGTATTTTCAATAATGGCATCCAGCTATTCGCGAGCGTGAAGAGGGTTCAGAGCAATAGAAACAGATGGCTTTTCGGTCAATATATCGATATCTCGGATGCCATCGATATTCAGATAGGTCTTCTGAATCGTCCTAATGTTTTCTTCGGACGGCTTGATTTATCTTATAAAGCGATTACATTGGTTGTGTCATACAATTCGGTGAGCAGGCTTAACGATACCATCGTAATAGGGGTTGCATTCGGGAGCTGAGCGGTAATGTTAAGGGAAGAATTAGAAAGAAGAGAGAGGCAGATACTTGCCCACTACGCCATAAAATCCGGGGAATCGAGAGGCCGCAGGTACTCAGAACCGAAACATCCTTACAGAACTGAATTTCAGCGCGACCGGGACCGAATCGTACATTCCACGGCATTCAGAAGACTGGAATATAAAACCCAGGTATTTGTAAATCACGAGGGAGACCATTATCGCACGCGGTTAACGCATAGTCTTGAGGTAGCCATCATCGCTCGCTCGATTGCCCGGGCGCTACGCTTAAACGAAGATCTGACCGAGGCTATATCTCTGGCGCACGACCTGGGACATACGCCGTTCGGACATTCCGGGGAGGAAGCCCTTAATGAACTCCTCCTGGAAACCGGAGGATTCGAGCATAACCGTCAATGTATCAGAGTCGTGGAGGTCATTGAAAAAAGATACCACGATTTCCCGGGTTTAAACCTAACCTATGAACTTCGCGAAGGAATATTCAAACATCATTCCTCTTATGACAATCCGGAGAAACAATCGGATCTGAAAGACGATGGTGGCCCTTCACTGGAATGCCAGGTGGTTAATCTAGCGGATGAGATCGCTTATGACTGCCACGACGTCGACGACGGCCTGGCCTCCGGTATCATCTGGGAGGAACAACTCGAGGATGTATCGATCTGGAAGCGTCATTTAGACCGTGTCAGGAAAGATTATCCGGACGCCGACGCCAGAATGCGACGTCATATTATTGTGCGCGCACTGATTAACGATTTGGTGACAGACTTGGTGGATCAGTCCCGATCGAATATTGCGGAAATCGATCCCCGGAACGTAGACGATATTCGCAGTAACTCCAGGCCCTTGTTAAAATTTTCAGCTTCTGTGGAAAAGGAAAGCCACCAGCTTGAAGGATTTCTTCAGGATAATATGTACCGGCATGATAAAATGGCACGAATGGCTGAAAAAGCCAGAAAGATAATCGCTGAGATTTTCAATGCCTATATAAATAACCCGCAAACCCTCCCGCCGCATGTGGAGGCCCTGCTGAAACAAGAACCTGCGCATCAAGTGGTCGCCGATTATGTTGCCGGGATGACTGATAGATTTGCGATGGCCGAATACGAAAGACTAATCGAATCCCCCGGTCTCGACTAATAACAATGGGTAATATACTCCATATTACACAAAAATCTGCAAAATCGCTGATTCGGGAAAATGATCTGTTGAATGAATAATAGCCTTGACAGTGAATTGAAAATCATTATATTGCAACGGATAGGAAGTACTTGGAAAAATTAGCCAATGGGGCGTTATTCTTTTGGTATGGTTCCATTGAATTTGTTTTAGCAGAATATTATAGTTTGAAAAAAAATGTAGGCTTTTAACAATCCATAAGGGAGGACTATTATTAAGAATCGCTCAAGATTACTTATACAACCAAGAAACCACGGAGAAAAGTAGCATGAAG
>CBEUCH010000029.1:0-22665 GCA_965541585.1 uncultured bacterium | reverse complement strand
GCTCCCCCCGTATTACCGCGGCTGCTGGCACGGAGTTAGCCGGAGCTTCCTCTGGAGGTACCGTCAAATCATGGCCATATTAAAGCCAAAATCGTTCGTCCCTCCTGACAGTGGTTTACGCTCCAAGGAGCTTCATCCCACACGCGGCGTTGCTGCGTCAGACTTTCGTCCATTGCGCAAGATTCCCTACTGCTGCCTCCCGTAGGAGTCTGGGCCGTATCTCAGTCCCAGTGTGGCCGTTCACCCTCTCAGGCCGGCTATCCATCGTAGCTTTGGTAGGCCATTACCCCACCAACAGGCTAATGGAGCGCGAGCTCATCCCCCGGCGATGGCTTGCAAGCAGAGGCCACCTTTGATTCCCAGACGATGCCGTCCGGGAATGTTATGCGGTATTAGACCCCCTTTCGAGGGCTTATCCCCCGCCGAAGGGCAGATTGCTCACGTGTTACTCACCCGTTCGCCGCTTTACTCGCCCACCGAAGTGGACTTTCTCGCTCGACTTGCATGTATGAGGCACGCCGCCAGCGTTCGTTCTGAGCCAGGATCAAACTCTCCATTAAATAACTCTAAAACAAACGCGAGTTAAACTTTCGTTCAACCTTCGTTGTTCGTCAGATAAAATGTCGACCGAAGACAAAGCTTCGGTCCGTATTAAATCGACGGGTCCGAATTTGTGCACGCTATTCGATTTTCAAAGAGCTTCCCTGTCTATGCAGGGCCAAAAAAAGCCTGCCTCCTATCGTCGGCAGACTCATACAATACTATTTTAAAAGATCATGTCAAGCCCAAAATCGTCGTTTCTTCATTTTTTATCAAGTCTCTTCCAGGGCCTTAACCCCTTCAGCCGGTTACTAAACTACCTTGTCAAATTACCGCTGTCAAGACTTTTTTTGCTTTCCACAAGCAGCTTTTAAACAGCCCCATATCAGTATATCGGAAAAGCTGTTTCAAACTTTAACAACCTGGTTCACCCCCTCGTCGGTTCCAGGGCTTGACCGGTTTTATCACGGCCAAAATCGGGAGCCAGAATCATAATTGCCCCGATGAGATTCTCCTTTTCCGATTATTCGGGCATCAGCGGAAAATCAGAAGTCAATCCCTCATCAGCAGGCAATCCTGCCTCATAACTACACTATTTTCCTGATCCTCATAGATATTTCGACAGCCAGGACGAGAATGGCCCCAACAGCTACCATTGAAAGGTCGTTGAGTGACTCCCATAATTCATGACCCATTATATCGTGTATGTTGATCCCGATTAGAATCATACCCGCTATGGCAAACAGGCGTTGCCATCTCGATAATTCCCGCATATTAAACAGGATCAGAATCACGGCCAATTCTAAAAATCCGAAAGCATTATAGCTGGTAAACGACAACAACGGTATCAAGGCAATCAGAAAGGACGATTCCAGAAGCATCCCGTTGCCATGACCCTGCCCACGTCGGATCATAAATACCATGATTACGGCTATCAAGAGGAGAACAGACGACTGAAACAACATCGTAAATAATGGCGTCAAATCCAGAAATCTTACGGGAGTATATCTGGCCAGAACCGAGAATATGGTGTGATTTCCCTCCTGAATGAGGTCCTGCTTCTGTGAAAGCTCAGTTGATAGCTCGCCGAGCCAGCTTGAATACTGATTCGGGAGATTAGAGAAACCCACAAAAATAGCCGGCAATAATACCAGCAGAATTAGAAAAATCAGAAAATAGCCGGTTAGCCTGAACTTGCGCCTGATCAGAAAATAGGGTAACAGGATAAATCCGAACGGCTTTAAGAATATACCTGCCGCCCAGATCAGCGCTGCGAGGATAGCCTTGTTCTCTCGCAGAAGATAAAGAATCGCCAGATAAGAGACCAGCAAGAGATGATTCACCTGGCCGAGATGGAGTTCCCTTTCGAGATGCACCCCCATGATCAATGCCGATATGAGGACGAGATTATTGATTCGGGTGGGAGACTCATCCCTGAACCGTGGCTCAATAAGCGAAAACGCCAGATAGAATCCGACGCAGATTATAGAGGACAAAAATACCCAGTAGAGCACTTTAGCTAATGTCAGGGGAATTATCCCGAACGGGATGAAGAATACGGCTGCGGTGGGGGAATATTTGTATTTATAAAAACCATCTATCTCTCCCTGGTAGAGGTTGTCACCCTGGATGATCCTGCCTGCGGCTTCGTGGTATACCTGAAAATCACTGAGCCAGAACCTGTTGTTTTTTATTTCAAAAAGCATGTAGATGATCAGAGTCAGGAATAAGATCATCAACGACGTATACCAGCGGGAGCCATATAGGTTTTTTATCCATTTTAACATCTCACTGCCCGTATTACATTACCATACTGAGAAACCCTGTAGCATTGCAGGTAATCTTGCATCAAAGAATCGGATGAGCCGATAGCGAGTCATTCCGGGAAGCCATCATAAGCTCATCGATACGGATGATATTCCCCTCTGACTCCGGAGTCAACCGCCAATTATAAAGAAAAAGGGCCGAAGTCAACAGCCCTGATTCTTATTCACAAAAAGATTATTAGCTTAAGTCCTATTCGGCTGTCGATCCCTCACCGGTCTTGACCCTGGTTTTCAGAGATGGAGCAGCCTCCCCGCTTTCCTGGCCTTCCGGTCCCAGCCATATCGAACCGGGACAATCCTCGCAACCTGATACCGTGACGTCTCCTCTGTAAGCGCCTATCTCGATTACGACGTCATCAAGCTCCAGGGCGGTACAATTGCCATTGGGGTCACCTTCTGCCAGAAACTCGATTCCATGAGGTGGGCAGGGACAGGTGTATATCGGCAGTATCTGACCTCTGTACATGCCGATTATGGCAAGAATGTCTGTCAATTCCAGCGGGACAGAGTTGTGATCGCAATCGCCCGGTACATATTCGCATCCCTCCAGTGTAAAGAACAGACCGCCGTAACTCTGATCGGGTATGATCTGGCCTCCGGGTGGGTCCTCGAATGACCAATGGGTTCCCTCTCCGTTTTCAGGATACCAGCCCATCGAAAAAGGATAATATGTTTCCTCAATCGGGACACCTGTATTGGTAGTCATCAAGAACGAACCGTAGTAATCCCAGTCCCCCTGGGTATCGAGAGGATCGCCTACAGGAGGATTAAACACGGTGTAACTGGCGCCCTGCATTTCACATGTAAAACCTTCGGGGATAGGAAAATCATCATCAGGGTTATGAGTGAATGGCCCGTCAACCCAAACCTCTTCCCAGTCCGGCATATCATAAATGGGGTCAAGCACAACTCCATTGCGGGCGGCAATGATGACATCATCGGAAATCAAGCCATGTTGAACTCCATAGATCGGCCCCGGATTTTCCGGATCGCTCTGGACCCAGATATCGATTTCTATATCCTGGTCGTTAAGCACAGTCAATACGCCGGCATCGTCTCCCTCCCGGGGCCCGATGATAACTTTATTGATCAGCGGCGGGAAATCCAGGCCAGCATAATCCTGCTCCGGCACCACGTTGCCTCCCGGGGGTGTTTCGAAAGCCCAACTTGTCCCCTCTCCGCTGTGCGGGTACCAGCCTTCTGAAAACGGATAATATATATCGCCGCCGGGTGCCCCCGGATTTACCGTCACCAGGAATGAACCGTAATAAACCCATTCTCCCTGGGTATCCAGGGGGTCGCCGACTGGCGGCTGGAATATCACGAATAGAGCATTCTGCACTTCGCTGGTATATCCTTCAGGGATCGGAACAGCATCGTTCGGATTATGGACGAATGGGCCATCGACAAAGACCATCTCCCAGTTCGGCATGCCGAATAGCGGATCGATCACGGCGCCGTTGCGCTCGCTGATAATCGCATCCTCGGATAACAGACCATGAGCTATGCCGATAAACGGGGCCGGATTACCGGGATCGGTACGGACCCACATCTCGAGCTCAAGAGCATCGCCGCCACGCACCGTTATAACTCCGGCGTCATCGCCTACTAACGGCCCGAAGACTATTCTGTTGGACTGTGCCAACGCCAGGTTTATGGAGATAGTTACAATTATGGCCGATACCAGAAATCTTCTCATATCCTCCTCCTTGCCGAGGTCAGGTTTGAGGCTAAAATCATGATTAGTTTTGACGGGGATAGTACGCTGATAATTCTCTCCCCGACTTTTATTTCCAACCAGAACATCTTTTCCTTAGCGTGCAACTCCCCGGTTTGGAACGGCGAGGATTGCAGTGTCAATAACTGGCATAAAATTATTCTACTATTATATCGTCACCAATTTCAATCTCTGATTTCAATAAGGGCGTAACCAACAGTTTCTCGTCACCATCAGGGGCAAACCTGAATGAACCGGGACAGTCGGGGCAGCCTGCTGCTGTCAGCGTGCCTCTATAAACGCCTACTGCGGTCACGACGTCTTCAAGCTCAAGGGCATTACAGTTACCGTTGGGATCAGCTGTAGCGGCGAACTGATCGCCCGGAGGATTAGCATCACAATTGCAGATATAGGCCGGCGGTATATTGCCCTGATAGTTGCCAACCATCGTGATGACATCGAAAAGCTCCGCCGGTGTGCCGTTGTAATCACAATCGCCGGGAATATATACGCAGTCGCCCCCTCCTCGCAGAAACGAGACATCGTGATCATCCCAGTTTGCGGTCGCGAGATCCAGATCCCCGTCATTGTCAAGGTCAATTGAAAACACCGAGTATGGCGTTGTGCCGGTCGGATAGTCTGAATGCGGGGCAAATGTGCCGTCGCCATCGTTTAAGAGAACCGAGACGCTGTTGTAAGATGCATTTGCTGTCGTGAGGTCGAGGTCGCCGTCCGCGTCGAGGTCGGCGGCGAATACCGAGGCCGGAGCGGTATTGACCGGATACGTAATCTGAGCCACAAAGGTTCCATCTCCGTTATTCGCGAGAATCGATACAGTATGGGATGAGCCATTTGCAACCGCGAGATCGAGATCCCCATCAACGTCAAGGTCAGCGGCAATAACAGAGCGAGGGAAAGAACTTACCTGATATGTCGTAGGGGAGGCAAAAGTGCCGTCGCCATCGTTTAATAAAACAGATACATTGTTGGCGCCGAAATTCGCTGTTGCCAGGTCCATGTCGCCATCACCATCGAGGTCAGCGGCGAATATCGAAATCGGCACAGGGCCTGCCGGATACGCCCATTGCGGGGCAAATGTACCGTCGCCATTGTTTAATAGTATCGAAACATTATTGGACGTCGCATTTGAGGTGGCAAGGTCGATATCGCCGTCACCGTCAAGATCTGCAGCGAAAACAGGCCAGGGATTGGCCATGACCGGATAGGAAACTTGCAGGTCAAACGTGCCGTCGCCGTTGTTTGGAAGAATCGATACGTTATTGGAAGACATATTCGCTGTTGCCAGGTCGATGTCGCCATCCCCATCCAGATCCGCGGCGTAAACAGTCCAGGGATTATCTCCAACCAGATAGACCGAACGAGCGGCAAAATTGCCGTCGCCGTCGTTTAAGAGAACCGAAACATTGTCGGACGTTCCGTCTGCAGTTATGAGATCAAAATCACCATCGCCATCAAGATCGGCGGAAAAGACAGACGATGGATTGTTGCCTACCGGATGGACGGAACGAGGGGTAAAGTAACCTGAGCCATCTGCAACAATAATAGTGAAGGACCAGACATAGCTGTTATCGAGAGGAACCCCTCCTGAGGATTCTACACCCGTGGTGATTACAACGGTAACCACCTCCCCGTCTTCGAAATCCTCCAGGGCGTCAAAGGTTGCGGTCTTGGTAGGGCCATCATATGCAATCGCGCCTGAATGAGGCCCCGTGGATCTGGCATTAGCCACGAAAGTGGAGTTATTGATGGTCGTTTCATCCATATCGATGTCGAAGGTCACCGATATGTCGGCATCAAAAGCCACATTAAGTTCGTTTTGCAATGGTGTAATCGATACAATCTGAGGCGCCTGCGCAAAACTCACAGCCGTCAAGCACAGCGACGCCAAAATAACTGAATAGACTCTTTTCATTTGTTCCTCCCCGCAGTTGGAGCACAAATTATTGTTGAAATTTGAATCCAGCGACTTGCAAGCGCTCCTTCATTTATGATGCTTTTCCCAATATGTAGTTTTGAAGTCGTCTTCTTACACCAAAACATCGTTAGAAAGCCTGACACACTAAAAATGTCGGGGAGTAGCGAGCAAATAACCTGCAAGGCCAACGTCACCTGTCCCCATTGAAGAATCCCAAAAGGATGCCGAGCCAATCTCCGCAACCTTGTGCTAAAGTTTAAGATAGATATTGACAACTAAATGTCAAGGAAAATAATGAACCGCTCGCTCGAATAAGAGAAACTGTAGCAACAGGTTAATCGGATTAAGCGAATAATAAACCGCATGCGGTTCATCTTTTTGCGGCCCCGCCGGCGGCCTCGCGCAGGTGATTGAAGGAAATCATCAATTCTGATGAAAACACTTTTCGGGGAACAGGATCCGATTTGCTCATCGAACAGATGCAAAAAGGGGCTATCAAAGGACAGCCCCTCCTAATTCTCCTGAATGACTAACCCATCAGGCAACCTTGCGTAATTCGACCTTCCTTCTGCGAATTACCGCAACCGTCCCGAAAGCTAACAATATGAACGCCAATATCAGCATCCCCCACTGGGAGAGCGTGGGTATCTCTTGCGGAGCCGCTTCTACGCCCTGTTTCAAACGGACTGTGGCAGTGGTAGTGCCCGCGTATCCATCTAAAACCGAGCCGGGGCAGCCCTCAAACTCAATTTGATAGGTGACATCAAAGAAGCTATCGACATTGAAATTCCCATCGCCAAGATCAGTCAGCGTTGCTTGACCAGGGCTCGGCAGGCCGTAGTCTGTGCCAGCGGTTATCCTGAACGTACAGAAATCGGGATCGCCGAATAGCTGGCCGGAAAACCGATACATGTCAGTGGGGAATGACTGTATAGGATCGCCGGGATTTCGAGGGCCGGTATGAACCTCGCACGAAATCGGCACCGCCAGGTAGCGGTTGAATCCCTCGAGAGAGCCCGTCCCCGAAACATCCAGATATAGAGCGCCCTCGAAACAATGATAATGGCCCCCAAGTGAGCCACCGGCATCTTCACATTTACCCTGCGGCATCGCCAATGAGCAATCTGTCTGCTCACTGCAAAAGAAATCCGTGAAAATAGGATCCAGCTCGATCGTCGTTTCAGGCGGCAGCCCGTTAATGATCTGCATCGGTTCATCAGGGGCGGTATATGGACAGTCAGCAGGAAGATCAACAGTGCCGCTGCCGTTGTCCGGAGCCAGACAGGTGCCAGGCTCAAAACAGAGATTATCATAACCGTCTCCATCGTCATCGCCCAGACATTCGGAGTCATCACCGAAATACGTACCGCCAATGGTCTGGCAATACGACTCCGATGCCACCAGGCATGTATTATCAGTTCTGCAGCAGGCGCCGGTAACAGAGCCCTCGGCGCTACCCTGCTTCAAGCGAACCATAGCAGTGGTGGTTCCACTATAACCATCCAGAACCGACCCGGGACAACCCTCAAATTCGATCTGATATATGACGTCAAAAAAGCTGTCTACATTGTAAAGGCCCCCGCCCAATTCCTCCAGGGTAGCCTGACCGGGACTCGGCAGGCCGAAGTCTGTTCCTCCCGTAATCCTGAATGTACAGAAATCAGGATCGCCGAAAAGCTCGCCGGAGAGCCGATACATGTCGGTGGCAAATGACTGTATCGGATCACCGGGATTCCGAGGGCCGGTATGAGCCTCACACATTATCGGTACCGCCAGGTGGCGATTAAAGCCCGCGAGATCGCCGGTGCCGGTCACAGTAAGATCAAGCGTCGCTTCAAAGCAATGACCGTGACCACCCATCGAGCCACCCGGAGTCTCGCATTCCCCCGGTGATAACGGCATTGAGCAAAGCACATGCGGATCGTCGCAATTAAAATCCATAAGGATAGGTTCCAGTTCAATAGTCGTATTAGGAGGCAAACCGTTAACGATAAGCATCGGTTCGTAGGGAGCAGTATATCGACAGTCGGCCGGAAGCTCGACCGTGCCGCTGCCGTCGTCGGGGGCCAAACAGGTACCTTGCGGAAAGCATAAGTCATCGTAGCCGTCACCATCGCCGTCGCCGGAACATTCGGTGTCATCTCCGAAATACGTACCGCCCAAATTGCTGCAGAATGTTTCTGTTGTTACTCCGCATAGACCATCAAGCCCGCAGCAGGCCCCAACCGGAGGAGTCTGGGCATCACCTGATCCTTGCTTCAGACGTGTAGCACCGGTCGTGGTGCCCGCATAACCGTCCAGAACCGAACCGGGGCAGCCTTCAAACTCAATCTGATAGATAACGTCAAAGAAGCTGTCGACATTGAACTGGTCTCCGGGCAGCTCGGTCAATGTGAAATAACCGGGACTCGGGAGGCTAAAATCATCGCCTGCCCAAATCCGGAACACACAGAAATCGGGATCGCCGAATAGTTCACCTTCAAACCGAAACATCACGGACGGAAACGTCTGCACAGGATCACCCGGATTTCGAGGTCCGGTATGAACCTCGCATGAAATTGGCACCGCAAGGTAGCGGCTGAAACCGTTGAGATCCCCGGTACCCGTCACATCGAGTTCAAGAGTCGCATCGAATTGCAGGATCTGACCGCCCAACGGGCCTCCCGGGTTCCTGACAACATTGATGAAATCCTTGAAAATAGGATCCAACTCAATCGTCGTTCCCGGCGGCAGCCCGTTAATGATTTGCATCGGTCCATCAGGGGCGGTATATGGACAGTCGGCCGGAAGATCGACCGTGCCGCTGCCATTATCCGGCGCCAGGCAAGTACCCTGGGGATAACATAAGTCATCGTAACCGTCACCGTCGCCATCGCTTGAGCATTCGGAGTCGTCGCCAAAATAAGTACCGCCGATACTCTGACAAGAAATATCCGTTAATACAAGACATGAACCGTCAGGTTTACAACACGCGCCTAAGGCCGGGATTTCGCCGCTACCCTGTTTCAACAGGACCGTAGCTTCCGTTGTTCCATTCATATCTTCCAGTATAGACCCGGGGCAACCTTCAAACTCTATCTCATAGGAGACATCAAAAAAGCTATCGACATTGAAAGTCCCGTCGCTAAGATCGGTCAAAGTCATTTGGCCCGGGCTCGGCAGACCATGGTCGGTACCCCCCCTGACCCGGAACGTGCAGAAATCGGGATCGCCGAATAGCTCTCCTGTAAGTCGAAACATGTCGGCAAGGAATAGCTGTACCGGATCGCCGGGATTACGCGGCGCAGTGTGAACCTCAAGGGAAACCGGCACGAAAAGATGGCGATTAAAACCTGCAAGATCGCCGGTGCCCGACACAGTAAGATCAAGAGTCGCATCGAATTGCAGGATCTGACCGCCTAGGGGGCCTCCCGGATTCCTGACAACACTGATGAAATTCTCGAGAATTGGTTGCAGCTCAATCGTTGTGTTAGGTGGCAGTCCATTTATGATATACATAGGCTCAAGAGGAGCAATATACGGACAATCAGCCGGAAGATCGACCGTGCCGCTGCCATTGTCCGGAGCAATACACGGGTCCTGGGCCAATGCCGTAGAGCCGAGCCAGAACGGGCCCGATATGAGCACCGTTGCCATAAGTAGAATTCTTATACACTGTTTCATGCTTACAAGCCTCCTTGCTGAACCTGAAAATAATATGATTGTTTTACTAATAACTCTCACATGCTCTTCCCATTGACAAGACAGTTGAAGCAACGTGTGGAGAATAATCTAAACTACCTTAATAATAGATAGTTTAATCCCTCATAAAGTCAAGCTTTTTCTGGGTATGTATATTAGAGATGCGGGGAAAATGGTCCGGTTTATTCTACTGTTTGACTTCTACTTATCTTCGCCTTTGCTTTCAGGGATGGCGCAATCAGCGGTTTCTCTTTTTTGTCGGGAGCGATTCTGAGCGATCCCGGGCAATCTATGCAACCCTCTGCCGTGGCAGATCCCCTGTAGGCCCCGATCTCCCTGACCACGTCGCCAAGCTCGAGAGCGACGCAATTGCCGTTGGGATCGGCCTCAGGGGCGAAGTTGCTTCCATGATTCGGACAATAGCAGGTGTAAAATGGTTCAACCATATTTCTATACATTCCTATCATCGCCATAACATCGGCCAGTTCGAGGGGGATACCGTTGTGGTCGCAATCGCCCGGTGTATAGGCGCACGGCTCGCATCCGGCGCCAAGCGCGCCGATATCGACACCGCCTTCGCCCGCGCCGATACAGCAAGAATTATCCCCCAGACGGAAGTCCCCATTTATGGGATCGCAGAATTCCGGATCGCAGTCTATATTGCCTTGGCCCTCATACCCTCCTGCGATGTCGCTATACGTAGCAGTAACGGGCCCATATATTTCACGGCCGCCACCGGGGGCAGAATCGGCCCAGAATATCGTATTGACAAAACCTGGACTTCCATAATAGCAGTATACTGCTCCACCCCATCTATTCGCTTCATTTCCATAGAAGGTATTGTTGGCTAACTCAGGCACGGCATTACCCCCGAACCACATTCCTCCCCCGTCGACCGCAGCATAATTACTGTGAATTATGTTGCCGCTTAAAATCCCCTCAAAGTGCAAGGCATTAATGCCACCGCCCATATGCCCCGAATTTCCTCCAATGATATTATTTGTTATCCTGGGATCAGATTCGAATAACTTGATACCGCCCCCGGCATAGTCAGTGGAGTTATTAATAATTGAATTTCCGGAAATATAAGCATCCGACATATAATAACATGCTATTCCGCCTCCGTGGTTTGCGGAGATATTATCAACAATGTAATTGTTTTCAATCCTGGGAATAGAGTGACTGTAGCAAAATATCCCTCCACCGCTACCGGAAGAGCTCCCACCCAAAAGGCAATTATTGTTTTCGATTCGGTTATCTCTGATGATGGCGTTAGATCTGTTACGACACGAAATTCCTCCTCCCAGGTATCCGGAATTGCCGACAATCCTATTGTTGACTATCGTAGGACTTGAGGTCAAACAACAAATACCCGTTGCAGAAGCATTTGTTATGGTAAAGCCTTTGATGACCGAGGTGGTATCCTCGGCGTATTTAAATATCACCGTTGAAGTATCATGATTACCGTCAATTATCGTATCATAGATATCCAGAGAATCATTAGAATAGTAATATTCCGAGGCCAGCAGCAATATCTTGCCGCCGAAAATCACATTCTCAACATAGGTGCCATTGTGCACAATGATCGTATCGCCGTGAAGCGCAACATTGAGAGAGTGCTGTATGGTTCGGAATGGATCTGATTCACTTCCGTCCCCGTATTCGTCATCGCCGGAAACCGAAACATGCCATTTGTCTCCATTGAAACAGCCGGGATGTTCCGGATAAAAGAAGCCGATATCGCTGCGAGAGCCATCAGGGTCCTGCAACGCCGGATCTCCGCTATCAATACAGGGCGATTGAGAACATATATTGTAATTGCCATTCAAAGGGCTTAGAAACAGCGGGTTTTGATCGATGTTCCCTTCGCCTTCCCAGCCCTCGCCGATATCACAATAACGTACCTGAGGTTCCGGGCTTTGATATATAAACAGGTTTTGGCTTCCCCCGGTCCCGTGATTTCCCCATACTATCGAATTTAGCAGGGTAATGATCGACCCATTTAAGCAGGCAATCCCGCTGCCTATATTGAAAGCCACTGTGGATCCTGTAATTTCAAGGACGGAATTGTCGCAATATATACCAGCCCCTGAATATGCAGAGTTTGCATATATCAGATTTCCTGATACGAGAAGATGAGAATCGATCCCGTAAATCCCCCCTCCGGTACTATATTCGGAATATCCAGAGTATGTGCAGATGTTTTCCATGATTATATTTCCGTTTATTACCGGACTGGAACCGGTGCAGTAGATACCGCCCCCGAGACCCCTTCCCCAATCATGGACGTTTATGCTTGCGTTGCTGATGATCACATTGCCGCTGATAACTGGATCGGAATTCTCAACATAGATGCCCCCTCCATAGCCCGCTGAGGGGATCGAGCCGTAAGCGGTATTGTCAACGATTATATTATCGCTGATGGTCGGATTGGATTCGTAACAGGCTATGCCGCCTCCTTTGGCTGCCTGCCCGTTTTGGATTGTGAACCCGATAAGCGAGGCCTGGTCTGTTTCACCATGATCGAATTTCACCACTGAATACAGAGAATTGCCGTCTATAATCGTATTGGAAATATACGAACTGTCCCCGGTCGTGAAATACAACGAGGCCAGTTTTATATTATGCCCGCTAAAATTAATATTCTCATAATAAGTCCCCGGCTGCACCAGAACGGTGTCACCGTCGAGGCTGGCGTCGATACCCTGCTGGATGGTGGGATAATCGGCCGGAATGTTAATAATAGTCCTGTGTCTATCCCCGCCGCCATAGGCACCGATATCGCTCATGATGGTTCCCAGACCGCGGGAGCAAGCCAAAAAGCTGTCGAGAGTTTCCGGATGCCCCGCATCGACACATTGTGAAGTATAGGGATCGCCGCAATCTATAGACATCAAATGGAAGTCTCCATTATCGGAATCTCTAAACAGCGGGTCAATGTCAATATTACCCTCTCCTCCCCAGCCTCCCTGGATATCGCAAAAAGTAATGACCGGGAAGCTGGAACCCCAGGAATAAATCTGGGAGTTATTCGGGGCTGCGTTTTCCCATAATATATTGTTGGTCAATTCCGGGTTGGATCCATTAACAGAAAGCCCTCCGCCTCTTGAGTAGGCCGAGTTTCCGTATATTACATTGTTGTGGATCGTCGCATCCGAATCCTCACACTCAATGCCACCCCCATACACCTGAGCCGTATTGCCATCAATAATATTGTGAATAATAACCGCCTCTGATTGGCTCAGATATAATCCGCCGCCATCTGAAAAAGCGGAATTCTGGCTTATTATATTATCCCTTATCGTTACAGGGGAATATGAGCAGTAGAGCCCCGCCCCGTAGTCTGAAAAACCATTGCCTATCGTAAACCCGGCGATTTCCATTGCGCTCCCGCAGTTTTCCAGATAAAGAACGCTGCCCACCGATCCACCGTCAATTATCGTGTTCTGTATGTCGACCTCGTCTCCCGAAAATGTGAAATTCGATGTCAATACGATGCTTTTATCTTCTATGACAATATTCTCTGAATATGTACCGCTTTCCACAATCACGGTATCGCTATTGAATGATCGATTGAGGGCGTGCTGTATTGTTCTGAATGGATTTAACAGAGAGCCGTCGCCCGTCTCGTCGTCGCCGGATGTTGCAACATACCAGCGATAACCTAAAGCACATTCGATGTGATCATAATAGAATACGCCGATATCCGATCTCGTACCGTCCGGATCGAGTATATCCGGATCGCCGGCATCTATGCAGGGTGATTGCGCACATACCTGATAATTGCCGTTTTCGAAATCTACGAATAATGGATCGAGACCGATATTCCCCTCACCGGGCCACCCCCCCCGCACGTCGCAATATGTCACGTTAACATCACCTCCTGAAATGTCTATCTCATAGAAAGTGTTCTCCCGGATGATATTGTTTAACACTTCTACGTTTGAACTACCAATTTTCAGTCCTCCCCCGAAATTCATGCTGATAGTATTGTTCATCACGGTTATGGAATCTGATGAGTAAATCAGAATAGCTCCCCCGTCAGATCCCCAGATACTGGTTATAGTGTTCTCGACAATAGTATTATTGATTATGACTGTGCCTGTATCATAACGGCAAAATATAGCGCTGCCACCAGTACCTTCATCGGCGTTCGCGTAATTGCTGGAAATATAGTTGTCTTTTATTAGAAGTCTCGAATTTCTGCTGTATATGCCACCTCCGTAACCGAAACCGCCGCCTATGCCATTTTCTTTTATAATGTTATTTCTTATTGTGCCACTGCTACTGTGGCAATATATGCCGCCGCCGTCATTCGCTGTTCCGTTAGTAATCTTGAATCCTACAAGCTGTGTTGATTCGTCCTCTCCATTCTCAATTTTTACTACCGAACCTGGTGAGCCACGATCTATGACAGTCGATGAGATATATGATGTATCTCCGGTGGTCAAAAACAGCGATCCCAGCACAATACTGTGCCCGTTGAAATTGATGTTCTCTGCGTAAGTCCCCGGCTGAACCAATACGGTGTCGCCGTCAACGGAGGCGTCAATCCCCTGCTGAATCGTGGGGTAATCTCCCGGGATGTTGATTATGGTGGCCGAGGCAGGCAAAGTAGATATAATAAAGCCTATGAATGCCCGGATAAAGAAAACTTGTCGCCTCATGATCGCCCCCGCAATTAGAGTATATTATAAAGTTAAAAGCAGATAATCAGATAGTCAAGTCTTTTTTGACCCCGCACTGTTCCTCGGCCGGCAAGGGAAGATCGGAAGACGCAGAATAAAAAAGCTGCCATGAAAGCAGCCCTTAAATACTCACTCGAATTCCCGCAGATCGATTATATCTTTTTAATCAAAGCCGGCTTCCCTCTCCTCACAACCGCAATCGTTCCGGCAACCAGCAGCAATAACATCATAACGATCATCCCCCATTCGGAGAGAGTTGGGATCTCCACCGGATCCTCGCAGGCATCATCAATTCCGTTGCCGTTATTGTCCCCAAGGCATATGGTCTCAGGACCCATCCATTCACGGCCGGCATTTATGCAATCCGCCTCCAGCATCTCTGAGCAACCCCCGGCTGAGCAGCATGCACCCGGCAACTCTTCGCACTTGTCATCCATTCCGTTTTCATTCCCGTCACCATAACACTCGGAGTCGTCTCCCCAATAAAAACCGCCCGCTGATACACAGTTCGCCTGGACTTCCAACGCGCAGGACCCATCGAAGAAACAGCAGGCACCGAACGGCTCCTCGCAGGCATCATCTTTTCCGTTATCATCTTGATCGCCAAGGCATTCTGTTGCAGGCCCCCGATACATACCGTTAGCCGCCACGCAATCCGGCCCGCTCAGATTATCGCAAGTGCCGTCTGTAAAGCAGCACGCCCCCGGAAGCTCCTCACATGTATCATCGAACCCATTACCATTCCCGTCCCCGAGACACTCCACCCCTGCACCCATCCAGGTACGGCCGCCGGATAAACATTCCTCTTCGGTCATCTCATTGCAGGATCCATCCGGCGAACAACATGCACCCACCTCCTGTGCAACCGCACTATATACCGGGATGACCAGCAAGAAAATAGCCGCTAATAATATACTTTTACCGTTCATAATCTTTCCCCTTTAGCCCTGCGAAGTATTCTTTTGTAAAGGCCATGTCTGGAAGTACTGGACCGGGACGTCAAGAAGCCAATTATCATCAACACCTATTATTATAATGCTTCATTGACGGATTTCAAAACCAATTTTAATCCTTCTGCTATCTCCACAGGGCTATTGTGGCCGGGAAGGCCCGCAGATTTCCCACATGCTGCTTTCGCCGATGGGAAGGGTTTGGCGGAACGTTAAAGCAGGCAAGAAAAAAGGGAAGTCGCTAAGACCCCCCCGGTAGTATTCTCATAGGTTCTTCTTATTTCAGCAACACCATTTTCTTCGTCTCAGCATAATCCCCCGCCTGAATCCGGTAGAAATACATGCCGGATGATTTATCATCAGCATTCCATATGATTTGATTATAACCTGCTTGCTGTTCTCCCTGCATCAACGTCTCAACCCGGCGGCCGAGGAGGTCGAAGATGTCGACGGTTACATCGGACGCTTGAGGCAACGTGTATTTTATCACTGTTGATGCGTTAAAGGGGTTGGGGTAGTTCTGGGATAAGAGAAATTGCATCGGTATTTCCGGGATCTGCTCCTCATCAACATTAGTCGGAATTCCCGCGCCGCCATAGGCACCCATATCACTTCGTAATTCTCCCAAGCCCCAATCACAACCAAGCATGCTATCGAAAATCACAGGATCTCCGGCGTCAATGCAGGGTGAGTTATATACATCTCCGCAGGAGTCTGCCATCAAATGGAAATCTCCGTTCTCGGGATCTCTGAATAGCGGGTCTTCGTTGATGTTGCCCTCACCGGTATAGCCACCCTCCACGTCACTGTAGGTGACTATAGGACTGCTACCGTAGTTGTAAATTTCACCCCCGAGGTCGTCCCAGAGGATACAGTTAGTGACCGTCGGGCTACTGTAGTAATTGTTCATCCCGCCGCCCCAGTCAGCCGAGTTTCCAATGAACGTGCAGTTCGTGACCGTCAGGATGGCTGAATCATTGTTCATGCCGCCGCCGTAGCTTGCCTCGTTTCCGCTGAACGTGCAGTTGGTGACCGTCGGGCTACTGTAGTAATTGTTCATCCCGCCGCCTTCGCTCCAGTCACCGGTGGCCGAGTTTCCGCTGAACGTGCAGTTCGTGACCGTCGGGTCGCTGTATGAATTATAAATCCCGCCGCCGTCATAGTAGCCGGCCGAGTTTTCAATGAACATGCAGTTGGTGACCAAGGGGCTACTGTCGGAATTGTACATCCCGCCGCCGTATCTTGCCTCGTTTCCGCTGAACGTGCAGTTGGTGACCGTCGGGCTGCTGTACTCAATCCACATCCCGCCGCCTCTATAATAAGCCGAGTTACCTGCGAACGTGCAGTTGGTGATTGTCGCGCTGCTGTTCTCGATCCACATCCCACCGCCTCTCGAATCAGCCGAGTTACCTGTGAACGTGCAGTTCGTGACCGTCGGGCTGCTGCTATAATTATAAATCCCGCCGCCGCTGAGGGCTGAGCCGTTCGTGATCGTAAACCCCTGCAGAACAGATGTTGAGTCCTCCCCTCCAAAGAAGTAGAAACCTCGTCCAGCTCCTTCACAGTCGATAATGGTAACCTCCGGTCCATTTTCCGACATCACGACTATAGCCCTGCCACCGAAATCGATTTCACGGTTCCCATCACCGGTGTAGGTGCCATCAGCTACCAGCACGGTGTCACCATCGGAGCTGGCATCAATGCCCTCCTGAATAGTAGGGTAGTCGCCCGGAACGTTGATAACGGTCGCCGATGCAGGCAAAAAAGCAACCGCAACGAAAACCGACGTGAAAGCTATAGCCCTTTTCATCATATCCTCCCGGTGAGGTGTTTACTCTTGTTACAGATCGCAACTGCAATTAATGATTATCTATTAATATAGATAATTATTTCCAATAAGATGTCAAGGATTTTCTGTGTCTGAGGGGGGCTATGCCAGCCCCACCCCATCCCTTAACCGCCCGGCGTATCACAAAAGGAAAAGGGGCTATCATTCGGTAGCCCCTCTGATTACTTCTATATATTTGTTCTTAAGCAGCTTTGCTAAATACGACTTTCCTCTTGCGAATAACAGATACCGTCCCTGCGGCCAGAAGCAATAACCCTAGGACGATCATCCCCCACTCGTTGAGTGTGGGGACCTCTTGAGATTCTTCCAATGCGGCCCGAAGATTTGGCATGGGACCGATATGCTGGGTGATGGGATAATTCCCCGCCTGCTGAGGGGAGCCGGTATTTTTCAATACCGTCCGCATGGTGGCAGGATCGACGACTGAACCGGTCTGAACCTCCATTACGCTCTCGTAGATCGCGACCGCCGATGCTACGATCGGAGATGCCGATGATGTTCCTCCAAAACCGTTCGTATAATAATAATTGATACCTTCGCTGTTGTAATAGTCTCCATAACCGGTAGTCATCACGCGTTCGCCCCATCCCTGGAGATCCACGCGTGAACCGTAGTTGGAAAAACTGAGACGGGAACGTTCGGTATCCGAGCCACCGAATCCAGCGGGGGCGGCGCCCGCCCCGACCATTATGGCGCCGGAGTTATTCTCCGGCAAAAACGGCGCATGGCCCTGGTTAAAAATCGGATCATCGAGATCCTCATTACCATTGCCCGCAGCTGAGACAACGTGTATGCCACTCCCAACTGCGGCCACGATTGCAGCATAGTTGGGCACCTCCCATTCGATGGGCACCATACCGCTGCCCGGACCCCAGGTTTGCAGTTCTATTAGAATTACATCTCCCTCCCAAAGCTGAGTTACCGCATATTGTATGGCAACGTAAGGAACCCAGGCATTATTCAAATAAGACGGTGCCACTGCGGCGCCGGCTCCATAGGCGGCGCCGGTCGTACCCCAACCATTGTTAAGGCTCACCATCTCACCAAGTACCGCCGTTCCATGGTCAGTATTATATCCCCAGTTGCCCCAGGTATAGCCGGGGGGAACCCACCATGGAAAGCTTGGCAAATCGTTGTGGTTACTGTTCCAGTTTAATTCAACATCGCAAATGGTTACATTGTTACCGGTTCCCCCGGGCAATGCCCAGGCCCAGATGGCATCGATGCCGGTGGTCGCAGGCTCCAGATAACCCTGAAGATCCTGGTAATCTCCCGGCAATGGCAGCGGCGGCGGCAAATAAACCGGCCGAGCCATCTCGATATCTACCAGGGCATTTAGCCGGTTAATCCAATCCTGGGTTTTCTCATGGTCCGGAACTGAAAGTATAAAATAATTATTCATGTCGGCGATCTCGCGGCTCAGATTATCTTGAGCGGTTGTTCGCATTTTGTCGATGGTTTCCTCATCAGCGCCGGTGGCCCGAAACCAGCCTCCTCCGTCTCGATTGATTGCCTCCAATAACCTGAGCGCTTCATCCGATTGCAAAGATGAACCGGAACGATCAACAGGATAGCCAAAAACGCCGATCCCTATATCGAGATCATCTGAGAATTTCACACTGATATTGTTTCTATCATGCCGGTCATCCAGGACCGTACCGGCCGGCTTCTCAGGAATATGGCGCGGTTTCAATTGCGTCCCGTTTGCCACATTGCTCAAAAAAGATAGCATTATGAATATGATGCATAACACGTAGAGGCTTCTTCCGGCATCAGTAACAGATATTGACAATATATTGCAGCCTGCATTGTGGGAAAACATCTTTTTCATTTTATCCTCTCATTAAGTTTTTTATGCTTGCCGCCAAACTGAAGCAAAAAAGATCTGTGTGCTACCATAGTATATCGAGATTCAACCGCTTGTCAAGGTCATTCCGAAAACCAGAGATTTGATTTCCATCTTAAGTCAATTACCGGGAGAAGGCCTGCAGATCAGCCGCAGGCAGTTAAATCCGGGAAATAGAAATTGATTAGTTAATTAGGCTCAAGCAAAGAAGAAAGGGGAGCCGGTAAGACTCCCCCCTTAGTATTCCGGTAAATGCTTCTTATCTCAGCAGCAGCATCCTTCTTGTCTCGACAAAATCGCCTGCTTGAATCCGGTAGAAATATATGCCGGAAGAGGCATCTTCAGCATCCCACACAACCTGATGATACCCGGCCTGCTGTTCGGATTGAACCAGCGTCTCAACCCTGCGGCCGAGGATGTCGTAGATCTCAATGGTTACATCTGATTGTTCCGGCAAATTGTATTTTATCATTGTAGCGGCATTAAACGGGTTTGGGTAATTCTGCCTCAGCGCAATCTGTTTCGGCAGGCTTTCTACATCATCAATACCTGTCTGCGGATCAAACCGCAAGATTATCAGCGAATAACTGTCTGCTACGTAGGTGTAATCGCCAGCCACGAAAACGCCGTAAGAACTGCCCGGCGTATCATAGCCCCCGGCGTACATCGGATTTAAAGGGTCGGAGACATTTATTATCTGAAGGCCGGATCCCCAGGCACCCAGATAGGCGTAACCGCCTGAAATGAAAACTCGGCAAGCAGCGCCCGGCGGATCGTAGCTCGCGGCGTACATCGGAATTAGAGGATCGGAAACGTCTATTATCTGAAGGCCAGGATCCCTATCAGCCAGATAGGCGTAACTGCCGGAAATGAAAACGCCGCAAGTAATGCCCGGTGTATCGTAGCCTGCGGCAATTGTGGGGCTTGAAGGATCGGAGACATCTATTATCTGAAGGCCGGAACCCATATCGGCCAGATAGGCGTAACTGTCGGAAACGAAAACGCCGTAAGCATCTCCAGGAGTATCGAGGCTTCCGGCAAATAATGGAGATGTTGGATCAGAAATGTCTATTATCTGAAGACCGGAACCCCTATCAGCCAGATAGGCGTAACTGCCGGAAACGAAAACGCCGTAAGCATTGCCCGGTGTATCGTAGCTTGCGGCAAATGTGGGGTTCGAGGGGTCGGAGACATCTATTATCTGAAGGCCAGATTCCCCATCAGCCAGATAAGCATAATTACCGGAAATGTGAATGCCTTCTCCTTGACCCTGACAATAAAGCTGACTGATAAAAGTAGGATTTTCGGGGTCGGAGATACCGATAATTATCAACCCGTCTATATCAGCGCAATAGGCGTAATCGCCCCTCACTTTCACATCATTTACGCCGGACAAGAGCGTCGAGCCTACATACTCAACATTCTGGGCAAATGCGGGACCAGTGATGGATAGGCATAATATCGCCGGTAATAAAATCATGGCCTTTTTCACAATGTCCTCCAATAATGTAATTCCCCCAAAGTTAGCTCGCAATTGCACTACCATTGCTAAATTTAATCATATTGATAGTTGATTCTATTTGGATGTCAAGGGATTTTATGTTCGCGCCCGATCCCTCAACCGCCCGGGTATCGCAAAAGGGAAAGGGGCCATCATTCGAAAGCCCCTTTATCTCCAACACTATGGCGGATTCTCAAGCGGTGGTGCATATGGTAATCCGTTTCCTCCTTCGCACAACCGCCACCGTCCCAACGGCCATCAAAAGCAATCCCATAATCATCATGCCCCATTCGGAGAGGGTGGGTACGCTTGCTCCATCTTGGTCATAAAGCAGAAAATCATCCATTGTTGGCGTCGACAGATTATTGGGCGATCTGCCTGCAAACCCGATCTTAAACTCATCATAAAATCCACCCCAATCATAAACGTCGCTTTGCCAGATAAAGCCGTCGTCTTTATAGTATGAAATAGTGCCGTCTTCATTGATATGCACCACATAATGATGCCACTCGCCGTCCTCCGAGAGTGGATACGAAATAGTGTAGCCTTCACCGACCGGTGGAACGCAAACCAATGTACGTTGACCCGAGGCGGGATAGATGCTTATTCCCATGAGGGGATTATCCGTCACCGGGTCTTTCAGCCATATCCCTATATGATTATTGACAGAATACTCGCTTGTGGTCTTTACCCAGAAATCGATCTCGGGACGCATATCGCTGAAGTAATAGGTGGCGTTGGATGTAACCAGACCTATTGTATTGGTTCCAAAATTGGCGGCATTATCACCCTGATGACTATCGTTATTTATGAATCCCCCCGCATATTCTTCCGTCCAGATCTCCGGATCGACGATGCCGCTTTCCCAGTCCTCACCGAATATCAGAACATTCTGGCTATACCCCGTTGAAAATAATAACAATATTCCGCAAATAGTTATGGCCGTTTTCATTGCTCAAATTCCTCTCTTATTTCTCTTGACTATTTGCCCGGGCCCGTGGTTAGACAATATCCAGACCTCAATTGTAGCCACTAATGTAATATATTCATCTGAATTTTCTCGTCAACTCAAATAAGTTAAAAGCGGCCCGGATCCGTTCAAGATAGAATGCAGGCAATTCCCTGATATAAAAAGGCGGCCGGAGTGATCCCGACCGCCGAAAAAATCCTTATCTCTTTCTATATCAGGATCACAAAATCTAAGAATTACATCTACGGGATTCCCAGGGCGGCAGCGGCCTTTTCAACGTCTGAGGCATCCACCCAGATAAAGGAACCGAATACCGCACCGACTGCAATTGCATCAATTGAATGAATATTGATGCCGACCTCTACCAGGCGCTCCAGGCTTTCAATCAGTGCCCCCGTTCGATCCTCGCCGCTAACAAAAAAACCTGTTCCCTCCTTTGCAATTAATCCGGCCTCTTCCCATGCATCCTTCAATACTTCTGAATCTTTCGCAATCACGAACAATTGCCCCTTACCGTCTCTAGTTCCAAATCCCCAGAGTCCTGATAGGCCGATATTTTTATCTCTGAGCTTGAGCATGATCTTAAGAAGAGTGCCCGGCTCATCTTCAATATTAGCCACAAAATAGGTTAGCCTGTAAACCTTTGCCATACGCTCCTTCTCCTCTGACACAATAATCTATATGAATCTTTTCTATTTCTTCTAAACGATCCACGATGGATTTAGCCTGTCCCCCTGTGTCAAGCCCGCACCCTGTCCCGGGACACCACATGTTCTATTATATATAATTTCTACCGATTTAGCAAGCAGGCATCTACATACCGACCAGGTTTTACTCTTGGAGATATTTCATATCCACAAAACAAAAAGCCACCGAGCGGGATCGAACCGCTGACCTGCTGATTACGAATCAGCTGCTCTACCATCTGAGCTACAGTGGCTTATATTGACTGTTTTAGTATATTATCGGACGATTGAAAATCAAGCCAAATATCGGGGAATTGCGGGTTCCCGATCTGCGGCCGGGATTCACAGTGATCGCCTTTCGTTCCGTCATTGCGAGGAGGCCGAAGGTCCTACGACTCGTATGAGACGACGAAGCAATCTCTATTTCAAGAGCACCATTCTTCTGGTTCCTGTAAATTCTCCCGAAGAAATCCTA
>CBEUCH010000028.1:0-25297 GCA_965541585.1 uncultured bacterium | reverse complement strand
AGATATTCTCACTGGTTGACAAGCTCACCGTCGAAATCAAAGGAGACCTTTCACTTCCGACCGAGGCGCTCCTGGAGCCGGATCCGCAAGTCGTTGATATCTCTACCCCCTCCGCGGAGGCGTACCGGCATTATCTGGATGGAATGGACAATTTCTACAAGTACGCCCACACCGAGGCCCAGAAGAGTTTCAGACACGCTGTCGATATCGACTCCACCTTTGCCATGGCCTACTACGGTTTGTCATTGACTCGCCCCGGGGGAGGTGTCCCTCGGCTGGAGGCAATTGCGAAAGCGGTCAATTACCTTGATAGAGTGAACACCAGGGAGAAGCACTATATCCTGGCCCAGCAGGCCGCCCTCAACAACGACTATGAGAAAGCGTTCCAGGAGCTTGAGAGTATCATCGCACTGTATCCCGATGAAAAGGAAGCGTACTTTCGGCTGGGGCGGCTGTACCAGGGGACGAATAACCGAGGCCAAGCCATCGCCATGTTTCTCAAGGTTATCGAGATTGACCCGCTGTTCAAGGATGCCTACAACACATTGTCCTACGCCTACGTATCTATCGGTGAATCTGAGAAATCGCTGTGGGCAATCAACAAGTACATCGAGCTGGCGCCCGATGAGCCGAATCCGTATGACAGCCGCGGCGACCTGTATGCTTACGATGGCAACATTGCCGGAGCAATAGCGTCTTACCAACGAGCCATCGATGTGGATCCCAACTACGCCGCGAGTATCTGGAAACTCGGAGACATGTACCTGATCGAGCAGGAGTACGGCAAGGCGGAAAGTCTATATCAGGTGACGGCGTCTCACCCGGACAAGTACACTCGGGCTGATGGAAGAACAGCCTTAGCCGTGATTCCAGTGTACCAGGGTCGATTTCAGCAGGCGATCCGCATACTGGATATCGGGATAGAAACCGATCGCATGGAACTGGTTAAAAGCCGGAGTTTGGCAGACAAGATCAGCCTGCGTGCATATATTTACGAGCTTCTTGGCGACCTAAAATCGGCAATCAGTGACGCTGAGAAGGCGAAAAACATTATGGAAGACGTCGACCCGAACAACGAGCTCATCTCCTTATTCAAAGGATATGTGCCATACCTATACGCTGAAGCCGGCAACTTCAGCAAATCGGACTCCCTGGTTGAAGAATTGGATCGTCATTTCCGGGAGTCCGATTCGTCACGGCCAGCCCTCTATTGGATTGCGCGGGGTCAGGTTGCCTTCGCCAAAGAGGACTTTGACACAGCCTCTGTGTACTTCGAGAAGTCATTAGAGGCTTTTCTTCCTTACTTTATGTCAGAGCTCTATCTTGCCCGCTGCTACTTCGGCGCCGGTCGGCTGGGTGACGCTGTAACCATGTTTGAAAAGGCTATGCGTCGGTACGACGAAAGTCGGGTTATATATTCAGCTGACGCCGTCAAAGCTTACTATTGGCTGGCAACAGCATACGAACAATCGGGCTGGAACGACAAAGCTATAGAGCAATACGAAGAGTTCCTGGACATATGGAAAGACGCTGACCCGGGAATCCAAGAAATCGAAGACGCCAAAGAGCGGCTGGCGCGTTTGAAGCGCAAGCCATGAGATAAGCATGGAGAATAGCAACGACAACACCCGTTCATTCGTTCCCATAACCAAGGGCACGATGGTTTCGCATTATCGGATAGTTGAGAAGATCGGCGCCGGCGGGATGGGTGAAGTGTACCTGGCCGAGGATACCGAACTCAACCGTAAGGTCGCGCTTAAGTTCCTGCCACCGCATCTCTGCCCCGATGAAGACTGCCGGGCCCGTTTCAAGCGAGAAGCCCAGGCAGCGGCAAAGCTGAATCATCCGAATATTGTAACGATCTATGAAGTTAGCGAGCACAATAGCCGTCCGTATTTTGCCATGGAGCATGTGGAAGGTCGGGCGCTTGGCGATGTAATAAAGAAGAATGAACTTTCGATTTCGGAGATTGTCGAGCTAGCCATTGGGATATGCGAGGGATTGAATAAAGCTCACCAGGCGGGGATTGTCCACCGGGACATTAAGCCATCAAATATTGTGATTGACATAGACAATCGACCTAAGCTGCTTGATTTCGGCCTGGCGGCTATGAGGGGATCGGAGAAGCTTACAATAGCAGGTTCAACCCTCGGTACAATTGGTTACATGTCACCAGAGCAGGCCCAAGGCAAAAACGTCGATCATCGTAGTGACCTGTTTTCTCTCGGGGTTGTCCTCTACGAAATGATTGCCGGGCGGCTGCCATTCAAGGGTGATACCGAAGCAGCCACAATGAACTCGGTTATCAATGAAATTCCCGAACCGCTTTCAAGATATAAAAGTGGCGTGTCGGGTAAACTTCAGGATATTGTCTCGAAACTACTTGAGAAAGATCCGTCCCTACGCTATCAGAGTGCTTTAGGCTTAATCAGTGATCTCAAAACACTCGGAAGGGATCAGCTATCCGATTCTGAGAAGGAAGTATCACGGCCATCCATTGCTGTTTTGCCGTTCACAAATCTTAGTGCCGATCCGGAGCAAGAGTATTTCTGCGATGGCATGGCAGAAGAGATTATCAATGCTCTGACCCACGTAGAAGGTTTACGTGTGGTGGCAAGGACATCGTGCTTTGCATTCAAAGGTATACATGAAGATATCCGGGAGATTGGCAGAAAACTGAACGTCAACAACGTGCTTGAAGGCAGCGTCCGGAAGGCCGGAAATCGAGTCAGGATCACTGGTCAGCTCATCAAGATTTCAGACGGCTACCACCTCTGGTCAGAACGCTACGAGCGCGAGCTGAGTGATATCTTTGAAGTGCAGGATGAAATCTCTATAGCTATAGTAGAGAAACTAAGAGTCAAGCTTCTTGGCGGTGAACACGAACAGATCGTGAAACGGCTCACTGACAACCCTGATGCATACAACCTCTACTTGAAGGGTCGGTATCACTGGAACAAGAGGACAGAACAGGGGATGAGGAAGGGCTTGGAATACTTCCAGCAAGCTGCTGAAGAAGACCCGGCCTATGTCCTGCCGTACACCGGGATAGCTGATTGCTACAACCTCCTCGGGTGGTATGGCTATGTCGCACCTAAAGAAGCCTTCCCAAAAGCGAAAGTTGCAGCGGAAAAGGCGCGAGACATGGACGCAACCCTCGCCGAAGTTCACACTTCTCTGGCGGCCGTTAGAGAGTTCTATGACTGGGACTGGTCAGCAGCCGAGAAGGGATACAGACGGGCTATCGAACTGAACCCCGGCTACCTGCCAGCCCACCACAGGTACAGTGAGTTCTTATGCTATTTGGGGAGACACGAAGAGGCCTTCCGAGAGATTGAGTGTGCCCTGAACCTTGACCCGCTCTCACTACTCTACAACACAGTCCTGGCTGAGGTACGCTACTTTGCCCGTCTGTACGACCAAGCGATAGAGGCAGCGCTGAGGACGGTTGAGATGGACCCGAACTTCTTCCCCGTTCATTGGTTAGTTGCGTTTGCGTATGCACAGAAGCAGATGTATCAAGAAGCCATGACAGAAACTCAAAAGGCCGCGGATCTTTCTGGAGAGGCCAATCCGCTCATAATAATACAGCTTGGAATACTGTATTCGCTCTCGGGAAAGAACGACGAAGCCAGGGAGGTACTCGACGAGTTGTCTGAGCTGTCCAAGCGGAGGTTTGTCTCCCCATTTTACACGGCCTTAATTCATCTGGGACTTGGCGAGAATAACAGCGCCCTCAAGTGGTTGGAAAAAGCTTACGACGAGCATGATCACGCATTGGGAACTCTGAAGGTGGAGCCAATGCTTGACAGCCTGCGCTCACATCCAAGGTTTGAAGCTCTGCTTAAAAGGATGGAACTGGAATAGATCAGTTGCGAGACCGACATGGCGAAACACCCCAGCGATAACGACGAAACTCGATCTTACGTTCCCATATCCAAGGGCACGGTGATCTCCCACTATAAGATCATCGAAAAGATCGGCGCCGGTGGCATGGGTGAGGTCTATCTTGCTGAGGACACTAAACTCAACCGCAACGTTGCTCTTAAGTTCCTGCCACCGCATCTTTGCCAGGACGAGGATTGCCGGGCTCGTTTCAAACGAGAAGCGCAGGCGGCGGCAAAGCTAAATCATCCCAATATTGTGACTATTTTCGAAGTATCCGATTATCAGGGGCGACCGTACTTTGCTATGCAACTTGTGGAAGGCCAATCATTACGAGAATCATCCAAAGGGAAAGAATTCAGCCTGGATAGAATCATCGAACTGGCCATCCAGATCTGCGATGGTCTGGGAGCAGCTCATGATAAGAAGGTCGTTCACAGAGATATCAAACCCTCCAACATCGTGATTGATGCTTACGGCAGGCCGAAAATTCTCGATTTTGGGCTGGCCGCTATTCAAGGCGGAGAACATCTTACAAAGACCGGCTCCACGCTCGGGACTATGCAGTATATGTCTCCAGAGCAGGTTCAGGGGAAGGAAACCGATCATCGATCAGATCTGTTCTCTCTGGGAGTTGTTCTTTATGAGCTGATCACTGGACGGACCCCTTTTGCCCGCGACAACGACATGGCAACCGGACAGGCTATATTGAGTGCTACGCCGGAACCTCTGGCAAAATATCGAGCGAACATTCCAGATGAGCTTCAGAGGACTGTCTCCAAGTTGCTCGAAAAAGACCCGTCGATGCGGTATCAGACCGCGGCAGGTATAATAAGCGACCTGAAACGGTTGATTGCCCCGGTTCAGAGTTCGATTGCTGTGACACCCGCCCGGCGGCCGAGGAGATGGTCCCTATGGATAGGTGTTGGAACTGCCGCTATAATAGCCATAGCCTCCTGGTATTCATTCTTACAGAAAGATCAGGCAGCCAGAAGGGAAGGCGGGAAAACGCTCGCAGTGTTGCCGTTTGAGAATCTCGGGGCGCAGGAAGACGAATACTTTGCCGACGGCATCACCGATGAAATCACATCCCGGCTGGCATCGGTATCGGGGTTGGGCGTGATTTCTCGCACCAGCGCCATGCAATACAAAGACACTGACAAGGGCCTGCGGGAGATCGGAAAAGAACTGGGTGTAGAGTATGTACTGGAGGGCACCATCCGTTGGGACAAGTCCGGTGACACCAGCCGGGTACGCATCCTCCCGCAGTTGATTCGAACATCGGATGATTTGCATCTCTGGGCAGACAATTACGAACGGGCTCTAACCCAAATCTTCGCCGTGCAGGCAGACATCGCCAATAAGATCGCTGAGGCGCTTGATGTCGCGTTGCTGGAACCGGAACGCCGTTCGCTTGAAGCCAAGCCGACCGATAACATGGAAGCGTACGACTATTATCTCCGTGGCAATCAGTACTCAAGGCGCAGCTATGATGAGGAAGATTTTCGGATAGCCATTGAGATGTTTGAAAAAGCTATTGCCCTCGATCCCGATTTTGCTCTGGCCCACGCTGCCCTCTCATACGCGCACATAGAGTTGTACTGGTTCTACTATGATCGGTCGGAGAATCGCCTGCAGATGGCAAAGCAAGCCGTGGACAAAGCGCTGGAAATCAAACCTGAGCTGCCGGAAGCACATTGGGCGCTCGCAGTGTACTATTACCACGGGTTCCGGGACTATGAGCGAGCGCTTCAGGAAGCTGAGATTGCCCG
Organism: uncultured bacterium; assembly: GCA_965541585.1. Lineage (GTDB taxonomy): Bacteria > Zixibacteria > MSB-5A5 > UBA10806 > UBA10806 > CBDVBL01. Next base: position 19,640 of record CBEUCH010000028.1, on the reverse strand, counting down.
CAAGAGCCAACCAAACAACGATGCTTTGTATGGAACAATTGGTGCCATAAAAAGGCGACAGGGGAAATGGGAAGAGGCAATTCAGAACTTCAAGCGCGCCACTGAACTGAATCCACGCGATGGCCGCGGTTTCTTTGAATTCGCTCTTACTCACGCCGTTATACATAACTATGAGGAAGCTGAGAGGTTGTACGACATGGCCATCTCACTCAGCCCTGATCTCACTATTGCGTATACATTCAAGTGCGGAATGTACCAGATATGGAAGGGTAACACGGGCCAAGCTCGAGAGGTAATCGAAAGCGCGGCCGGGAAAGTGAAGATGGCACAGTTCGCCTTTGCTCTTGTTGCTTGTGATATTCTGGATCGTGACTACGAGGCTGCACTTAGTCGGTTGTCATCGATGGTGATCTCTCCCTTCGGAGATAGCGCAGACTACTATATGGCCAAGGCAAGGGTGTATCACCTGTTAAACGACTCTCTGAAAAGCGCCGCTTGTTACGACTCGGCGCGCGTATTCTTAGAGGCACTGCTTGCTGGTGGCCCCGACGTTTCGTTCGACCTATCGAGAACAGCGCTTGCGTATGCCGGTCTGGGCTATAGTGAAGAAGCAATACGTCGCGCCCAGATGGCTGTTGAGCAAATGCCGATCAGCAAAGACGCCTTTCAGGGGACATTCATGTTAGGGGAGCTCACGCAGGTTTATGTCATGGTTGGAGAGTATGATGCCGCCCTGGATCAAATTGAGCATCTGCTTTCGATACCATGCGGGTTTACGGTTCCATTGCTCCGGGTCGACCCCAGGTACGACCCCCTCCGCGACCACCCGCGCTTCCAGGCGTTGCTGGAGAAATACGAGTGATAGCCTATGAGGCATGAAAACGACAACACCCGCTCCTACGTTCCCATAACCAACGGGACGATGATCTCGCATTATAAGATCATCGAAAAGATCGGCGCCGGTGGCATGGGTGAGGTGTACCTGGCTGAAGATACCGAGCTTGATCGCAAGGTCGCCCTAAAGTTCCTGCCACCGCATCTCTGCCCTGATGAAGACTGCCGTGCCCGCTTCAAACGTGAGGCTCAAGCGACGGCTAAGCTAAATCACCCCAATATCGTCACCATCCACGAAGTTAGTGAATACCAGGGGCGCCCATATTTCGCCATGGAGCATATTGAAGGTCGAGCGCTTGGGGATGTGATAAAGAAAAATGAACTTTCAATTTCGGAAATTGTCGATCTTGCCATTGGGATATGTGAGGGATTAAATAAAGCGCACCAGGCGGGGATTGTCCACCGGGACATAAAACCATCGAATATAGTGATTGACACAGACAGTCGACCTAAACTGCTTGATTTCGGCCTGGCAGCTGTTAAAGGATCGGAGAAGCTTACAATATCCGGTTCGACTCTCGGCACGATTGGTTACATGTCACCGGAGCAGATCGAAGGAAAGGATATCGATCGGCGTTCCGACCTGTTTTCCCTGGGGGTTGTGTTCTATGAAATGATTACAGGCCGAGCACCCTTCAAGGGAGACAGTGAGGCGGCAACCTTGAATTCCATATTGAATGATATTCCTCAGCTATTGTCGAAATACCGAACGGACGTTCCCGATAGCTTGCAGAAAATTGTCGATAAGGCTCTGGATAAGGATCTCGAAACACGCTATCAGGAAGCAGCCGGTATTATCAGCGACCTGATAAGACTCAAGAAGGACCTTGAATCTGGTCCTTCAGCCACACAACCTCAGCCGTCCATCGCGGTATTGCCGTTTACGAATATGAGCGCTGACCCGGAGCAGGAATACTTCTGCGACGGGATGGCGGAGGATATTATCAACGATCTTACGCATGTGGAAGGTCTGCGAGTTGCTGCCCGCACTTCCGCCTTTGCCTTCAAGGGCAAACAGGAGGATATTCGCGATATCGGCCGGAAACTGAATGTTGAGACGTTGCTCGAAGGCAGCGTTCGAAAAGCAGGGAACCAACTCCGCATCACGGCCCAGCTCCTGAATGTAGCTGACGGCTACCACCTCTGGTCGGAGCGCTACGATCGTGAGTTGGAGGATGTCTTTGCTATTCAGGACGAGATCGCACGGAATATCGTTCGAGCTTTAAAGGTCAAATTGAGCAAGAATGAAAAACGCGCCCTGGAGAAAACCGCAACGAATGATATTCAGGCTTATGATTATTACCTTCGCGGTCGAAAGTTTTTCTACCGATTGAATAAAATGACCGTTGAGTTTGCTCTCAAGATGTTTTCGCGGGCGATCGAAAAGGATCCGGGCTACGCACTCGCCTACGCCGGAAGGGCGGACTGCCATTCATTTCTTTTTATGTACCTTGATAGCAGGCAGGTAAATGTAGAACAGTCTCTAACGGCCAGCCAAAAGGCTCTTGAGCTGGATTCCGAGCTGGCGGAGGCACACGCGGCGCGCGGACTCGCTTTATCACTTGTTGAACGGGGCGCCGAGGCGGAGAAGGAGTTCGAGACCGCAGTTCGGCTGAATCCGATGTTATTCGAAGCATGTTTTTTCTATGCTCGCAACTGCTATTTGCAGGGAAAGTTGGAAAAGGCAATGCAACTTTATAAACAGGCAAGTCTGGCAAACCCGGAGGACTATCAGGCACCGATACTCCTCGCCACCGTCTATAAAGAACTGAATCTAGACCCGGAAGCTAAAACAGCATCTCGAATGGGCGTAGAAATTGCTGAAAAACATCTGGAACTGAATCCGGACGATGTGCGTGCATATTGCCTGGGCGCCATTGCTCTCCTTAATATAGGTGAAAAAGAGAAAAGCTTGGAGTGGGCAAATAGAGCTCTATCGATCGGTCCTGATGAGGTTGGAGTTCTCTATAATACAGCCTGTCTTTTTTCCAATCTGGGTAAAACCGAAGAAGCTCTCGATTATCTCGAAAGAGCTGTAGAAAATGGCTTCTCCTTGAAAAAGTGGCTTGAGAAGGATTCGGATTTTGATCCCATCCGCAGTCATCCTCGCTTTCAAGCCATCTTGAAGAAGATGGAGTAATCAAACCCGAGTAAGCCGGTCGCTGCAATTATGTTCTGTATTAAGATAGCCATTCTACTCAGATGCCTTCTACCATAATCTCGAACGCAGTTTTTCTAAACCCCTAAATGCCCGTTATTCCCGTACTGAGGTGAAGTCTTCTACTGGAGCGGAGCCTTAAGCAGATGAATATCATCAATCCATACTGTACCTTTGCCGTTGATCACGAGATTCAGACTTATGGTATCCGGGTTTTCGCCCTTTTTCAGGAAGAAAGATGTCTCCTCTGTGACCCACCCTGAGGTACCTGTCAGGGGACTCTTGAGATCACGCGAGAAATACTCCCCCTTTTCAGAGAAATGACATAGCATCTCCAGATAGGTGATACCCTCCAGATCTTCGGTCCGAATTCGAGCCCGATAGACAAGACGTGCGTTTTCAACATCGATCTCCCCAACTTCAAATAGTAGCACTGAGGTTGATTCCGCCGCGGATATTCTTAAAGCCCCGTAGCCGTCGCTTGAGATCTCCCTATCGATTTCAACGTTGGATAAGGTGATGATGCCGTCAAGGTTATCGACGGGAAAGTGCTTCAACTTGGCGATCTGCGCCGGCTGTTTGTCGCAAACGTTTAAAACAAGAATGGCCGCCATAAAGGCTGCAATGGATATTCTGTTGTTAACCATTTTTCCAGTCTCCTTTCTTTAGTGGCTTCTTTGATATCGAAAATAGTCTGAACGTATCGGAATTATGTAACCCCCGGATGAGCCTGACCCTGACGAACAGCGAGATTCTCGAGGGCTGCCATTTTACGAGCGTATCTGTACCTTTTTCAATTGGGCCTGCGACTGTTTTGAAAACCATATCTCAATAAACTCGGCGATAACACTTTCCTCCCGCTGATCTGATTCCTGTATAACAGGTTTTCTTAAGAGAGCCTTAAGAGATTTAAACGCCTGAGGATTCTTTTCTGCATATTCTGAAGCTGCCTTCATGGCTTCATTCATCAGCGATTCGGAATTCGACATTTTATCAATCATGCCCATTTGAAGGGCTTCATCCGGAGAGTACATTTTACCGCTTTTCAATACATGTTCGGCATTTCTATTGCCGACGCTGAATTTCAGCATTTCCAGCGCCCCGGCGAAAACGGATACACCGATGTTGATTTCGTTTAAAGAGATCTTTGCTTTTTCTGAAACCATTATTCTGAAATCTGTGGCAAGCGCCAGCATACAACCTGCCGCAATTGTATGGCCGTTCAATGCCCCTATGAGCGGCTTGGGATAGAGGAATAAATCTCTATTAAGTTGAGTGAACCTCGTCAAAAAGTCTTTTAAAGTATGTTTAGAATATGTCAGCAGTTCAGGAACATCAAATCCGAATGAAAAGAATTTCTCCTGGCCCGTAAAAATAATTGCCTTAATCTGACTATTGTCTTCCAGCTGCTTGAAACATTCAATAAGGTCATCAACGGCATCGGAATTGATAGCGTTCACCTTATCCCTGCTCATCTTTACTATGGCGATGCCGTTACTCTCTGTAACCGAAACAAAACTCATCGATACCTCTCAGTCAAAACATCATCCCTGGTTCACAGCAAGTTTGAATTATCTTTAACTGATATGTTTGTCTCTCCGCCGATGGTATTTCTTTTTACTCTATCGGCCTGAGATCGCCGTTACCGGTCACGCGGAAAAACCTGCCGTCATCCCAGAGCAGCGCTTCAAGCGATCCAAGTTCGTCCACGGGAATGTCGATCCCGATAATCCGCTTATTCCAGACACTCATGACACTGTCAACCTCCGTGTGCCCGACGACAATCCTACCGGCTCCGTAAAAGCTCAGGAGACTGTCTATCTCTTCTGACAGCACCATAGGATAGTCACCCTCCATTTCATAATGGTAACCCCGGTACCAGAACGGGCCCTTATTCCTGAGCAGGAACCGGGACAGCTCATCGAAAGCTAATTGTGATGATCTCAGATCAATACTGCTCCGGATCGTTTCGTTGATCCGCTCCAAATCCAAATTGCGATGCATAACAAATGGGGACAGTCCGCCATGAACGAAGACAATATCGTTGATCTTGATTACAGTATGTTTGCTGCGCACCCATCGCCCTAACTCCGTATCGGGGCCGTACAGGTCCTCGTATTTGATTCGCGTTTTTTTCACAATACCCTTGAGGTACCTGTCGTTTACGTATCGTTTATCGCCTCGTAAAGCCATCAACTCGTGGTTCCCCATTAGATAGTGAACTGCTCCTCCGTTCTCTCTCGCCTCGGATTCCAGTCTATAGATCAGCCACAAACATTCGGTTACCTTGGCTCCCCGGTCGAAAACATCGCCAACGATAACCAGGTGGCCGTCCCCCCAACTCCATCGGAGTTCCCGGTCGATTACACCGCCATTTGTAAGAATATCCACCAGATGATCATATTCACCATGAATATCGCTGACAGTAAAGATCTTAGAAACGTCGTCAATGACTTGAGGTTGAATAACAGCAGCATCCGCCGGCACGACGTACTCGATAGCATTATCCAGACAGAAGCCGCTGAAGCGGAGAGTATCTTTTACCTGATAAGTCCTTTTCTCCAGGTTTCCATTACATAAATAGAACACTATAGCCGATGAATCTGTTTGCCAGAAAACATGCGGCCCGTCACGCAGGGGATCTTCGAGCTGGATTGAGCCTATAACTGCATCAGTATGTTTATCATTGCCACCTGCGATCCGATTCATCAGAAGCATATCATCAGACCCGGATTGCGTCAGCAGGATGATTAGCGAAAGAATGGAAGTTATTATCATGAGCATCTAACCCCTGTTTTCAAAACTGTTTTTTCAGATAAACCTCGGACGATATACTTTCATGCGATCGGATGTGTCCGCTATCTGCTTCTGCAGGCCTGCTGCTATCGCAAGGTGCGCTGTCCTCGTCTCTCGACCTCATTATCTCTATCCCTCCGCGGACATAAGGAGATTATTTCTCGAGGAACTGGGTCTTTAATGATGCAACATACAGATGGCCGGAGTTCTCGGATTTCCACACCCTCATTTCGAGGAACTGTGGTCCTGTTAAGCCGCCGGAGGAGTGGAATCTGCTACTATTACAGACTGTTCACCATCATTGCCCGTCATCCGCATAAAGCCCAACGTCCACATAGAACTGGCAAACGTGCCAAAAAAGGCAGAGGATAGAATGATTATTGCTAATCCCAACAAAATCCCCGGAATAAGCCCGAGAAAGAGACTTGCTAAACTGAGGAATACAAACGGTATCGCCAGCATCAACATGACGATTATCAATATACACCAGAGGACGAGCTGTGTAAAGAACGATAAGAGCGCTACTGCCAGAGTCTTTCCTATATTATCCTTGAACAGGTTCCAGCCTTTTTCAATTGCTGCCAGCCACCGCTCGTCGTTTAATACCGCGAATCTTATGGCCCACCCCTCCACCGAGACCGTTACGATTATTATCACAAACAGAACAGGGAGAGCAAGGATGGTCAAGGCAACTCCCAGAGCAACAGATGCGAAGTAGGAGGGAACAATAAACAGGGCCATCCCGATCAAGGCGAATATCACCAGCAGTATTGCCAGCAGCATAATCCCGAAGAGCCTTAAGAATTTTCTCAGACCAGCAGACCAGCAGTCGCCAAAGCTCACCTTGAGATTAAGTTCCTTCCTCGATATCCCGTGTATGAGCGATCCTTCGGAGATAACGCTCATCACCCAAAAAATAATCCAGAGTGAAAACGCAGCCAGAGCAAGCAGAATCAGCAAAGCCGGATCGATATTGAAATCACCAAATTCACCAAGTCGGCCGCAATAATCGCTTCTGTCAAGCTTGTCCGTCCACCAGTGGCCGCCGCCGAACCCATCTGTCACCGCCACGAAGAATCCAAAGAGCCACAGGAATCTATAATTCCATGCATTGCTGACAGACTTTTTTATAAGCTCCATGTAATCCATCTTTACCATTGCCTCATCTTCCTGATTCAATTTTTATCGGGCATACTGCGGCACGCCCACCAACAACAGATACGGAAATCCGGCCGCCTTGTTTCGCTCCCCATGTAAATAGCATATTTCAGGTTGCGCCGTACATGATCCGAAAGTCTCCGGTTAGGACACAGAATAAAAAACAACGATGGCTGACAGTACTGCCAAATATCACTCTCCGCAAACTCCTTCACGGTTGGAGGAAACCGGCTCCCAATACCGCATGGTGATCACAATTTCGTCGGATGACGGGTTCAGCATAAAGAGTCCCGGCCAGGATGTGGAGCTCGATCTAAGCGATCTTCCTCGTTTTAGTCTCTCCTCTCCGAAATATGAGGATTCTATCGCACCGGCGATCATAGATTTCGGATTACTCTCGGTATTCATAATGGCCGCTTTCGCCGGGGCATTCGTTTCATTCCTGCGGTATGATATCAGGTGGAGATCCTGAATCGGCGTCCATCGCAGTATAATTGATACACCGGATTCTACGTTTGAGGATAAGAGTCGCAGTAGTCCAAATTCTAACTTAAACTGTCAATTCATAAAATAGGGCACTTTCCTCTTGACTTAGGCCGAGCGACGGATTTATCTTTGGCGCGTCATCTTTGGCGTTGGCAATTTCAGAAGATCTTCGGCCGTTTAACCGGCAAGAGTGGGAAGACCTATGGAGGCGAAACCATTATGTCTACCCCAGGATCGTCGTTGGGAATACAAGATGTTGAGTGTCTTGTGGTTACGGCATGTGCTTGAGTGGTTTGCAGGTGGTTTAGTATGCAATACCGCTGTTGCTCGAGCTCTTATGATGGACCATATAGTCGATAGCAGGCAGCGTAGAACTCCCGGGCTCAACAAGCAAACTTGAATGAGGGTGGGGTTTCAATTCTTCGTGATGGTAAAAGGTGTAATGAACGCCTGTGGAGTAATTGAGTTTATCAGAGGAATTTAATAACAAGAATAGTGTTTCAGGGAGGCCGGCTTTCGCTTAGAAAACTCCTATATATCGCAAATATCCGAAGGAGAAATGGAGGAAACAAGATGCCAGGATTGCAGAGAACTCAATTCATTGCAAAGAATCTAACAAGGGCATTTCGCTGCTGGTTTGTTCCCTATTTAAAATCGAGATATAATAGTACGGAATTCCGACCGCTCTGCTCATTCCTTTTCACGGACTGGAAGTGCAATGTCGACTGTCATTACTGCTGGGCATGGAATAATCAAAAAGAAGGCATGACACTCGAAACTGCAAAGCGATCCATTGATTTTCTCAAGTCAGTAGGTTGTCGGGTTGTCGGGCTGATGGGAGGGGAACCTCTGGTGCGAAAGGACTTTGTCATAGAGGTAGTCAAGTACGGAAGTGAAAATGGATTTTTCGTCTATATACCTACCAATGGCATACTGATGGACAAGAAGTTTATCGATGAGGTGGGAGATGCCGGGGTCTCGGCGGTCAATGTGGCAGTCGATTGTATTACAGAAAAGCCAGGACTTCCCAAAAGTCTCATGCGTATTGAATCCCAGTTCAGATATTTGATCAAGCAACAGAGAAAATACGGATACAATGTCTGGTTTAACATCAATATTACGAGCAAGAATCTAAAAGACGTAAAAATGTTGACGGAGATTGCTCACGATAATGGAATCCCGACAGACTACCATGCTAATGAACCGCATATAATCGAGCGAGACCATTATAAACACAAGGGGTCTGACCTGTGGATTACACGGGAAGATTGGGAGGATGTTGACGCTCTGCTGGATTGGCTGATAGAAAGAAACAGAGACGGTTATGTTATGGTAAATTCAATCGAACATTTGAAGGCCATGAAGGATTTTATCAGATTGAAACTGGAGCCCTGGGGTTGTCGCGCCGGACAAAACTCTCTGTTTATTGGTATAAATGGCGAGATCGTGCCATGCATGGGCCTGTATGATTCCAATCAGAATCAGGATTCGATATTTAATTACCGGTATAATCCGGATCGCTTAAAAACTCTAAAAGAAACGTGCAGCCCAAAATGTCTGTCAACGACCAATTATCAGATCAGAACGTATTATAAATCCACCCAAGTTTATAAATGGGTTTTTAAACACGCCCGGAAAAATTTCACAAGGTAAGAAGAGCCAGCTTGCTTTCCGGAGAAGGTATCGGTTTTTTTATTAGGGCGAGGATCGCACCGGCGCACTGAAAGAAAGCCTGGGAGTTCTATCGAAAGCCGACATCAATATTGACGCTATCGATGCGGTTGCCGTTGATTGGCAATTTGGTTCGTTCGTCCGGGTAGAGGCCGCGGATATTGAAAAAGCGGCGTCAGCCTTGGGAGCTATGTAATCAAGTTCCGAGACTTCACCTCACTCGAAACCTGTCCGCCCGATCCAACCAGGATTAAACAGACCAATAGTCTCAAGGGATTATCGATGCCCGAGCGGCCTTTTCATATTATCGTATTATTGACGCGTGAATAACGGCCCCGACCTCAATCTCAGAAAACTGTGGTCGTATTCGACTTCAGGATCATTACATGTTATTCGCCAGAGGTTAGAAGTCGTTGGCTAGTAATCATTTTTGGGGGCACCGTAACCGGCCCGAAACTGACCGGTTAGACAGGTTAGATCTTAGACCAGGCATATGAGTAATTGATATCTGATGAAGTAATCCAGGTAGAAAAAAAAACTTGGGTATATATCCTACAGATGCAAATTAACCTGATTTCATCCGGCTTCAATTTGACGAATAAACTCAAGCGTATGTCTAAGCAGGATTTCAGATTTTGCCGATTCAACATGCGGACTGACCGGGCGGGTTAGGCTCTGCCAGCCACGCTTCCCATCTGATGCGCCTTCTCTAGATAGTCAGGACGTTTGTTGACATCTCCTTTGTGGAGAACTTCGATGGCTATCAGGGTGCTGATCAGATCGGCTCCAACGTAGTTAAGTGTTTCCGTGAGCATCCCTACCGTATGTTGAGCTGTTTTTTCGGTGGTGTCTTCAAGAGGGATCAACAGGCTGACTTTCTGTCCCTTGAAATCGACATACTCCCGGGAGCCGTACCAGCGATCTATGAATGCTTTCATGAGTGCCGTCGGTCCAAAGAAATAGACTGGCGTGCCCAGAACCCAGATATCGGCCGCCTTCATTTTGTCCAACAGAAGCATCAGATCGTCTTTGACTATGCATTGGCCGGCCTTAATACAGCCATCGCAACCAATGCAGTCGGCTATCGAAAGTTTTCTCAAGTAGACCTTTTCGATTTGGGCGCCGGCTTCTTTCGCTCCGACCAAATACCGGTCGATCAGAATATCAGTGTTGCCCCCAAAGCGCGGACTGCCGACTATGGCGAGGATTTTCTTAGCTTTCCTGGCCTCTTGTTGGTTTTCAGAATCTGACATCATTGTGTTATTTCAAACCTCTCCAGACGATCTTATAGTTTCATTATAACATATTTCTAAGGAATCAGTAAGGGGGTTTTTATATTCTATCAGTATTTTTCACGAACACGAATCTTAATGATGTACACCGGCAGTTGGCTTTACGTCTTCCGAATAAAAGGTTTAAGTGTCCGCATTTAGATTCAAATGGCTGCAGGTGATTTGCTCCGGTGACATATAACCAACCGTACCCGGCGTCGAACCAGTCTTGGTCAACTTATCTTCACCGGCCACTGTTGCGAAACCAAAGTCCAACAAACGAGGTTTGTTCTTTTTATCTATATCGTATTGTTGACGCGGGGATATTGAATGCAACCAAAATCGTCTCTTCGTTCAAGCCCCCCAAATGTCCAGATTTATCTGACGTCGAGCATTGGGGGGAATCATATCAGAATAATCTCATGACAATAGTTAAAGTTTAATTGTCTGTCGCTTAAACTCAAAACCGTATGTAGCCAGCTCTTCCATAAAGGATTTGTAAAGTCCAGGCAGAGTTGGCGGCATGTGTACTCCAGTCGCCTTTATTTTTCCTTCTAATATGAGCCTTACGGCAATAGCCGGAGGAAGCCCAACGGCACGCGACATCGCTGAATCACCGTTCGGTTCACCGTCTTTCACCATTGTAGTAAGGTATCTCTCCCGGTGTTGATCGGGGAACTCGGCTACGATATCGATATGAATGATAGTCATATCTGTTTCGCCCGGGGCATATTTCATCTTTTTCAACATCATCTCCAGAAAAACGTCCAATTTCGATCCGTTTTCCAGCGAGATCGGAATGTTTTCAAAGAAACCTATCCACCGCATCCGGTTGATGATATCCGCCTTATCATCAACCTTCAGGTATTCGGCAACCCTGTGCTCCACATTTTCGAAACCTTTACTGCTAATTAGTGAAGCGGTGAATTCTCTATAGGTCTTGCCCTTATAGTTGTATCGGTCATCATTGTTGAGCAGGTCAAGTTTTATAAAATTCCGCATGTTGTTGCAGTAACCGGAGAAACGAAGCAGTCCGCGATAGAATGTAACATTCTCATCCAATCCGAAATGATCGATATATCGTGTACAATCTTTGTTGGGATAGGATTCAAAAGTACCTAATCCCTCGATATCCACATACCGAAAATTCTCGAACAATTGGTTGCCCGCAACCGGAATTCTCTTCCCTTTTTCTAAATGGACCGCCGGCACTTGTGCCGCAAGAAAAACTCCCTTCGGTTCCCATGAGAACTTATATCCCATAGGATTATTATTGTATTTGAAAGATGGAAGTCCGGAGCCGTACGAATGGAGACTAATCACGCGACCGCTTTTATCTCGAATTTCATCCAAAAGCATCTGCGTTCCGAAATGATCCATTCCCGGATCTTCTCCCAATTCATTGAGAATCAGGATACCTTTTTCTTTAGCTTCCGCATCAAATGCCTTGACCGGAGGAATTTCATATGATGTGGAAACCATATCTTTTCCATGTTTCAGGCAAGCTTGAACAACCATGACATGGTATGCTTTTGGTATCATATTAACCACAATATCATGTTCACTCACCAGGCGGTCAAGCAGGTCAACCTGGTCGCTGGCCCAACTCGCCGTATTCCCTAATGTGCGGCCAGCTATTATCTTTTCGGCTTTTGATACTGTTCTTGCGGCCATGGTAGCATGGTACCCACACTTATCGATAAAGTAATCCACAATGGGTTTTGTAACGTGGCCGGCACCAAGAATTAAAACCTTTTTCATCTAATCTCCGAGCGTTTAATGTAATCTTGCACTAAAATATAATAATTCCCAACACAGCATTCCACCTTTTTTTTAATGAGGAAATCTTAATATAATTTAGAGTTTTCATATAATGTTCTGTCCCCCATAAGTCGGTCTAGTTTTTGAGTTTGAATATTACTGGCGCTGTGATGGGATTGGTGGATATTTAGGCAGATTTGTATGTGTCATTTCCACTAAGTTACAATTATCGGCAACGAAAAAGCCCCGACCGGAGCCGGGGCCTATTCTTATTAAATCCGATCTCAACTTCAAGAAACGAGCTATTGATCGAAATAAATCCTCACCCTGGCAAAGGGAGAGTCCCGATTGCGACTATACCGGAAATAAGGAACCTCATCCGATGTGCAAAACAGAATCAGCCCATTGTTGCTGATCCTTTCTTCCTGCCGGCCTGCAAACAAGGTGCGGTCATCAGTAGGGCCATGGGAATGCTAAAGACTGCACGCATTTTCATTTCTCCCTCCTTTGAGAGAAGTCCTATTTTATCATTATCATCGCCTTCGATTCGCGATAATCGTTGACATACAACTCATAAAAGTAAATGCCTGTTGATACTCGCTGTCCGTTCATATCGGTGCCGTCCCAAATATATCTATGCTCTCCTGGCGATTGCACCTCCTTGTTAATGATTAATTTTACAATATGACCTGTTATAGAAAATATCATCAGACTGACAGAGCTGCTTTCAGATAAAGTATATGATATTATCGTCTGGGCGTTGAATGGATTTGGATAGTTTTGATGGAGTTGAAACTGATATGGCCCGGACGGCTCCCCCGGATCTTCAATACCGACTGTCTGATCGAAATAATATGCGCCTATATCAGCCCTGCTGCCATCTGGATCTAATGGGAAATCCGGGTCACCCGCGTCTATACAAGGCGAGTTCGGGAGAAGACTATAGTCGCCGGAGAACCTGTCAACGAATAATGGGTCGGCTTGAATATCGTGAGGGCCCGGCTCTATCCCGATATAATCTAGGGTCTCGTTGCCGAAAACCAGATTGTAATCCCAATCGACCTCAGCCGAGTCTACCAAGACGGCGAAAACCCCACCTCCATAAGGGCTGAAGGAAATTATATTATTCTTAAAAAATACGTTCTCATTTTGATCGCTTCGAGCGCTGAAATATATTCCACCTCCCCGTCCATCATAAGGTCCTAGTCGTGCCGAATTTCCCGCGATAGTATTGTTATATACTTGTCTGTTAGAAGAACGGGATGTACTGATCCCCCCGCCCTGGACAGGTCCATATCCACTCACAGCCTCGTTATCTATTATAAGGTTATACCTCAGGATACCCGACCGAAATCCTATCCCTCCAGCCCCTGCGCCGTGAGAAGGCGTATAGACTATATTATTAGAGACGATATTTCCTTCAATAACGACATCAAGTATCCCTACAATACCTCCCCCCGAGTTGTCCTTTACGATGTTATTGCGGATTATCGCATTATAAATAGAAACAATGCCTCCCCCTCCTCCCAGATAGCTTTCCGCATCCTGGATAATGTTACCCTCAATTATCGGTGAACCAGTGTAATTGCGGATCAGCGGAGGGCAATCAGGGGGGCAAACGTCACCCTCGTAGACAACGTTGAATCCTCTCAGCACGCAGGTGCTGTCAACCGAATCTCCCTCAATTATCATCATGCCCCTTATAATTGTCACGTCGGGGCCATTAGAACTGGTCAGCAGAATATTCTTGTCCTCTATCGCCAATTCCTCAATATACTCCCCCCGTGCCACCAGTACGGTATCGCCGTTTTGAGCCGCATCTATACCTTCCTGTATGGTGGGGTAGTCTCCGGGAATGTTTATGATGGCAGCAGAGGCAACCGGGGCAATCGCCAGGACGGCGGATATCAATATAAAGCCTGTTACATTCTTCATACCCAAATCCCTACTTGACCATTATCATCGCTTTCGATTCGCGGTAATCGTCAACATATAACTCATAGAAATAAATCCCGGTTGATACAATCTTATCGTTTCTATCCTTACCATCCCACACAACCTGATGATAGCCCGCCGGCTGTTCCTCTTGAACCAGCGTTTCAACCTTGCGGCCGAGGATATCGTAGATGTTGATTGTGACTTTGGACTGTACAGGTAAAGTGTATTGGATAGTAGTTGCGGCGTTGAATGGGTTGGGGTAGTTTTGACGAAATGCCAGACGCTGCGGCCGGGTTTCAGGCTCACCTACGGAGGTTCCGGATTCGATGTGCATGATCATCAGCGAGTAGATGTCGGCAATAAATAAATCGTCGTCTCTAATTGCCACGGCTGCTGCCCAACCGGGAGTGCTGAACTCTCCCGCGATACTCGGGTTCGTCGGATTCGAAACGTCAACCAGGTGCACTCCGCTCCAACTCGTGAGATAGGCGTAATCACCCGCTACGGCGATCCGCGACGCAAAATACGGCAATTCCAGGCTCCCCACCACAGGAGCGGGAATTTCCGGATCAGAAATATCCAGGACCTGCAATGTGTAGATGGGGTAATCATGGTGCCGATAGTAATCGCAAACTACATAAGCATAGCTATCGACAATGTAGAATCCATTGGCCGCGCCGGCCGTGACGCGGTGACTTAATTCAACCGGATTCGCCGGATCGGACACATCTACAGTATAAAGCGCTCCCGCGCTATACAAGTATGAGAAAGCGTCCGATACATAAGCGTAGGGCCCTTCGACATATACACCGCTGACTGCATTCGGCGTGTCAAAACTGCCGACCAAATTCGGCGATTCAGGCTGCGAGATCTCAATTATGTTAAGTTCCTTCAATCCGAAGCCGTTCGCGACATAAGCATAATTTCCCTGTACAAATGGCGTTATGGCGGCCCATTGCATATTGAAATTCCCCACGATCTCAGGATGGCCCGGATCGGAAATATCGACTATTTGGAGCCCTGAAGTATAATCGGCCACATAGGCATAGTTGCCCGAAACGAATAAATCTCGGGCGGAGCCGGGAGTATCCAGGATTCCCACTGGGACGGGATATCGGGGATCGGCTATATCGACAATGCGAATCCCCGCCAGATGACAGGCCAAATACGCGTATTCACTGTCCAGATCCAGTCTGCGAACAGTCCCCGGGGTATCGAAGCTCGCGACCTGCGCAGGATTGCGGGCGTCGGTAACATCATAGATTCGTAAGGCATCGTCGAAATCGATGACATAGCAATAACCGGCGGCCGCAAACACCCCTTTTGCATATCCAGGCGTGTCGGCATTGCCCAAGTGGCTGATGTGAAATGGATCAGCAATGTTAAGAATCTCCAGGCCGTAATCATCCTCCGCCACATATGCGGTGTCCCCCAAAACGTAAACATCGTACGGATAACCCGGCGTCTCATAAACTGATATGACGGTCGGATCGGTGGGGTCGGAAATATCGATGGTTCTTAGTCCTAAAACACCGTCGGCCACTACCGCAACGTCGCCGACTATCTGGATACTTCGGGACGAACCGGGAGTCGGACTGTCGAGACTGCCAGCCAATACCGGGTTGGTCGGATCCGATATATCGATAATATGAATCCCCGACGACAAAGCCGCAATATAGGCGTAAATGCCTCGTACAAACACGTCCTTTGCGTAATGAGGCGTATCATAACTTCCCAACAGAGTCGGGTTGCCAGGGTCGGAAACATCCACTATCTGCAGTCCGGAATAGCCGTCGGCAATGTAAGCGAAATCGTCTACTACCGCCACTCGATTGGATTCCCTGGGAGTCGTACAACTTCCCAGTATGACCGGTTGCGACGGATCAGTGATGTCAAATATAACCAGTCCGATATGGTTCGCCAAGTATGCGTGACTGCCTTGAACGTCTATTCCCATCCCTTGTCCGTGCCCGAATTCTTTTCCCGCGACAACCGGAGAACCCGGATCAGATATGTCCAGAATCAAAAGCCCATTCCAGAAAGCACAATAAGCGAACTGGCCCACGACCTTGACTTCCTCCAGGTTGTTCCAGAGAGTCGAATTGACATATTCAAAGTCCTGGGTAAGAGAATTCGTTGGATGAAAACCCCAGACGATCGCGATCGCTATCAGCGCCTTTCTCATTTTGATATCCTCCGTTTTGCGGTATATCGACAGAACCATCCATGAAAGCGATTTCATTTTATCAGTATCATCGCTTTCGATTCGCGATAATCGTCAACATATAACTCATAAAAGTAGATCCCCGTTGCCACATGTTGCCCGCTCTTATCCGCGCCGTCCCAGATATATCTGTATTCTCCCGGGTGCTGCACCTCCTTGTTTACGATTGATTTTACAAAATGACCGGTTATAGAAAATATCATCAGACTGACAGCGCTGCTTTCAGATAAAGTGTATGATATTATCGTTTGCGCGTTGAACGGATTGGGATAGTTTTGATGGAGTTGAAACTGATATGGCCCGGACGGTTCGTCAGGATCATCTATACCGACGGTCTGATCGAAATAGTAAGCCCCGATATCGGCCCTGCTGCCATCTGGATCTAATGGGAAATCCGGATCACCTGCATCTATGCAAGGTGAGTTGGGAAGTAAATGGTAATCTCCAGAAAACCTATCAACGAAAAGGGGATCTTCCTGAATATCATGAGGCCCTGGCTCTATCCCAATGTAATCTCCGCCTCCGTTGCCGAATACAAGATTGTAATCCCAAACTGCGTCGGCTGAATCGGGAATAGTACCATGGATCCCCCCACCGTATGGATTAAAGGCAATGATATTATTCTTGTAGAACATGTCCTCGTCATTAGGGTTGACACTGAAATAAATGCCTCCGCCAAGGCCACCATCAGGGCCGATACGGGCCGAATTTCCGACTATCGTGTTATTATATATATGAGTGTGCGGAGAAGAGTACATTAGTATTCCTCCGCCCCTCGGATTGCATGCAGCTCTGTATGTTTCATTATCAATTATTAAATTGTATCTCAATATCACTGGGCCACTCAATGTCAACCCTCCGGCATCGCCCCGCTCACAAATTGAAAAGCCAGCTCTGTTTTCTGAAATTATGTTGCCATCAATCTCAACACCGCTGGAGGCCTGAATACCTCCTGCCTCAACATAGGCAAAATTATCTCTTATTATATTTCCTCTTATGATCGCGCCGGATCGGTCACAGCTAATACCAGCTCCCACACGCCATGTTTCGTTATCCTCGACGATGTTTCCAACTATAAGCGGAGAACTATCTTCTATTAGAAGCAGTGATCTCCTATCATAAAGAGGATCATCAATGTTCTTCGTAATCGTCATTCCCCGAATGACGCAAATAGTATCAACGGCTTCACCCAGAATATTTAAAAAACCCCTAATAGTTGTTACCTGTGGCCCCTCGGCGCTCGTTAAGAGAATATTTTTGTCTTGAATAAGAATGCCTCCAGTATACAGCCCGGGCGCCACCAGCACGGTATCGCCGTTTTGGGCGGCGTCTATGCCCTCCTGTATGGTGGGGTAGTCTCCGGGGATGTTTATGATGACAGCAGAGGCAGCGGGAGCCAAGAAAACCAACGCTGCAATCGATATTATCACATATATAGCTTTCATTGTCAACTCAGCGCAAATCGCTTCTACATAAAGAAGATAATAACAACTGTTCTAATTGTCAACAATATTTTACCATTTTCACCCGCCTTGAACCCTCGACCTTTTGGCATATATCGTGGGATTTATACAAATTGGATAATGATCCTGGGTGATTCTTAGGAAGAACTATCGAATTGTTCTTAAAGACCGGGTATCGGGGAGGCTACCCTAACACTATGATAGCTCTGAGGTTCCGGTCGGGGCAGCTATGATGCGCACCTCCAAAGGTAATTTTTCTGTGGGCCGCTAGGCGGTCCAATGTCTTCAATTCGGGTACGTAACGGGGCGGCGCTGCTAATAACTCTCAAGATCTTCTGAGAGAGGCGGAATCGTGCATTTCCGCTAACATCACATTAGTGGAAACGGTATAAACAAGCCGGGCCGATTAACATCGACCCGGCCTTTTATCATCAAGATGGCGTGAAAAAGACCCTATTTCAGCAGGTGCATTCTAATGCTTTTGGATTCTTGCTCCGCCCTCAGCCTGGCGAAATAGACACCCGAAGGCAGATCGCCAGGGTTCCATGAAATAATGTACTCTCCGGCCTCGTAACGGCCATCCACCAGGGTTTCAACGTACTGCCCCAGCAGGTTATAAACGTTGAGTTCTACATGACCGGATTGAGTAACTGCAAAATTCAGAACCGTTGAGGCATTAAAAGGATTGGGATAATTTTGGGAAAGCACTATTCTATCGGGAATGAAGAGAGATATATCATCGATACCCGTTGCAGCTACGTTTACAATCCCGGTCATACTAGGGTGATAGCTACAATGATATGGGTAGGATCCGGTAGTGATAAAAACAAATGAATACGACTGGCCTGGAGCGAGGTTACCGGAATCCCAGACGTTGGTGTCACTGGTCGAGGTGTGCGCAACCGCGTCATTATTGGTCCAGGTTACGGTATCTCCCGCAGCGATGGAGATCTGATAAGGAACGAAGTCAAAATTTATGATACTTACAAAATGCTCCGTGGAAAACGCCACTCCTGGCAACGCAAATAACAGCCCCAGCGATAGAATGCCTCGCAAAAAAAACCTTAACGTCCTTTTCATATCATTACTCCTTTATTTCAAGAATTTAACTTTCTACCCTACATAGTCAATTCTGTAAATGTCATCATCCGTAAATCCGGTATCCCGGTTAAAATTGGCTGCAGCATAGACTACGGCTGGGAATAAAAGGTGAAATCCAAATAGCCAGACTACTTTCTTTGAGGTCATTAATCCTCCAATTGTTAAACCGATCAGACCCCAAAAAGGTAGCAAGAACTCTTAACTAATAAATTTAACTAATAATAATTCTCAATAGTTCCCTATTTATGATAAGGCTTTATAACGGGAGAATAAATAAGAATAGCCCACAAAAAAATGCTATGGCCAATTCCCAGCATTGGCTGAAGGGTTCTCTGTCCGCTCCATCCCGCAACCACCGGGGGGAGGGGATTTAGGCCGATGTAGCGCAAGTGGAATTGCCCCTCATTCCCGATAAGTTACAATTATCGGAAACGGAAAAGGGGGCAAGCTTAGAGGGGAACAAGTCAATCTGCTGAATGAATAATGATCTTGACAGTGATTTGGAAAGCATTATATTGCAATGGATAGGAAAAAGTCGGGCAAGATTTTGCCAATTTAACATCGTGCGGTTGGGATGGTTCCGCAGGATTTGTCTTAAGAGAATATTATAATCTGGAAAAAAAGTCGGTTTTTAACAATCCATAAACGAGGACGTATTACCGATAATCGCTCAAGATTACTTATACAACCAAGAAACCACGGAGAAAAGTAGCATGAAG
>CBEUCH010000027.1:0-26096 GCA_965541585.1 uncultured bacterium | reverse complement strand
CTGCTGCTATCAGCCTGTTTCCCTCGACTTCAGGAAGCAGGCCGGTTCCGCGCGCGGCCGCCGCCAGAACGAAAGCGAATTCACCGATCTGCGCCAGCGAGACGCCGGCCAGTACGGATACCCTGGCTGGCAGCCGCATGGTCAAACCGGCCAGAAAGACAACGAAGTATTTTCCGATCATTATGGCCGCCAGCAGCAGCAAAATGGATCCTATGTTGCTTATCACAATAGAAATATCCAGGAGCATACCGATTGAAATAAAGAAGATGCTGGCGAAGACATCTCTCAAGGGCACCATATCGCTGAATGCCTGGTGCCGATATTCGCTTCCGGCAACCACCAGACCGGCCAGGAAAGCTCCCACTGCCAGGGAAACTCCGGCCGTGGAGATTGCCCAGGCGGTCCCCATAGAAATGACCAGGACGGCCAGGACAAAGAGATGCCGTTGCCGCAATCCGGCCACCATCTTCAGGATCCGGGGCACGGCCACGTAAGCCGCGCCGATTATAGCCACGATTATGATCACGGCCCGGCCCATAGCGGGGAATAACTCGGCAAAAGGAACCCTGCCGGCTCCCAGGATTGGGATGACCAGGATCATAGGCACGACCGACAGATCCTGAAAAAGCAAAATTCCCAGAGTAAGCTGCCCGTGAGGAGCATCCGTCTCTCCCCTGCTTTCCAGACCCTTAAGCACTATAGCGGTGCTGGAAAGCGACACCAGAAATCCCAGAAAGATGGCTGTCGATGATTTATAGCCAAGCAGGGATGCAATCAGATACGTAAGGAGAATGGTTGAAACAACCTGAAGAATCCCTCCGAGAACGGCGAGCTTCCATAGACGGCGCATTTTGGCAAGCGAAAGCTCGAGACCTATACCGAAAAGCAACAGGGCAACACCTATCTCCGCAAGAAGCTGAACCTCGTCAGGATCATTTACCAGACTCAATCCATGCGGGCCCAACAGTATCCCGGCCAGAATGAAACCTGCTATGGACGGTATTCTCAATTTCCGGAGAGCCGTCACCACGATCAGGGCACCGCCCAGAATAATCAGGAGGTCTTTTAAGTATGACGGGTGTTCCATGTCTCTTACCGGCTCTCTGCAGTCTACTTACGAAAGCGGAGCCTGCTTCTCAAACCTTACCCTCGCTATTCCGTCTCGTATTCCACCATGGAGTAAAGCGAATAGTCCTTCAGATACTCTCTTCCCTTCAAGAAGCTTAGTTCTATCAGCACTGCGATTTCGACAATCTCTCCGCCCAGTTGTTCGACCATCTTAGCGGTGGCAGCCAAAGTTCCGCCGGTGGCTAAGAGATCATCGAAAATTAGTATCCTCTGCCCTTTCTCGATAGCGTCGGCATGCAGCTGCAGCGTGGCGGTGCCATATTCGAGCGAATACGACTCCTCTACAGTGTCCGCGGGGAGTTTCCCGGCCTTCCTGGCGGGGACGAAACCGCAGCCGAGGCGATCGGCCAGCGCACCACCGAAGATGAAACCTCGTGCCTCTATCGCCACCACCCGGTCGATCTTTTTGTCCCTGTAACGATCATACATGTGATCTATAACGAATTTGAATGCCTCTGTATCCTCCAGAAGCGTTGTGATATCCCTGAACAAGATCCCCTTGATGGGAAAATCCGGAACATCTCTGATTTTACTTTTTAGATCATCTAATTTCATAGTTCAATCCTGAAATCTTTAAAGTCTCCAGTGTAATCCTTCCAATCCACTCTAACGCCTGTCACATGTGCCGATCTGGGCCCGACCTTGATCTCTTTGTAGAATGCTTTGAGAGCATCCTCCTCCCCTTCAGCGTAGGCTTCAACAGAGCCATCGTAGAGATTCCTGACATTGCCTGCCAGCCCCAGCTTCTTAGCTATCCTCTCAACATACCATCGGAATCCCACACCCTGTACAACGCCGGAAACGATTAAATGTATTCCTTTAGATTGTCCGGCCATCTATCTACTCTCCAACGACTTGGTTACGGCCTCTTCGGGCGAGTCACAGGCCTGCACGCCATCGATATCCCAGGTTCCCAGGCCGTAGACAGGCTTGCCGGATTGCAACGCGAATCCTATCTCCGAGAGAGTCCCGTAACGCCCGGAGATGGCAATAATCGCCTGTGCAGTATTTATGATTGTCAGGTTTCGGCCGTGTCCCAGGCCGGTGGCGATCGGGATTTCGACATAGGGGTTGGCATCATCAATATGCAGGCCGGGTAATATGCCGATGGTGGTTCCGCCGGCCTCTTTCGCACCTTTACAGGCCGCTTCCATAACGCCGGTAAGCCCTCCGCAGACGAGGATCGCGCCGGCTTTTGCCATCAACTTGCCGACCTCATACGCGGTCTCGAAAGCCGTCTGATCCACCGCCGAGCCGCCGATAACTCCGATTATCTTTCGCACAATGATGATTTAATATGAGAAGTTCAGATATGTCAATTGGAAAGGGAAATTAAACCCATTACCTTAGATAAATCCAAAAGGACCTTCGAAAATTCCGTTGACCTTTAGCCGGTAACACGACATATTGGCAAATGAAGGAGTAAATTCTTGTGAAGCTCAGAATATCTGTGGTCGTTATACTCATTTCTGTATTTATAAACCACGACTTCTCTAAGGCAGAGGGATCTTTTGATTTCGGGATAAGGACCGGCCTTTTCGTTCCGGAGGACTCCGAAATCAGGGGAAGAGAAGACGTGCTATACTCCAGCGACGGTAGAGTTTCGGATATCTACGCCTATCGTTTCGGAGATGGATATGACTTTATGTTTTATACGAGCTACAGCATTTCCGATTGGGTCTTTAGAATCGAATCAGGCATAAGAACTCTTGGCAGTCGTTCATCAAGGCTTGAAGGCACAAACTCTCTTAAGGAATATGATAACAGCTTGAGAATATACCCTGTGAATCTCAGCATATTGCGGCGTCTGTCCCTCCCCGGTTCCAGGGTCACACCCTATGCAGGTCTCGGTGTGGGAATTTATATATCGAGATGGGAAGAGAGATCGTTTCGGCGAGAATGGTCCCGAGAAACTCTGTACCTTTATAAAGGATCCGAAAACCCTCTGGGTTTCAGTTTCCTGGTGGGGGCCAGTTATCCACTGTACAAGATGTTTTTCATAGATTATGAATATAGTTACAGCTATATAAAAAGCAATTGGGATTTAGAATTGAATCGAGTCAGTTACGGCGTACAGGCAAATTATTTAGCCCACCGGAGCCGGCTTAACATCGGCGGAAGTTCATTTCGAATTGGCTTCTCATACCGATTATGATCTACTGCTCTAAATATCTCCTATACCTATTGGTTTTTTCTTCATCCATTTGTCCCCCTGTACTTGCCGATGAAGAAAGATTCAGCATTTCAATAAGGAGCGGATTCGCTATTTCCAGCCATGAATTAATATCTGAAAAATTCGGGAACGGTTATGGATTTTCAATCAACGGCGGAACACGGAAGAGTAACGTTGGGTACGACATCGATCTCGGATACATAATATATCCGGATAGAAATTATTATGGTACGGATATTGCATACATTTCACTCACAAACAACTATTTAAGAATCTATTACTCGCGCTTGACGCTGAGAACTTTCCTGAGCTCTCAAAACTCCAAATCAAATATTTATTTCGGTATGGGTGGGGGCTTCTATTATACGGACTGGAAAGAAAGACATTTGTATCGCGGTGATTCTCTGGACAATTTTTATTATTATCTTGATAAAGAAACAAGAAAATCAACTTTAGGTTGGGGGGTTCATTTTTTAACGGGCTTTAAAGTCAATATCTATCATAATATATACCTGGCCTCAGAAATAGCTTTTACATATATACCAGCAGATATCGATCTCACAACTCGATATCAATATGAAGATCGTAGTTTCAGCTTTCGCCATGAACATAATTCAATCAATCTTGGCGGAAAAGAGTTCGGCCTAGCTATAGCTTATCATTTCTAGGAAGCTTTTCTGAACGGGGCTATATCCAGGCCTCAGATTAAATTAGCCCAATACCCAAACTGATCGCCACCAAGAGCAAAAGAATCCCCACAATTATCTGTATCCCCTTCATGGTGACTTTTTTGAGCAGCCGCACGCCTATAAAAGAACCCAGCCAAGCCGCGAGCATTCCGGCTATCACCAGGCCCGGCAGCCCGCCGCTCTCGACAGAGGCGAGATGGCGAGAAAAGAACGAGGCCCCATAAACTATCAGCCGGGTGATATCGACCACAACTGCGGAAACCACGACCGTGCCTATGAACACTTCTTTCTGTTTAACAGCCTTTATCAGAAAGGCGGTTCGAAGCGCCCCCTGGTGCCCCGACAGGCCGCCGAAAAAGCCGGATAACATGCCGCCAAAAGGAATCCATTTTCTGCCGAACGATATTTTAGCGAGCTGCGGGAGCAGATCGAAAACGGCAAAGAATGCGATCAGACATGCTATTATCAATTTGATTGCGCTTACCTCGCATTCCCGGCCAAAAAGAGTGTAGCTGCTGATCGGGGGTATCCCCGAAAACGATGACAGCAGATAAGCGCCGAAAGCGGCAAATGCCGCCGCTGGAATTGCGAATCGCGCCACGATACCAAAATCTGCCCTCTTCCCTATCAGGACGACCTTGAAGAGATGGTTGGCCAGATGCACAATAGCAGTGGCCGCAATTGCCACCTCGATCGGGAAAAACAAGGCGAATACCGGCATCAGCATCGTCCCCAGCCCGAAACCGGAAAAGAGCGTGAGCGTCGAGACTATAAGAGCGACGGTGATTATTACCGCGTATTCCATATGGCCTGTGGTCTATTATTTGCAGGAAGATATGTCAATCGGAAATGGTCCAATCCCTGTTTTCAATCCCGTGAACGAAGGAATCCGGAGGAATTGTCGGGTTTCTCTCCCGCCTTGCGGGATCGGAACCCGACCTGCTGAACGCTCAGAATAAAGATATTGTACTTCGCATATAAATCGGGGCGAGAGGATTCGAACCTCCGACTCCACGGACCCGAACCGTGTGCGCTACCAGGCTGCGCTACGCCCCGCATAACCTCTTGCCTGTCCCGGGGGGATCGGGAAAAGCATGCCACTCAGAAAGGTGACATCATTATAATAGAAAAGTTGCGCAGATTGTCAATATCTATTCTGCGCGGTTCTATCCTCTGTTCCTTGTCGGGAGACAAGTCCTACGGACCCGTAGGAACCCGACATACAATCTATAAATCGGGATTTTTCAGTCGGTCTAAATATTTCTTCGGCAGGGCCGCCGGTTTGCCGGTTCCCACTCTGGAACATAAAAGGCCGGCCTCCGCTTTGATGGCGACTTCGCCATTTTCGCTTCTGATCTCATAACCGAGTATAAAGCTGGCGCGGGCGATGCCCTTGACTCCTACGGCAACCTCGATTATCTCATCGAATTTCAACGGCTTCTTATATTCCACCTTAATATTATTTATGATAAATTCGTACCCCTCGTCCCGCATTGTTCTGTAGGATATACCGAGTGCCCGCCAGAACTCTACGCGGGCTATCTCGAGATATGTTACGATCTGTGTATGGTGAACGACCCCCTGGAGATCGACCTCATTGAAGCGAACCCTCCAGGAGGTCCGGTATGAATACTTCATTCAGGCGCTGTTCCTGTCACCTTATCCATGGCCTCGGACAACTGCTCGATCCTGAACGGTTTTTTGAGAGTCATACTGATGCCGTATTTTTCGATCTCCTCCGGATCGGGCTCCGGCTCCCAGCCTGATATGAGAATGAAATTCGTATCCGGGTCGAGCGTTTTCATCCGGGAGGCCAGCTCCAGCCCGGAGATATCCTCAAGAGCATTATCGGCGATGACTACATCGAATTGCTTGCCGGTCTTGAGCGCCTTTTTGAAGGTCGTTAGGGCCCTGGCGGAGTTTTCCACCACGGTGGAGTCATAACCCATATTGGTCAGCATACCGGTGAGAAGATCCCTGATCACATCCTGACTATCCACCGCCAGCACCCTCAGTTGTCGGCGTTCCACGGCTTCAGCTTCAGCTGTCATTTTTTCAAGAGGCATTATCAACCGCCACCTATCCCTCGTACCCAGATCCGAATCTTCCATGCGGGCGAATTCCAACCTGCCATTAACCTCACCGAGCCACGATGGTTTATCGTCACCCTCAGCAGCCGGCGAGAGTTTTTCCCCCTCCACCTCCAGGCGGATCTCTCTATCCTCGCCCGATGCAGTAAGCTTC
This sequence comes from uncultured bacterium, assembly GCA_965541585.1. Classification (GTDB taxonomy): domain Bacteria; phylum Zixibacteria; class MSB-5A5; order UBA10806; family UBA10806; genus CBDVBL01. The sequence continues at coordinate 19,862 of CBEUCH010000027.1, read as the reverse complement.
AATACACCATTCTGTCCTGCCTCGCCGGCAGCCATAATAAGAAAACGCCGTACGATATCGCTGATTTTCTCCCTGGGATATGCTATTTCTATTCTCTTTTTTCCTCTCCTAAATTTGATCCTCGGCAAATCGGCATCGGATCGGGAGATGTTATCTATCGCCTCGCGCACTATGCTGTTGAGATCGTCCGGCTTCTCATGCGCCGATTCGGCAGCTTCGAGAAGCGAATGACTCAAGTCCGCGCCCTCGGAGGCCGATCGTTGAATGACCTCCAGCCACCCTATAAGGCCCTTTAGCTCCGTATCCTCGTTCGATTTCGAATACTCTTTTATAAGCCGTTCGAGATCGCCGGAAATCTGCCCGAATGTAGCTTCGATTATCTCGGCCGCATCTGCGTTCTGCAGACCCTCATGATCTGCTTTGCTCGAAGGCTTCAATTTCCCTGCAGGCTCTTTTCTCTCCGGGGGCTCAGCGCCCGACCTGAGCAAGAGTCCGTGAATGATACGACAGACGTTATAGAAGAAATCAAAATCCACAGATGGTCTGCGGCGGCTTTCAAGTCTCACAAATACCCAGACCCCGTTGCCCTCGAGGGAGCAGAAGACATAGGGGCGGCGATCCATGAACTCTTTGAAAGGCGGCGGCTGATCCCAGCCGATTATGCCCGACGGCCCGGAATCGGCATCGAATTTCGCCTCGGGATTCAGCGATAAAGTCTGCCCATTCGCATCGGGTTCCGATGACAGACCGATCTCCCAGGTTTTGCCGGTGCAATAGCAGAGATCGAAACGGTCGCCGTCTACGATGCGAGTCAGCGACCAGGCCACGGCCCGGGCCACACCTCCACCGGCCCGTCGAAACTTCGAGCTAATATAAAGTTCATCTCCCAGAGAACTCAAAAGAGAGCGCATATTCTCCACAGATGATTGCGTGGCTCGCATCCGGCGGCCCAGGACAAGCGCGGCTCCCAACTGCTCGCCGAACTGCTCCAGCAGATCCACCTGCAACAATCCCGCACGATACCCGCCCTTTCCCAGAAGCGAGATGACTCCCCAGTGCTCGCCCTCTGAAATAACGGGGATCAAGGCCATATAGGAAAAGCCCTCTGTTTTTCCCCCGAAGAATTCAAAATCGGGGCTCAGGCGGATATTGCGTATGATCAGAAGCCGTTTATTCCTGGCCGTCCGGCCTATGGCTGTTTCCCCGAATTCGACCGTCTCCAACCGTCGCGCCAGCCTGGCAGTCAATCCCTTATATGAACCCAGAACCAGATTCTGCCTGGCCCGGTGGAGGATATGTATCGCCCCGCCGGACATCTCCAGCATGCTGACTATTTTATCCAGCGTAAAATTCAGAAGCTCCATCAAACTGGTGCTGGAGACCGCCACCTGGGTTATTTCGCTGATCGCCCGCTGTTGCCTCTCCTCGCCAAGCTGGATATACAGCGCCGATTTCCCGGTGATAAAGGCCGATACCTGGCTCGCTATTAACCAAACCATTCCGACTGCAAGCGAAATCTTATAATAAGGCAGGTATTGTAAGTCCTGATCGAAAAGCGGAACCGATAGATATAGAAATATCGCTCCCCCCAAGCCGAGATTTCCTATAAACCAGAATGTATAGAAAAAGAGCCTCCTGGCCTGATGGCCGGCTCCGGCATAGATTACTACCGATAGAAACAGGCCAACTGATAAGAATAACCAGAATTCCATACCCAGCGATTATGGGATCGGCCTATTGAAATTGTCAATCTATATTTGGTGTTTTGAGTTTTTGTTAATACCGAAAATAAGCAGCAGAATTCTGTAATCGACATGGAGAATATATGAAATCAAATGCATCCTCAATGAGAATCAGGAACGATTGATCCCGGCATTTCTTAGATCCTTACTGAGGAGCGGAAATGAAATGCCAGATCGGCCCAAGTGATTCTTGCTGAAGCGGATCTCTTGCGATAATCTTCCAATAATATGTCGTATTATATAGGAAGGAATCATCCAGATCATTAATCGTTTCGACAAGTTGGCCATTCTGATTTATGGTCCATGTATCTATCGTTGCATCGAGATCGAGGTTGGCGGTGGCAGTGCAGGTAAATGTATTCGGTCCTGCAACCATAATGTAACTGTACGAATTTGAAGGCGATATCTCGATATCAAGCGTTGCGAAAGCGTCAGGATCGCTGCTGCTTGCAGTTACTCCATTAAGGCAATAAGTATCATATTCCAGCCTATAAGCCTCCTGCATGGAATAAATCTGCTGCAGTAGTTCTCCGCATTCAATATGACGCTGCCAGGGAGAGAGATAGCTGCTCCCTGAACTAGCAGAGCCAAAAGGCGGTGGATCAGGGCTTGTTCCCAGATAGATATCATAAACAAGATGGTCGCTATCAGGATCGGCGCATTGCCAGGTTAATTGAAAGTCAATCCCGATATTTCCCTCCCCATCTCCGGGAGAAATATAGACGGGTACGTCCGGAGGCTGATTGCTGATTGAAAAGCTCCAGATCGGCCCGCCGGTATTGTTCCCTTCGCTGTCTTTGGCCAATATTTTCCAAAAGTAATGGCCGTTTGAGAGTTGGTCAAGATCGTAGCTGTTTTGACGAATGCTTGCAACTCTAAACGGAGGAGGAGAAACATCCCCGAAATAAATGTCATAGGTTAGATAATCTCCGTCCGGATCAGTGCATTCGCAGCTCAGCACGGTGTTTATAGATGCATTATCTTCTCCATCCGCCGGGTTGGGATTAGACGGAGAGATAGGAGCGGACGGGTCGTTGGGCGTATCACTACAAGACCCACTCATTATCATTAATAGCAGGCCATAAAAAATCATGCCTGCCCGATTAATCGATTTTCTCATGATTTCCCCCCATTTTCTAATACGCTGACCATAGATAATATCGGTTACATTTGAAAAGGATTGAAATCAGGGGTAGAAAAAGGCGGTAACTGAGAGCATCAGCGCCGCCATTGTCAAAAGCCAGAACTCCATAAGCGACCGATTATGGGATCGAAGCGGATTAAATGTCAATGGAATTCTACGTATAAAATGGGCGATAACCCAATAAATAAGGGGCTTGATGGCGCTTAAGGATTATCGCGAGTCGGTGTACCGCGGGCGGTTGTGAAATTCCAGATGGGGCCGGTTATTTCATATCCGAAAGAATCTATAGCTACGATTTTCCAGTAGTAAACGGTATTATACATGAATGGCCAGTTGTACAGATCCTCAATAACATTAACCAGATCACCGTTTTGGTTGATAGTCCAAACATCGAGAGAGACATCGTCATCGAGGTTAACGGTGGCAGTACACGTAAAGTAATCAGTGTAGGCGGTCATACAATAAACGTAATAATCGATTTCCGTAAATGATATACCGAGTAAAGCGAACCCATCCGGATTACTATTATAGTCCGCGCATACGCCGTAGAGACAGTACGTGCCATATTCTTGACGATAACTCTGCTGCGCGGAATATATTTGTTGCAGCAATTCACCGCACCTGTCTTGACTTCGCCACGGGGATATATAACGCTCCGATTCCAATAGATGATGAGTGAAAGGCCAGGGATGGGGGTCTACACCAAAATAGACCACATAACTATAGTTTTCGATGTCGGGGTAGGGGTAGGGGTTGGGGTCGGGATTGGGGTCGGAGTGTGCCACGTGCCAGGTCAATTCGAAATCGATCCCGATATCGGTCGCGCCGTTGGCCGGGGATATATATTTGATCTTATTCAGTGGATTATTTCTAATTGAATAGCGCCAGACATTAGTGTCAGTGAAGTTTTCCTGCATATCGCGATTAGCTATTTTCCTGTCGGTACAGAACAGGCAAAGCAATGCCACAAAAAGGGCCATAAAAACGACAATCTTTAAATCCCTCATTTTATCCTCCTGAATACGTCGGCTAAATCCGTATTATCGTATCCGGCTAAAATCATATTTATCATTAATATTATCGGCCTATAACCAGCCGATATAATTTGACAGAAGACCTATATGCGAAATTGGGATCGGGGAAAAACAGTCGTTTCATCTTGCAAAATTCTCTCCATTGGACTCAAATAACCCAATATCGTTCTGCCTGATTTCAGAAGAAAAGAGTTGACAGGGCCGTTCGGAACCGATACTATATATTGACGTATATATAGGTATCGATGGGAGGAATTATGATTCAGGAAGTCTGCGAATACTTGAGTGTCGATGAGGAAAAGGTGGCCCGGATCAAAAAGGCGCTGGGAGTAAATGATATCAGCAACAAGATGGCTGAGATCTTCAAAATCCTCTGCGATCCAACCCGTCTGAGGATAGTCCAGGCCCTCGAAATGGACGAGCTATGTGTCTGTGATATAGCGGTTTTAATGGGGTTATCTCAACCATCGATTTCGCATCACCTTAAGACCTTAAGGCAGACCGGAATGGTGAAATATCGGAAAGTCGGCAAGATGGCCTTGTACTCTCTGAAAGACAGTCATGTGTCCGCGCTTCTGGCGGTTGCCAGAGACCACGCCAGGGAATAAGTCTGACCTATGCGGAACAGTTCATATCAATCCAGATTTATATATTGACAAGCCATGACTGATAAAGCAAGCGAAAAAGGTCAGCGGCGAAACCCGGATTTGACTCGATCGGAGAACCAGAAACTCAAATTCGAGATACCGGACATGGATTGCCCGGATTGCGCAGTGACTATTGAAAAAGATATCTCGGCCATGCCGGGAGTAAAGTCAGCCAGCGTCGATTTCGTCAAGGGGTCTCTGACTGTGGATGGGCCTGGTGCGAAATCCGAGATAATCTCAGCTCGTGTTAATTCTTTGGGGTATACGGCGAGGCCGCTCAGAGAGAAGCAATTAAGAAAGACGGTTCTTGCCATCCCGGATATGGACTGCGCCGATGAGGAGAGAATCATAAGAAAAGCGCTATCCTCGCTTCAGTCCGTTTCTGATCTGCAATTTAATCTCGTCGAACAGCAGGTTACCATTTTTCATTCCGGGCAGACCTCTACCCTGCTGGATGCGATGCGCATAGAAGGCTTTAAAGCGGAAGTAGTCGAGGCCGGGAGGCCCATCAAAGACAGGGCATTGCCTGTCTGGCGTATCTGGGTTGTAGTGACAGCATCAATCCTGGTGTTCAGCGGCGGGCTACTTCATTACATGGGAGTCTCGGGCTGGTTGTTCAAGCCGATTATTCTTGTCGGTGTTATAGTCGGCGGCTGGAGGATCGGGCATAAGGGGCTCATAGCGGCGCGCCGTCTGCGGCTCGATATGAATTTCCTGATGTCTGCGGCTGTAATTGGCGCCATTATCATAGGAGAATGGGTCGAGGCCGGGACGGTCATAATATTATTCGCCATTGCGCAACTCTTGGAATCGTATAGCCTGGACCGTTCCCGCAGGGCTATAAAAGGCCTGATAGACCTCTCTCCCCAGACTGCTACGGTAATCAAGAACGGGCTGGAGAAAAGTATTCCCGTTGAGGAAATAGGGATCGGTGAAATCGTGCTGGTTAAGCCGGGCGGCAAGATACCCGTGGATGGGAAGATCTTATCCGGGGCGTCCTCGATCAATCAATCGCCCATAACAGGTGAATCTCTTCCGGTAGATAAGACTACGGGAGATATAGTTTATGCGGCCACCATCAATGGCGAGGGCGCGCTCGAAATAGAAACCGGCCACGTTGCGGGTGACACCACGCTCGCTAGCATCATTCGGCTTGTGGAAGAGGCACAGACGCAGAGGGCGCCGTCCCAGAGCTTCGTCGATAGATTTGCCGCCATCTATACCCCGTCCGTGGTCGGTATAGCGTCTATTCTGGCGGTCATCCCCCCTCTTCTGTTCGGGGGCGCCTGGGCGGACTGGATATACCGGTCCCTGGCGCTTCTGGTCATAGCCTGTCCCTGTGCCCTCGTAATCTCCACACCGGTAACGATCGTCTCTGCCTTGGCAGGTGCTGCGAGAAAGGGCGTTCTGATAAAGGGCGGAGCGTTCATAGAAAACCTGCACAAGGTCCCGGCAATAGCATTCGACAAGACCGGCACGATTACAAAAGGCATTCCCGCCGTTCGTGAAGTGATAGCTTTGAACGCCACAGACAAGGATGAAGTAATCAGGCTGGCGGCCTCGATAGAAAGCAGAAGCGAGCATCCGATTGCAGCCGCCATTTTAAAATATGCGCAAGAATCAGGAATAGAAGTAACCGTTCCGACCGATTTTAAATCAATACCTGGCAGAGGCGCTTACGGCGTACTGAACGGAGAAAAGATATATCTTGGGAATCATGCCCTGATTGAGGATCTCGGCGTCTGCGATAGAACAACCGAAGAAAAGCTGAACGTATTGGAAAACAAATCTCAATCAGCGGTGCTGGTGGCTACGACGGAAAAGGTTCTGGGGATAATCGCAATCGCCGATGAAATCAGGCCCGATTCGGCGTCGGCCATCTCAGAATTAAAGGATCAGGGCGTTCGCCTTATCGCGATGTTGACTGGAGACAATCACCGAACCGCCCGGGCGGTCGGAGAGGAAGTCGGGATAGAGAAGATCTATGCGGAGCTATTGCCCGAGCAAAAGGTCGCCGCAATCAACTCGATGAAATCGAAATCGGGGGCAGTGGTCATGGTCGGAGATGGTATCAATGATGCTCCGGCGCTGGCCTCGTCGACAATCGGCATTGCCATGGGGGCCGCAGGTTCCGATATTGCTCTGGAGACCGCCGATATCGCCCTGATGTCGGACGAGCCGGCCAAAATCCCCTGGGCTTACCGGCTTTCAAAAAAGGCGTATGGAATAATCACCGCGAATATCGCAATGGCTATCACCATAAAGGCGATTTTCGTGGTATTGGCGGTCACGGGACTGGCCACGCTCTGGATGGCGGTATTCGCCGATATGGGTGTATCGCTGATGGTCATCATCAACGGCATGAGGGCGTTGCGATCGAGCTAGCACTCTGACAGAAATACAATTCTCTTGCCAGTAGAAAAATATTTTATATATTCTTTACATGGACTTCGCCATCGCTTTCTGGAATCATGAAAGCGATATTTGAGAGAGCCCGATGAAAAATTAGAAGAGCAATACCGATCTTCCCCTGGGAGGAAAAATGTTTTATTACGTTAAGAGCTTTATCATTTTTGTTGTCGCACTGACTATTTTCAACATATCGACACCGGATGTTGCGATGGCAGAGACAGGAGATTCCGCACTGCCCATAATTGCTGCAGTCGACACCCTGCTTTTCGAGAATTTCGATGGTCCCGAGGGACCGTTTGCCGATAATCCGATAACCGGATGGACCGTTATCGACAGCGGTACCGCGGAGTGGGATGATGAATCGTGGAACAGAAACGAACGCTGGGGCGGTGCGGTAGCCAAGGTCTGGTTCTCAGGCCCCATAGCCGATTGGCTTATTTCACCCGGCGTCGATTTCAGCGGCAGATCAAACGCAACCTTGACTTTTCATCATCATCACAGCAACCGGGAAACAGCCGAACACGACACGGCCATGGTTGTCGGCTCCACCGACGGCGGAATAACCTGGCCCCACACGATCGCGGAATATGTAGAAGACAGGGGCACTATCAGCGTTCCGGAAAGCCTCTCCTATAACATTTCGTCCTGGGCGGCCGGGCAGGCTGACGTCAGGATCGCATTTCGATTTGCGACCACAAACGGTTTAGCCTGGTATCTCGATGAACCCCGGCTGATCAGTGATCTGGATACTCTGCTTTTTGAAAGCTTCGATGGCGACTGGGGTCCATACGGTGATAATCCTCCCACGGACTGGACCATTATCAACGAAGTGGAACCTGATCCCCCTAACGGTAATGATTGGTCAAGATACGACTACACGACATGGGGCGTTATGGTGGCCCGGGTAAACCATACGCCGTCGGAAAATCAAATCGAATGGCTGATAACGCCTTCGCTATCATTTAGCGAAACGGCACTCTGCACATTATCATTTTACGTAAATTACTGGGATGATACCTTCAGCAACGAAACCGATTCGGCTTTCGTTTTGCTATCCACGGACGATGGCATCAGCTGGCCTGTACAGGTGGCACTTTATACAGGCGAGGACGAAGGCGGCTCCAACCGGGATGAGAGTCTTCGGTCGTATGATATCACGTCCTGGGTGCAGAGCGAAAGCCAGGTTAAAATCGGCTTTAAATATGTCGGACTGAATGCCTGGTGGTGGATGGTCGATGACGTCATGGTGGCCGAGACCGTGCTGCTTCCCGATAATATAGCCCTCCTCTCTATCGACTTTCCCACCGAATTTCTGGTTGCCGGGCAGGATTACAACCCGGTGGTTACCGTGATAAACCTGGGGACGGAACAGCAAATCTTTGATCTCAATTTCAGCGTAGACGATCCTGACGACATAGAAATCTACAGCTCCACCGAAACGAATATAGTCCTCGATCCTCTGCAGATGTCCCAGATTGTTTTTGCAAGCCCTTTCACACCCTCGTTGGCGGGCGATCATACCCTGAGAGCAACAGTTATCAATCCGGACGATGAGGATACATCGGACGATATCGTCGAGCTAATAGTCCCCTGTTACGTGCACCAGGGCAGCGGCGGGCCGGATGATTTTGGATATTGCTTTGTCGATAACACAGAGCCTAACGGCCCGGAATTCAACTGGATTGATATCTCCGAGACCGGCACCCAGATAGAGCCGGCTCTTCATTATTTCATGTCCGATCCATTGCCTATCGGTTTTGCGTTCAACTTCTACGGGATCGACTACACGACGATATATGTTAATTCGCATGGGCAACTCCATTTCGGTATCAGAGACATCTGGACACGCACGAACGATTGTCCTCTCCCCGATCCCTCCACCCCGCACGCTCCCATGGCGGCCTTATTCTGGGATGATCTAAAAGTACAGCATGAGATCGGTCAGGGGATTTATTATCAGTATTTCGATGAACCGGATGTCGATTACACGGTAGTCCAGTGGCTTGTTTCCCGCGACGATCCCGACGGTTTGAGTGATTACCTGGAATTCGAGCTGGTTATCTTTGAAGACCATACGCTCCTATTCCAGTATAATCACGTCTCGGAACTGCCGCTCGGTCAGGGGCAGGACGCCGCTGTCGGACTGGAATACGATGTTTTGCCCTCCGGGATAAGCTACCTCTGTAACGATGATAATCCTGCAAACCGGCTGCAGAATTTTCTTGCCATAAGATGGCAGGTCGGCTGCGGATCGGATTGTGTGTACGTCCCCGGCGACAGCGACGAAAACGGCACCGCGCGTGAGCTTACGGACGTTGTCAAGATGATCGCCTACTACAGAGGCTTTGATCAACCCGGATACGTCTGCTTTTGTACCGAGGAGCTTCCTGAATACAAGCCTTCCGCCGACGTGGACGGAAACTGCGTCGCCTATGAGCTCACCGATGTGGTTAAATCAATCGCGGCCTATAGGGGACCAGAGCCGCTGTCCGGCTGTGAGGATTGCCCCGGTTCAAGGAGAATAGCATTTGACCCCGGCAATCATGCCCCGGTCGTTCCGTCCCTGAAATCAAGCGCAAGAATAAAGGCAGGATCGAGCGTAGACTAAAATCATCTTTATACTTTTCAACAGGAACATTCTAAAAAAGGGGCGCCATGTTTTGGCGCCCCGAATTCATTTGATACCCGGATTAAGGATCTCAATCCTCTTTTTCCATTTCGATTTCAATATTGCGCTTGCCGCTTGACTCTGTAGTGACGGAAATATCGGCGTCCTGCACCCCCTCGGCGGCCAATTTACTCCTGATTTCTTCTTTGATCTCCTCGTCTGATTTATCTTTTGAATCAGCTGAGATCTCCAGGGAGGGCTTTTTGATAGCAAATGGCTCGTCTTCCTGAACAATAATTTCCATTTGTTTTTGGCGAACCTTCGAATCGGATGAATCCCGAACACCAACTTTGATCTCGCGCATGCCATCCGGTTTGGTGGTCACGCTAACATCCGGATTCGTGAGCCCCTGCCCTTTCAATTTTTCTTCGATTTCAGCCTTTATCTCGGCATTCGATTTTCCTTCGCTCTCGATTTCGATTTTCGATGGCTTATCTTTTGTTTGCGCATACAGGCTTCCCGATACCTCCATGCGATCGAATGAAAGCGGCACAAGAACTACTAATGCAAAGACAGACACCGCTACCGCCAGGGCGATGCTAAACCTCCTGTACCTCGCAATCTGATTTCCTGCATTTGACATAATTTAAACCTCCTTTTTCCCTCTCAACGGAAATTCATCACGGAAAATTTAGATTACCATGCGACGAATGTAAACTCATAATCGATTTTATTTCAAAAAAAAGGGAGCCGGATCGGCTCCCTTTATGACAGATCTCTTACAAAATCTATTTCAACAGCATCATCTTGACGTTTTCAGTGCGGTCTTGAGATTGCAGCCTGGCGAAATAGATTCCCGATGGTAGATCGCCGGCATTCCAGGTGACGCTGTGCTGACCGGCCTCGTAATGGCCATCCACCAGGGTCTCTACCTGCTGTCCCAGGAGGTTATAGACGTTGAGTTTCACATGACCGGGTTGATTAACTGCAAAATTCAATATTGTTCTAGCATTGAAAGGATTCGGGTAGTTCTGCTGGAGGGCGAACGTAGATGGGATTTGACCATCTTCGTCAACACTTACTATGCCGTAATCAACGATTGTACGGATATAAAATTCAGTACCGGCATCCCCCCAGAAGGCTCCGTTGTAGACCTGGGAGCGGTTTGTGCGGACCGGAGCATCGCCAAGAATAACCGGCCATCCGGAACGATATGTCCATCCGAGGAAGAAATCATCATCCACGGTAATTCCCATGCCACGGAAATCAACGTAGGTCCAGGCATGAGGATTCTCGAGAGTTGACATTGGCCAGACTGCGAAGGGGTCGAGCATCGACTGACCGGGAATACCGCCCTGGTTGGCCCATAGCTCGACATCGACCGTATCCAGCGGACGGTCGATATCGGTGTATAGACGGAGCATGCCCGTTACCAGCGTCGCCGTTTCATCCGGTGTCATGCGGGTGGCGCATTTATTACCTTCGAAATATATATAGACCCATTCACCTTCGCCGTCATCGTAGTAGAGAACTGTTCCGGAAACGTAATGCTGGGTAGGCGTGGAACCTTCTTGACCTAAGTTATCCACAGCCGAGATGGAGTATTCAACATGCGCCCCGGCCTCGGCCATCGGGATTGTGAAATAGTAATCGTCGACGACTATGCTATCCGGATCGACAACTTCCGTATCATCTCCATCAACCGAATAACTCAACCAGGCCGACTCCACTCCGGAAATGTCTATTAGTGTGGCCACAGCAGTGAAATCCCCGGGAACGCTGGTGGAATCGGTTGGGCCAGTATGGAAGATCAGAGGAGGGCTGACATCGGTATCAAGGCCATATACGGTGAAATCATCGACATACATGCCGTCGACATTGTATCCGGCATCGGATTCTAACGTGAACCTGAATCTTATACTTCGCCCGGCATAACCTCCTATATCCGAAACCAAATTATGCCAGTCCACATTTTCGCCGTTAAAGGTCTCTAAACCATGCCAGGTGTTGCCATCATCCATCGAGATGTCGAGATAGATATAATCGAAACCCAATTCGATATCCCACTTGGTCCAGAACTCCAGACGAGCGCCCATGTAACCCGCTAGATCAATGTCGGTCATTAACTCCACAACGACCGTATCACGGTCAGCATAGTTGCCAACGGGCGAATCGGCCAGAGAGTTCGGGGGTGAATGGTAATGGATTGAAGCCAGACCCCATTCTCCAGCCCAGTCTCCCATGCCGCTGTCGAAGTCCTCGAAATAAACTGTTTCTTCGCTGGCGGGAACGGAGATCTGCACGGCAAGGCCGTCCACAACATAATTCTGGTTGTAAACAACCTGCAGGCCTATGGAACCATCCTCGTTCTGAATTCCAACCGTGGCGGAATTCGTCACGTCCGTCATGGCCTCATACTGGTATGTGATTTGCCCGTCTGCGGTGAGAATCATCTCAAAGGTGTATGTGCCGCCTGATCCACTATACGGCGGCACGCCTTCCCAAGCCACGACAAATGAATCGTTGGCGGCGTAGTAATAGATAACGCCGCCATCGTCAGGATTGAGGTCATCCCAGAAAGGAGCGATGGCTGCTCCCGGAATATCCCCGTCAAGCGGCGGACTGGGAAAAGGCTCGTTGAAATAGTATATGAATTCAAATGGATCGGGCGGTTCAATCACCGCGCCGAAGCCGTTGGAACAAATCCAAAACTGGCTGTACGTCTCACCGTAAAATGAAAACTCAAATCCCAGGTCGAACGGCCCGCCTATGTCATCATCGGTCAAAAATATGGGGATCCCGACGCCGGTAATATCCACCCACTCATATACAGGGCCATCCGGCTCGTCGGAATCGATCCAGACATATCCGAACTCATCAGGACCACCTGAATCCAGAATCATATCTCCCGGATTCTCCGGATGTTCGGGAAATGCCTTTTTGTACGGGACCGCATCGTCGGCAAGCACATTAACCGCCAGGAAAAGGGCCATAATACCGACAACCAATAACAATTTTCGCATAATAGAAATACCTCCTACTTAATCTTGTGTCTTCTCAAAAAAGAAAGAGAATTCTCGATCAACTAACACCTCCTTCTTGACGAGATTGATCTTGACTTAATTGTTGAAAAAGTCTTTTTTGCGTAAACAAGCTTCTTGATCTGCGGATCCTGCAATTACTCCATGATAAAAACAGACTGATATTTCCGTCTACTAAAATAAGATAATAGATCATTTTTCGATGTCAACAAGATTTTACTACTGGCTATAACCTCTTACCACGAAGAGGTTTATGCCGACATTCACCGGGAGCCTAAATAGGAAAGGGAGCCGTTGCGGCTCCCTTAAAGGCAAGCATAAAGGATTTTCCCTACTTCAGTAGCATCATCTTAACGTTTCCAGTGCGCTCCTGAGATTCCAGCCTGGCGAAATAGACGCCGGAGGGCAGATTGCCGGCATTCCAGGAAATCGTGTATTGTCCGGCATCGTAATGGCCATCCACCAGAGTTTCTACGTGCTGCCCGAGCAGGTTGTAGACGTCGAGCTTCACTTGACCGGGTTGAGTAATGGCGAAATTCAATACCGTTGCAGCATTGAAAGGATTCGGGTAGTTCTGCGACAACTCAAACGCCACAGGCCTGTTTCCGTCAGTATCACCAATAGAAGTTCTACTGGCATAACGTTCCGCCGCGGCATCCGCATTGGCCTGCAGATCCTCAAGACCGTCTCCTCCCAGAATCGCAAATGCTGCCACCACGGATTCACCGAGACCAATATCATAGGGGCCGGTGGTGATTATGATGGAACAATCCGTCGACACAGTAATAGCGGTATCCACGATCCCGGCGTTCATATAGCTCCACTTGTCCTCTAAAGTGAAATACGGGGGATAGACATGTATATCATTTTTAAGAGCCATAAACGAGAATATTCCCATATCCGAAAGCACCTGCTGGCCACGATAATCATCGCCGTTGTACTGGTATCCGAGGTTTCTGGATCTGTCGAAATTCACTTTGTCAATTGCCACATTCCATGGCATATCCCAGTCCTCGAAGTGAGCCACCAGCACGCCTTCCAGAGTCTCGTCCCCGGTATTAGTGATAGTATACTCCGTGATGATGTAGTCATCGTCCGGATCGGACGAGAATGCATACGACTTTTGCTCAACATCAATACGGAGGGGAATCATGGCATTATCGTCACTGTAGCTGGTATGATATTCCTGGTCGGCGAAGGAGCCGGGCTCGAAGATTTCGATATCGGACACAGCAACAAAATCATCCCCCAGCAATTGATTCTCGTCACGAGCTCCGTTGGAAACTCGTGTGGGGCCATCGCCGATCAATAGAGCTCCCTCAAAGAGAAGATTGGCGCCATATTGGGGCGTCCTGAACCCCTCCCCGTCCCAGATCTCATTAAGGGCAGTGAGCGCCAGACCGTATTGACCGAAGTTCGATATGGTGAAGGCGACGTTTCCTATATCATGGTCTGCTATGGCAGGATCGGTTAACGGAATTTGCACCTCATGTGTTGAATTTTCACCTGCAATCTCCTGAATCCGCACGGTTTCCTGCGCAGCCGTTCCACTCAATATAGGTTCGACAGCAGCTGAATTCACCGCCAAAAAAACAACGGCCAGGCTAACGAACTTTAGCAATCTCCACATAATTGTAATACCTCCCGATAGATTTCAGTAATTCACAAAGAAGAAACCTCCTGATTCAATATCACCTCCTTCTTGGTGAAGTTGACTTAACCCAAAATGACGAAAAAACCCTTTTATCAAAAATAGATTTCTCTGTCTGCAGATATCAAATTGAACCCATATACGAGCAGACTGATATTCTCATATCCAATATAAAATAAGCAATTGTTTTTCAATGTCAATAAGATTTTACGGTCGCCGTCAACTATTTATAACGCATATACTTACTATTTGGCTTCCATGGCGATTCGGATTGATAGATCCTAGCTAAGTCTCTGTCTTCAAAACGAGGCGATTACGAGCCAATTTGCATAGCCTCAATTCAGATGCAGATATCTGGAATAGCCGAGTTTACGCCTCCGAATAGCAGCCGCAGTGCACGCAGCTAAAAGCAACAGGGCAAAGATAATCATACCCCATTCGGAGAGGGTGGGGATTTCGACTGCCTCACATTCTACGATCCTGACAGACACGGCATCGATACCCGCCTCTACAACCGATCCCTCGCCGAGATCGGAGGCCTCGAAGCGGATTTTGATCTGAGCCGAGGGACTCACAAAATCGCCTATATTGAAGGAATGTTCCGTCCAGCCGCTGCTGGTTTGAGGGCCGATGGTTTCAGCCAGTATCCAGTTCAGTCCGTTGTCGTTGGATACATAGGTTCTGAAAAGGTCATTGTTGGGGTCATTTCCAAAGTTATTGGTGTACCACAATGCGTAATGGCAAAAGGCCGTCTCTGCCCCGTCCAGATCGATGGTTGGCGATGTCAGATAAGTGTAGCCATCGTCCACATCAGAATTGCCGTAGACATTATCGGTCAAAAAGCAATTTCCGGAGCCGTCGTAGTCAGCGGGCGGATCGCCGCGGTCGCCGCCGCCTACGGGTATGCCCCTGTCCCAGTGACCGTCGCCAGCATCGCCGCTGACCGTCCAGCCCTGATCGGTTTCGAAATCATCCTCCATCACCGTTATCAAAATACCGACGGCTGCAGCATACACGGTGTTCGGGGCATCCGCAGGATCAAATACTGTGGAGCCGCCGTCGCCCTCCGCGCTGACGTAAAACTCCGGCATGGCATCACAGTTCGGCGGCGGTAGGGTGGCTTCATACAGATCTCCACCGATGTATGTTAACTCCGTTGTCGTAAACGCACCCCCATAGTATCGATAATGAAGTGTACCGGTGCCGGGGAGATAAATCTCGGCGCCGTCTATGATCTGAACCGCAAACGCGGTAGAGGCGCCGGGACCAAGGTATTGGGGCGGGCCGTCGGGCAGCTGGATGATCAGGGGAACCTGACCCAACTGAACGTCCACTATATTAACCTGGCCGTCGGTGATAACGACGTCGCTGACGATCTGCGAAATGTAATCCGGCGAGCTAAATTGCAGATCATAAGTTCCGTTATCTATCATGCGGTGGTAATCGCCGACGTCGGGATCGGTATATATCTCGGATCCGTCAACATCATGATCCAGAACCGAAATGATCGCCGATACGGGAGAGCTGGAGACGGCATCAGTAACCAGACCTCTAACACCGTAATAGGCCTGCTCCAGATATGTAATCAACGCTGCCTTATTGTAGTTCCAGAGATCGGGTAGTGATTCGGCGGGAAGCAGCTTCGTTTGCGATAACTCGATGGTAGTTTCACGGCAACCCTTCCAGTAGGTCAGGTAGTCCTGCCGACCACCGGCAATTGTGTACCAATCCCACCCGTTGGTAATGCCGTTGTTCAGGTCGTCCATATAGCCTGATGGACTGTTGGCCTGCGCCGAATCGGCATACTCGCGACTGATCCCGATAAACCAGCTATCATCCGTATGACGTCGCGGCCAGGTATCCCAGGGATAGTTTACAACCTCTGCCCCACCATGAAAGTTTGCTGATATTACAAAAGTATGTTCATCAAAAATATTCATCATGGCGATAGTTTCCGGTTGCCATTCCTGTCCATCGGGATGCTGGCCCTCATCGGGGTCCGGGAAATTCCTGTTCAGATCTATCCCGTTGACATTATATCTGATGGCACCGTAAACAGTATGGTTGCCGCTATAGTAAGTACCGTCCGGATTAGCCAGCGGGTTAATCCAGATCTCCATGTTATCGAGCATAAAGGTCAATTGAGAATCGGATCCGTAACTCACCAGGAGAGAATCAATAAACCTCAGCATCAATACATACCCCGTCGTTTCGTCGCCATGCATAGTGCTGGAATACATTACCTCCGGCTCGTTTTCTTCGACATATATGTTTGCCGAGAGCCTGGCAAAAAGGATCTCGCGGCCCTCAACCGAGAAACCGATATTTTCAACAACGCATAGATCGGGATAGTCTGCCGCGAATTGGTACATCATATCAACATAAACATCGTAGGTCGGATATGAATCCCATTCGAGGATCTCTTCCCAGGTATCTGCCATCCGTGGTGCTATAAGTGATCCAGGATTCGGGAGAATGACGTATCCATAACCAAGATTCCTGAAGTTATCGAACTGACTATCGGTGGCGTAAGCCCAGATTGTATCCGTGGTGAGATTGTCAATCGAGATCAGTCTGGAGAGTTCCTGCAGCTCTTCCCGAGGCGGTGTTTTGAATTTGAAGTACACCTGACCCGTTTGCGCTGATAGAATATCAGTCAGCAGGATAAATGCTATAAACGTATTGATCCACTTGAGCCGCAAGATCAGATCTCCATTTCCTCTGCAAAAGCTACAGAGTAAAACCGTTCGGACACTACTGCTATTTCAATATAAATGAGGATCATTTATAAACAAGTATATTCACTATACGCGCCATTGATCTCTCCAATTTCCCAGATCCTTCTATAAGAGGCTTTCACTCGGATTTCGCGTGGTCAACGTTAGTCATAAACTTTCGCTCAACTCCATTTTGAGGAAAATAAACCTTGTTATCGTGGCTCGAAGGCTCTATATTTTATACTATAGGGTTCTTCTTTTTTAGAAAAAGGAATCGAAAATCAAATAGCTGGAGGTTTTGCAATGAAACGGTCTATAACGGTTGCAACAGGAATGCTGGTATTCCTGATATCGGTCGCTTCGGCCACTATTATCAATGTGCCAGGGGACTACCCTACTATCCAGCTAGGGATTGATGCCGCCAGCCCGGGTGATACGGTTCTGGTTGCCCCCGGTACCTATTATGAGAATATTCAGATGGCGGAGGGGGTGGATCTTATCGGTTCCGGAATGGACGATACAATCATCGACGGGGGAGGTTTAACCGATGTAATTAAGGCCCTGAATATCGACAAGTTCCTAATAGAGGGATTTTCTATCCGGAACAGCAATCAGGGCGGAGGCACTCCCGGCAATGTGGGAGTTTTCATTAATCCGATTTCATCATCCGGAACCAAGGTAGTAAAATACTGCAATATCCACAACAACGGTAAGGGGATCGATCTGTGGAATGATTTTGGAGGCATCCTTCGCGTTGAATACAACATAATCAGAGATAATATCTATGACGGCTTCGATCCTTATCTGGGCACCACTTATCTAACGAACAATACCATAGTGGGCAATGGCCGCGATGGCTATAAGGACTGGGCCGGCGGAGGCGTAGTTTACATTGAAAATAACATTATTGCCGAGAATGGTCGCTACGGGATTTTCAAGCATAGAGATACGCCTGTATTCATATCCTACAACGACGTCTGGAATAACGTGCAGGGAGATTATTATGAGGGATATTCGGGAGATCCCACGCCGTTCAACCCGATTCCCGGCACCGGGGAAATCTCAGCCGACCCATTGTTTGTCGATTCCGAGAACGACGATTTTCATCTGACGGCGGGCTCTCCCTGTATCGATGCCGGCGATCCCGGCTCGCCGCTGGACGCCGACGGAACAACCGCCGATATGGGTGCGCTGTACTACAATCAAGGTTCCCAGGAGATCCCCACTCTGTCCGAATGGGGCATGATCATAATGGGTTTGCTGCTTCTGGCCTTGGGGACCGTGGGCATAACTCGTAAGCTGAGAGCTGTTGCCTCTGAGGCCAATTGAGGGGCAGCCCCATATCCATAGCATCACTTAATATTCATTCACAGGTGCATATTGAGCCTTGCATGGGCAGACAAAATGGAATATAATTCCGACATGGAAGATGACGTTCGCGTGAGCAAAGAAATCCAGTCAAAACTCCAGTCCCTATCGTATCTGGTAGGCAATACGCCGTTATTGGAAGTGAAGTTCAGATTGGGCGGGAAGGTACGCCGAGTTTTCGCCAAGGCAGAGCATTTGAACATGACAGGCAGTATAAAGGACCGTATGGCTTTGCACATTTTAGAAAAAGCTTATATCGAAGAACGTCTTCACGCCGGTGACACTATAGTGGAAGCCACCAGCGGCAATACCGGTATTTCTTTTGCTGCTATCGGTCGGGCCATGAGACATCCGGTAACGATCTTTATGCCGGATTGGATGAGCCGGGAGCGAGTCGATTTGATTCAAAGTCTGGGCGCAAAGATACGGCCTGTGACACCTGAAGAGGGCGGCTTTCTTGGCAGCATCAGCATGGCCGAAAAAACCTGCGGCAAGAATGATAGCTGCTTTCTCCCCGGTCAGTTCTCCAACTACGATAACGTAGAGGCCCATTTCGAGACCACCGCACCCGAACTATGGTGGCAACTCTCCTACAACGGACTGGTACCGGATGCATTCGTTGCAGGCGTGGGTACGGGCGGGACTATTATGGGTGTCGGAAAGTTCCTGCGGATGAAATGCCCCGGAGTCAAAATCCACCCTATGGAACCGGCCAACTCGCCTACGCTATCCACCGGCAAAAAGATGGGACAACACCGGATACAGGGCATTGTAGACGAATTCATCCCCCCCATTGTGGACTTGAGTTCGCTCGATTCCATCATAGGCATCTACGATGGCGATGCCATAATTATGGCTCAGAAACTGGCCCGCGAACTCGGGCTGGCAGTGGGAATTTCTTCCGGGGCAAATTTCCTGGCAGCTATAAAAGTGCAGGAGGAGATTTCTGATTCTGCTGTCGTGGCAACCGTCTTCCCGGATGACAACAAGAAATACTTAAGCACCGATCTGCTAAAAGAAGAACCGCCTAAGCCCGATTATTTATCTACAAAAATAGAGCTTCTGGATTATTCGGCCTTCCGGCGAGTATGCCATACCTGCTGCGATTTTGAGAATTGCACCGAGAGACTGGCCAACGTTGAATCAATTTCCGCTTTAGATAACAAATAATCGCTCCCAACGACAGAACCGATATTCGGATTAATTTGTTCTGCCGGGATGTTACAGTGTGGATCGCCTATAAAAAGTGCGCTGCGGCCATAGAGCGAATTATAATCTAATCGAAGTAATATCTAAGCGGAGGGCGAGGGACTCGAACCCCCATGGCCTTACGGCCGGCGGTTTTCAAGACCGCTGCCTTACCAATTAGGACTAGCCCTCCGAACAATCAGAACTACAAAGCGGGTTCGGTATATTCCCGATACCCGCTTTTAACATACTCTTGATGCTCCAGACGGTCAAGTGTTTTAGATTTTCATTCCTGGCACCCCGGATAGGT
>CBEUCH010000026.1:0-29745 GCA_965541585.1 uncultured bacterium | reverse complement strand
TGGTATTGCCGGTGGTTATGCCGGAGGTCTCGATGGCCAGCTTCTTGGTGGCATCCGCATCATCGTAAACCGTAAAGGTAGTATCCACGAAGTCACCGTTGACAACCTGGTTATCCACATAGGCTTTGATGGACTGCTGGGTGGCAATCTGAGTGGCGCTGTTGGAGGACATATCATCCTCATCCAATACAGCGCTACCGGAAACTGAGGTACCCAATACTGGCGTATTAAGAGCCGGACTGGTCAGTGTTTTGTTGGTCAATGTTTCCGTGCCGGCAATGGTGGCTATGGTTCCGTCATAGTCAGGGACACTCAGAGTCCTGGTATTGCCGGTGGTTATGCCGGAGGTCTCGATGGCCAGTTTCTTAGTGGCATCCGCATCATCGTAAACGGTGAAAGTAGTATCCACGAAATCACCGCTGACAACCTGGTTATCCACATAGGCTTTGATGGATTGCTGAGTGGCAATTTGAGTGGCGCTATTAGAGGACATATCATCCTCATCCAATACAGCGCTACCCGAAACTGAAGTACCCAATACTGGCGTATTCAGAGCCGGGCTGGTGAGTGTCTTGTTGGTCAATGTGTCGGTAGTGGCTCTTCCCACCAGGACATCGGTGGCATCCGGAAGCGTTAGGGTAACATCAGCGCTGGCATCTGCTCCTTGAAGAGCGACCTCAAAATTATCGACAGTTGCACCCTCGAAGTAGAGGAGGTTTCCAGTTCCATCCTCAGTGAACGCATCTGCGCTTGTCGCATCGCCTACTGCTGTGATATCGCCAGTTCCGATGGGTGTAGTCCAACTCAGGGCTCCCGAACCGTCGGTGGTTAATATCTGGTCAGCTAAGCCATCATCAGCAGGTAAAGTTAATGTGAGACTTGCCGCCACGTCAGCATTGGAGACTATGGTGGTAGTGAAACCGTCAGTCCCGTCAGCGTCGTGTAAAACGACCCTTCCGGCATAAGCGGCGGTATCCTTTCCCGCAATTAACTCTCCGCCTTCCGCAGCAATAATCTCCTGGGAGTAAATGGAGCCCTTGGCTTCAATATCATCCTCAACTCCCAGATCAGCTCCTGTTCCAGACGTCAAAGCGTCGATATAGTAAAATCCCTCAAACCTGGTATAATTAGAATCAACAGGTGCTGCCCCCTGTGCTTTTCCTATCTGCAGACTTCTGTCAAATGTTGAGGCTCGCTGTGGTCCACCTTGGCTTATGATTAATCCAGGTCTGCTGTTTTCGCTATCCCAGAACGCCACCTCCATATTTGAAGTATTTTGTACATCATGAGTCTCAAACACAAGAGCACCATGCAGGGCATCAGGTACTGTTTCACCAGCATGGCTTTCCGACCCCTCCAGTTCTATATGGAATATCTCGTTACCCAGACTATCTACAAACACCAGACCATCCTTTGCGATGACCAGGCTATCATGGGTTAAGGTGCCTCCCATGTGTAAATCACCGTCTATCTGGGCATCCCCTATAACATGTAGAGAGTCAAGAGTAGTACTTGTAGCTATCGCCACCATGGCACTGTCTGCCACCACGGCTCGATAGGCGTATCCAACGCTGGCGAATCTCATACGTGGCATGATCTCGCCATCCAGCTCAACTTCCAGCCAGTACGACTCGTCAAATGCCAGATTCAACGCGGTTACTGCGCCGAGACTCACGTTAAATAGCCCATTCTCAACCTGTACCGTGCTTTGCGTCTCGGTCCATTCAAGATTACCTGCAGCGGAATCATCGTAAATCCTAAAGGTCAGGCTGTAGGTTCCTGTCAGGGGCTCGCCGGCGTCGTCGGCCAGCATCCCCTGGTAGTTGATCAGTTTGGGAACGGCTGCTGCAAAACTAATCGAGACAAACAAAAACAAGCACATTCCCGTTAAGAGTAGAATCTTCTTCATCTCTTTTTCCCCCTCCTGTGGAGATTTTTCTTTACTATTTTCTTTAACCAGAACATTCTTTATTCTATAAAATGTCATTGTCAGGCGGCCTAAGATCTTCCTGCGATCTGACTTATGCGCCTCCCGTCCGCTTAAAGCTCGTTTCAACTATACTTATGTTTAAATGCTCACAAATTTGTGGGTCATTCAAATGCCTCACTATATACCCCCCTCTTTATATATATGGAGGTACTCTAGGATGAAAAAACCTTTAAGTTGAATTCTCTTACCCCTCCATTATTCATGTTGTTTCGTCACCGATCTTTCCGTTTGAAAATTCAATTCTCTGCATATCGTTTTCAGATCCGGCAAAAGAAAAAGGCGCAACCGAAATCGCTCATATCAGCGATTTGATTACGCCTCACTCTTGCAAGCCCATGTCTTACACGACAAGGCAATCTGCGTCCGTTATTTAGTTTTCAGTCATATTATCGGGCAGGGAGTTCATTACTTTAGCACCTGTGAAAATATTTTTCGATATGTGGAACAGTCTTTATCGATTTGATGTTTTTTGATCGCAACTTTCTAATCCGCATGGCTTTAAGAACATATATCCCCTTCTTGAAGACCAGCCGCGCTTTCCCAACACCCTCTTCCCAACCTGGCAATCACTGATAATTAAATAGCTTGAAGACCCGGCGAAGGTCTACATCGCCTTTGATTCTGCAGAGTCCATTTAGCGTCTACATGGATCGACCGGTTTTGAATGATCGCCGAATTCAGATTCACAGCTTGGATCAGATGATTTTGAAACATCGCGCGTTTAAGCCAAAAGTGGCGGGCTACTATTTCACGGTGGATATCCTTTATCCTGGCCATCCGAGAATAAAAGTGTCGTTGCTACAACAAGCTAATAACGACAAATACAACCCTCACGTTAGACGACCCGCGATATATCACTTCCCGGCGGAGTAATCCGATGGACAGCATTTCTCCTAATTTGATCTGCTCTACGCTAACGCTGCGCGGCCAGGAGACGTGCGGCAAATACTTATTTACATGCCGTTAGCGGCTTTTTTGCAGCAATCCGCAAAAAATTCGTAATATCCTTGCTGTAATGAGAAATCCAGCGACTGTTCAGAAATAACTGTTTCAGCCACATACTGTTCAGGATTCGATTTTATTTAATAATTTCAAACGCATACGCCGATAAATAAAATTAGAGGAGCCATAGTCCCGATAAATTATTCGAACAATAAAGAGGGGGTGAACAATGACAAGATGTTTGAAAACCTTTTCCAGAGGAAGTTTGTTTTTCCTGTTGGTGTTGGGTATCTCCAATATCGGCCCTACGGATTCTTTCGCTGCCCAGATTCTCCGACAATGTATGAGTTCGGGAGGAGCCATGAGGCTTACCAGCACCAACTTCATGCTCTCTTCATCACTCGGTGAACCTATCATCGAGACCGTTGAAGGAACAACGATGACTCTATATAATGGATTCTGGAATCCCGCTGTAATAGAGTGGGCAACGGAACCTGTTATCGAACTCCCCGAGGAATTCGCACTGCACCAAAACTATCCCAATCCATTCAATGCCGGTACCACGATAGAATATGAATTACCGGCGGCGTCCGATGTAAGGATACATATTTATAATGTTCTGGGACAACAGGTGAGGGTCTTGGTGGATGAGCGACAAGACGCCGGCTACAAGGCGTCGCAATGGTTTGGCAAGAATGATAGGGGTTTCAGGGTGAGCACGGGGGTCTACTTCTACCGAATAGTAGCAGCGGACTTTGAGAAAACCAAGAAAATGATGTTCTTGAAGTAAATACGCCCGGTATATAGAAAATGCTAAAATTGCCGGTTATGTTACTTTCTGCCTTTTCTTCGAATCATAGCAATTGGAAGGTGTTTTGCATCTCAGTTAACTCTGCAGGATGCTTGGACGGCTGCAATAGCCTGAAAAGCACTGTTTTAAAAGATTCTAATGTTTGCAGTTAATTAAAATCGAAATTGTCGCAATTGAAGAAGGCGGCAGCAGTTATTGAGGTAACTACCACCGCCTTGAGGACCTAGTGGCAGGGCTAGGTCAAAGCATTTCGAGTAAAAACATCTCACATATTACGATCTCGTCACCACTCCCTTATCCAGTTCTTTTCTTAGTGCGACTGCTAAGGATTTAATTGTCAATGGCTTTGTTATGAAGACTTTGATTCCAAGCTCTTTCGCTTCCTCGGCCTTGCAGGGCTGGGAATATCCCAATATCATAATTGCCTGCTGGCCGGGATTTATTTCCTGGACCCGTCTATAGGTTTCAACACCGTCAATCCCATCGGGCATTATCATATCGATAATTAGCAGATCTTGCGGATATTTCCGAATGTAGTCGATTGCCTCTTCGCCACTTCTAGTTGATGAGGCATCGTAGCCAAGCTCTTTTAATATCGCCAGCGCAGCATCTCTCTGTACCCGCTCATCGTCCACAACCAGGACTCTTTCCTTCCCCCCCACTATATGATCCTCTGCCGATATATCTGAGTTCTCTCCCGCCGCGGGAAAGTATATGAAGAACGACGTTCCCTTCCCAACAGCGCTTTCAACGTCAATATAACCATTATGATCTTCAAGGACAGCATGCACAATGCTCAGGCCCAATCCTGAACCCCTCCGTTCATCCATACTCTTCGCGGAGAAAAAGGGCTCGAATATCCTATCTATGATTTCCGGCGGAATGCCGGTACCGGTATCCGAAACCGTAAGTTTAATATATTCTCCAGTGACAATTCGATTACACTTATCAATTAATTCATCTAAGTAATAATTTTCGGCCCTGATACTTAGATACCCTTTATCCTGCATTGCCTCTCTTGCATTGTTTATCAGATTTAGAACCAGCCTATGGATCTGAGAGATACCACCTTTTATTTCCATCAGATCAGCACTTATGCTAACGTCAATGATCAGTGTTTCCGGAGCCGGTTGTAGCTGAGCAATAACCTCTTTGATAATAACGCCAAGATTCAAGAATTCTATCTTAAAATGAGCTCTCCTACCAAGTGTCAAAAGCTGTTGATTGATTTCTGCCATTTGTAGCGCTGCTTTCTGTATGGCGTCAACGTACTTGAGAATAGAATGATTCTCAGGAAGCTCGCTTCTGATGAGCTCCGGATATGCGGCAAGCGGGGAAAGAAGATTATTGAAATCATGTGCTACCTGACCAGCTATCCGTCCCGCCATCTCCAATCGCTGGGCACGTGAATTGAACATCTGCAATTCCTTTAGCTCCGATATATCCATTATAATGGCGAATATTTCTTTAAATTCGCCATCATCATCAAGCAAAGGGGAGCCGGAAAACAAAATTGTCCTGTCGTTTCCTTTTGCTGTTTTGATATTCAATTCTTGTTGTAAACATTCACCCTCTCTTAATTTCTCAACTTGCGACGAGATATTTTCTTGCTCGCTTCGCGGAATATAGTCCAAAAAACTTCTACCTATCAGTTTGTTCTCTGATCCTTCTTCAAGAATCCTCGCACATACAGGATTGCAAAACAGGATGTTTTCGTTTTTATCCAGCAAAACAATTCCCTCCATCATGGAGAAAAATAATTCCTGGTAGCGTAACTCGGATTCTATTATTGATCCATCCGCTCGCTTCGGCTCAGTCATACCAGTGATGGGTCCTTTTAATCCCATGATATTTCTACTCCGTACGCCGACATCTAAGATTGACCGCGAATATCGCTACGCCCGCGCACAATCAGCAACTTCTTTCCTTCGTGTTACGCATCAGCAAAGCCATTATCGACATTAGAAGGAGCTGAGGATCAACCGGCTTAGTAATATATCTATCAACCTTTTCCTCAACCGCGATCTTCATCTCCTCCAGTTCTGTTCGAGCAGTTAAGAAGATTATAGGTATATGCGCCATGCCTGACGATCTCCTGATCTCTTTTGCAACCTCATGGCCATCCATCTCAGGCATACCTATATCACAAATAATCAGATCCGGCGATTCCTTCGCAGCCAAATTCGTAGCGTCATAGCCATTATTGGCGGTGATTACCTCATAGCCTGCCGCTTCCAATCGCATCGTCAAGGCCTGCAATATGTCCGGCTCATCATCAACTATTAGAATCTTGCTGCCTGCCATCCTTCACCTCCATGAAAACCTTGTCTTTTGATTTTAATTTTCGTTCCGCCGCCCTAATCAATCGCTTGAGTTCAGGCCATGTACATGTATTACCCGTGTAACTATGTTGACTGCTTGCAAAGCTTGATATGTAATCGTACTTATCACATAGCGCACGTATTAACCTGTCGGCCGCCGCTTTCGAACCGGCTCTATCCGTCTCAAGAACGATCGCAATAATATCTTCCGTATTCGTTGATAGAACGCGATCTGTGGAACTTATTATATTATTCTGCAACGTCTCCTTGATACCCTTCGATAATTCCCGCAACTTCAAGTCTCTATCCCGGCTACGAATATTCTCAGACACTCTGAATCGCACAAGAACTAAGGAAAGTGGCTTTCCGCTTGCGATTATCGGCCTTGCATGATCAAATAAAGCTGCCTCATATTCAACTCTTCTATTGTAAATGGGAATAGTAAAATAAAAATCGCTCCCTTTCCCCGGTTCGCTTTTGATAAGAATCTCTCCGCCGTTTTGCTCGATTAAATCTTTTGTTATTGCCAGACCTAATCCCGAACCTCTGGTGGCTTCGGCTTGCGTTGAGTCTATGCGAAAAAAGTTCTGGTATATCCTCGATAGTTGATCATGACCAATGCCTATTCCCGTATCTATAACATGAACCACGATAACTTCCTCATTTGAATGGGCTTCCACTGTTATACGCCCTCCCTCCGGGGTATATCGTCGGGCATTGCTCAGCAAATTCAATAATACCTGGGTAATCTGATCAGGGGCGCACAGCACATCCGGTAATGATTCCTCGTACTCCAAGCTCAATACTTGAGATTTCTTTTCGCATTTCAGGCTATAATCTCCCACGATTTCATCAATCAGCAATTTGATGTTTGTTTTCCGTCGGTTATAAAGGAGTCTACTAGAATTTGATTTCGACGCATCCAATATATCATTTATTAATGTTGCCTGCCTGTCGCAGTTTCTCAGGGCAGATTCGAGGCATACGCGCTGTCTATCATTTATAGGGCCCGGAACCTCATCATATACTAATGAGATGAATTCCCGGATTATAGACAGCGGCGTCCTCAACTCGTGAGAGATAGTCGAGATTATATCGGGGTTGACTTCTCCGGTCCATATTTTGCTTAAATCCAGGCTTTTCATATCCCTCTCGCTTGTTTACTCGGTGATCATTCCTTATCTATTCAGTCTGACCTTAATGTTAGTTTTGATACCTTTAAATACATTGTTACGATCTCTCAATGATTCCAGTATATCCCGAGAATTTCTGGAATCCGGGTATCGATTCCCTGTAAGTTTATTATCATGGCCTGCATCATGATCCCTGCGATGGTATTAATTAATTTTCGATACCGGAATTCTTACTGCAACCTCCAACTTACTCCTATTATTTCCCAATCCGGCAAAAGAAAAAGGCGCTGCCAAAATCGCTCAATCAGCGATTTGACCGCGCCTCACTCTTGCAAGCCCATGTCTTACACGACAAGGCAATCTGCTTCCGTTATTTAGTTTTCAATTTTCTTATCGGGTAAAGAGTGCAAAACTTTAGCATTAGGGGAATATTTTAGCATTTCGGTAATAATCTTCGCCAGTTTCACGCGCAACTGGGCAAGTTCGCTGGATTTAAAAGCACTCCTTGTTCTCTCCAGAACCTGTGTTGCTTCCCATAGTGTCTCAATTAGCGTCATCAATCTGGGACAATTGAATAGTCTGCAGATCTCTTGATCCCCATCTTGTTTCTCGTGTATGTTAATAAGGTATGCCAGGTTACATATGCTGTTAAGAATGTTCTTAAGGTTGAGCGATACAAATGCGTCTGCGGGCATTGAAGAATAATCGCCCAGATTGGCCTCAAATGCCTTCTCGATATTTTCGAGGTCTTTTGACAAGAATTGATAGTGTCGGCGCGTGTTGTTTATATTGCTGTAAACCCTGTAGGAATCTATAGCCCTTTGAGCGGATTCGATCAGCTCGTCGATATCAAGCGGCTTGACCAGATACGATACAACCGGCAACTCCAGGGCGGTGATTGCCGTCTGTATCGATGGATAGCCTGTAACCAGAATGACGGGCAATCCCTCTGATATATTGGGGAGATCCTTTATCAGCTCCAGGTTGGTGTTCCCGGGCATTCTAATATCCGCAATAAGAAGATCGAAATTCTCACTGCTCAGAATCTTGGCAGCGTCGGCCGCGTTCGTCGCGGTCTGGCATTGATGTCCCCTTTTCTCCAGCAGCCTTGCTGTGGAGACAAGAAAGACCTCCTCATCGTCAGCGATAAAGATCCGTCCTAAGTTACTCATTTGACACCCCTTGTTAACTACTTAACGGCCACGCAATCTTGAATTCGGTTCCCTTACCTGGATCGCTTTTATATTCAATAGAACCGTTCATTGCCTGCGCCAGGCTTCTCGAGACCGAAAGCCCGAGACCCAGGCCTCCGCTCGATGTATTTCCTTTTGTCGAAAAGAAAGGCTCAAAAATCCGGTCGCCTATCTCTTCCGGAATTCCATTCCCCTGGTCCGAAACCACCAGCTCCAGTTTTCTCTCATCTATTGATGCGGTTACCGATACTATTCCACGATCCGGGGAAGCTTCGATGGCGTTGACAATAACATTGTACAATACCTGTTGAAATGAGCCCTCAGGAGCGGACATCTTTAAGGATTGATCAGGGCCGCGGAAATCGATGGCAATACCTCGCTGTTTGCATTCGGCTTCCAACATTAATATGACATCATTAATAGCGTCAACGAGATATATATCGTCGGCCGGAACCTTTGGCGGTTTATATAGGACGAACATCTGTCTTACAATATTAGCAATTCGGTCAATTTCTTTATCGATATAGCTACTGAACTTTCTATCCGGGTGATCATCGGGGATTGCATCCTTGATAAGGGCAAACGAGTTCTTCAGACCTGCCAACGGATTATTAATTTCATGGGCGATTCGTCCAGCCATCTGGCCGGTGGCGGCCAGCGCTTCCGCCCTCTTTTGCTCCTTGAACCTCTTGCGAGAAGCAGCGCCGTAAACTATGAGTAATTCCATCAGGGGTTGAAAGACGACATGGTTATTCTCCAGCAGTTTTTTGTTGGGGGACTCACGCTCCAAGCGATCTATCGTCTTCTCGTGCAATTTCGCGACATCTTCGATTGGAACTCCTTCTTTTACGATCTCACGTCCAATTTCGGTCACGCTATGTAAAAACATCCCCTGCGGTTCGGTAAAATGCGCTTTCAGAAGTTGATAGTATCTATTTTCGATAGATTCTGCTATCATCACATCAATCATCTTCTAAGGCGATTACCACAGCTTAAGATCCGGAGGATTCTATCGGCGAGCCGGACCTTATAAGCTCTCCTCCAGTCGTTCATAGGCTACATTTCCCCAATTGTCAAAGTGATTATCGCTTTTTTCTGTCATAACGTGGCTTCAATTTATTTAAAGGTCGCTAACTCTCTACTGTCTACGGCGGCCATTTTCTCGCTGATTGTTCTATTGTCAAACCAGGTTTCGCCCGCCGGATTACAATCGCAGAATATCATCTAATACAGTGCTCAGATCGCTGACCTTAAAGGGCTTTTTTATATATCCCGAGAAACCGTGTTCCCTGAAGCTGGCTATGACCGGGTCGGTTGAATAGCCGCTGGAGACGACCGCCTTAACATCAGGGTCGATTTCTCGCAATTTCGATATAGCTTCCTTTCCGCCCATACCGCCCGGGATTGTCAAATCGAGTATGACGATATCGAAGGGCTGACTTCTGTCTTTTTCCTTTTTGAAAAGTCTTATAGCCTCCTGTCCCTCAGAGGCAGATTTCACTTCATATCCGATCTTCGTCAGTATGTCCGCGAGCGTGATCCTGATTATCTCCTCGTCATCCACTACCAGGACTTTTCCCGAGCCGGGTACGATTGCTGTTTCGGAAGGTCGTTCTTTCGATCGTGCCTTCCCCGTCGCCGGCAGGTAGACATCGAAGGTGGTTCCCACCCCCAGCTCAGATGTTACGTCTATATGGCCGTCATGATTCTTCACAACTGAATAAACGGTGGCCAACCCCAAACCACTTCCTTGTTGCTTGGTCGTAAAATATGGATCAAAAATCTTCTGGAGGTAATCGTCGGGAATTCCTATGCCATGATCCTGCACGGAAATCTTCACGTATTTGCCTTTATCGAGGGAAACGAGTTGGCCCGGTTCCAACTGAAGATTCTCGACCAATATTCTTGTTTCCCCTCCGCTCGGCATCGCCTGAGCAGCGTTCATGACCAGATTTTGAATCACCTGGCTAATCTGCCCCTTATCGACTTTGACTTCCCAGATATCATCTGGTATTAGAATATCATATTTGACATTGGAGCCACTGAGCGCGAAACCTACAGTGTCCCTGACTAATTCTTCTATCGAAGCTTTCTCTTTAATAGGCGCCCCCCCTTTCGAGAAAGTAAGAAGCTGATCCGTTAACTTCACCGCTCTGATCGACGCTGCCTCGGCTCGCTCCAAGGCTTTAAATGCTTCAGAGTTCGGGTTAATATCCATCTTAGCGCGCGAAACGCTCCCCATAAAACCGGCCAGAATATTGTTAAAGTCGTGGGCAATACCACCGGCCAGGATACCGATCGATTCGAGTTTGTCTGCCCTTTCTCGTTCTTTTTCAACCTTCAGTTTCTCTGTGACGTCTTCAACCATCTCAATGACGGCCACGATATTACCGGATACATCATTTATTGGAGATGAGATAATTCTGTAATTCTTCGTCTCATCACCGGCTGGCGTTTCGGATACGGCTTCGTGAACATTACCGTCTCTTAATGTCTTGGCAACGGGGCAGTACGAACAGATTTCCTTTGTTTTCGGTGGATCGCCATAAGACTCGTAGCAGACCGGTCTTTTGGACGGATCTACGCCTGGGAACCATTCCTGCATCTTCCTATTCAAAGACAGGATTTCCATTTGCGGGCTGATTAATGAAATCCCGATTCCGATATTCTCCACCAACCCCTTGTATTTTTCTTCGGATTCCCTCAGCGCATCCTCTGCTGCTTTTTGCATGGTCATATTATAAACTTGCCCGCTCCAGCGGACTATGCCGTTTTCTCTGCAGGTAGCCTGATTGACCGCGCGAACCCAGATGTAGTTCACCGAATCGATGCCTATTCTATATTCATGGTCAAGCACCTGGCCCGTTTCTCTGGCTTCGTCGGCGGCCTTTTGCAATTCCGGCAGATCTTCAGGGTGAATCAACCTGAAATATTCATCCACATTATTGCCAATTTTATCCGCCGCGGCCTTGCCAAGCAATCTTTCCAGTCCAGTTCCCAGATAGAGTAACTGCCGGTGACCATCAGGGTAAAGATCGTAGATGCACACTACTCCCGGAAGATTTTCCGAGAAAGATTCGAATTTCCCCTCGCTCTCCCGCAACGCCTCTTCAGCCTTGTTGCGCTCGGTGATATCCTGCACCGTGCCCACCATGCGAACGGGCTGACCAGAATTGTTAAAAGTCACATCTGCCTGTTCGTGGACGATACGTATCTCACCATCAGGCCGCACGATGCGGTGGTCAATGCTATACGGCCTGTTTTTGGCCATGGCCTCGTCAACAGCCTCCTGAACACGGTCAAGATCATCAAGATGTACCAGGCTCAAGAACGATCCGAAAGTGGGGTCGAACTCATCGGCGCTACGCCCGAATATACGATAGATCTCGTCAGACCAGAATAACTGGCGTGTAAGGATGTTCCAGTCCCAGTTACCAAGG
The DNA here is from genome assembly GCA_965541585.1 of uncultured bacterium. GTDB lineage: Bacteria > Zixibacteria > MSB-5A5 > UBA10806 > UBA10806 > CBDVBL01. Next base: position 17,915 of record CBEUCH010000026.1, on the reverse strand, counting down.
CGAGCTATATGCTGCGCCCTGGATAGGCTTTTTTCACTTCTCTTCAGTTCCTCCTCCGCCTGCTTCCGCTCGGTGATGTCCCTGACTATTCCGCAACCTACACCTCGACCCTTCAGCTTGAAACTGCTACCGGATATCTCCACCGGAAATATGGTCCCGTCCTTTTTCTTATGAAGGCGTGTCATACCGGTGGCGGGCGTCCCTGCCACGATTTTCTGTATGGCTCTCTCGGAGGCTTCCGGTTCCGCGGTAATATCGATAATCTCCAATTTCAAAAACTCTTCCCTGCTGTAGCCATATAGCCGGATCGCTGCATCGTTCACATCCACAAACTGTCGCGTTTCGCCATCGAAGATCATTATGGCGTCCATTTCGGTGGTGAACAGCTGGCGATACTTCTCCTCGGAATCTATCAGCGCTTCCTCCGCGAGCTTCTTCTCGGTGATATCGCGGATATAGGACCTGAATCCGGAGATTTTATTTCCCTTCTTAATCGGAGAGGAATTAATTTCAAGATGAATTATCGATCCATCTTTCTTTATTGCGCGTAATTCATATTGAGAGCTCTGTTGAGGCGCCCGAATACTATTCCGGTGCCGCATCTGTCCCTCGTCGAAATCATCCGGATGCACGAGATCCTGGATTCTGAGCTTCTGCATCTCTTCCCGGCCATATCCAAAAAGTCCTGCAAAAGTGTCATTGAAATAGATGAAATTGCCGTCCAAATCGTCGATGAGGAAAGCCAGCCCGGATTCCTCAATAAGTTCGCGGTACCGACTCTCGGATTCCCGTAACGCCTCCTCCATCTGCTTTCGCTTAGTAATATCACGCCAGGAGGATCTACTATATAAGATTTTACCCTGCTCATCGCGAACGGCAGAAACATTCAAGCTGACCTCTATCTTCGTTCCATCTTTCTTCTTCAACTGAAGCTCTTTGTCGCTCACTACACCCGTAGTCACATACGAATTGAACGCTTCTCTTGCTTCTTCCATGCAATCAGGATGATACATGTCAAAGATGGGGCGGCCTATGATTTCTTCCGTTTTGTAACCGATACGCTTTGAGAATGTCTCATTACAACCTATGATTTCAGCTGTTTCCGGGTCAACGGAGACATACATGTCAGGGGCGTTATCGTAGAGATCCTGGTATTTTGTCTCCGAGGCTCTCAGCGCCTCCTCCGCCTGCTTTCGCTCGGTGATGTCCTGAATGACTCCTATCATCTCTGTTGCTTCACCTGCATGGTTTAAGACAACTTCTGCTCGTGAATCTACAATAATTTCCTTTCCATCCTTTCTTGTAAGCCTGTACGCCCCAGCATACGATTTGCCAGTGCGCATTGATTCTTCTATACCTTTTATTACTTGCTCTCTGTCATCAGGATGCATTATTCCTAATAACCATTTAAGACTTGGCTGAATTTCACCTATAGTGTAACCTAACATATTATAGACCTCTTCTGAGAAGAAACCTATGTCTTTATCTTTTTCCCATGACCAATTACCAAATTTTGCAATTTCTTGAGCTTTAAGAAGGTAATCCTGAGTCTCCCGCAATGTCTCCTCCGCCTGCTTTCGCTCGGTGATGTCATAGTGCGTGCCGGTCATTCGCTGCGGTTTCCCCCTGCTGTCCCTTTCTACTATCCGGCCGCGGCTCAAAATCCACCTCCACTCCCCGGATTTTGCTTTCATGCGGAACTCAGCGCTGTAAGATGAGGTCTTTCCTTCCAAGTGGTCATTGATTCGCTCCATAACCCGGGAATGATCATCAGGATGAAGCAGATTTTCCCAGGAGTCGTTTTTCGGTTCGACTTCGCTGAGATCATAACCGAGCATGGAAGCCCAGCGATCACTGTAAACCGCATCACCTGACATGATGTTCACATCCCAGACGCCATCTTGAGCGCCTTCGAGTGCCAATGTCAGACGCTGCTCAGATTCCTCCAGACGCCGAATCATGGGATCGCTGATACGCAGGAACAGAAATATTCCGACGAGGATCATAATAATACCGACTCCCGAGGCCATTATTCCTGCTCTGATAAAGGGCGCTCGGATTTCTGCAAGATCGATCTTGGCGACAATACCCAGGTTGAGCACGTCAACCGGCTCATAGGCGGCCAGCACCTCGGCCGCACGGTAGTCAAGGCCAACAAGCGTCCCCGACTTTCCCGACAGCGCCCGACGCATCGGTTCAGCGATATCGGAATTGAACGGTATCGGGGTAGGCAAAGGGTATTCTGAGTCGGGAGTCTCGGATTCATCATGAGTGTGGCGGTGACTCAAGAGGAAAACAATATCGTCTCCATCCCGCTTAGCCAGGGTAAATTCTCCCGTTTCTCCGAAACCCTCGAAGCGCGAATGAGCGTCAAAGACCTGCAAAAGCGTGGCAGCGAAAGCTCCTCCCGCAATATCCTGATCGCTGTACTGTATATCGAACCGGGCTACTGCCTCCATCATGCGTGCCCGGCTCTGCGCCGTCTCCGCAAGGCGCGCCGTCTGCTGTTCAAATGCCGTTCTGTATAAAAGAAAGATTGTCACGGAAGCTATGATGGTTATTGAAACCGCCAGAATTATTATGAGGGCGATGATTCTTCTTTTCTCGTTCATGAGACTGCCAAATAGTCAAAAACGATCAAAATTAGATAATTTTCTGCATCCTTGACCAATGTCTTCCCCCACCAGCGCCAGAATTGAATGTATCGCACTTTATATATCACGGCCATCTTGATTTTGTCAAGCGCTTATTTTATCAGTACAGGCTTCAGTGTGATTTCTCATAATCCAGGGCGACCGCCGTTATGGGACACCTTGATCTTGTATATCGTTCCTCCGGTCGACTTCGGTGACCTGGAGGAGAGATCTTTAGCCAATTCTTATTTTAAGTCTCGTTCAATGCATTCAGAGTGGAGGGCATCATCCAACACGCTGCTTAGTTGGCTGGCGTTATACGGCTTATTTAGATATCCCGTAAAGCCGTACTTTCTGAAATCGGCTACGACCGGGTCGGATGAGTACCCGCTGGAGACTATGGCCTTCACTTCAGAATCGATCTCTCTTATCCTGGCCATAGCTTCCTTTCCACCCATACCTCCGGGAATGGTTAAATCCATTATGAGAATATCAAAGGGCTGACCAAGATCTCGCTCTTTTTTGAAAAGCTCTATAGCCTCGGCTCCATCTGATGTGAACTTTGCATCATATCCAATTATCTCCAGCAGGTCCTCAAGCATTTCTCTGATCATCTCCTCATCATCCATTACCAGTACCTTTCCCTTGCCGGAGACAATCTCAGCTTCGGGCGTTGGTTCTGCCGATATTTCACACTCCGTCGCAGGTATGTAGACGTGGAAAGTCGTTCCTACGCCCAATTCAGAGTCCACGTCTATATGGCCGTCATGATTCTTCACAATGGAATAAACGGCGGGCAGCCCCAGACCACTCCCCTGTTGCTTGGTCGTAAAATATGGTTCAAATATTTTTTGAATATGTTCCTCAGCGATCCCGACACCATGATCCTGAACAGAAATTTTCAGGTATTTACACCTATCGAGAAGATTGGGTTCGCCCGATCCGGCAAGAAGATTTTCAACAGATATTCTTATAAACCCTCCACCGATCATCGCCTGAGCGGCGTTCTGAACAAGATTCCGAATTACCTGGCCGATCTGCCCCTTATCCACCGTAACCTCCCAGGCATCATCCGGTATCAGAAAATCACATCTGATGTTGGAACCACTAAGCGCAAAGCTGACTGCATCCTTTATCAATTCCTGGATCGAAGCCCTTTCTTTAACAGGCGCTCCACCTTTTGCGAATGTGAGAAGCTGCAAGGTTAGTCGCTTAGCCCTGACGGATGCGGCTTCGGCTCTCTCCAATGCGTCATATGCTTTGGTTCTCGGATCGATTTCCATCTTGGCCAGCGAGATATTTCCCATGAAACCGGCCAGAAGGTTATTGAAGTCGTGGGCAATACCACCGGCGAGCATACCGATCGATTCGAGTTTGTCCGTCCGGGTCAATTCCTTTTGGATCATTAGTTTTTCTGTAATATCCTCGACCATTTCAATAGCGGCGACTATATCACCTAACATATCTTTTATCGGAGATGATACAATCCTGAAACTCCTTACCTCGCCACCCTCCGGGGCTTCGATAATGGCTTCGTGGACTTTTCCGTCTTTCAGCGTCATGACTGCCGGGCCGTTCGAACATATCTGCTTTTCTGTCGAAAGATTATATACATCATAGCAGAGCGGTTTTTTGGACAGATCTATGCCTGGAAACCACTCCTGCATCTTTCTATTCAGGGACAGGATTTCCATCTGCGGGCTAATCAAGGAAATCCCGATATCGATATTTTCCACCAAACCCCTGTATCTTTCTTCCGACTCCTGAAGAGCCTTTTCGGCCCTTTTCTGCTCTATTGCCGATCCCAGGCGCTCCCCTATGTGCAAGAGGAGGTTTTTTTCTTCTTTCAGGAATGGCCCCTCATCAAATTCGGGCATCTGTTTGCCATAATAGACTTCTATGGATCCAACGTTTTCATCGCAGGCGACGATTTCGCAAGCCTGTTTCCACTCGCTTTCCACGAAATTCTTGGCTTTAAATTCACGTCCCTCAAGGACTATTCTGGCGCATGTTATGTCTGGATATTGCCACGCAGGGGGAATGAGATCGATCGTCCCATGAAAAATCTCCTCCAGAGAAATACCCCTCGTTCCTATCAGTTCTGAAGTCAGGTAAAGGCAATTAATCTCCTTGACCCGTTCGCCAAGATCGTACGTCCGCTTCTGCAATGCCTTCTCCGCTCGCTTGCGTTCTGTGATATTGGTTCCATAAACAAAAACCGTGTTAGTCGACTCGTCAAGACGGATCGCAAATAAATAGGTCATGTTTCCAATCTGCTCTTCGATTTGAACAGGCTCTAGGCCAGCCGGTACATTAATAATTGATTGCGTAATCTTCGGAAACTTTTCATATATCAATTCTCCGATCAAATCATCCTCAAATATCGCTTTAGTCGCCGGATTGGCACTCAAAATATAACCATTCTTCTCGACGTTCAAAACCGGGCCTGGATTATTTTTAACAAATGCTGCCTGCCTCTTGAGAATCTCCTCCGCCCGTTTGCGCTCCGTGATATCTATCATTATATCGGCCAGACAGAGTGGATTGCCGTTTTCATCGCGGATGAGAAATATACTCTCCAGAGTAGGTGTCAGCCGACCGTCGGTAGATTTTATCGCCAATTCTCCTACCCAATGACCTTTCTCCATAACGGCGGGGAGTATCTCGTTCCGCATGCGTTGCTGTAGTTCTTCGGGATAATAGGGAACGAATGTTTTGCCAATTAAATCCTCCAGTTTATCCTCCCCCATAAGACGGATGAGCGAGGGGTTGGCATACGTAATCTCGCCATCAGGCGTGGCCATGGCGAGGCCCTGCCCGGAGGCTTCGGCGAATTGACGGAAGATGGCGGCTTGTTCCTCTGCCTGGCGGACGCTTTTAATCATCTCCTTGAATGCTATCCCGAGGACGCCCACCTCATCGGTACCGGTAATATCAATCGCCACGTTTTTATTTCCGCGACCGACTTCGTCGGCAGCGTCGCGTAGTCGAGCGAGGGGCTTCGTAATCAATCGGCTAAAATACACCGAAAGGGCGAGACCCAGGAAGAGAATCGCCAGGCTCACCTCCAATGTCGTTTTTGCGTTGCCTGAGATGGCGCGATTTACCTCCTCCAGTGAACTCCCGAAAAGCAGAGTTCCATAGTTCACATCCTGAATTATAATCGGGACGTTGACGGCATGCAGGGAGTGGCCATCGATTTCCATGATATCATCCTTGATAAGCAAATGCTGAATATCCAGTTCGATACTACGGGGATTGTAAGAAGCGATTACTTCGTTATTTTCGTCGAGCACCACGATATAATTCAGATTGGCTTCTTTTTTAGCCCAGTCGAGCGCCTCGGTAATGGCGACGAAGTCACCTGTTCCCATCCCGATGCCGACCCCCAGCCCTATCATCTCCGCCACGGCGTGATCTTTCTGCTGCATAGCATTGTAGATCTGCCGTTTCTGCTGGGCCGGATAATAGGCAAGAATAAACAGGGAAATCAGCACCAACGTTAAAACAGAACTGATCAGTATCTTCGTGCGTATGCGCAAGCTGGACAATTGAAAGGTCATATTGTGATATTCCTCCGCCTACAGGAAATTGCCAACCCTACCTGAGGGGATAGCCTTCGTCGTCAGGCTTTTTGCCCTCGATTGTCAGAACCTTCATACAATCCTCGACCTCGGACAGCCCGACAAAACAGATTGCTCCTCTATTTTTACAAACCTGGTTTTTAATCTCGTCCAGATCTTTATACTCTGTTGGAGGCGTGGCATACTCGCCGGAAAACACAACCTTCATCCAGTGTTTTCTCACCTTTAATTCTGTCATATTTAAAACGGCCTTGTAGAACTTCTCACACAGAGGACTGTATTCCATCAGAACAATTTCCTTTCCATCGGGGAAAGCGGTCGTCTTACCCAGATAAATCCGCTTCAGCTCATCCAGTGTCAGATCGGATATGGAATTACTGTCGTTGACGACTACCACAATCTGAGCCGTTGCCGTGCTGCCGAGGCAAAGCAGAACCAGAATCAGAGTACAGATTGTATATTTCCCGCTTGTTATCATGCGCCTGACCATCTATCCCATGCTAAAATGCCACCGCGATAGAAGCGATATACATCTTGAAACCTTCCTCCGCACCACCGATAAAGTTATGAAAGTGAACTTCGTTTTTCAGGTAAACCCGGGGGGTGATAGAATAGTTAATTCCGATCATGCCCAGGTTCTCATCCACCTCGCCTTCATCGATATCATGATCGTGTGATTCATACCGGGAGAACGGGGTCAGTTTATCAAGAATAGTGTATGCCGCCAGAACGTAATACCCGAACCCGTGCCTGAAATCGCCGTTCGACATCCCGGGTGTATCTGTTAGCCCGATTTCGTGAAAGACCATTTCTGATTCGAGATGGAAATTCAGATAATCCAGTTCGGCGTCAAACCCCAGAGCGCTTTGCCTGGTGTTGCCGACTTTGCCGTTTCGATCGGCATAGTAGGAGGTTCCCAGCCGAAGGTCTTCTATTGGAGCAGATATAACCAGACGCGCCCCGATACCCTTATTGGGGTTATCGTCTTTCTCATAAGGATTGGCTCCTCTGCCATTGGACAAATATAGCTGATATTTCCCCTCCCAGCCGCTGGCGTACAGGCTGCCAAGAGCCTGAATCCCGGTGGAGAACTTGCTATACAAACGGCCTTTGGCTCCCGTTGATAACTCATGTTCCCCGTAAACAGAATGCGGCAGCTTTGTCGAAATGAAGGTGGGGGTAGCATCATGCCTCTCGTTATAGATCCCGAAAGGAGATAAAAACTTGCCCACGCGTACCCGGAAAGCGTCGGAATTCTTATATTCTACGAAGGCTTTAGCCAGATAAATCTTTCCGGTTGTTTCATCAACTTTGTGGGAGGGTCCATGCTCCCATTCAATTTCACTGAATACCCGGAATTGCTCGTCTACTCGGTATATTGTAACGATATTGAGGTGATGCTGGTCGAAGGTCCATATCTTGCCGGCTGCATCCTTGTTGCTGACCTCAATCTCCACATCGAAGTAGCCGTATATTTTTAGCTTCGGTGATTGCGCCGAAACGTTGCCAGCGGCTAAAAACAAGGTCAATATCACCAAATACTCAATCACCTGCGAAGCGGAATGAATCAATGCGCTCTCTCTTTTCATATTTCGGTAGCTCTATTTGATCGACTTTTCTATGAATAAACCTCGTCCGGGCAAAAAAGAAGGGCGCGATCATTATCACCCCGACCGGTGATTCGATTGCGCCCCGCTCTTGCAAGCCCGTGTCTTACACGACAAGGCATTCTGCGTCCGTTATTTAGTTTTCTTCAGTAGTTTCGGACTAATTCTTGGTGATTTTAAATCCCTGTAACACTTTCATAAAATCTCTTGAAGTGATCATGGATTGCTTTGGAGAATTCAGGGGTAATCTCTAACTGCAGCAGTCTATAAATATGGACTCTGGGATTCGAATTTCGAACAATGTCATGGTTGGTTCCCTCTGGAGACTGGACTGACGATCTAACTATCGAGCCAGCACGGACTTACCATGCTCTTTAACAGAAAAAAAACAGAGTGCTATGAAACCACATGCATCGGGCAGGATCCCGGAGGTTTATAAAAAACTGGTGGGGGGAGGATTCGAACCTCCGAAGCCTGAGGCGACAGATTTACAGTCTGTTCCCTTTGACCACTCGGGAACCCCACCCGGCATTGTCAATCAAATAGCCGGAGAACGGACTCGAACCGCCGACCGGCTGATTACAAATCAGCTGCTCTACCAACTGAGCTACTCCGGCATTTATTGCAAAGATCGACCGCTTCCGCAAAAATATTATCTCGGCAGCGCATCAATATATGTTCGTTGATTACACCAGTCAAGGGTGATGATTGACCCGTGTAACTCACCTAATTATATGCAGAAGCCAGCAACCGGTGAGCATCACGATAACGATAATTATTGGAAGGAGCCCCCAGCAGGATCGCGCCGAGCCTTCTGCCGTCGTCATTTTCGATCCCCAACGCCAGACAATAGCCGGAATCCCTGATATGACCGGTTTTCCCTCCGATTACATCATGCCGCCCGTAGAGTAGCCGGTTGGTGTTATAGGCGATATACTGCATATCGCTATTCAACGCTCTATAAGTATGGCTCTTTTTGGAAATGGCTTCCGCTATCAGGTCTGATTCCAGCGCGGATTTGAAAACCCGGGCGAATTCCGCGGCAGTTGAAACATTACCGGTACCGAGACCGGTGGGATCGGTAAATCGAGTGTGTTTCAGGTTCAGGCCCGAGGCCAGTTCGTTCATTTTCTCGATAAACAAGTCCAGTTCTAATCCCGTGGATCTTGCCAGAACCCTGGCCGCTACGTTGTCCGATGATATAAGCATCAGGTTGAATAGATCATACAGCGTCAACTTCTCGCCCGCATACAGTCTCGTCCTGCCCGCCGCTTTTCTATCTTTGGAGGTCACAGTTTCCACGACGGAAAGATCCGGTGACGTCTCCAAAAATACCATGGCCGTGATCAGCTTGGTGAGGCTGGCGATCGGCCTGATTTTATTCTCGTTTTTCCCGGCCAGAATTTCGCCGCTGTCGAGATCGATCAGGATGGCCGATTTGGATTTGACTCTCGGTCCCGATGATGGGCTGATCGTCTCCCAGACCACCTCAAGAATACCTGGTTCCTCCTCAAACCTGATTGTGGCCGCCTTTCTTGTATTTGCAATCGTCGAATAGGCCGCGGAAACAGCCCAGATGGCCAGCAGGTAAAAGAGTACTCTTTTGGATAATTTTCTCACTCACTCATCTCCAATTGCAGCAGCTCTCTAAACATCCTGGCATTTCTGACCGCCTGTCCCAGGTGACAGTTATTAAAAAACAGATATATCTTATCGGTCCGCGATTTCAAAGAGTCAATCTTCTTCTTCCATTCCGTCAATTCGTCCTTTGAATAAAGGTAGTCGTATCGATCCCCTTTGCCTCCCCACCAGTTAGCGGCGTTTCGGCCATGCAATCTAATATAACCCGTGTTCGTGGTTGCCTCTGCTAAGGGAGGAAACAGTCCGGAGAGAGCAGGCTCGTCCACGCAGCAAAAGCCTATCCCGTTTGTGCGGAGAAATTCAAAGAGATCGGGCCGATCCCAGCTTCGATGACGAAATTCCGCGAATAACGGTATTTCGCCGAAATATTCTTTCCCTTCCCGGATATAATCAAGATTCTGAGGACTGTATTTGAAACTGTAAGGAAACTGGGCGAGATAACCCCGCAGCTTGCCGGATTCCACCATCGGTTTCAAAGCCTCGTTGAATTTCTCGGTTTCGCTTTTGATATCCTTCCTGTCATGGGTAAAACTCCGGTGAGTCTTTACCATGAATTCAAAATCATCGCTCACCTTTTTTGCGATGTTATAGAAAACTGCCGGATGCGGAATGCGATAATACGTAGAGTTTATTTCGGTCGCATTGAAATGGTCTTTGTAAAAATCGAGCCGCTTCCCCTTCGGCAATCCCGTCGGGTAAAAAACTCCCTCCCAGTCATCGAAGGAATAGCCGGAGGTCCCGATTACTATTTTACTTTCGTTCTTTGCCATCTTCCCTGGCTTTCTGAAACCTGACAGACCCGCAATTCGGGCAAATCCACTTACGTTTCTTGTGGAAGCTCCGAGATTGCTCCTTCATCTTCTTTTTACATCGTCGGCAATACATCAAAAATATGAACAGACGAAAAGGTTGAAAAGGACTCCCTTGATATCGACGATATACTGCACCTGACGCTTAGGCCAGCAAAAGACCGGTATTCAAAATATCGGATATTGCCACGTGCGCGAAGGACTACGACCATGCTTCAAATTCTAATCTGAAGTCCCCGGAAAATCAATTCAAAAGTGGAGAATTAGGGCTTGCTGTAGAATGCCACGTTTGCGAAGGGTGACCTTTGGCATTATGGAATCATAATCCTCAACTCATACTTGAAGTCAATTTCAGGATCATTGGGGCCACGGTAATATGAATGGATCTCCACGATAATATTTAAGGTTCTCTGTCCGTAATAAGAAGCCTCTATTGGTTCGTTGTTTCGGTCAATACCAAACGTTGAATACCAGGAGAACCCCCCATTGGGATCTACAACAGTTACATTTACTGGTGCCGCCAGGAACTGATGATTTTGCACGAAAAGGAGAATATCGCCGTTTGTGGACAAAGTTATCGTATATTGATCTCGATAGTTATCGTTGAAAAGCGAGGTGTCTATGTTGGTCAGATTGCCTTCAATGATTGCGTCCAGCGGGCCGTCTCCCAAATCAACTATTGCATCGGGGCCGTCATAATCAGAAAAAACCAGCCTCTGAGGTTCGGGTGTTGTGGCCTTGTCCTTGTCACAATTCACTGCCATTAAGGTCGCCAGCAGCATAATCCACAATCTCATTTTCTCCTCCATAGTTTCCGGTTAATCTATTCCGCAAGCCTATTCAGGCAGCGGATGAATAAACGTTTAGATTCACTCTTGGTTTCGATTTGCGCTTACCCCGGGAGGAAAAATCGAACTGTGTTTTCAATATAGATGATTCGGGATGAGATGGCAACGTTTATTGACGAAGAATGATGTGGTTTTAGTGACCCCTTTTGCTTGCTGCTATTTCTGCTTCTCATATCCCCTCCCTGTCATCCACTAGAATGCCACCCGCAACTCAAGCCCGCCTGCCCCCGAATCAGCGAAATATTTGGGCATCACGATAACGGATGCCTGGTTCCGGCGAATAATTTCAAGATTATTCTCTCTGACAACACCTCTGACTCTGGCTATGTCGTAAATACCGTGGCTCAGGACAAAGAGTGCTCCCACAAATACTACTGGCCAGCCGTCATCGTCAGCACCTGATCCTCCGAAGAGGTTTATTTCCAAGCCCATAGCATTGCCTACAAGAAAAGAGCCAGCCGCTACTCCAAGTCTAATCGTGATGCCCCTCAGACCACGGCCAGGCTCCCCTCCATAGAAATACCCTAGCGAGGGCCCCACTATGATTCCGGTCGCAGCTACCTTAAACACCGAGCCATCAGAGACTGCTAAGCCGAGACCGACAGGCGTGAGAGTACCGAGACCGGAGTAAAGCAAGGCAGTATTTTCTGACTTGATCTGGAAATTCAGGCTATCGTATCCAGTCTCCTGAGACTGACCCGCTGTAGAAAGCGACAGCAAAAACGCACCGGGCAAAACCAAAAACATCATTCTTGATATTCTCATGGTGATTCTCTCACTTTGTTGTTTAGTCTGTTTATTCATGTTAACCGGCTCGTCTCATTTGAACTGCATTTGCAGGCTGAAGCTGTAAACGAAATCCAGTGAATCATCCAGGTAGTCGCTGACGGGCAAGCGGAGGTTCACGCCGGGCCTTACTCGGCCGGCGTCATAGACTACTGCCAATCCGATCTGGATTTCCGTGTTTTTGCCTGAAAAGGGATTGCCACCTGTAAGCAGCATCACTCCCGAAAAACCCGCACCGAAGCTTGTCTTTTCGGCTTTGAACCAGGGCTGAACAGAATAATGAAGATATACCTCGCTAGAGCTAGCGCGATCTCCTTCTCCGGTGTATACCAGAATTGAGGGCCCTAAGTGAAACCGCGTGGCAAAGCCATCTTTATATTGCGGGCGATAAATATATCTTGCATTTATAATCAACCAATCTGCGAGAAACGCCTCGAGCCGGTCATGGTCGGCCACTATGCCGGCATAATTGGCGGAGTAATCATCTCTTGATGCTGTCGGCAGGCGGATCCCGAATTCCCCGCTCCTTGGTGAGTCTTCCGGCCGAATCTCGACTCCGAGATAAATATTCCCTATGGCGTTATCAGATCTTCCAGATTCGTTATAATACTCGCTGCGACTGTGGGCATATGGCAATTCGACAACGAAAAGAGTTCGATCCGTTAGCGCCATTTGCAATGTCAGGAATGCGGCCAGTCCGGAAAATCTGCTGCTTTCGAATTTCGGTTTTGATAATTCCAGTGTCACCGAATTTAGACCTCCCCGATCATTCCAGATCGATTGTGCGTAGAGTCCGGCCGGGGAAATTGCCATAACAACCGCTGTGATTGTTACGACACTTTTTAGCATGTTTCGCATGTTAATAGCCTCCGCACATTCATCTGATAGCACGAGCCATCAAATATTGCTGCATAAATCCCGAGGGAGGGAATAGAACTGTACTATAATTTAGAGTCTTTTGGATAAGAATGCAAGCTTTTTGCGGGTTGAAATGGAATAGGCTTAAGAGATTTGTCTAAACGCGGATTGTGCGAGGTGGGCAGATTCTGAGGACGAATAAATGGACCTGAAGTTAATCCCGAAGTCCATTCACTCACCCTCAGTAGACACATAAATTAATCCCCTATCAATCTGCGCTCCCTGAGGTCGAAACAGTTTTATCTTAATCCCATCTTCACCCGGGTGATCTGCCCGGCTCGAACATGCACATCGACTATCGAACTCTTCCCGTCGACGGTCGAATGAAGGATATACTCTCCTTCGGGGACATCGCCTATTACGAAATTCTCGTTGTAGGATTCGTCCGGGTGGACCTTATCCATATATGTCTCGGCAAAAGAGAACGGGGATTCGGTGGGAATCGGTTTGGTGACGCCATAGATCCTGGCGCCGGGAACAGGATTGCCGTCGGAATCAGTCAGGATACCGACAATGGTTCCGGTTCCGGGAAGAGGCACCACCCACAATTCCGGATTTCGGGTATGGCTTTCCTTGTTGGAATCGTCAACCGTGGATAACGAAACCTCGAAATGTAGATGCTCGTTAGTGACGTTGCCCTTTTTACCGATCGAGCCTATCCAGACGCCCTTCTTAACCCGTTCTCCGATTTTCCGTATGATCTGGTTTTGATGATGATAATGGGCGTATACGAAGAACTCTCCCTCTTTACGGTCGCATTTTAATACAGAGTGGCCGATTTCTTTATTGATGTAGACGATTATCCCGTCATCCACCGCCAAGAGGCGGGTCCCCTCCGGGGCGTTGTATTCGTTCCCCTGGTGTTGACGGAAGTTTCCGCCCATGGTGGAACCATAAAGATATGTCTGGTCTTTTAGGTTTTGATCCTCGGGCCTCACGGGGCGTAGCATCCATTGATGAGCTGGTCCTTCGGCTTCCGTAAACTCGGCATCTACCGTCCTTACTACAAGAGGTACAGGCCTCCCCTTTCCGAGTTTGAACAGCCCGTGATGAGTGCCGGCCAGTATTTCCCCGGCCGCCGTAATCCCCAGGCAGTTGATGCTTCCTTGAGGCAGACCATTTGAAATATCGTAAGTTTTCCAGCCGTGAAAACCGAGGTTGTATGACGCTATCTCCTTATATGTCGCCACCCAGAGGTTGTTGTCGCTATCGATTGCGAGATCGTGAATATACTGGCTCGACAAAATATCCTTTCCTAAACGATTCCATGTTTCGCCGTTATCGGGCGAGTGGTATAGGCCGTCATCGCAACCGGCGAACAGTTCCTGCCCCTTGGATTCCACCGCACGTACTTTGCATAATGCCCGTTTAGATTTGTACTTTTTCCCATACGGCCAGTAAATGGACCATTTTTTCCCATCATCGGGGGAAACGAACATTCCGTGCAACGTTCCCAAAATTATGGTATCGCCGTCGACTTTCATATCATAAAAATATTGATACGCTGTCCCGTAGTTTTCGGTTATAGCCCGCCAGTCGGCAATGCTGTCGAAAACGACCAGGCCGTCGGCGGTGGGGACATATTTCGTCCCGTTAGAGATTTTCGCGCCAACCGTATAGAGGTATTCTATACCGAAAAAGTTGTAACCGTAACGATCCCAGGTACTGCCGTCATCCCTGGAGATATTCAATCCGTCGCCGAGAGTGGCCAGGATCAGATAATCCCCTTGCCAATCGCCTCCCAGGATAAAATTCCAGGAAAGGCCGTTCGATGTATCGTAAACTACCCAGTTGGCACCATTATCCCGGCTGAACAGCGCTCCCCGCCCGTAGGTTCCGAGAAGGATGGCATCATCCCTGGTATCTATACTGAGTATATGAGAATCGCTGTAGCCCTCGGGGAGATTAACCCGCTGCCAGCTTTTCACATCAACTTTTCCGCAGGATGCCACTAAAATCATCGATATCGCTATCGCCGAAAATTCCTTCATAACACTCCCCCGATATATTTAATCCTATCTTAAAAAGACAAATCTCTGGTTTTTCTATGATATCAATCCCAGCCAGTCTTTCATGAGAAAAGTCAAGCGCCCGATGAGAAGAGAGATACGCGCCATGACCGTGTATCCAAATGTGGCCCCGAAGAATATCATCAGGTAAAACGTCCCCAGGCGGGCGACGTTCCCGAATGCGCCGGTATGCGCTTTGGAAAAATAGAAATAGAGCAAAGTTGAAATCAGCCCCACGAGTATGACGACTGCGTTTATAGCGCTGCCGATGCCGTCAATCATCATGAACGAACGTATAGTAGCCTCGATCTGCCTTAAAATATACGATTGCATATTTGCCGGAATGGACGCTCCGGCTCCGAACCCGATATATAATGCCAGCGCGATTCTCGACGTCCAGGCATACCGGGGTACAAAGCGGGCGAACATCAAAAGCCCCAGCGCTACCGGCACCAACAGCCAGAGAAAAGTCCCGATGGCGGCGAACTGGCCCGATACAACGATCTGCTTAAAGCTGTTTCCAACCGGTTCGAGCGCTTTCGGCATTATAGTCGTCTCGAAAGCCGTGACCAGTAGAAAACCAACCGATATACCTATAAGAAGACTCTCCGCAAATCGGTAGACAGGGTTATCTCTATACAGGAAAGAATAAATGGCAAGAGTCAGCAAAGCCGCGATCCAGATACCGAGACGCTCGCTGGCAATAAGGTAGTTATATATAAATTCCAGATCCAATCTACCGTTTCCTTTCTCTTCCCAGAAAATATGCGAGGTTACCGACGATGATAAATCCTATCATCACCAGGTGAGCGATGGATTGCGCATCCATACCGCGGGCCGCTCGCCCGGGCTTCTCTATCAGCTTCTCGTATTCGGCAGCGCCTTTCAAACCGGCAACCATCCCGACCACCTGATGGGAATCGATAAAAGGAAAAAACGTGGTGGCCATGACCGCCGTAACGGCCGGCACGATCCTGGCCTGAAACCTCGCATTGGCATAATTGACCCAGTAAACCGGGGTATCATCGTCGGAAATTGATATAACCAGGGCGATACTATTGTAATTGCGGATATCTCGCATCAATTCCAGCTCGCCGACCGGGATGCCTCTGTCGTCCTTGGGAAAAACACGCTCAAACGACGTCCCCAGGCCGAGAATAGCTGCAGTGATCTCAGGACGGAAACCCAGGAAGACGTAATCGGCACCCTCCTCCTTGCCGAACTCCTTTCCGATCCGCCTGAAAGCCTGCCTCCCGATTGCAGTCCCCTCGGCCCGTAACGCCATCCCCACCAGCCTTAAATCCTTTGAGAATGCGTGTCTTAATATGGCATCGGACATGGGAACCATCTCCGGCAGAGTACCGGTATCATGGTCATAGGATATTAAAAGCGCATCCCCCGGATTCAAATTTTCAATAAACTCATACACATTCCGGACGTCCTGGGTAACACGCACCGGAAGTCCGATTTCCGTCAGGAGCGGTAGCCCCACACCCAATAGCATCAGGACGTATATTATCCTTCTGTCTAAATGACGAACTCTATCCCAGAAATTCATTTCTTATTCCTTCCCCAGGTACGTTCGTTCGATTCCCAGAATTACGCGGAGCGCAGTGGCTATGGTACCAAGCCCGATCCCGATAAATATACCGCGCCTGGCCGTCATCGACGGGTTCATCAGGATCCAGTTGGCGATATCGGAGAAGGGCGGGATAGAGTTGCCCACCGATGCAATCCCGAACATGATAAACACCGTGGAAAGCAGAAGAAGCAAAGCCTCTGTATTCCTGGCCTGAAAACCGCGATAAGCCGCTGAGGCTACGAAAAATGCCAACAGGGAGAAAACAGACGCCTGCATGGGTGCCTGCATATAATTGAAAATCCACATAAACGGACTGCCGTCTCCGCGACCCAGGGCAAATCCGAACAAAGCCATAACCGCCAGCGAAACCACTGTCAGCAGGTTATAGAACCAGCCTTCCTCGCGCCGCGAGACCCTTTTCAAATGATATCTGATCAGCCCGAATACACCCACCATAAGAGCAAAAGCGTATATGATCTGGGCCCAGTCGGTTATTTCATTATAGGCATTGGTCGAGAGTTTCGAGGGTATAAAGAATTGAACCAGCATGGCCATGCCGAAGGAGAAGCAGACCAGTATTGGAAAAGACCGTCTCATTCTAAACCGTTACGAAGAGGTTGATGAACCATTCCTGATTCATTATTGCCAGCACCGCCCCGAGCACCAGTATCAAAATGACAATGATTTTTAGATAATCGGAGCCTTTGAGTGAACCGATCACCTGTGGATCGCCCGATAAATAGCCGGACGCCGCAAACAGCTCCTCCCCTATAAGAACGTAATCGCAGGCGACTATGAAAAAGGCCATCTGTATGGATGAATCGGTGCCGGCAATCTGGATAGCGCCGATGGAGTTTCCGGTCTCGGCCAGGATCAGCGACTCCGCCTCGAATGTACCGAAGAAGAGGTTGGTGGCCGGTTTCTCTCTCATCATGATACCGTCCACAGCCGCAGCATACCCGAACTGGCTATCGGTCACGAAATATATGTTTTCGGGATTGTACAGATCGGGATGCCCGGCCTTGGTGTAGCCTTCCCGGGCGACTTCCTGTGCCACTGCGGTCACCACTGGGTCGTTATTTGGAAAGATAAGCGGTGTTCCAAAGGAAGCCACCTTCTCCGCCACCGAACCGAAGATATTCATACTTGCGATCGATGCCGGTCGCTCCATCTTGCCTCTGCCGGATGAATATAATATTGGCTTTCCCATCTCGGTGGCCCGACCGAGCGCTTCATCCATCGCCAGCAGACCCGCTATCGGCCTGAGGTAGAGGCTCTTCCCTTTCCTGCCCAGATAGATAAACCATCCCACGACCACGGCGGTTATAATTATGCCGATCAACACATTGGTTCTCTTAGTATTATACCAGTTCTCGATGGGGTAAACCGGACCGGCGATATCCGAATACCAGGCGGTATTCGCGTCAACATGGCTCAAACGATAGTAATAAGCCTGTCCGGTTTCAAGCTCCTCATCGATCTTCTCGAATGTATAGTC
>CBEUCH010000025.1:0-32582 GCA_965541585.1 uncultured bacterium | reverse complement strand
CAGTCCGACGCTTAATACGCCAGTCCTGGGTACCTCGGTCTCGGGTAGCGCTGTTCTAGATGAGGATAATATGTCCTCCAATAGCGCCACGCAGTTGGCCACCCAGCAGTCCATCAAGGCCTACGTGGATAACCAGGCTGCGGCCGGTGATTTTGCCGACAACACTTTCACCGTTTATGATAACGCCGACGCCACCAAGATTTTGGCCATCGAGACCTCCGGTATAACCACCCTCAATACCAGAACTCTGAGCGTCCCCGACTATGACGGAACCATAGCCACAGTTGCCGGAACGGAGACCTTTACCAACAAGACACTCACCAGTCCGACGCTTAATACGCCAGTCCTGGGTACCTCAGTCTCGGGTAGCGCCGTTCTGGACGAGGATAATATGTCCTCCAACAGCGCCACCCAGCTGGCCACACAGCAGTCCATCAAAGCCTACGTGGATAACCAGGCTGCGGCCGGTGATTTTGCCGACAACACTTTCACAGTTTACGATAATGTTGACAATACCAAGATTCTGGCCATCGAGACCTCCGGTATAACCACCCTCAATACCAGGACTCTGAGCGTTCCTGATTATGACGGAACCATAGCAACAGTTGCAGGAACGGAGACATTTACCAACAAGACTCTCACCAGTCCGACGCTTAATACGCCAGTCCTGGGTACCTCGGTTTCGGGCAGCGCCGTTCTGGATGAGGATAATATGTCCTCCAACAGCGCCACCCAGCTGGCCACACAGCAGTCCATCAAAGCCTATGTGGACGCCGGTGATTTTGCAGACAACACTTTCACCGTTTACGATAACGCCGATCCCACCAAGATTCTGGCCATCGAGACTTCCGGCATAACCACCAGTACTACCAGGACTCTGACCGTCCCTAACTATAACGGAACCATAGCCACGCTGGCAGGCACAGAGACTCTTACTAACAAAACTATACAATTAGGCGGGCAAATGGATGTGAACGGGAATGCCATTGGGGACGGAACGGCTGAACTGATAAAGTTTAGCGAGACGGGTTCGGCTGTGAATGAACTGACCATAACCAATGCTGCTACGGGTAATGCCCCGCAACTCGACGCTACCGGGGATGATGCAAACATAGATTTCGGAATAGACGCCAAAGGAACGGGTGATTTGATACTCCAGGGTACTGCTACCGGTTCTGTTGGCATCAATACAGCGAGTCCGTCGACAACCTTGGATGTGAATGGAAACGCGCGTATCCGATCAATTGCAGCAGGTGCGTATTCTGCGCCGGTGAATCAAACTGTAGACGGTACTCTAACGACAGCTACGTCGGATTCAAGGCTAAAGAAAAACGTTACCACTATCGAGAACGCCCTGGACAAGGTGTTAAGGCTGCGCGGTATCACCTTTAATTGGAAAAACGACAAAGAGAATCGGCGAAGAATGACCGGAATGATCGCTCAGGAAGTTAAGGAAGTTATGCCTGAGTTGGTGTTTAAGAATCCTGCTGACGGTTATTATGGAATAAACTATGGTGAAACTTCCGGCCTTTTGATTGAAGCGATTAAACAGCTTAATACAGAAAACATCGCGCTGACAGAGCAAAATGAGAGATTGAAAAAAGAAAGTGAGTCTCAGGAGAACCGGGTCGGGGAACTCGAACAGGAGAACCAGACGCTTCAGGGGATAGTCAGATCGATAGAGGCCCGCCTTTCAGCGCTGGAGGAACAGAGCAATTTGACTCTTGGATCAGCCTCGGTGCAACAGGGACAGTAGGGAATGCAGATGCAGGATGGGCAGAATAAGGCCCATCCTGCAAGGTTATTGTCTCACTCCGCTAATTGGCAAAGTAGATTGGATTTCAAGCCGACAGAAGCCCGAGAGAAACCCGATAAGAAAAGGAGTAAGATGTAATGAAAAAACCGTCATTGCGAGGAATCCCGTAAAGCGGGAGAGAAACTAAACAAGAAAAGGAGTAAGGATTAATGAAACGGTTAGTAGAATTTATTCTTGTAGTGGTGTTGATTTCATGGATCACTCCACCACTGTTTGCCGGGGATAAGCCCATCGAGTATATTATGATTACATCGGAGGCAATTGAAGGCCCAGCCCTGGCGCTGGAGGAAGGCATCCGGAATGTAATCGGCGACGTAAAGGGCGAAAAGATCGATTACCGTTCCAAGGAGGCCAAAAAATGGATCGAACGGCTAGGGATAGAGTTCGTTCCCTACGTAACATTCAACAAACAGATTGAGACCAATGATAAATTTCTGGAGCTGGCGCGGGACGGAATAATAGGCAGGAAGAACGGTGAATATATTATTCCCGAGGATGTGGTTATGCCGGGCGGCGTTATGTTCTTCAACCGGGAGCGTACGCCCGACCGGATCGATCTTTTTCTGATGAGTTACTGCCCTCATGGCAATGACGCTATGAGGCAACTGTCTGGATACCTGGAAAAGCAGCCGGATGCCTTCGATGTTCATTGCCGGTACATGACGATCTTTCGTGATTACGGAATTGATTCCCGGTACGGCCCCGGTGGAATAAGAGAGGATATCCGGCAGATCGTTATTCAGAAATATTACCCGGATCAATTCCGGCAATATCAAAAGCTGTTTCGTGAGGGCAAGGCTACCAACGAGGCTTTCCAGGCATTGGGAATCGATGCCGACAGCGTTTCAACGCATGTTAACGAGGGGTTGACTTTATTGGGGAAAGATTTTGACCTTACAAGAGAACTTAAGATTACGTCTTCTCCGACGTTTCTTTATGAAAATCAGATAATGCTTGTCGGTATGGATTCCTTCAGCCGGTATCTTCCTTCTCTTCGGGCGGCCGGGAAAGAGAACACCGGCGATACCGGGGGGATGGAAGAGCAATTGACCAGGCGTGAGTAGAAAATATCGCGGTATAGCAGGTCGGGTTTTTTGTGGGGTTAAGCCTGTCGAGATAAACCTGTCTCTTTATCCCAGTGTTCTGCTCCCCGTTTAATAGTCCAAGTTTGATTAGGATTTTCGCCTTCTTTATGCCCGCCCAAAGTTCAAGCGGCATAAAATCTAGGCAAATCTGAGGAAATTTCCAGCACGATTTCAGCACAGTACGTGTAACTCGTTGCGAGACAATGGGGGTGAGGAGGTTCGACCTCCCCCCTGTAATCTGTTGTTTTATAATAGGTTATAAGAATACGTCTTAACGATTATCACTTTCTGAGAGGTTATTTTGCACGTGAATTTCTATTAAATTATGTAATTCGTTTTTGTAACAAGTGAATGATAATCCTCGTATCGGGATTTTTGTCCCTGCGCCAGTTTTGTTTTATAAATTTACTCGGAACCATGGTAGGAGACCTGCATAGCAATGACATTACCATGATGACCTTGCGCAAGGAACAGCATCTCAGATAAACGTTGATTATATGCTAATCGCCCTCTATTATTGATAGGCAGATGTGGCTTTTTTCCAATTGGCTGATATTGTCACGGAGAGTCGGTAGTGGTATCTGAGCCCCGTGAAAATGGGATGGACAACACTCGATCTTACGTACCTATATCCAAAGGGACGATGATTTCTCATTATAAGATCATCGAGAAGATCGGTGCCGGTGGCATGGGGGAGGTGTATCTGGCCGAGGATACCGAACTCAACCGCAAAGTAGCCCTCAAATTCCTCCCACCTCATCTTTGCCAAGAGGAGGATTGTCGTAAGCGTTTCAAGCGAGAGGCGCAAGCGGTAGCCAGGTTGAATCATCCCAATATCGTGACCATCTATGAGGTCGGCGATTATAACGGCCGCCCGTACTTTGCCATGGAGCATGTTGAAGGTAGGGCATTGAAAGAAGTGATTAAAGACGATGAGCTATCAATATCGAAGATTGTCGAAATTGCCATCGGGATATGTGAGGGACTAGGCAAAGCGCACCAGGCTGGGATCATACATCGGGACATTAAGCCGTCAAATATAGTAATAGACGCCGATGGTCGCCCTAGACTACTTGATTTTGGTCTGGCGGCTATTCAAGGGTCTGAGAAACTTACTATGGCCGGTTCGACTCTTGGAACCATTGGCTATATGTCACCGGATCAAATCGAGGGAATGGATATCGATCAACGGTCGGACCTTTTTTCATTTGGTGTAATTTTATACGAGATGGTAGCAGGACGCCCCCCATTCAGGGGTGATAGCGAGGCTGCTGTCAATCATGCGCTCCTCAATTCGGATCCTGAACCTCTGGCGAGGTTTAAGGCTAACGTGTCGGCGGAGCTTGATCGAATTATTCAAAAGGCGCTTAGAAAAGATATTAATTCAAGATATCAAAGCGCAGTCGATCTCTTGGCGGATTTAAAACACCATCAATCAAAATCTAAAGTCTCTTCCCAATTCTCTAAAGAGCTTAAAATGCTTGTCGTTTTGCCTTTTGACAACCTGGGGCCTCCCGACGAAGAGTATTTTGCGGATGGTATGACCGAGGAGATTACCAGCCGATTAGCGGCGGTCCGCAAATTAGGCGTCATATCCCGCACAAGCGCGATGAAATATAAGAAAAAAAGGATGAGCATTAGAGAAATAGCCTCTGATCTGGGGGTTGATTATGTTCTTGAAGGTACCGTACGCTGGAATCGCAAGAGCCCTGGTGATAGCCGCGTACGTATCACTCCTCAGCTCATCCGAGTCTCTGACGATACACATCTCTGGTCCGAACGTTATGATCGTGTATTGGACGATATCTTCGATGTTCAATCGGAAATTGCCGAGCGGGTTATAGAACAATTGAATATAGCTTTATTGGAACCTGAACGTCGAATTGTAGAAGCTAAGCCAACGTCTAATCTCGACGCTTATCAAGCTTATCTCCGTGGTTTGGAGTACGCGGGGCGGCCGGATTACGCCGAAGATGATTTCCGGTTGGCTGTTCAAATGTTTGAACGGGCGGTTGAACTTGACGGCGATTTCGCGTTGGCCTTCGCGGATCTTTCGAGGGTTCACTCGGCTTTATTTTTTCACGGATATGATCGAACGGATGACCGCATCTTAAGAGCAAAGAAAGCGATCGAGCAAGCATATAAACTGCAACCCGCGTTGCCTGACGTTCATCTGGCTTTAGGCTATTATCATCATTGGTGCCATCAGGATTATGAAAAAGCGCTTAAAGAATTCGCTATTGCTGAACGAGATTTGCCAAACGACACCAGGATATTGGCCGTCGTCGCCGCTATTATCAAGCGGCAGGGCAGGATCGACGAAACTGTTGATAATTATAAGAAGGCGTTTGAATTGAGTCCGCGGGACGCTTCAGTGGCTCACGAGATCGGATGCGCCTATATGATAATGAGAAAATACAGGGAAGCGGATAACTATTATGATCGTTCCATATCGATAGCTCCCGACCAAACATTAGTTTACATCTGCAAGGCTTGGAATTACTGGCTGCATAACGGCGATATTCAAGGCGGTCGAGCTACATTGGAGGCTATGCCAAGACGAATAGACCGCAAATTAAAACGACCGGCCGCTATTCTTTTCGAATTATATCGACTTGAGCTCTTTTCGAGAAATTATAATGAAGCACTTAGAGTATTAGATGAGGGCGATGCGGTTTTCGATGAGGGCCAGTGGTACTATATCACCAAAGATCAATTGGCGGCACATACTTACCGGCTTATGAACGATGCGAATCGTTCTCGCGAATTATACGAATCAGCTCTCGGACTTTTGCAAATAGAGATGGAAAAGCGACCGGATGATGATCGAGTTTATAGCTCGCTGGGAATAGCCTATGCCGGACTCGGGCAAAAGGATAAGGCTATCACCAGCAGCAAAAAGGCCGTTGAAATTATCCCCGTATCGAAAAACGCCGTTATAGGTCCTTTCCGCGTTGAAGATCAGGCGTTTTCATATACTTTAATAGGGGAATATGATAAAGCCCTCGAATGTATCGAGTGTCTTTTAGAAATTCCATCCTGGTTTTCTATTCATCTGTTGCGAATTGACCCGAGGTGGGATTCCCTTCGCGATCACCCGCGTTATCAAGCGATAATGAACAAATTCGGTGATAATAATGAAGCATAACGACAACAACACCCGCTCATTCGTACCTATATCCAAAGGGACGATGATTTCTCATTATAAGATCATCGAGAAGATCGGTGCTGGGGGGATGGGGGAAGTGTATCTGGCGGAGGACACCAAGCTCAAGCGCAAGGTAGCTATAAAATTTCTTCCCTCGCACCTGACGCCCGATCAGGAGATTCAAACCCGCTTCCTGCGCGAAGCCCGAACCATAGCTAGGCTCAATCACCCCAATATTATTAGCATCCACGATGTCAGTGAATTCAATGGGCGACCCTACTATGTTATGGAACTTGTGGAGGGTAAGTCTCTACATGATATTCGCCATGATAAACCGCTCCCGTTCGACCTGATAGTTGAATACGCTATTCAAATCTGCCAGGGCCTGGGAGAAGCGCATCGAGCGGGCATTGTCCATCGTGATATAAAGGCGGCCAATATCGTAGTCGATAAACAGGAGCGTGTACGTCTGCTCGATTTCGGGCTGGCCGTGGCTAAGGGAGATGATAAGCTTACAAGGACGGGATCGACGCTCGGCACAATCTCCTATATGTCGCCGGAACAGGTTTCGGGTAGAGACATCGATCATCGCTCCGATCTGTTCTCACTCGGTGTTGTTCTCTATGAGCTGATAACCGGGCGGACACCGTTTAAACGGGATAACGAGGGAGCCACCCTCAAGGCCATCATGGAGGACACTCCCGAGCCGCTGGCCCGGTATAGATCGGACGTTCCGGAGAAGCTGCAGGAGATAGTTTTTGAGTTATTAGAGAAGGATAAAGAACTAAGATTTCAATCAGCCGAAGGGGTAATAGCCGACCTGAAACGTCTGATGTATGACTCATCGCAATCTGGCTACTCGAGGATAGCGACTACTAAACCGAAGAAGACAAAGCTCATCGTTGGGATAGCCGCTGTTGCGGTGGTCGTGGTTGCGGCTATCTTATACACGGTATACAGACCTTTGAGTGACAGATCGCAGTCAGGGGATACTGTCCCCATGATTGCCGTACTGCCGTTTGATAATCTCGGCTCACCGGAGGATGACTACTTTGCCGATGGTATGACCGACGAGATAACATCACGCCTGGCCGGGATTAAAGGATTGGGCGTAATATCACGAACCAGTTCCATGAAATACGAAACAACCGATAAAAATCTTAAGGAAATCGGCGCGGAACTTGGAGTAGCGTACATCCTTGAAGGCACTGTCCGCTGGAGTAAAACCGGCGATCAATCAAAGGTACGCATCACACCCCAGTTGATTCGAGTCGCTGATGATCGTCATTTATGGGCCGATAACTACGAACGGGCTTTGATGGAGGTATTCGCCGTTCAGGCCGATATCGCCGGAAAGATCGTTGAACAACTCGGTTTGACCCTGCTTGAATCGGACCGGCAAAACCTGGCCAAAATACCAACCGAAAATCCTGAGGCATACCAGTTTTATCTTAAAGCGCTTCAAAAAATTAGGCGATGGATTGATTATTCGGATTCTCGGAGCGCTCAAGCCGCACTGGACAGCGCCGTTGCTCTTGACCCTTCTTTCGCGCTGGCTCATGCGCTTAGGTCGGAGGCTTACACCAGTGGGGCCGGTCTTTCTCCTGAATCGGAAAGAGGCAAAACCGCGCTGGAAGCGGCGAAGCGAGCTCTGGAGCTTGAACCGGAACTTCCGGAAGGACATCTGGCGCTGGGACAGTACTACTATCTTGTTGAAGCCGATGATGATATGGCCCTCGAACACTATTCAACGGCAAAAGCCGGACTTTCCAATGACCCTGAACTACTCGACGCGATATCAGAAGTACAGATAGATCAAGAGAAACTCGAAGAAGCCCTTCTGAACAGAAGAAAGGCAGCTCAAATCGACCCTTTAAACGCCAGAAGACATGCCAGACTCGCTTACCTACTGCAATCTCTTCGCAGGTTTGAGGAGGCAGAACATTCTATTAATCGCGCCATCGCCTTGAACCCGGAAGCCCAAGATTATTACGAAGATAAGATCGATTGTCTGATCGCCAGATATGGAAATATAGAGAAAGTCAGGCCGGTAATAAGCGAGGCGCTCAAGCACTGTGATACGACGAAATTCGTTATCAGGAATTACTCGCTATCGAAATATATGCATGACATACAAACTGATTCGATCATAGCTGACTTCTTACATAAGCAAAGCGCAGATACGACCAAATCTAATTTATTTCATGGCCTACCCTCCACTTATCTCAGTCACCTGGATATTCTCGAAGGTTATGACGATTTAGCAAAAAAACAATCGGAGCTGTATTCGGATGAAGTTGACTTTTTCGGATGGCGAGGCTTACTGCTTTCGTTTGTTGGAGATTGCGAGAATGCGATTGAATGCGGTTTAAGAGAAAAAGAACTGGTGGAAATTTCCGAGTGTACCCCCTGACATTCTGTCGAGGGCACGGCCATGGTCATGGCCAGGATTTATGCTAATTGCGGAAGATACGACGAAGCGATTGACGAACTTGAACTTGTACTCTCCCTGGAGACCTATATAACTGTGAACACGTTGAAATTCAAACACTGGATCGATCCCTTCCGCGATGATCCGCGCTACCAGGCGTTAGTAAAGAGGTATGCCTTGCCGAACGGTTCCTGAGCGAGGACGGCACCGATCCCGCGATTATCGATCACTATTAAGCACAATAGAGACCTCATTAATACTGTACAAGCTATTGAAAGCTCTTTATTGCCTCACCCACTGTCTTATGGGCATCGAATATCTTGAACATCTTCATCTTTCTCAAAAGAGATTCCACTTTTTCATTGAGGCAGGCTAATTTTAAATCACCGTCCCTATTCCGCAGCGCAGTGATGGTCGTAACACAAATGCCTATGCCCCTGGAGTTCAGCCAATCTACATTTGAGAAATCCATAACTACCTTGAACTTGTTTTGCTGGATGAATTCATAGATCTTATCGAGTATCAAATAATTATCTTGCGGGGTCCCCATGATTTTACCCTCAAGTTCGAAGATCACAATCCCATTTTCTTCTCTGGATGTGTGCGCCATGGTGTCCTCCCGGTTGCAATTGATCTTTCCTGTTAATTATACCACATTTTGATTCAGTCCCGCAATAGCTAATATCAAGTTTCATTGTAGTTGGATAGTATTTGCTGCGGGGAACGGCACCGCAGATAAATATTGACTTTACGCTAATTACAGCCTATTATGACAGGCAGATTTATATATATTTCTGATTTGATAAAACGAATACGGAGAGTTTGTGTTGATATCTGAGCCCCATGAAAATGGGATGGACAACACTCGATCCTACGTTCCCATATCCAAAGGGACAATGATCTCCCACTATAAAATCATCGAGAAGATCGGCGCCGGTGGGTAAGTATCAAGACGAAAAGTTACCTGCTTTAGCAATCTCCCGAAAGGAGTATGTATGAAATGCCAGAGCCTTTACTGGGGCCATTCTTTAGCCAGGTCGATATTGCCCGTAGCTTTGCTGGCCTGCATTTGTCACGCAGAGACATCGTTTGCAGATTCATCCGCAAACCAGCTGCAGATCACGCTGGACGCCACTGAGATTAGCCGCAACCTGATCCATAGTACGATCACTATGGAGGCCGTCTCTGATACCCTGACGCTTCTGTATCCCAAGTGGCTTCCGGGTATGCACGGCCCCTGCGGCCCTATTGAGAATCTGGCCGGCTTCAGAGCGTTCGACGGTTCCGGTTCCCGATTGCTATGGGAACGGGATTACACCGACCCCTTCCGGTTTCATGTCTTCGGTTCACGGAACAAAAGCCCGGTTACGATCAATCTATCGTATATTTGCAGTCAGCCGACCGACCTCTCCTGGGGTTCGGACAGCGAAAGCACACCGACCCTGGCGGTCATCAACTGGAATACTGTATCGGTCTATCCCGAGGGTTCTGTCTGCAGGGATTTGACCGTGGAACCCCGGCTCATCATCCCGGATGGCTGGCGCTATGCGACAGGTATGCCTTTCAAAGAGCGTCGTGGCGATACCCTGGTTTTCGAGATGGTCAGTTATGAGGAACTCATCGATTTCCCGGTCATCTGTGGAGCGTACTTAAATACTTATAAGATTGCATCCACCGCCGCGGCTGAATATTTCGTCCATGTCGCAGTAGATGAAGAGGTTCTCCTGCCTCTTGCTGATTCGGCATTTGCAGATTGGAGTCGGCTTGTCTACGAAACCGAGGCACTCTTCGGGCGCAGCCACTTTGATACCTATGGCTTCCTGGTGCTGGTCAGTGACTCTGTAGAACACTATGGCCTGGAACATCGGAACTCCAGCGCGAACAGTGTCGACGTGAAGGCACTGAAAGAATACGGCAAGACCTCATATTCTCTCCAGGGTTTGTTACCGCATGAGTTTGTGCACACCTGGTGCGGCAAGTATCGGCGTCCGGCGGGGATGAATACTCCTGACTACCAGACCCCGATGAACATGGAGTTGCTCTGGGTCTATGAGGGCCTGACCGACTACCTCGGCATGATGTTGGCCGCTCGGTCGGGTTTGATGTCGGCGGATTACTTCAAACAGCAATGGACACTTGATTGGGGAAATCTGCGGCACACCGCGGGCAGACAATGGAGGCCTCTCAGGGATGTAGCTGTTACGACGCACACAATCTGGGGAGGTTCGGAAAGCTGGTCATTCCATCGTCGCGGAGCAGACTACTACTCCGAAGGGGCATTACTCTGGCTCGAGGTCGATTCCAGAATCCGTGAGCTGTCGAGCGGTAAACGTAGTCTCGACGATTTCTGCAGATCATTCTTCGGCACAGGCGACCCAGAAGCACACAGTATCTCATTTGAGAAACGTGACATGGTGTCGGCGCTTACAGAGCTGGCCGACTTCGCCTGGGATTCCCTGTTTATCGAGAGAATCTCACGCACACGCGAGAAACTCGATGAGTCTCCGCTGGCTGCAGCCGGCTACAAGTTCGCTTACACCACCGAAAAACCCAAGGCTTTGAGTGACCTCGAGTCGCGCAGAGAACGCCGCTATTTCTATGAATCGATCGGTTTCGCAGTTGAGGACGAAGATAATAGAATCCTGCAGGTAGTTCCGGGCAGTCCGGCCGATAAAGCTGGCCTCTACACCGGAATGAATATTCTGGGTGTCAACGCTAAGACGTTTAGCATGGATCGGCTGGAGAAAGCGATTCGTGATGCAGTGAAAACCGGTGAGATTACACTACTTGTGCAGCGCGGCGAGTCGCTGGATCAGGCAACCCTTCAGTATCAGGGAGGCTTGCGGTATCTGAGTATCGTCCCGGACAGTAAGCAGCGACAGTGGCTCGACGAGATCATCAAACCGAGAAGTTCGCAGTAGAATCGTAGATGTCGGCAAATAGGACGTGAATTTTCAGCACAGATTCAAAACACTATTGGTTGTCTTCACGGACATCAAATATGGTTTTGATATTATCCTCGATCATCGACCGTGAACCTTCGTCTCTTGGATCCAGAAAACCCCCAATGCCATCGGAATACCACTGATTGGTATCGAAGATAAAAGAAACTTCTACTGTGTCAGCGGGTTGGATTACAATCGGATTGAATTCGTGTATTTGCTCCTCGTCAAAATCCGCCGTCCACACAAATGAGCTATCCTCATTTCCATTCAAGAAACCTTCTACTCTAATGCTCAGATCTTGCATTAGAGGGTTGTTCCAATATATGTCTCCAGCCGTGCTGTCCAGATCTTCGATGCGAAACCGGGTTTCATCATAGGTTCCCGAAGGAATCTGTACTGTCCCCAGGCTTTGCGCAACGCCAGTCAGGTCAATATCTACTATTACCGGATCATCTGAACGGAAATCCAGGCTGTCCCCGTCTACGCTCTTAAACCTGATTCGACCCATTACAATTTTTGCGGAGGTCATGGTAAGGCTGTCGACTAAGGCCGCCGATTTTTGTGAACGATGGACATCCGGGCCGGAGGAAAAATTAGAGAGGGTGTCTAAGTCAGCGGTTTTCACGTTTACGGTTAGCCAGGCATCACTGATAGGGTATTTGCTGGCAACAGTCGTGTCGTCGCATCCCGAAGCGGAAATAGCCAATGTAAGAAGTGAATATGCACAAACTCTTATTCTATTCTTTGAATAACATCGAGAGATTTTACTCATGATCTCATCCTCCTGTTGCAAGCTATAGAATTTTATCGGAATAGCGCGGAAGTACTTGAGAGGCTATTGAAGAGATTGAGATAATTTGCGGTTGTGATAGAAAAGAAAACCAGGAAAGTACTCCCTTTCAGAATCTACGGGTCATTCAATGGTTTGAATTTCTTAATATAATTTATGATAAACATTATCTCCTCTCTTCGCATCGTTTTCCCCCAGGGAGGGCAGAGGTTGGATTTTCCGAGGGCTATGGAACCTTCACTGATTGCCAGAATTAGCAGCGAGTCGTTTCTACTCTCAAAGAAATCGGGCGCGGTAAAATCGGGGGGCTGGGTCTTCTGCCCATAGCCGAAGTATTTTCCGAAGCCATCGCCGGAATCTCCATGACAAGGAGAGCAATAACGGCTATATAAGCGTCCTCCCTCTCTGACTGAAAAGCTCTCTGTTCTTGAGCTTTCGCCCGAGGGCGGATGGTGGCTTTCAGAGCAGTTGAGAGCAGCAAGTACGAGCGCTAATATAAAAAAGCAATGCCTTTTCAATACATCTACTCCTGTCTCAGCGACATCATATATCGGGTTAAACTGATTCTCTCTTCCTCTGTGAAACCATAATCCGGCTCCACAATATCCGGCGTCAGCGCCCGGGGATTCTCCAGATGTTGATAGATATAGCCTTCCGTTAGTCTATTGCCGACGTCTGTAAGGGAGGGCCCTACGGCCCCGCCAGCGCCGGCGATCTGATGGCACGCCTCGCAACCCTTCTCCTCGTATAATATTTTCCCGGCATTAAGCTGTTGTTTTAAGCTGAGATCGCTCTCGGGAAGAGTTTCAGATATATTCTCTGAAACCAGCACCTGCTTGAAAAATCGAACCAGCGTTTCGATTTCCACGAATGTCAGGTTGCCCTGCATCATCCGTTGGTCGAAATCGAGATTGAATCGCGGCATCTGCTTGAGCATGGGACGGATAATATCCGGCTTCTTCAAAAAATCGCGGAGCCACTTCTCTTGAACTTTGCTTCCCTCGATGGAAAGATCGGGGGCAAAGTCGGCGCCGTTTCCCTTGATGCGATGACAATTCAAGCATTTCACATCGTTCATAATCTTGGCAATCTCACCCACTGGCTGATATTCAGCGGGTTCCTTCGGTACCTTAAAGCGCGTCGGTATATTCGCATCCGTAAAGCCGACGAGCAGAACCGCCAGAGCTTCGGTTTCCTCTTCAGAAAATTGGAAGTTTGGCATCCTCAGATCATCTCTGAAACTGCGCGGATCTTTTAACTTCTGCTGCAGATAACTTATCCGATCGTGCGGAATCTCCGTTGCCATTTTCCCGAAATCAAATTGCTCCAGAGGCTTGCTTCCTATTGACGATAGTTCGGATCCGATTTTCTCCTGCACTTCAGCTACTCTTAGATAGGATACCTCTTCCTGCCGCAGGAAAGGCCCGATCTTCTTCATCTCCTCCATGCCCTTGACGTTATGACAACCAAAGCACCCGTATTTTTGAATCAGTTCTTTTCCTCTCTTGATCGATTCAACGTCTATGAGGACAGAATCGGTATATTGTGGCTCAAAGTCCCAGTTGACATATTCGCTTATGACAAATTCCACCAAAGCTTTTATTTGCTCGTCGGGAAATCGGAATCGCGGCATCCTGGTCGTAGGAAAATGCTCTTTGGGATCCTTTATCCATCGATAGAGCCAATCGCGGTTTACTTTACTTCCGACCTTCCCCAGGTCGGGAGCGTATACATCACGGTGAGCGCCGCCGACGCCTCCCGTTGCATGACAGATAGAGCATCTGGACTTCCGCCACAATGCCTTTCCGGCATCGGCCAGATCCCAATCGATATCTCCGGTTGATTCATCGGCTCTGAACTCCTGGGTCATGCTGAAGAGGTAATCAGCGATGCCTTCGGCTTCTCCCTGAGAGAACAAAAACTTCGGCATGCGAGCGGTCTCAAAGTATTGCTTGGGATCTTGTATCCAGTCGACAAGCCATGTGAAATTGACTTTCAGGCCTACTTCGGTCAGATCGGGCCCGACTTTCCTTAAGTCCTCATACCCGGCAATCTGATGACAGCCATAGCAACCGTATCTCTCCACCAATTCCGATCCTCTGGTAATAAGATCGCCCCCCTTGAGGCGTCGAATATCGCCATGACAATTCTCGCAGGTCGCCTGTGTCCAATCGCCGACAAGCATAGGGTCTTCCCAGTGTTCAACCCATCCGTGGCCTTTGTCCGGTGAGGATGTAGCACGCCCTTGCCCCCTGTGACAGAAAGTGCATCCGAACTCATTTACGGAATGTTTTTCAAGATATATATATCCAGCCGGGTGCTGCGTGTAAGGATGCTGGTTGGAGACCCTGTCGGGGACGTCGATACCAATATGACAGGACTGGCAGCGGTCCGCCTTATTAATATCCTGCATATAAACCTGCTTAATTTCGATGGGAATATCATCCAGACCTTTGAAGGCTTGTTTCGATTCCTTTACGGGAGACTCCAGAAATTCCAACTCGTCCGCAACTTTTTCCGATTCCTCGGTAAATCCTGACAAGATTAGAGCTAATGAATCCTCTCGAGCCTGTAATGATTCC
This sequence comes from uncultured bacterium, assembly GCA_965541585.1. Classification (GTDB taxonomy): domain Bacteria; phylum Zixibacteria; class MSB-5A5; order UBA10806; family UBA10806; genus CBDVBL01. The sequence continues at coordinate 17,785 of CBEUCH010000025.1, read as the reverse complement.
CTGTCGTTTTCGATTGCTGCAATGTTGTCTCTGAGTTCCTCGATTCTTGCTTTGTCTTCCTCCCGCTGGTGTTTGTAATAGAGGTACTCGAGCTCAAGAAATTTTCCTCTCGCCGCGCGGAAATCCGCCCGGTTGTCAAGAAGCTCCTTGCGAATATCCTCCAGATCCTCTTCAGTCTTTTTATATTCTCGCTGAAGTTCCGCTCTTTGGAAGTCTTCATTGAGCTCTTTGAGTTGCATTTCCAGTTCGGCTCGTCTCCGCTGGACCTCGGGCGAGCGATACTCATCCAGAATCTTATCGTACTCACCCTCGAGCTGTTCCCGCTTCAACTGGTAGTATTGTTTCTGGTAACCTTTCCATGGCCGCAGTTGCACGGTCTCGAACCATATCACCCATATGGACAATACGAATATCACCAAACTCAGGACAAAGAAGTATAATGAATAGGGCTGTTCCCTTCCGGCTTTCTCTACCGATGCCCTGTCTTTCGCAAGGTTATTATTATTCATTCTACAAGTCCCAACGCTTTCGCGTCGCCATCAGAACTATATATTGAACCAGGGCGTAACCCAGATGTATTTAATGTTAAAACTCAGCCTCAATAGTATTTTGATCGGAAGTCCTATCATAATCCAGAATAGTATCCCGATTATCAGGTAGCGGGTCAAACCCAGCTTCTTTAGAAAATCGCCATGCTTTCTTTTCCAATAATAATATGGCAAAATCATTCCCAGTCCGAAATAGAGGAAGACAGTGGCTCCTCCCAGAAAGAACCCTGCCAGCGAACGCGAATCAATTCCGATAAGCTGAGTCATATCGGCAACAGGCTGGTAGACTATCCGGTTGTGGTCCCATTCCTGCCATGGCCAGAACCAGAGCCATCCGGGACCCCTCATGAAGACACCGATAGCTATCAGAAAAATCCAGAGTATAAGAAATCCGAAACAGAAAATCAGAATCGAATACTTGCGTTCCGAAAAAGTATAATAGCCGTTTCCTTTAGGATTTATATCCAGATACGGAATCGCCATTAAGCCGAGAACAATCAACATCGGAAGAATTACGCCGGCGATCCAGGGGTCGAAATAGACGAGCATTTCCTGAAGCCCCAGGAAATACCAGGGCGCTTTTGCCGGGTTCGGCGTCACGGTGGGATTGGCCATTTCCTCCAGGGGAGCGTCCAGGACCACAGACCAGAACATAAGCCCGGCAATCACGACCATCGCCACCAGCATTTCGATGCGCACCAGATTCGGCGAGGAATCGATCCTTTTATCGTTCTCGCCATCAACAGCACCTCCCGACTGCTTACGTCGATCGTTAGCTAAAGCTTGCCGAAAAGCCCACCAGGTGTAAAAAGCCACCAGGATGAGCATAATAACGATGGCGACATTGTCCGGTTTGGAGATTATCTTTACAAAGTGTTCCATACCATAGCGCTCCGGATCTTAACTGCCATTTATATAAGGAGGCTGCTTGGGTCCCGATATACCGCCGTCTTTTCTCACTCTCCAGAAATGAACGATCATGAAGATGCCGGCCAGAACCGGGATGCCGATACAGTGCCAGATATAAGCTCGCAACAGGGCGTTTTCTCCGACAGACGATCCTCCCAGTAACGCAAACCGGATATCATTATAGGGAGTCACGCCCAGAGCCTCGCTGAAAGGCCCTTCAAAGCCTATAAACGGGGTGCCGGCGGCCATATTAGTGCCCACCGTGATAGCCCAGAAACCGAGTTGATCCCAGGGCGTGAGATAACCCGTGAAGCTCAGTAAAAGCGTGAGGACCAGAAGCACAACCCCTATCACCCAGTTGAATTGTCGGGGTGATTTGTATGACCCTGTCATGAATACGCGAAACATATGAATCATTACGGTGATCACCATTAGATGAGCGGCCCAGCGATGAATATTCCTGAGAAACATCCCGAAGGGCACGTGGAACTCCAGGTCTTTCATATCCGCATAAGCCTGATCGGCCGAAGGATGATAATAAAACATCAGGTATATTCCGGTAATCGTCAGAATAATAAATAGGAGAAACGTTATTCCGCCCATCCCCCAGGTGTATCTGTATCTGACAGCGCTCTCCCGTATTTTGACGGGATGCAGGTGCAGGAAGACGTTCCCGAAGATTGCCAGCGCGCGATTTCTCCGAGTGTCTTTATAGGTTCGCCGGAAGACGGATTTCCAGATTTCGTTTTTTTGAATTTGCTCGATCCATTTTTTCATAATTCATTCCCCCGGGGAAAATAGTCTGCACCCGGCTGTCTCTTATACATAGCCCCGGGCCTTTCTCAAACTCCTGCTGTAGTCGGCCAGCGAGCCGTCAGGATTGACCATCGAGATAGTCCCCCAGGGACAATCAATGGCGCAGAAATAACACCCATTGCAAATTTCCCGATCTACCTCCGCGATCCCGTTGAGGTTCAGTTCCGATTCTTTAATCGTTATGCATTTGGAGGGGCATACAGCGACGCATACCTGGCAGCCCGTGCACCCGGTGGAGTCGATAACGGCGGTCGGCCTCTTTCGTCGTCTGCCGTTTCTATCTGCAGGAGTCATAGGTTAAACCTCCAACAGGCTCTGGGGATAACGCTTATCCGAATCAAATCCTGCTGTTCCCTTGAAGATGACACTTTTGTCCACAACCAGCTGCCCGTCGTCAGCAAGGCTCATCTTGAACCTGTCGAGGGGTCTGGGAGAAGGGCCCTCGAAATTTTCTCCGCCGCGATAAAATCCACTGCCATGGCAGGGGCATTTGAATTTGTTCTGGGTCTCCAACCAGTTGGGAGTGCAACCGAGATGGGGGCATCTCGCATGCAGGCAGAAAAACCGACCGTCTTCCCTCCGAATTATCCAGATCCTCTGCTTATTTTTGTATTGTGTATTTACCGAACCCAGCGAATATGCGGAGGGTTTTCCGACCTTAAAACGCGAGGGTGGTTCGAACAGGACCCGGGGGTAAAAAAATCGGAGGGAGGCTATAACATTTCCGAGTAAAAAGGCTGCGACCCCGGCCCACCCTAAACGACGCAATATTTTGCGACGAGGTTCGATACGCTCCGACAATCGATCGAGAGTCGAAGTCTCCTTCGTTTCTTCAGCTTTTTCCGCGTCCTGCATTTCCGTCTACCACATTCTTAATGTTTATTCACGAGGGATTGTTCCCTTGCGTTTCCCTAGCGTGGAACCGGACGATCCCTTGCTTGAGTAGAACCCGTATCTTATCACGGTATCCTGCAGATTACCACATCAATCTTCTTCAGGAAAATCCGCTTCGTAGTTTTTTTGTCCTTCATTTTTATTGCTTTTCTATATGACAATAATCGATGGTTATCGTGAAAGTTTGAAATCGACAGCAACACTGTCGCCCCCGATTACGGTCACTTCTTGTTTCTTTTTTTTCAGTTTTTGGTGCCAGGTTTTTAATGTATAAGTGCCGGGAGGAACATCTTCGATGGTAAAAATGCCATCCGGGCCGGTCAAAGCAAAATATGGATTCTGCAAAACCACGACAAATGCCGACATCTCCGCGTGGACATTGCAGAGCAGAGCAACATTGCCTGTTTTGTCGAACGTAACCTCGCGGACTATTCCCGCACCATAAGTCCCCAGATTGAATTTGCAGCATTTGGACGGAGAAAACACGTTATGCTGAACACTATCACTGTTGGAAAATTGGACCGTTGTTCCCATCAATACAGGGAGAATATGAGGTATGAAGACCAGATTTTTTTGGTCAACAACCGGCTTTTCCTCAGAGGGCTCAAAAACTCCCTCTACATTCTCCAGATAAACCACAACGTCTCTGGCATCTCTCACTCCCCTCGCTTTGATTGTCCCGCTAATTGTCCCGGCCGGTTTCTTGGTGTCTTCGACCTCGTCGGCACTAACGGCGGTGAGGCCGATTGTAGCCAAAAAAAGCGCTGCTACAAGATTTTTCATTTTGAAAAGTCCCGCCCTTCTTGAATTTTCATACCCTTAATCGTCCCCTAATATAATCGACCATTTATTTTTATGGAAAATCCCCGTGAAACATTACAATTCTGTCAAAACCTGAAAAAGAGAAACACTCAACTGGCAAACTACGGCCACCTCCGTCATTCTCATGATACAGAATTAAATGAAAATGAGGGAAATTGTCAAGAATAGTTATTGTCGTTATTATCGTTATAATCGGATTATCCGAATCGGACCAGGCAATGTGGAGCTATTTAATCGACAAGAGGTTATCATTCATTTGCAGTTTTGGGATGTTTTCCCCTTTGATGCTCTAAGTGAAACAGATATATGGCGATCGACTCCTTGGATGACGGGAGCGGTCTCATTTCGGAAGATGGGCTTTCTACCTGGATATCTCATAGCCAGTTCCGGTTTCCACCATTATTTGGTGTCGAATTGATCAGGCAAGATTCAGGGAGGAAGATTCGCCCTCTTTCTTACTATCCAAAATTGAGGGAGAGGCAGACTATCCTAATAAAGTCTGCCTCCCAGCTTTCCTGAACCGCTTAAGAATAAACCTCGTTTCAGTTTAGATGGATTGTTAGAATACAAACATTATGTTTGCTTTGATCCACTTAAGTTTTTCCTCGTCAGCACCTGTGGGTTCCACGGTAACGCCACCAACAGTCTTGTCACCTGTTACCTTTAACAGGGCTTCAAGTGTTACCCTGACATTGGCTCGTGCCATCATTGTAAGATTTGGTGAAAACGTCATGTATTTGTCTTTGTCGTCATCATTCTGATCAGAAGCGACAGATCCAACCCGTAAACCAGGCATTAGCCACGGATAGACCGTGTAATAACCTTCAACAAACCAGGCAAGGCTGTTGAGCTCTCTTTGATCGTCTGTGTAGGTGTCATCCAGTCCAGATGGATTCTTGTCTTTGCCGACTATCGCGCCGCTATACATATCAAAACGGTCATAGTTGATATGAAGGTCGAATCCAAAACGAGTGAAGTCATTATCAATATCGGCAGTCTCTGACTCGTTGTTCCCAAAGTACGAATATGCGCCAACGGTCACCGCATTGTCGGCCCAGTTATCGCTTTCCTTCAGTTCAGTAAGTTCCTGCGGCTGGTAACCGTCCAGTCCCAGCCCGCCAATTTTGAAAGCCACTCGTCCGTAAGCGTCCTTTTCATCGGTCGCATCAGAGATCGTTGCTTTCTCGCCGTTAACTACACCGGCTGCATACTGGAAGCGATGGTTGACAATACCGTTGAATTCAATTCCTGACTGCTGGTCTCTGGGGCGCCACTTTCCGGTGGCTTTGTAATCAAGCGTGGTAGCGTGTTCCAGCATGACCCTCTGGTTGTCAACCAGACCTTCTGTAATACCAGGTTCTATTCGGCCTAACCTGATATTGAAAGCATCCTTGGGGCCAAGGAGATCGTTTAACTGGAAAAAAAATCGTTTTAGTCCCGGACCTCCAACCTGATTATTCTTCCCCTTTTCGAATAGTACAAACTCCCCGAAAAACGAGAAAGATTCATCAAACGTTCCACCCATGAATATTTCCAGCTCATGGGGCATATCGAATTCAACCTGGTTACCCTTTTTGGAGTCGCCAAATTCGGCTACAAACCGTTGGTGAACGTATGCTGAAATAGGAAACTCGGCGGGGAGAAGACCGGGCCAGACCGCATCCGGAAAAGCCTCTTTCCAGGCTTCAGCTCCTAACGACACCGGCTCCTGTTTGATCAACATCTGGTCGCCTTCGGGCATGGAGTAACCATTCCTCCGAAAAGCCTCGCCGAAAGCATTGCGTTTGGGCACGGCAATATGGCAGGTCGTACAGCTGGTTCTGTACTTGCGGGCAAAAGCAGGAATAGCTTCTCCCGGCTGGTATGAAACCAGTACAAGCGTTAGTATGAATGACAACAGAAATACTGTTCCCATCAAGAGCTTAAAGAATCTCTTACTACTTTTCATGTTACAAACCTTCCTAAATAAGCTTAGTATCGTCTCTCAAATGAACGCTGAGAATTATCGTTGTTTTGCCTCCAGCTTCTCCTTTCTTCTTGAATGGTTTCGATTTACTGTGATATTTTGAAGTTAGATCCATTGTTATGCGCTCGGTCGTGTCGACTTTTTTGATAACAAGGGTACTTAACACTTTTTTCCCCGTGCGTTTACCATTCTGTCAAATTGTTTTCAGGCGCCAGTCGTTTTCACCACCAGTTCCAGAGCGTCAGATGGGAACTCCAATAGTATCTCCTGTTTTTTTTTTCCGGCCGGCACCTCATTTTCCACGAAATTCCGGCACGGCGCTGTAAAGAAAACGATGTCAGAACGGTTGATTATGTTATTAACTTCTTTCTCATCGCTCATTAACACCGGAATAATCTCTTCTCCCAGGCGGAGAGTCTCGTTTACAACCTTGGGCATCAGGGCTTTTGAATCCTGATCTCTTAGAATTACGCATGGACGTTCTACCGGCAGCAGTTTCGCGGCCATGGACCTGAACCGGTACCCTACCTCAACTCGGACGGTAAGAATCCGGACGTCCCTTTTCCGTAATACTCCCTGAATCTGGTCTGCATGGAAAGCCGGAACGACAACATACCGCACGCTTCCGGGCACCACAGATTCATCTTCGATTGCTGCATTAAGATCTACACCCATTACGGCCTGTCCCAGGTGGGTTTCCAACGCCATTGCCAGATCATTGGCCTGGGCGCTGCTGCATTCCACAAACGCAATGGATGGGTACCGGCGATCCAGCTCTAAGGCTTTCTTTTTCAAGATCTTTGAAAATCCGATCGGCGGACAACCCATCTCGGCTGCTTTTTCCAAAGTCGTCTCGATGAGTTCGCCGATCTTTGGAGCTCGCCTTCTACTCTCTGCACTGGAGAAACCTGCGGCCACGGTTACACCGCTGCCGCGCCGCACCCGCAAAAGACCCCGCTTTTCCAGATCCAGATACGCCCTTCGGATAGTGTGCCTATTTACCCCAAGATGTTTTTCCAACTCCCGAATTGGCGGCAGACGATCTCCAACTCTGAGCTCGCCAACCGTAATGTAATATTCAATCTGTTTCCTGATTTGAAGGTGAAGGTCGACTCCGCTTGTAAGATTAACAAAAAGATCCACTTTGCTCCTTGTAATAGATCAACTATAACAATTATATTTTCACACCTACTTCGTGTCAAGGGAATTTCATGATAATGGTCATAAAAATGTGAGATCGTTTGGTCGCCTTTTTAACTTAAGTATTACCATTAACTTAGGCACTGCGCCCGGTCATGCATCCGCCAGTATTCAATGGCTTTTCTCAGTTTTCGAAAAGTGACGTCAGAATTGGGATAAATCCCTGTGCGGCGGCGTAATGGGTTATCGTTCAACGGATTAACAAAATCTGTGATCAGGAAAAGTAGAAGCCTCGCGGCGAAGGTTCGAATCTCTGATCTGCTAGTAGTACTATATTTTAAGTTAGTCCTGCTATATCGGAAGTTAAGCTTCTCTGTGTTTGGATGGCTTCAGGTGTTGGTGGACGTTCCAACAAACTCATAAATCAAGATGATTCTCGAGCTCTAGGAGTCTGATTACAATAATGGCAGTTCGAACTACCACCGTAATCACGCTGGATATTTCCCTGAAATATAGTCACTGAGAAATCGGTTGTCGGTTTTGATATCCTGCAGCTGTGCCTTGATAATATCGCCGATGGAGATTATACCCACTAATTTTTTTTCATCGAGGATTGGAACGTGACGGAAGTAATTCTTTGTCATAAACTCCATTATGACCTCGACATCGTCATCGGGTAAACCGATTATGAGTTTCTTTGTCATGACGTCGCTTATAACGGTCTTCTCCCAATTATCCACACGATCTATATATCGGAGAATATCTCGTTCGGTTATTATACCTAACGGGATGTTTTCGCGCTCCGTGACTATCAAAGATCCCACCTTGTCTTGCATCATGGATCTCAATGCTTGCTTTAAGGACTTATCAGGAGAAATAGTTTTTACTCCAGATTTCTTTTCCCTGAGTATGTCTATTACTTTCACTTAACACTCCCCTTTATCTAAAAAATGAAATCCGGGTTTGAACAGCCCTTAATAGTTTTGCCATAGTATAAGTTAGCCCAGCCAGAGAGAAAGTCAAGTTTCTTTGTGGATGGATGGCTTCCGACACAGCCAGGCTCCATTCTCTTTCCGGAAACACATTAACCAAAGAACCAGTCTGATAAAGGGATGCCGGCCCGGATCGCCTCAGCCGGCTTGGTTAAGATTTCATATTCTTATAGATGGCTTATGATCACGTCTTCGTGGCGACGATGATCATCTGCCGTCTAAAGGTGGTCACTAATGACTATTATTACCAGTTTTAACTTGACATAATTGACCTATAGAGTCTATATTAAAGGCGCTTCTAAAGAAATCGGTAGGTGTTGAAGCGATAGAATTCGAAAACTGAAGAAGATGTAAGCGCCCGGCTCAGGCTCGTGGCGCTAATGTTTTTTCTGAAATTGTCTGCGAAACTGATTTTGAACTCATTAAAAATTACTCAGAACCCAACAAAAGGAGAACCAACATGAACGCCAGAATGTTATCACTGGTTACCGTACTTTTCGCGGTGGCCGCTCTGACCCCGCTGGCTACAGCCGACGTACCATTATTCATAGGCCACCAGGGGCGCCTGATGATGATTGACGGCGGAATGCCGCCGGATGACAGCTATTCTATCACGTTCAGCCTCTGGGATGATCCTGACGTGGGAACGGAGTTATGGTCTGAGACTCAGGATGTTCAGGTCACGGACGGAATGTTCAACGTCGCCCTGGGCAGTGTTACCCCTATACCCATTGACGAATTATCAAGCGATAACCTGACCGTCTATCTTCAAACACAGGTTGCCGGTGATTCTCCCATGACGCCCCGTTTTCAGCTCAATAGCGTCCCGTATTCGAGGATCGCCGAGAGAGTCGACGGTGACAACATCAAAACGGAGCCGGGCCAGCTTAAAATAGAAACCGAAATTGTGGAGCTTTCGCTCAGAAGTACCAGCCCGGATAATCCCGGTATTGTATTAAACGCCAACGGTAGCAGTTCGAGTCTGTATATGGTCGATTCGTTTTTCGATATCTCTTACAGGGTTGATTTGGACGCTACCGAAACAGGGGCTAACCTGCGTGTTTCCAACTTAGGCTCCAGCGGAGAGGATGGTGTATCAATAGATGTCGGTTCGAATTCATCGAACCTGATTGTTTCCAACATAGGTTCAAGCGGGGAGGATGGTGTTTCTATTGGTGTCGATGATGGCGCCGCCACATGCGGTATCGAGCATGAGGATATTGGAGCGCTTTCCGCGGTGAACTCATCGGCCGATGCTTCCGGCGGACATTTGACCGTATCGAACATCGGTTCCAGCGGGGAGGACGGAGTCAGCATAGATGTCGACAGCAACGGATCAACTTTGGATCTCAAAGCCCATGATACCGCTCTGGCCATAATCCGAAATATCGGAGCCGCGGGCCCCGACGATCCTGACAGTTCCTCTGTTGGTTTACGCGCGGACAACAACGGCGGCGGAACTTTTGTGGTCGATTCATTTTTCGATATTACCTACAGGTGCGATCAGAATACGAGCGAGATGACCTTTTCCCGTGAAGGTTCCGACGGTCAACCGGATACGACAGCAAGTTACGGAAAGAGCGGTGATTTCGTCGTTGATTCGTTCTTCGATGTAGATTACAGGATATCAAGAAGCGTGTCCGACCAGGGCGCTCTTTCCTCCCTGGAGGTTTCAGACGCCGCTACAACAGTAAGAAAGCGTGACAAAGCTACCGTTTCATTAGCGGAGGCCATATGTTCATTCGACGATGGGACCGATTCTTTTTCCAGCGGGCTAAAAGCTGACGCTTCTGGCGGCGGAACTTTTGTGGTTGATTCATTTTTCGATATCACTTACAGGATGGATGCCGATGCCACTGAGGTCCTTTTCACTCGAACCGGAAGCGACGGAATACCCTTTACCACGGCTCGCTACGGCAGTAACGGCGATTTCGTAGTCGATTCGTTCTTCGATGTCGATTACAGGATCTCAAGAAGCGTTTCCGAAAGCGGTGCGCTATTAAAGGTTTCCAATATCGGTTCCAGTGGTGAGGATGGTGTATCGATAGATGTCGGTTCGAGTTCATCCACCCTGACCGTTTCGAATATAGGTTCCAGTGGTTTAGACGGTGTGAGTATTAGCTCGGGTGGTGGTGGTGGCGGTAGAATCGCCTTATGGACCGAACCCTTAGGCCAGATTCAAACGGAAATAGTAGCTTTGAGCCTGCGATCGGCCGAGCCGCGGTTAGCATTCAGACCGGATGACGCTATTTTCGACGATGATTGGACATGCACCTACGCCTACGACAGCATCGATCGGCTTATAAGAACGACCAGATCAAATGCGGCGCAGCCAGGCGATTCCACAGAATCGACCTCCGAGGGTTACCGAGTATACAGTGCGCCTTATGAATTCGATTATAATTACAATGGTCTACAATTTTCCGATCCCACTGGAACAACCTTCAGCGTATCGCCTCTGGGAGAACTCTCATCCCGTGGCGGCGGGGCCTTAGCCCTTGATCCGGGGGCGATGCTTGGTGTTGGTGCTTTAAGCCCCGGGTATAGACTATACGTCGATGGCGATGTATGCGCTGCAGGATATTTATCATGCTCGGATAGGCGATTCAAAAAGAACGTCACACCGATACCCGACCCCGTTGAGAAGATTAGAAAGCTTAACGGCGTGCAATTCGACTGGCGGGTTGATGAATTCCCTGATCGACAGTTTGCTGAGAAAAGGCAGGTTGGGTTCGTCGCACAGGATATAAGAGAGGTCTTACCCGAAGTCGTTTCAAAGGGGAAAGATGGTTATTACTCTGTCGACTACGCGAAAATAACTCCTCTGTTAGTTGAGGCTATAAAAAAGCAGCAGGAAAAAATCGATCGCCTGGAACAAAAAATCGAGGAGAATAATCAACTCAGAGCTGAAATCCGGGAACTTAGGGATCTTGTTCGCTCCCTGGCATCCTCGGAAGACAATACAAAGAAAGCCGTTTGGACAGAGGCAAGGGCTCGATAGAAACATCCATCGTGTCCGCAGTTTAGTTAAATGCCGCAGGACACAACATGAAGGAGATATCGCATGAGTACGAAGCGATTCACTTTGATTGCAGCGGGGATTATTCTAGCCATGACGTTTTCGATGTCATTTTCCGAAAACGTACCCAGATTAATCAACTTCCAGGGAATGTTATTCGATTCCGAAGGTACACCACTTGACGGTAATTTCGATATTACGTTTGCCGGATGGAGCACGCCGGACGGATCGAGCGGTTGGTTATGGACCGAGGATCATATTAGCTTAGTCGTGACTGAAGGTAAGTTGAATGTCCTTTTAGGATCGATAACGCCGCTCCCCGATTCTATGTTCGAGGTCGAAGAATTATATCTGGGAATTACAATTGAGACCGATCCGCCTCTTACGCCCGGCGCCCGACTGGTGTCTGTACCTTATTCATTGAGGGTAAATACCGTAGACGGGGCTTCAGGAGGGACGCTCGAAGGCGATCTTGCCATCAACGGCAAAGTCGGCATCGGAATCGACAACCCTGACGCCAAGTTTGAAGTATTTGTAGATACCGAGGATTTTCCCTGGATTCAGTTGGAAACCCCACCTGAAATTCAGGCCGGTTTAACGATCAAACCTCTTTTCGCTATGGTTATCATAGACATTGACGGTAAGCTCAATTTGAACGCTCACGGCAATCTTGCGATCGCGGTGGATGACGACGGCAACGTTGGAATCAACACCGATACTCCATCCGCCAAACTTCACGTCGCCGGAACGCCCGGTGTCGATGGAATCAGGTTTCCGGACGGAACACTGCAAACGACAGCTGCCGGAGGATCCGGAGGCGGATGGGTGGATGACGGTTCAGTCGTGAGATTATCGGATAACTTGGATAATGTAGGTATAGGCACATCGACTCCTGCCGCCAAACTTGACGTGGATGGCCCGGTGATTCTCCGTGACGGCCTGCAGGCGGTCGACGTTGAAATTGTATCGCTTGAACTGACAGGCGCGGGCCCTCTTACGGTAAACGCCGGAGACGTTGTGGATATATCCGCCCCTGTAACATTGCGCGATGAACTGGTGGTCCTTAATGGGGAATCGAGAATATTAAGGGCGGCCGCATTGAACGGCGTAGAAGTAATAAGTTTGACGGTTGACTCCGGCGGGGATCAGACGGCGCGATGTACTGTCGATGATCTGACCTTAGACGATTTAAGCACCGGAGACCAGGTCAGGGTACATCGGACCGACGGTGTTTTGGTCGTTGACGGTTCTACCTTGGAGATAGCAAGGGTAAGATCCGATGGAGTTCAGATAAGCGGCGTGGGTAATACTCTTGGGGAATTGACGGCGGAGGATCTGGAACTGATCAGCAGTGCCGGTAACGAGATAGCGCGATGTACTGTCGATGAGCTGACGTTAGATGATTTAGACACTGGAGACCAGGTCAGGGTGCATCGGACCGACGGTGTTTTGGTCGTTGACGGTTCTACCCTGGAGATAGCAAGAGTAAGAGCTGATGGAGTTCAGATAAGCGGAGTTGGCAACTTTTTGGGAGAGTTAACCGCGGAAGATCTGGAGTTGATCAGGAATGCTGGCAACGAGATAGCGCGATGCACTGTCGATGACCTGACTTTAGATAACCTTACCACCGGCGATCAAGCCCGGCTGCATCGAACGGACGGTCTGACATTAGTTTTGGGAGCTTCCGGAACCGATGCCGTTTACAATGCCGACGGAATTCAATTGACAGGCTCCCTGGCGGATGAGTTCAGGGCCAATCCCACCAGCCTGACTTTTACGCGGCCTTCTACCAACGATGCGGTAAGTATCGATATTAGTTCCTCGGATCTTGTCACCTACGATCTCGATGACGATGGTTCTTCCGATGTAAGATATACGTCAAGTCCGAGTAATCGCCTGGTCCTTTCCAGTGGCACATCATTAGTCTGCGACGGTCCTGCATCATTAACTACCTGTGACGTTTCCGGGTCCGCGACATACGGAAGTACGGTCAGTGTTTCCGGCGGATTTACGTGTTATGGCGGATTTACGTCTTCCGGCGGTACGAGCTGTAGCGGCAGCGCTACATATGATATGAACGATGACGCTACCGATGATGTGACTCTTGACGCCTCACCCAGCCCCAGGGTGACTTTGGCTTCGGGTACCACTTTGAGATGCGACGGATCTGCTGAACTTGCCGGATCGACCACCTGTAGCGGGTCTTTAACGTTAAATGGCGGCGCAAGCTTGACCTGCAGTGATAACGATTTCGGTTCGGTTTATATCGGTACAGGCGGTTCGGTTTCGATAAGATCCAGCACTAACATTGACGCCGCGAGCCTGACAGTTACCGGCGGCGGCTCACTTGCTTTAAGCGGATCATCGCTAAGCTGCGATGCTACCTCCACAGCCACTCTTGATTGCCCTACTACGGTTAACGGTACCTTGACATGCAACAATCCTGTAACAGTTAATTCCGATCTGACAGTGGGTGTCGGGGGCCCGGGTCCCGGCACTCTTCACGTGAACGGAGATATAACAGCTACCGGAGCAAAGCTCTTCGTCCAGGATCACCCCACTGATACCGACAAAGAGATATTCTACATTTCTCTCGAAGGGGGCGAAGCCGGTACTTATGTAAGAGGTTCCGCAAGGTTGGGAAATGGCTCTGCCGAAATTGATCTCCCCGAACATTTTTCGCTCGTTACAAGCGAGGAAGGCCTGACAGCCCAGATTACTCCCCGGGGTCCCGTTCAATCCATGCTATATGTTGAGAGTGTTACCCCCGAGAAGCTAATTGTTAAAGCATTGAATCCCAACGATGATGACATCGTTTTCGACTACATGATAAACGGCCTTCGACTAGGATTTGAAAACCATGAAGTCATACGTGATAAAATGTATGTTGCAGGCAGGTAGGCTATGGAGAATACCGATGGCTTAAGTATTAAGATAATAAATTAATGGTATACGTTTTTGATTAATGACGTTATTTAACTAACTCGATACGTAGGAGGCAATCTTGAGAAGGATAGCATATAAGACAGGCACTATTATAGTCGCTGTGGCTACAATGATTTCTGTTGTTGTTGCCGGCGCCCCCGGGATAATCAGCTTTCAGGGTAAGCTGACTGATTCCGACGGTAATCCGGTTATATCTGCCGTGGACGTAACATTTAGGATCTGGGATGCTGAGTCGGGGGGGACGCTTATCTGGGAGGATACATATCCGGTAACGCCCGATCAAGAGGGGTTATTCACTATTTTGCTCGGTGACGATATTCCAAATCCTTTGGACGACATAGTTTTTGAAAATCCAAACTTATGGCTGGGCGTGCAGGTGGAAGAGGATGCAGAGCTAACGCCGCGCGCCAGAATAGCCTCTGCTGCTTTCGCCCAGCGTATATCGACTGTTGACGGGGCTTCAGGAGGCACGATTGGAGGCGATCTCGCGGTTGATGGTGCCATCGACGTAACAGGGGTGGAGAGTAAAGTAAGATTCTTTTATTCTACTCTCGGCGATCTACCTTCTGCATCTACTTATCACGGTATGTTCGCTCACGTTCACGGCGAGGGCAGAGCATATTACGCCCATGCCGGACAGTGGGTTCCGATTACAGATGAGAATAATCCTCCGACAATAACCAGCTCTGAAATACAGAACGGTACGATTCTATTTGAGGATGTAAACCAGAACGGCGCCTCAGAAGGACAGGTAATGAAGTGGGATGGCATTGGATGGACTGTGAGTAATGATGAAACCGGATCAGGCGGTGATTCCGATTGGATTATTTCTGGGATTGACATGTACTCGGGAGTTTCAGGGAACGTGGGCATCGGGACAACATCCCCATCGGAAAAATTGGACGTAAACGGAGATATAGTGGTTGGCGGGAAGGCGAGAATCGGCTCCGCAAACAGCAACTCCGGAACCGCGGCATTTGTCGCAGGTCAGGGAAACTCTGCCAACGCAAATTTCGCTGCCGTCGGCGGCGGTACGTCCAATACTGCCAGTGGAGCTAACGCTGTGATAAGCGGTGGCAATTCCAATAATGCTACAGCGCCGTTTTCAGCGATCGGAGGTGGGCTAACAAATTTTGCGACGGGAGACAAGGCCTCCGTTGGCGGAGGCGAAATAAATATCGCCGAAGGGCAATACTCCGCTATAGCCGGTGGCAAGAATAATCGCGCTCGCGGACTGTATTCCGTGGTAGCAGGGGGCGGCGGCTCCCTTACGGCTGATTCTAATGCGGCGAACGGGAATTATTCCTCCGTAGGCGGGGGGAATCGAACCATCGCTACAGGAGAGGCATCTACAGTAAGCGGAGGACAACTTAACGAAGCGTCCGGGCAGGTAGCGACAATAGGAGGTGGATATAGTAATGACGCGAGTCAAATCGCTGCAACAATCGCCGGCGGTTACCAAAATAACGCGTCAGGATATTATGCGACAATTGGAGGAGGGCATAGCAACGTTGCCAGTGGTGCTTTCGCGACGATCCCCGGAGGCCAGTTCAATCAGGCAACCGGCGATTTTTCGCTTGCGGCCGGTTTTAGGGCAAACGCGCAGCATGTAGGGTCAATAGTATTATCGGATAACAGCAATACATCGAACTTCAATTCATCAGCCAATAATCAATTCAGCGTACGGTCTGCTGGCGGAGCAAGGATTTACTCAAGTAGCAACCTGAGTACAGGAGTTACATTAGCCGCCGGAGGCGGGTCATGGGCGAGCGTTTCCGACATAAACGTTAAGCGTAACATCCGCCCTGTTGACGGAAAGAAAATTCTTGAAAAACTAGATCGTTTGAGCATCAGCCGATGGAGCTATAAGACACAGGATCCTGATATAGAACATATCGGTCCGATGGCGCAGGATTTCTATGCGGCTTTCGGCGTGGGTGAGGATAATAGATTTATCACAGCGATTGACGCTGACGGAGTAGCCTTAGCGGCCATCAAATCCCTCTATAGAATTACTCAGAAACAGGATACCGAAATAGACGCTCTGAAATCAGAACTTTCTGAATTGAAAGGTCTGATTCGTACCATAAATGCTACGCATCACAACGTCGGTGATAATGAAGATGCCGTTAAGTATTCAGATGTTAAATGATGAGATAAACCAGATTCCTGAAAAGCGGATTACGGAGGCCAAGTTGACGGCGTAGATAATGACTGCGACGGGGCAGTCGACGAAGGTTGTCCATAAGACAACCCGTGATGACCTGCAGGAATGATCTCCTCGAAACAGCATCGAATTTGAACAGGGAGAATAACAGATGAGAGTGGTAATCATACTCGCAGGGCTGATCCTTTTGGCGGGCGCCGCTTCCACCTAGAATTACTCTATCGACTGGTATGTCATCGCCTCCGGCGGAAGCCAGAGCGTCTTAAAAGATCTGCAAATGTATTTTATGCTGTATATCCCTAATGCAGTCTTATTTTAATAAAGTCATTCTCCTGGTTTCGGAGTTCTCACCAATCTTCAAGCGATAGTAGTAGACTCCAGATGATACAGGATTTCCGTTAGTATTTCGCCCATCCCAGATAATCTCGTGGCTGCCCGCTTGACAAAAACCGTCAGCCAGTGTTGTGACCATCTGCCCGAAGATATTGAAAATCGTCAATTCAACCTCCGCGGGATCGGCGAGGTTGAATGACACAATCGTATGGGCATTGAACGGATTGGGGTAGTTCTGGCCGATCGTGTTCCTCAGAGGATCAAGCACAAAAACAATCCCGTCCGGATTGGATTCCTGGTTGACTACAAGTGTTGTGGCCTCCTCACGATGCTGGGCGTTGTTATACCATTCCGGTAAATATCCTTCGGCTCCGGCCCGGACATGGTACTCGCCGTGAGGGAGCTCCAGTACATAGTTGCCCAACTCGTCGGTGCCGGCATCGGCAACCGGCTCCTCCATACCGACTCTGTAGGCTATCACATGGGCAAAATGAAGACGTTGCTCACCGTCCGGGGTCTCACCAAAAATAGTCCCGGATATGGTGCCGAAATGAGGTTCCTCCGCAGCAAGCACAAAAACAATCCCGTCCGGATTGGATTCCGGGCCAACCACCAGTACCGTGGCCCCCTCTCGATGCGAAACGTTGTCGTACCACTCCGGTATATACCCTTCGGCTCCGGCCCTGACATGGTACTCGCCGTGTGGAACCTCCAGTACATAGTTGCCCAGCTCGTCGGTACCGGCATCGGCAACCGGTTCCTCCATACCGACACTGTAGGCGATGACATAGGCATGGTGAAGACGTTGCTCACCGTCCGGGGATTCGCCAAAAACAGTACCCGATATGGTGCCGAAATGGGGTTCCTCCGGGGCAAGCACAAAAACAATCCCGTCCGGATTGGATTCCGGGCCAACCACCAGTACCGTGGCCCCCTCTCGATGCGAAACGTTGTCGTACCACTCCGGTATATACCCTTCGGCTCCGGCCCGGACATGGTACTCGCCGTGAGGGAGCTCCAGTACATAGTTGCCCAACTCGTCGGTGCCGGCATCGGCAACCGGCTCCTCCATACCGACTCTGTAGGCTATCACATGGGCAAAATGAAGACGTTGCTCACCGTCCGGGGTCTCACCAAAAATAGTCCCGGATATGGTGCCGAAATGAGGTTCCTCCGCAGCAAGCACAAAAACAATCCCGTCCGGATTGGATTCCGGGCCAACCACCAGTACCG
>CBEUCH010000024.1:0-34773 GCA_965541585.1 uncultured bacterium | reverse complement strand
TGCCACCGTAACCTCCCTTGCCGATTGACCTGTCCCCAATTATTGTACCACATTTTAAGTTAGTTCTGCCATAGCTAAAGTCAAGCTTGTTTGAGGGTGGGTGGCTCTAAACGCATACGGGCTTCAACAAGAATCTTTACCGATGAATAGTCATATTACTTGATCTGCCTTGAAGTGCTTTCTATATTAAAGACTAATTATCCAATATGTTTTGGCGATATACGCTGATTGATTGTATTGTAAAAGGGCGGCTTTTATATGCGGTCTAATACTGACGTCGAACAATGAAATATGCCCGATTTGTGGGAAACCCATGATATATCGTAAAAGCAGATATGGGACATTCCTCAGTTGCTCTACGTTCCCAAAATGCAAGGGCAAGATAAATTTTGGAGAACGGAAAAAGGATGAAGAGCAAAGGACTTGTCCGAACTGTGGCAAGCCTATGGTGATTCGTAGGAGCGCGAGAGTGCTGTTCTATGGCTGTTCAGGCTATCCTGCGTGTAAGACCATTTCAAGGATATAAAGTGACCGTGCAGCCCGTCAGAGCGTACCGTGCCAAAAAGGCCCTTTCAGGGGCAGAAATGTCTTCAGAGTTGTTAGTGGCGGGGGGGCGCCACGTACAGGAAAAGAAGACATTATATCGGGTAGCCGCATATAGAAAAGAAATGAACGATAGCCATCACCACTATCGGCCGATGTGGAATCTCAAGGCTATCATAGCATTAGGGTAGATTGTTGGAGAATCGGCCGCTGCCCATGTCTCAATAGCTTTCCAAGACTGTCACCTCAAATCATTATCCGATTTGTATAAATCACACGATATGGGCCAAAAGGTCGGGGGTTCAAATCGGGTGAAGCTACTTATGCTGCCCAATTTACGGCCTGGAAAACCAATGCTCCTCTCGACAAGGTTGTCGCACCCTCTCCTAATCCTGAATCTCCGCCGAACAAGTTTCCTGGAATACTGGCAGGAGCGATGATGTTAGCAAAGGAAAGGGTATTGGCTATTTCAAGAGCAGGTAAACCATACTACTTTTTTGCGTAGTAAATCCGTATAAATATCTAAGCAGTGCTCTAACCAGTTGTTATTAACGGACATAACACGGCGATATCAACAGGCGAAGCGGAATATGAAGGGCTAGCTGGAAAGTTCGTACATACCGACGTGGTATATTCTTCTTGACAGCGGCTTGGTCACCAATTATCTTAATTGTGTATTAAGCGATGAAGCCCTAATTGGGGAGAAACTATGAATAGAATCATAATCTATATAGCAGCTTTATTTCTGGCGATGACGATAACGTCATTTTCCCAAGCATGGGGGCCGATGCAGGTTATTGACTGGGATAACCCGCCGCACGTATTACTCGGTTATTTTAATCCGTCATATTGCCAATCGGAATCATTGCTTTATTTTGATACGTTCGAGAGAGGTTTGCCTGATGAGGGTACAATAATTTATGTCACTAAAATGGACAGTATAGACCAATATGGCCAGAGGCGTTGGTCCGATCCCGAACCATTGCCGGAGCCGATTAACCTTTTGGATTACCGAAACGTAAATCCGAGTATCAGTCGTTACGGCGACACCCTCTTTTTCTGTTCTGACAGGCCCGGAACAAGAGGAGGATTGGACCTCTGGATGTCGGTCAAAACCGACAATATATGGCGGGATCCGATCAATCTTGGAGATTCAGTAAACGGACCCTTCGACGAGTTCGCGCCAAATTATGCGTCTTCTTTAGGTTTTCTTTTCTTCGATACCCGGGATTCATCTTCTAATTTCTCAAAAATATATTCCTGTCGGTCAAATGGCGATAATACGTGGGGCGTGCCGTCATCGCTTCCTCCAATTATCAATATTCCCGGGAACTACACTTATGGACCTTTCTTTGATGATGGTGGGCAAGCTCTATATTTCACTAGCGCAGATTTCCAGTGGGATGAAGATTCCATAGCAAAATCTGAATATCTAAATGGAAACTGGGGGAATCCTGTTGAATTGAGCGATAACGTAAATGGATTCTGGTATCCCAATATTTGTAATTTGGTTACAACGGAGAACCCCTCTATTGGGTCTGACGGGTTGTTACTTTTTTACAATAAATGGATTTGGGAAGCCGTATTTTGCATCGATTTCTACAGTTATTTATTCTACTCCGAGTTAAGTACTAGTATAATCGAAGAATGCCCGGTCGATATTAGCATTTACAATATCAAAATATATCCCAATCCGTCAAACAGACAGTTTTTGATACATGTTGAGAACGATAATCAACCATATACATTGAAGATCTACAACATGCGTGGGCAGTTAGTGAAAAGATACAGTGCAAGCCGCGAGCCATTTAATGAGTGGGGCGGTACCGATCATGATGGACTGACAGTATCATCAGGTATTTATTTTGCTGTAGCATCGATAGACGACCATAAACTTGTTAGGAAGATGGTGTTCATAAAATGACGGGACGGAACGGAACGGACTATAAGCCTGGCCTGATCGTCAAGTCAAGAGTTCATTAAGGAGGGAAGCCATGCGAAAGATCGTTTCCACTTTCATCATTATTTTCGCTACCACAGCATTCGCAGAGGAGTGGATCGAATGCGGTGTGGAGGATTCATTGGGGCAGGGTGGCGCGGCATTAAACATAAACGTATCTGATTCGCTTACGGGCATCATGATCTTCGCTATTTTCCCGGAGGACACTATAGCTTTAGGTTCTGATACTCTTTGGACAGGTTTGAGACAGATGGGTGATACAACTGGACATGGCGTGGGCCAGATATTATTACGCTCGTCCTTTCGTAAGCACATACTAACTGTTGATGTAAACCCCGGCTTGCAAGATAAGTTCTTTATACTTCCTCAATCGCAAAGCTGGTATATAGATGAATATGGTAACGATACTCTGCAATGGTTCCCGGAATACCTAAAGCATGTAAGCGAGGACGTAGTTGCAGGGGTGGATAGCCTCGTCAACTACGGAGTCTATGACGGTGATAATGACGGTGTTGTGGATTACATTGCCATCTGTTATAGGCAACTCGCAATGAACAGGCCACCACGCCAAAACTGGGGTGGGATCGCGTTTATTTGGTTCCCTGGCGGGAGTATATACGCGACCGAGGATACTAATGCTGTAGGTGATACGGTTGAGATCCATGGTTCTTCCAATGCGCACACGCAGCGACCGCCGTGGGTTCTTCTGGATTATTATGATGCAATATCAGCGACATTCGTCCACGAGTATTGCCATCACATCCCTGAGATTAATAGCCGTTTTCATCATTGGGCGTACAACAATTCCAGTGGCTATCATTTTATTGGTTTACGGTATTTTCTTCCCGAAGGAGAGGAAAACCGTTACAGATCTTCTTATTTCTCACCATACTGGACACTGCGTCTTGAGTGGCTGGCGAGCCAAGACATAAGCGTTTTGACCGAGCCGGTTTATAGCGACACTATTAGAGATTACATTACTACTGGGGATCTGGTCAAATATTATGCTGGCGTTGAGGAGTATTTCTTAATAGTCAATAGACAGGGGTTAACATACAACGAGGAACATTGGCCAAGTAAAGGAATATTTATCTACCACATCGATGATTCAATTAATAGCCAATCTAATACCTATCATAAAACGGAAGATCTGGAAATAGCTGATGGTCTTTTCAGCATCTTGGACGATACTCTCCTGATCGCGGATCCCGAATCTGGTCTGGATGAGATTGATTGGATGTGGGAATGCCCGGATTCGGCTTGCAGGGAATTGACGGGAGCAAATTACGGTGATTCGGGAGATGCATATATCCCAGGTGAAGCCGAGATTTTCGGAGCGGCAACTAATCCATCTTCGGATCTATATTCCTATCACGATGGACAATGGCACCAGGATATCAATGGTCATTTCGGTGTCAGGAACGCCTCATACCTGCCAACAGACTCCACGGTTATTGTTCTGGACATTCTGGCTAACAACTGGTATGACACGTTGGATGGCAACACCACGTGGGGCAGTCCGACCCAGGATATGGGCTACGCGATCACCGGCGACATAGTAGTGAAAGCCTCCGATACTCTGACGATTGAAAAAGGAACCACAATATATTTCCAGGAGCTTGAAGATAATCAGGCCGGCGGCGCAGATACGGGTAAATGTGAGCTTATTGTTTACGGCACTCTCATCGCGCAGGGGACCTCATCCGATTCGATCTTATTTGTTCCTTCCTCGGAACAACTTGCAAGCCCAGCTAAAGGCGATTGGTACGGGATTCGCTTAATGCCCGGTTCAGAAGGAGTAATGGAGTATTGCGCCGTTAGATATGCTGAATATGGTGTCCACATGGACAGCAGCTCAGATGCAACTCTGTCATCATGCTTGGTTACGAAAAACGATGATTCCGGTATTTACGTTAAGGAGGCCGATCTTGATCTTGATAGTAGCACTGTGACATACAACGATTACGGTGTCAACATTACTTACGACGGCTATGCAGACATAGATGATTGTGACATTGGTCATAATGCGGTGGTCGGCGTTTGGACCCACCCTGGAAAACTCAATATGCGTGGTTGCACGCTAGAAAGTAATGGGCTTATGGGTATATATGGGTGGAAGTCTATCGATTCGATATACACCACAACCCTAAGCGAAAAAAAATACGGCATATATTGGAAGGGTGAGGACGAAGCGGTTATCGATAGTTGCGTGATCACATGTACTGGATCAACAGGGTCGTATTATGGCATATATGCTCGTAAAGAGGGTACTGCAAACCCAGATGTCTACGTTCGTAACGATTCCATCGCCAATTTCCCGCAGGGAGGAATTTACTTCAACCAAATATCAAGCGATGGCATAATTAGGAACACTGACGTGGTCTCCTGCGAAACATACGGGGTTTACTACTATAATACGTCTGCTTCCATCTCCGGTGGCGGTGCCACAGAAAGAAATTTATTTTACGACAACACTTATGGGCTATATCTGTATTCTTCAAGCTCGCCTACGGTCAGGAGGACTCGTTTTAAGAACAATTCTAGCCATGGTGTAAAGGTCGGCGTTTTTTGCGACCCGGATTTCGGGGTAGCTACGGACTTCGGGTTTAACTCATTTGTCACAGGCCTGACCCCGCAGGACTATTATGACCTGGATAACGGTCTCAATATCAACCCGGTTTATGCGATTGGCAACTGGTGGGATGAGGATCCGCCGCGCGAGTCAGAAATTATTAACGCTGTTTACGATTCTTTTCTTACATCCGACCCGTTACCGGCAAAAATCGCCCCTGGTTTGGAGATAGAAGGCCCTCCGCGAGATTTCTCTGTTGCGAAAGTTTATCCGAATCCATTCAATCCGACCACAGTGATCAGCTTTAATCTTTCCTCTCCGCAGAGCGTTACAGTGAGCTTATACAATATTTTGGGGCAGAAGGTTAGAACGCTCGTGGATGGTCCTATGCCAGCCGGACAGAATGCGGTCATTTGGGATGGCCGGAACTCAAAGGGTGAGTATGTTTCATCAGGGATTTATCTATGCCAGATGAGAACGATAGAAAGACAAAAGACGCTGAAGATGACCGTATTAAGGTAGTATTGACCCAAGCGGAAAGGAGATAACGCCATGTTTTCGAAGAACATAACAAGATCCTTGATCTCGTTGATCGTTGTTGTCCTGTGGTTACCTTCATTTGCTCTGGGTTCAATCGATTCTGTTGATATAGATATCACCACTGGAGCATACCTTCTCAACGACGATTCGACGGATGCCCGAGTTTTGCTTAGATTCAATCTCCCAGAACAGCTCTCAAATGCGGATTTATTCTTCGCGGAATTCTATATTCCCCTTTCAAGCCACATACCGGACTCCTCAGCCTTAAGAGTATTATGCCTTCCTCTAGCGATTTCTTGGAATCCTAATAATATTCTCTGGGATGATCTGGGCGATTCGTTGGGCAGCAATGTCATTCCCGATGAGGGCACTCATTATGCGACAACTGACGAGGGCAACCAGGATGCGTATTTCGATATCACACATATCGTCAGGGCCTGGAAGGAAGAGACAATGACCAATAATGGGTTGATTCTTTTTTGCTCATCGGATGAGCTTCCTTATTTCCGATATAGTCGCAATCGGGACTCTCCCTTTGCCAGGGTGAGGATTTATTTCGATCATTAGATCTTTCATGAGTTAGATGCCGAAATCTATTTGAGCAAGCCCCGGCTCCGGTCGGGGCTTTTTCGTTTCCGATAATTGGAACTTATCGGAAATGGGGGACAATTCTGCTTACACTTCATCATCCCCCCGGCGGTTGAGGGGTGGGGGCATGGCACGGTTGCCGTTATCCGCCGGAGAAGGGTTGTTGCAGTTAGCACCGATTCGTAATCCGATCTTACTTTTTTCCATACGGTCGTGCCGTAACCGACATCGCCAGAGTCACTTTTTCTTGTCGATCGGCCCAATTCCGGACCCTATCCGGTAAATAGATTGACAAATATCTCGCCTGTTCGTATATTTCAAATTGAAAAAGGCTATTGTTATCAACAGATGGCCGGATCTGCCTCATTCCTTACTTGGGGAGAATCTTACCGGGCAGCAATTCAAATGAAACTCCTTACTGGTTATTGAGGAAAAACCAATGAATTCGAAGGGTAAAACCTTGAAATCAATTCTATGGTCAACAGTGGTTTTCGTTTCGATCTATCTCATCCTCCTGTCTCCCGCGAGGGCAGATAAGCGAGGCTCGCCAACGCAGATTATGGTTGACTCGCTAAAAGCTATCGGCGAACCATACCCGGGCGATCTCTGGCACGCGCTGGAAGCCGAATATCGCATGAGGTTACAGGAAACTGGAGACGCCTTGGAGCCGCCCGGATTCAGATTAGATGGCGGAACCGATTCCAGCAACGCCACCATAATCAATTCCAATCCTTACTTCGATTCAGGAAACACCTCGGGCAAAGGAAACAACGCCTCTATCCCCTCCTGTCTTTCAGGGGGTAACGATACGGCCGAGGATGCCTGGTATGTTGTGACATTTGATACAACGGTTTTGTTGACGGTCTGGACGACATGCGAATCATCCGGGCCGCCAAGCTACGATACGAGACTGGGGATATTCGATAATAATCTTGTTCTTCTGGCCTGCAACGACGACGCTCCCGACTGCGGAGGCCCATATTATCAATCGCGGATCACCGATGAGCCCTTGGGAGCGGGGACATATTTCGTAGTTGTGGATGGTTACAACGGAGCCTCTGGCCCGTACGAATTAAATGCCAGCTGGACGATTCAGGAGCCGCCCTGTTCTGGATCGAATCAGTCAAACGCAATTGTTATCTTTACTCTGCCTTACACAGACCAGGGGACTACTGTTGGAGCATGCGATGATGTAATGATCGTTTGTGAGTTATCAGGCCCCAATACGGCGCCGGATTACTGGTATCAGATCACCCTCGATACGACAATGATGATGGATGTCTGGACCACCTGTGACCCGGTATGGTTCGACAGCAAACTGGCCATATTAGATGAAAATCTGAACCAAATGTATTGCAACGATGACGCTCCTGGATGCAGTAGCTATCAATCATTCATTCAAGACGCAGCATTATATCCGGGGATATACTATATAATAGTGGACGGCTGGCGAACGTCTGAGGGAGCATATGAATTGAATGTCGATGGCGTTCCTTTCGATGCTGGCGATATAGTGGATCGGCTGCCGGACATCATCGTCAGGGAATCCGATTTGTACGACAACGATATAGTAACAGATATAGAACCCGGAAGAACTCATCTGAGGTTAGCTAATGGAACCGCCAACATCGGCTCCGGCAAACTATACGTCTACGGGCTCTTTCCTCCTGATAGCGACAGCACCCAGCAGGTAAATCAACGCATATTTCGCTCCGACGGTTCATTCTGGGATAGGGCGGCGGGAGTTTTCGTTTTCCACCCGGGGCACAGCCATATTCATTTCGAAAACTGGTGCTCATATCGTTTAAGGGAAGTACTTGATGGGGGCGGCGTCGGGCCTCTTGTCGCAGAAGGAACGAAGACCAGTTTTTGCCTTCTGGATCTCGCTATTTACGACAACAATCTTCCCTACTTCGATCCCGACGGGCAGTTTCATTCGTGTTCTTCGACCATCCAGGGGATATCGGTTGGTTGGATCGATATTTACGGCAAATCGCTTCCCGGCCAGAATATCGATATCACGGATGTCCCGGATGGCGTTTACTGGCTTGAGTCGCTCGCCGATCCTGCCGACGGTGTTCTTGAGGAAGATGAGACAAATAACGCTACTCGAATCCTGGTCGTAATAGGCAGCCCCGATCAGATTAACCCCGATCCGTATGAGCCAAACGAAACAACTTCTATGGTGGATAGCCGCCCAGCAGGTGGGCCTAACAGCCCTAATCTCGGACCCTGCGGTCCGGAGCGGATCATTGCCGGGTTGAACGTTCACGAAAGCGGCAATGAAGATTTTTTCAAGTTTTATTCGAACCATAACGGCGGCTCGAACGATTTCGTGCAAATCGAGTTTCAACATAGCCTGGGCGACCTCGATCTGCGTCTGTTAAATGAAAACGGCGAACAGGTCGGCCAGTCAAACGGCGTCGGCGACGTGGAGATTATTTCGATGGAATCCAGACCCGAGGGATGGTATTATATTCGAGTATTTGGTTTCGACGGTGCGGTCAACCCATATTATACGCTGACCGTGAATCCGCCTCAAAACCAGACGCCGTCGGTCACAACAACTCATCCCCCGGAAGGAAATATTTTTATTATCCATGGGGCCCAGACGTTTAATGTTGAGTGGACCTATTCGGATCCCGAAAGCGACCTATGCTGGGTAACCGTCTATTTGAACCACCTTCCTCAGTTCGATGGCAACGAATATCTTATGTCATCATCACTCTATACCGACGCTGATCTGGGTTTCTATGTAGTCAATACCGCGTACCTGGAGGAGGACATATACTGGGCCTATTGCGAGATAACAGATGGCGGATCCATCTCCGGCGACTGGTCGGAGGGAACGGTTACCATCATTGGAGATGAACTCGCGGGTTCGATTGTTGGATACGTGATCGACGAGATATCCAATCCTATTGAGGATGTTTATGTAATGGCATTGAAGACATCGATCGAAGATTCCACCGATGCCGCGGGAGCATACTCATTGGATAATCTGGCTCCCGGTATTTATAACATTGGATTCTCGCATATCGATTTTAGAGACACGACCATTTATGGCGTGGCTGTCGATATGGGCGATACGACGATTCTCAATATCCAGATGTTTCAGGAAACTAATATCCCTACCCTTTCCGAATGGGGAATGATCATCCTGGCTTTGTTGCTCATATCCATGGGGACGGTTGCTGTTGTGATGAGACGCAGAGTTGCTCTTGGCAGGAGTGATTAGTTGGTAATTGATAGGGTTTCACGTTCAGAAACAAATGGGGCTGTCCTGCGGCAGCCTTTTTTTCTTTGTCACCTGATGTAGCTCCGCTCGGGGCTTTTTCGTTTCCCCAAGCCCTCAATTCATCACGTCTGACCTTTTTGAGGTTGACTAATAAGGAAAGTCTGGGGCCATGGTAGCGGTGGCTAATATTCCGCTAAAAAGTCCTTGACAAATCTGGACGAGAGTCTCTTTCTTTAGGTAAAGTTTCCCACCCCCCGGGAATGTTTTTTAAATACCGGCTTTTTCTGGGCTGGCCATCTAAGACTGTTTGACTTGAGAATCTTGAGGGAAGAATAGGAGTTGGAGTTGAGAGAAGGTTTAGATTGCCTTGTGGGCGAGGACGAATCATTGGTTCAAAAGGCGGTGAAAGAGGCTGTCACAAAGGCTGGCTTGGCCAAGCGGGTTACGTGTCACACTTTCCGGCATTCGTTTGCAACGCACTTGTTGGAAGCTGGTTACGACATCAGGACGGTTCAGGAACTCGTGGGGCATAAAGACGTCAAGACGGCCATGATTTACACCCACGCTCTCAACCGGGGACCGGCTGGCGTTCGTAGCCCCCTCGCCCTGGGATCGGCAGTGGCGACGAGCTCCGATTAAGCATCAGTTCTCATGGGGAAAAAAGGGACCCAAAAGAGAGGAGGAAGGGGTCAAATGGTGTTTCCTTCGCAAGCGCCAAATGAAAAGGAGCGATGGGCAATGTTCCAAATCAGATCACGCACTGTGTTTTTAATAAAGTTAAGATTATGATTGGATGTTCAGTGCGTTCAAGCCCATCGGCAAGTTAAACCGGCGTTAGGGCCTGATAAAATAGCAAAACTGATAATCAAAGGAGGATAATCTAATGTATAGATACTCGTTCATTTTTATTAGTGTGGCTTTCATGGCGACTAACGGCTGCATTTCGCTTTGTCCTCAACTTGAACCGGTAACGCATGGTATTATGGTACTTGATGCTGGTAATCGCAGAGTTAACTCTTTGGAGGTTGGCTCATCATTACATCTGTCGGCTCGCGGTCTTGAACCGAATCAACTGTATGAGTTCCGACTTGGTATCAACTCGGAGGAAATAGTAGCTTTAGATCAAGCAGTCAGTTTTGCCAGATTGTCAACGGATCGAAACGGTAATATTCCATCGTTTATATTGCAGTACCACTCAGGTGTCATCGGCTGTTCTCCACGTATAAAAGACCAAGATCTTCCACGTTACATGTATCGTACTTTTGAGGAAGCAGAAAGATACTTAAGCGGCGGCAATATGAACATCTCTGTTCATCCGGTTCAATCGGACCCAGGAGGGAAAATACCTCTTATGAAACTTAAAACCGGCAAAGCAGTTTCCAGAATCCAAATTCCGATGATAGCCAGGAAGAATCCGATGATATATCCTTCTGACGCAGAGGGCTGTTTACTAAATAGCGCTGCTGTGCAAGAACAGGATATGTATGTGAGCGGACGAAACTTCAAACCTGAGGAAGTTGTCCAGATATCAATTGTGCCGAATCAACGAAGCTGGTATGTGGATGATCCAATAAATGATGTCACAGGAGTTGGGGGGGCTGGCGCTCAACTACCGGTCAAAGCTGATCAGAACGGTCGATTTACGGTTCGTGTATGGGATAGAGAGCTTCAAAGACGAGGTGTCTATGATATTGTTGGCCAGCGGCTCATGGATATGCGCAAGTTTTCGCGATTAGTACGAAGAAATGATATGATATCTTACGGTTCCGACAGTGCGTTTATTCTTTTCATGCGATATCCAGTTGGTGGTCCTACGATGGACATTGCAGGCCGACCAATTCCCGGCTCTCCGTATTTCCAGTTTTCTGATTCTTTTGCCGAGAACGATGATGCTGTCTGGGGAGCCGTTGACCCCACGTATCTGCCTGACGGTCATCTTGGTGGTAGCTATGCCGCTTACTACGTAGTAAACCATCGCGATGTAAATGGATGGGACCCTTCTGCAGGTGGATCGATTGCTCTTCTCGATGTGTCAGCGGGTGGTAACATTGAAATTATGCCTGTCAAGCCAGGATGTGTCAACGGCACGGATATTGAGATTTGGGAGCCGCCTCTCACATTGGGTGAATATGATGTTGTTGTGGACTTCGGCGAATTTGCGGCAGAAACAAAAAATGATTATGCTTCAGACGGTGAATATAATGAACCGGTGGATTTTCTCGATGGTGCCGATCAGGTTGGCTTTGTCGTTGCCAAGGACCCGTATGAATTAGGCCCATATCCAATCGGCCGGGGCGAGTACAGCCAGGACGATTACTTCAGCTCGATAGGCAATGCCTACGATGTAGATCTCCGCGCTATCGTCCGATACCCTGCAGCACACTCCGGTGATAACGCACCAGTGGTACCAGGCCAACACCCAATTTTTATTATAGAACACGGCAATCACAAAATCTGCGAAACGGGGGGATATCCCACACATGCTGAATGCACTGATCGAACACCCAATCATAAAGGTTATATGGGATTACTAGAAATCCTCGCTAGCCATGGCATTATAGCGGTTTCTATTGATGCCTATGACTTGACAGGCTTTGTTCCACAGTGGCCAGAAGAACGTGGCACCCTCATTCTTAAACATATTCAATTGTGGTCGCACATGAATGACCCGTCTACTTATGCGACATATCCTGATTTCTTCAGCGGCAATTTTAACAACCATGTTGATATGTCGAAGATTTCCGTTTCAGGCCATTCAAGAGGCGGAGAAGCGTCGGTTAAGGCCTACCTGATCAACGCTGACAATCCAGCCGAGTACGGTTTTTCCATCGGATCTGTATCTTCGATTGCACCAATGGATGTAAGTCATAATGTCCTTCCGGACGTTCCCTATTTTGTCATCATACCGGCGGCAGATGGGGATGTATCGAGCCTCTATGGCGTTAGGATCTATGATAATGCCGGCAGCACTGAAATTCCTGTTGACTTGACAACTAAAAGCGGTATCGATGTCTACGGCGCTAATCACAACTTCTTCAACACTGTTTGGGCCGATGATGGCGATGATTCGTGGACTCCACGTGATGACTACATATTAAAAGGAGACCAACAGCGTATCGGCGAAGCGTACCTTGCGGCGTTTACGAGGATACATCTGAATAATGAACAGGTGTACGAGGATATGCTTCGCGGGCAACTTATTTTCCCGTCTACTGCTGGTTTCAAGATATATCATTTTAGACATGAAAAGGACCATTCAAAAATTGAAGGTGGCAGCGGAACAAATGTGACAACACCGGTTGCACCTGCCACAGCAGCTACATACAGCTCAATAACGGGCCCTTCGGTACATGATTCTCAGGTGCTTCAGGTAAACTGGTCACAATACACCGACCAACTGGTTTACACGGTTCCGGTTGCCCAGCGAGACGCCTCTACGTTCGAGGTTCTTTCATTCAGGGTTGCCCAGACAAATTCAACTGATAATCCGGCAAGCGCCGGGCAGGATTTCAAAGTCGAATTAATCGGTGGCGGTAAGAACAAAACCACATGGGCGACTTACTTTGGTCAAATTCCTCACCCGTACAATCGCATTGGTAGTGACCATAATGTTATGACTACTGTCAGGATTCCGTTGCATTCCTTTATTATGAATAAATCCGGTGTTACACTTGAGGATATTGACACAATAAAATTTAAATTTTCATACCCCGCCAAAGGAGATATTTATGTCGACGATATTGAATTTTCGCGATAAGGCTAATTTTCTTTTGAAGCTGATAGCAACCTTTCTGATTATCGGGCTGATGTCCTGCTGCAAGGTACCAGTACCAGACGGGCCTCAGCCTATCAAGCCTGTGGACAAGGACAGGCCTCAAACCATAGATCGTTCTCAACTTGTAAAACCTGTAGAACTGCAATCAGTTTCCGTTTACAAAATGGATGAAGAGATGGCAAAACTGGCTGGTACGAACTTTCTTGGGAAAGCCGACAATCCGTTAGTAGTTGAGGTTCTTCTTGTTGAACAGATTGATCCAACCCCGAGAGCCAGCTCTCCTGCGATCGTACTTAATGGACAGACGCTTATCAATACGAGGCTACACCCAGCCGGTAATGGAGATAAGCTGGTCGCATTTCTACCAGATCATAAATTGATTAAAGAAAGAAATACCGTTGCGGCTGTGTGGCTCGGGAATGAAACCTTGACTTTATCTAAGCGTCCTTTAGCCTTTAAGGCCACAGATATAGCAAGGTAAGCCAGAGTAAAAAGAAGAGGTCAGAATTGATTATTGATTTCAATGAGTAAAGACCCTAACAAAAGATTGCACCAGATGGCTAATAGCTGCGGCTTTTAAAATAGTCTGTCTTCATTCTAAGGCTAATGTGTTTCAGTTCATTTATCACGAATATCCGTTACTGGTGAATCTTGGAGTTAGGGGCGCAGGGCAGCCGCGTCAACAATACTAAAATATGAAAAGGCCGCTTCGAGGCAGTAGGTCATATAATGGTTTGGAATGTCTTATGCATCTTAATTGACTGCCACGCCACGGCGTGTTTAATTTAAACCCGGGTGGAACATTTTTCAACCGCCACCTGATACAATTTTGGACCGGCGATTATATAAAAGGGGAACAGTGCAATGGTGTGTAGAAAAGATTATTATCCGTGATCCGAAGAATTAGATATGCCGGATACAAAAGTGAAAAAAATCTTCGTCAGGTTGTTTGAAGAGGGCTAGAATCAAGCCTTAAGCATTGAAAAATTCCTAAACCAATTAGTACAAATATCTTTTTTTCTTGACACATTCAATTGTTGATGTATATTATTGATGTATCGTCGCGTTGGTTGCTACCACAACAAGGACGGAAAACGAAATGACCAACCCCATCACCCTTAAGAAGCTCCATGAGTTGGGGCTAACTGCCAATGAGGCAAAAAGTTACCTATCCCTTCTGCAAAAGGACACCCTGACTGTTCAAGAGGTTTCCAAAATTGCCGGAATACCTCGCACCAACGCTTACGAATCCTTGGAGAGATTATTAGCCAAAGGGTTTTGCGTTTCAAGACCAGGGAGGTCAAGGAGATACAGCGCCTCGGATCCCGCATTGCTTCAAGAGAAAGGGGTTGCTGATCTCGAAGGCACATTTGAGATCGAGCTTAATAAGCTATATTCGAAGCAAGACGAGATACTTGAAAAAAAGAGGGCCGGCCGCGAGAACTTAGCCAATTTGATAAAGGAATTAACCCCTCTTTACAAAGGAAGCCGAAATAATGAGAGCCCGCTTGATTATATCGAGATCATAAAAGAGCCGTCGCAGGTGGCCACCAGGTTCGCGCGGCTAGTGGAGGGAGCCAAGAGAGAGGTTCTGGTTTTTACTAAACCGCCCTATGCGGCAGGTCTAGGATCGAAAGAGTTAGACGGCCAGGTTTCGGGCGAGATAACAAGTTTGAAGAGGGGTGTCATTCACAAATCGATATATGAGATACCTTCCGATCCTGTTGAGCGGCGCTTGATTTATCAAGAGGCGGATGAGATGGTCAAGGTAGGCGAGAAGGCAAGAGCCTTAGGGGAGCTTCCCATGAAATTGGCCATCTTCGATGAAAAGACTGTAATTTTTACGATGGAAGATCCTCTTTTAAAAAAGCCGTCAGTAACCACTCTGATAATTGAGCACCAGAGTTTAGCCAAGACCTTGAAGACCCTTTTCAATGCTTTATGGGAAAAAGCAGCCGATTATCACGTTCTTAATACTAAAGGAGGTGGTATCAGCTAGAACTATAATAATAAGTAGAGATCGGCCGCCAAACACGGAGGTTTGACGGCCTTTGCAAGCAAGTCGCTCTTGCCCTCGGGCAAAAGCAACTTTGAGAAAGTCTAAGACATAGCAACTGAGAGTGGCAAGCAAGAAATTTGGCAGAAAGCTCTGACCTTAAACCAAGGAAATCAGCTTATGGTTAGTTTAAAGCCAAGAACCTAAATTTGGAGCAATCGAATGAGCAGATTTAAAACAAACGAACAGCGAAGACTCAAGATGTCGATACTGTTGATCTTGATGTCCGTTTTGGCCCCATGCCTCCTCTATGCCCAGGATACCCTGTGGACACGAACCTATGGAGGCACCGATTGGGAAGACGCTCCCTATACCCAGGAGACCAGCGACGGCGGGTATATCATGGTGGGCTCGACACAATCTTCCGGCCCCGGCTCACAGGCCATATATCTGACGAAACTGGATGCTTCCGGAAATACTATCTGGACCCAGACTTACGGGGGCAGTGAATGGGATTATGGCCGTTGCGCTCGGCAAACCAGCGATGGCGGATATATAATAACCGGTTCTACGTGGTCATATGGCGAAGGCTATGGTGATTTCTACCTAATAAAGACCAATTCTTCCGGTGACACAGTCTGGACCCGAACGTATGCTTATACTAGCGGGAGCTATATGGAGGAGGCCGCCTCAGTACAGCAGGCCTCTGACGGCGGTTACATCGTGGTTGGATGGGCTGAGCACCCATCATCCGGCGCTTACAATGCTTACGCAGTGAAGACTGCTGCCAATGGCGATACGGTCTGGACCCGGTATTATAACCTGGGTGAAGATAGTTGGGCCTGGTCGGTTCGGCCGACGGCTGACGGTGGTTACATTATGGTTGGTGGAGTTGCCGGCGGTTCATGGATTTACAGTTACTTCGCCCTCAAGGTTGACAGCAACGGTGACGTTGACTGGTACAACGAATATGGTGGAGGCAGCGACGAATGGGCTAATGACGTTGTGCCCACCAGTGACGGCGGATACTTCATCGTGGGCGCCTCATACTCTACCGGCGATGGTGACGGCGACTTCCTGGTGGTAAAGACTGATTCCAACGGCGATACGGTTTGGACTCGGAGCTACGGGGGGAGTGGTTACGATGAGGCCGGCGGCGTCACCGAAGCCAGCGACGGCGGATACCTGATTGCGGGAAACTCGGATTCTTTCGGCGCAGGAGGCAACGATTTCTACATTGTAAGAATCAATTCCTCTGGAGACACGCTGTGGACGAGAACTTACGGCGGGTCGCTGAACGAGGACATGGTCGACTGCGCTGAGCGGACCAGCGATGGCGGGTATGTAGTCTCCGGCAGAACCTATTCGTTTGGCGCCGGTGAAAGCGATGGCTGGATGTTGAGGCTGGCAAGCGATACAGCGGAACCTGTTCCCACGCTTTCCGAATGGGGCATGCTCATACTGGTGCTGTCGTTGATGGCCATTGCAACAGTCACGGTCATTCGCAAACGTAAGGCGATTGAGGTAAGAATCCACGGATAGGCAAACGCGTATCCACTAATCTGTTGTCCAGAGTTAATTTCAAAGGGTGGGGGAATTTCAAAAGAAGTAGGCTGATCTTTCGTCCGGGAGACCCCTTCATCGGGAGGGGGTCTCTTGAGAATAATGCGAAAAGGGTGCAGTGATAATGTTGTTATCTCCTGGCAGGTGAAATTTGTCTGGAAAACTGAAAATTGAAGCAAAAAATAGCTGAATGAGGGTGAGTAAGAAAGCAGGGAGCAAAACAAACAATATGTTGATGATCCTGACTTTACAATTCTTTAGCCTAAGCGGGAGAGCACATTATGCAAACGGAATATAGGTTTTTCCTTATTAGTCTAATCATTCTTGCATTCATTCCAACCGCCTTTGCCGGCCATTATAGCTCGGATTTCGATTTGTATCTGGAAGACCATCAAGCGGAAGAAATGATCGGCGCAGTTATAACCATGGCCAAACAAGTGGACCTTAGAAATCTACAAGACGAGTTGTATGCCCGCTACGCCGATCGGCAAGAATGGCATGAGGCAGTTGTTAGCGCCCTGCAGAAACTTGCTACAGAATCCCAGGCTGATGTTTTAGCTCAGCTTGCCAACCTGACTGCTCAAGGGCTGGTGGCGAAATACCGTGGACTCTGGATCGGAAACATCATTATAGTGACTGCTACCCCTGATGCTCTGGATATTATCGTTGCCCGGGATGATGTCGAGCAGGTCAGCCCGGATTACCTCATCGAGACCATTGAACCTTTCGAAAAAGAAGGGGATAAGTCTCTCATTGCAAATGTAGAGCCCGGTTTAAGGGCGATTCGCGCCGATGAGGTATGGGCTATGGGATATACCGGTGAAGGGCGTCTGGTCAGCCATCTGGACACCGGAGTGGACGGTAACCATCCGGCCCTGAATAGTCGCTGGAGAGGATATGATCTTAGATATATGAACCATCCTGAATGGGCCTGGCTTGACCCGGTGACATTTACGGAGTTTCCCTCGGATTCCAGAGGACACGGCACTCATACCATGGGAACCGTCTGTGGACTCGGTGAGGAGTCTGGCGATACCATAGGAGTGGCCTTTGGAGCGGAGTGGATCACCGCCGGTGTTATCGATAGGGTTACTGTCCCTCGCACCGTTCAGGATGCTCTGGCGGCGTTCGAGTGGATAGCGGATCCTGACGGAAACCCCTTCACTGCCTGGGATGTCCCGGATGTTTGCTCCAACTCCTGGGGATTGTTGACGGGTCATGGATATCCCCCGTGTGACGAAACCTTCTGGATCGTTCTGGACGGAGTCGAGGCGGCCGGAGTGGTGGTAGTCTTCGCTGCCGGGAATGAAGGGCCTGACCCTAATTCGTTGCGGCGTCCCCCCGATAGGGCCACAACGACTCTAAAGAGTTTCGCAGTGGGAGCCTTAGACGGCGGCAATCCCGATTTCCCCGTTGCCACCTTTTCATCCAGGGGTCCCTCTTATTGCACTCCGGACGGTACGCCGACCTTCAAACCGGAGGTTTCGGCGCCCGGTGTAGGTGTGCATAGTGCCATACCCGGTGGAAACTATGCAAATATGAGCGGTACATCGATGGCCTGCCCGCATGTAGCCGGCGTGGTGGCGCTGATGCGCCAAGCGAACCCCAACCTAAGTTCAGAGCAGGTAGTGCAGATAATTCTGGACACGGCTGCGGATATCGGGGATCCCGGCGAGGACAACGATTATGGAATGGGTATTGTCGATGCGTATGAGGCTGTAGCGCGAGCGCTGGCACTTCGGGAAGGCTGGGGAACCTTAGCAGGTGTTATCACCGACGAGGCTACCGGATCGCCGATCCTTGGAGCCCAGATCAGCGTCATTGGACGCCCATGGAGGGCTTTTTCGCGTAGCGATGGCGACTATTCTTTGTTTGTGCCTCCAGATACCATGTGGGATATTAAGGTCGAGAATCCGCCTACTCATCCGCCGATACTCGACCAGCAGATAGTCTCTGCCAACGAAACCACATTTGTTGATTACGTTCTCGAAGGCAAAGTAACTGCTACCTTGAGAGCTTCATTCGCCAACCCTGAAGACGTTTCTTATCGCACATTCTACGTTAAAGGAAGTTGGGACAACGACGGATTCTACGATGAGAGTTGGTCTGGTGACCTCGTTCCGATCAACGACGACGGCTTGGAACCGGATGAGGTTGCTGCCGACGGCATTTTCACGGGGGCCGTATTGCTTGTCAGAAACCTGATTGATACTTATCACTGGGCGGTATATAGCGAAGACTACGGGGGCGAGAACGCTTATCTCGATGAGGGAGCGGGTTTCCAGATACTCGATTTAACTCCCCCTCCGGTTCCCACACTTGTAGTGAATCCGTCTGGTTTCGACAATAACTGGATAATATCGGTAGAGGGTGACAACGGCCTGTCCCTGGATTTATCCAGGGGAATAAACAACCGTCCGACAAGCTGGGGTGCATCCACGCCACTCGTGGAAGACGTTACCTATACTTTCAGGTTTTATGTTATGCATTCCGACGCGGCAAACTATGGCATCGGCGGCATAGGCGGTGCCGACATACAGTTTACACCGGAGATCGATGCCTCATACGATTTTATTTTTGACGACGCAGACGATTCATACATCCTGCAGGTTACAGGTACCGAAGGCCCGCCTTTATACCTGACGGCGCAATCCGGATTCGATGGGCATGTTCCGATAAGCTGGTTTGCCCCGGGCGGCTCTGATTCGCACGAGATGTATTATGACGATGGCATTCTGGTTAATGGATATTACTATTTTTCATATGACAATTTGATGGCCACCATGTTCGTGCCACAGAGTTACCCTGTAGTCATAGATTCCATTGCGGTCCATGTGTTGACGGAAGGCGACCCTTATTGGCCATGGCCGGATGGCGTACACGATCCGGTTGGGCTGTCTATTTTCCTCGATAACGGCACTGGATACCCTGAAGATGATCCCGTATTTTACATGGAGACGACCTGTTCTCCAGGTGAATGGATACGAGTTGACGTGGAGCAAATACTGGTGGAAACTGGCAATTTCTGGGTTGCCATGAACAACCTTGTCGGCGGCGGTGAGGATGGCATGGGCCTGGATGCCCTGACCAATTTCTCCGCGAACAAATGGGGTCGCGAGGCCGGAGAATGGGGACTGCAAGACTATTACCCTGGAGATCATATGATTCGCGCCAAAGTGTTTGGTGGCGATAGATCCTTGTGGCTGGGTTACGACGCTACTCCTGCGAAGGAGATAGCAGCGAACGTCTCTGTGTTTAAAGATCCTTCTCTGACCAGCGGAATTCCCAAGCCTAACGAGTTTGGCGATGTCACAGGATCATCCGCCAGGCAAAACAGAATCGCATACTATCCTCATCTCCGCCTCTCTCCGGGACGTCCTTCGATAATTACTGATACGCAAATCATTGCCGGCTATAATCTCTATCGCGACACGTGGCCTGACCCCTATGACCGAGGTTTAGTAATCAACTCTGAGTTGATTCAACCGACCAGCTACGACGATTGGGGAGACGACCCTTATGGTCCCATAGACAATGGCGTTACGTATTATTATCAGGCAGCGACCGTTTATGATATTGGGGGTGGCCAGTTCCTGGAGGTTGGTCCATCCAACGAAGACTCTGCGACGCCAGTCAATCGGCCGCCCGCAAACCCCACGAATCTAGTAGCTTTCTCGATTGCCGATACGGTATATCTTTCCTGGGATGCCAATACTGATTATGACATCGCTCAATACAGGGTTTTCAGGCGCGATCATAACCAACAGGATTTTGAGGTTGTGGCGACTTTACAACACCCGGCAGTGACCTTTAGTGAGGTGCTTACATCAGAGGGTGTTTACAGATATAGAATTGCTGCAGTCGATGTGGAGGGCGTTCAATCCTCCGGCTTTTCAAACAATGTGGACCTTGCCATCGGGGCTATACCACCGCGTCAACTAACTGCGAGTATTGACGAGGAATTCCAGATCTCCCTCAGGTGGCGGGCCCCCGGTGGACCTCATATAAGTGTATTGGTGATCGCCGCCGATTTCGCCAGTCAGTTCCAGGGTGAACTGCAAGCATTTGACGATATTGAGATAGTCGATTATTACGATGCCAGATGGGGCACCCCCTCTTTGGACCTGATCGGCGAATACGACGTGGTTGTGGTCTGGTCCAACACTAGATTCGGCGACCCAATGGCTTTGGGCGATGTTCTTGCCGATTACGTCGATAATAATGGCGGCGTTATTATCCTGTCGTTTTCCTTCAATTCCGGATACGAGCTTGAAGGTAGAATTATGACTGATTATTCGCCCTTCTCCGTGGGCAGCACGCAATATGCAGAGCACAGTCTCGGTGATTACAACCAATCTCATCCGATAATGGAAGGTGTATATGGGATAGGCGGCTATTTTCTGGCAAACGTTGCCATCGTCAACGCCGGTGAGTGGGTTGCATCATGGGATACTGGCGTGCCTTTCGTGGCCACCGCCCCGGATGTTGCCGTCGTCGGGATCAATGAGTACATCGGAGATTCTCGGCAGTTTACAGGCGATATGATTGCGCTGGTGCATAACGCCGCAAATTACGTCGATCGCACCTCCGAGGTTTTCCCGCAAAGCTACAGAGTTTACAAGGCCGATAATCCCTCCGGGCCGTTCGAGCAGATTGCAGAGCTTCCAGGTGACATCAGTTCCCATCTGGATTCACCGGTTCCCAACGGCGTCGATCATTATTATTATGTAACAGCTGTTTATCCAGCGGTCGGAGAATCCGACCCGACCGACATTGCCGTGGGACGCGGACAAAACCATCCTCCTGAGCCTCCTTTAGATCTGCAGGCAAGTGTTGATGATTATGATGTTTACCTTGCCTGGTCGTTTACGGACCTGATGGGCGATCTGGATCATTATAACATCTACAGAAAACTATTTCCCGGAGGATCGTATGAGTTGCATGGATCCAGCACAGAGCCAAATTTTGTGATGGCGATCCCAGAGGGTGAAGACGGTTCCTATATCGTGGTGGTAACAGCAATCGATGATGGCAGTCCACCGCTGGAGTCTCAGTATTCCAATTGGGTCTTCGTCTCGGTGGGAAACGTGCCGCCTCTTAACCTGGAGGGGCTCTCCGGCCGGGACGGGCATGTTCCGCTTTCATGGACAGCGCCCGGCGTTCGGCCTACAGAGACTCTCCAATATGACGATGGCAGACTTAGCCTCGGCTATTATTATTACTCCCGCGATAATCTCATGGCGAACCGGTTCGTGGCCACTTCTCCGGTTGAAGTTGAAACCCTCTGGGTGCGTCTGTTGACTCAGGGAGATAACCATTGGCCGTGGCCGGACCGTGGTCATGACCCCGTGGGAATCTCTGTATGGGATGACAACGGTTTTGGCTGGCCCGGAGAACGGGCGTTTTATCAAGAAACCATCTGTGAATTAGGGGAATGGATAACTCTGCCTATTCCGGGTGGAGTTATGCTGGACGGGCCCAATTTCTGGGTCGCTTTTCAAAACTTACCCGGTGGCGGCGAGGACGGCATGGGTATCGATGAAACAACCGATTACCCGGAGCATAAGTGGGCTCGAGAAGACGGCAGCTGGGGCCTGCAGAATATATTCGACGGCGACCATATGATCAGGGCCACCGTAGTCGATAATGGGGGCAGGCTACTGCGTTTGGCTGAATCCACACCTACTATGGAGCTCGCCTCAATAGATAATCGCAATGCCCTTGGGAGAATGAGTGTCTCCATTGCTTCCGGCATCGGCGATACTAAGGCAGCGACTATAATGCCAGCCGGGGTTGAAAGGCCTCGGCCGTTGGAGACCCTTGATCTGCTCGGCTACAACGTTTATCGCTCCCTGACGGCGGACGTGCCTACAGATCCGACCCACAGGTTGAACGATACGTATATTGAGGAGAATGTCTATTTCGACTCCACCGTCACCGATGATACCACGTATTTTTATGTGGTAACCTCGGTTTATGATGTCAATGGCGAGACAGGAGAGTCAATGCCTTCCAACGAAATTTCAGCCACCCCCACGATGGGGGCCAGGATGGCGGTCGAACCGGATTCTCTCGAGGTATACGGGTATTCAGGGGAGATTACCTTCGGGAATTTGACCATATCGAATCCGGGGGGGCTCGAACTGAACTTCAGGATTTCGATGGAGACTGACGACCGTCGCCTGCACCCTGGTCGTTGGGTCCCCGACTGGACATTTGTATCGGCCTTTCGGAATATCATTGAGGAGTACAATAAATCCGAAGATCATCCTCAGGAAACCTATCCACCTTTGACCCTGGATCGGGGCGGGCCAGATGAGTACGGTTATTTTTGGATAGATTCCGATGAGCCAGGCGGGCCGGCTTATGCATGGGTGGACATCGTGGGCCGCGGCGAACAGTTAAGTATGCAGGACGATGAGAACGATGGTCCGTTTTTCATTGATTTCGACTTCCCGTTTTACGGCGAGTTTTTCTCAGGTTTCCGGGTCTCCTCCAACTGTTTCATAAGCTTTACCGACGTCTCAACTGCATATGCTAATACACCAATTCCTGAACCGGGAGCTCCCAAAAATCTGGTGGCCCCGTTCTGGGATGACCTTACTCCTCCAGGAGGAGGTGAAGTATGGGTTTACACCAACGCCGATTCCGCAGTCGTTTCGTGGATAGATATCCCGCATTATGAGTCCGGCGGTCCTTACACTGCGCAGGTTATATTGACATCCTCCGGAATGATCACTTTCAATTACGCCGAGATAAACTATCCCGATAATTCTGCGACGATAGGTATCCAGGACGGAGCGGGGGTGATCGGGTTGCAGGTGGCATATAATCAGCCATATGTTCATGACAGTTTGACGGTCCAGATTCAGGAAAGATGGCTTTTGGCTGATCCACGTTCCGGGAGGGTGCCCCCAAGTGATGATTTCGATGTAACTGTCATATTCGATGCTACATTTTTGGATGAAGGAGAATACCGCGGATCGATGATATTGAACGGTTACGATCTTTATCGTGAGGTCAGCGAGATAACGATCCCCGTTACTTTTCTAGTAACGCCTACAGATATCGAGGACGCCACCACCATGGAACTACCAACGGAGTTTGCATTATCACAAAACTACCCCAACCCTTTCAACGCACAAACAGCAATCAAATATGCCTTACCCGAAGCTTCTCATGTGACTGTTGCCATCTATGATCTTCTTGGTAGAAAAGTTGAAACTATTGTCAACGAACACCAACAATCGGGCTACCATCAGATAACCTGGAATTCAAACAATATTTCTTCCGGTGTCTATTTCTACAAGATTCATGCTGGTGAGTTTGTCGAGACAAAGAAGATGGTGTTGCTGAAGTAAAACTCTCTAAGACATTAAATTAGAAGGCGGTGAGGATGGTAAATGGATTAGTCACTTATGATAGATTCTTACAGACTTATCAGGGTAGATCAAGCAGAAGCTTAATTGATTCAAGATAGCAGAAAGGAACAATCCAATGATGAAACGTGAGAGGAGCAGGCAATGCTGTCGGATGAGGATGATATTGTTAACCCTATCGCTGGTTCTCATCCCATGCATTCTCTTTGCTCAGGAGCAAGGCGATACTATCTGGACCCAGACTTATGGCTCGACTCAGCTTGATATTGGGTATGACGTGCAGCAGACAGATGATGGCGGCTATATAATTACGGGCATCGCTGACCGCGGCAGTCTCTATGATCTCCTGCTCGTTAAAACCGATGATCGTGGTGAATTACTCTGGGAACGTATATACGGAGGCTTTTCAATTCACCAAGGTAGAGAAGTTCATCAGGCTACCGACGGAGGATATATAGTTGTTGGCACCACAACTAATCCTTCTGGCAACTACGATCTCTGGCTCATAAAAACCGATTCTCAAGGGCTGATGGAGTGGGATTATCTTTTCGGCGGTAACTATGAAGATATGGGCCATTCTGTAAAGCTGACCACAGATGGAGGGTATATTGTTGCCGGGTTCAAGACAGGAGCCGGCCAGGGCTATAAAAATGCCTACCTGGTAAAAACATATGCTGATGGCAGTATTGAATGGGATGACGAATATGGCGGTAATCAAACCAATGAGTTCGTTTATTCCGTCCAGCAGACCGCAGATGGCGGGTATGTACTGGTCGGGAAAACCGACGCCCCCGGTAATATTGACGTTTACATGGCGAAGACTGATGCGACCGGCAACCTCACCTGGGATAACACCTTTGGGGGTGGACAAAATGATGAGGCCTGGTCGGTTATACAGAACTCCGATGGCGATTTTATAGCTGCAGGCTACACCTATTCTTTCGGGGAAGGGCTTAAGTATTACCTTCTGAAGGTTGATGCCAGTGGCGCTCTGGTCTGGGAGAACGTCTATGGGATGACTTTATACCAACGGGCTCATTCTGTTGTGCAAACGTCCGATGGCGGCTATGCAATTTTCGGAGGCACCGGCACCTATCCAACTGATTTCAATGTCTACCTGGTGAAAACTGACAGCGAGGGTACCTTAGAATGGGAACGAAGCTATGGCGACGCAAACTTCCACGATTATGGTTACGGAGGAATTCAAGCTGATGACGGCGCGTATGTTATTGTCGGAGAAAGCAAGTCCTTTGACGACCCCCAGGATGAATACCAGGTCTGGCTGCTGAAGATAGAGAGCGAAGGTACGCAGGAGGAAGTGCCAACGCTCTCTGAATGGGGAATGATCGTTCTGGGATTACTCTTGCTTGCATCCGGCACGATTGCTGTAGTTCGCAGGCGAAAGATAAATGTGGTGAACGTTTCGTAGAGGCCAATCCTCTGCGTTCTTGCACCAGGTCGCCGTGGCCGACCGTATGAGAAATAATATGAAGCCGAATAAGTTGCTGATTGCTGGAGCAATTTCCCTTTCTCTGCAGCTTTTCGGGCTGAATGTTGGGGGCTTATCCGCGTTGGGGGGCGAGCTTGATTCTGGCCTTGAGGTTATTCTGGAATCCACTTCTCCCCACCAGGAGATATCTGTACTTGTATACCTGGCCGACCAGGTGAACTTGACAGCGATCAGCGAGGATATGGCCAGGCAAGATGCAACGGCTCAACATACCCACGAGACAGTTGTTAGCGCCCTGCAGACTTTAGCTGAGGCCACCCAGAAGGATATAATCACATATCTTTCCGGGCTTAAAATTGAAGGGAAGATCAGGGATTTTAGAGCCTTCTGGATAACTAATGCTATCAGGGTCGACGCCGAAAAAGCCGAAATTGAAAAAATTGCCGAGCGCCGGGATGTCGCCAGAGTCTATTACAACTATGAGATTGAACTCGTTAAGCCGGTGGAAATCAATCGTCATATCGGTGGGGCTATAACTTCGGTTGAAATTGGCATTGAAGCGGTTAGGGCTCCTGAGGTCTGGGCCATTGGCGCTACCGGCTCGGGAGTTCTGGTGGCCAACATGGATACCGGCGTTGACGG
This sequence comes from uncultured bacterium, assembly GCA_965541585.1. Lineage (GTDB taxonomy): Bacteria > Zixibacteria > MSB-5A5 > UBA10806 > UBA10806 > CBDVBL01. The sequence goes on along the minus strand of CBEUCH010000024.1, from coordinate 8,527 downwards.
CAGCCATCCAGCGCTGGCGGATCGCTGGGCGGGAGTCGCCGATCCTCGTTATGACGGTCATCCGGAATGGGCTTGGTATGACCCTCTTAACCAGAATGATCTTCCTTACGACTATAATGGCCATGGCACGCATACGATGGGCTCGCTTGCCGGTGCGGAGCCGGGAGATACCGTTGGAGTAGCCCCGGGTGCTACCTGGATCGCTTCTGCACCTGTCGGCAGGGGTACAGGGACACCGGAGATGATTGCTGATATAATTCTCTGTTTTCAGTGGATGATCGATCCTGACGGCAACCCGTCAACCAATTGGGACGTACCCGATGTGTGCTCTAACTCCTGGGGCGTGAGGGACGGTCACGGGTATCCTCCCTGCGATGAGCTCTTCTGGAGCTATCTCGATGCCTCCGAGGCTGCTGGTACGCTGATACTCTTCGCCGCCGGCAACATGGGCGATGCCGGCCTTGATCGCCCCGCTGACCGGGCCACCGACGATTATCGGACGCTTGCGGTGGCATCTGTTAACGCCCACGATCCCGACTGGCCGATCGCCTCCTCTTCATCCAGAGGACCCACGTATTGCACACCGGGCGGCGGTGCCGCTATAAAGCCGGATATAGCCGCTCCAGGTGTGCAGGTCCGTTCCTGCTATCCCGGAGGCAATTACTATGTTATGAGTGGCACATCCATGGCGGCGCCGCATGTAGCCGGCGTGGTGGCCTTGATCAGGCAAGTCAATCCCAGCCTCAGTATAGAAGAAGTAAAGCAGGTAATGTATGACGCAGCATTTGACCTCGGAGATCCGGGGGAAGACAACGATTACGGTTGGGGCATGGTTGATGCCTACGAAGCAGTGCAGCTGGCTATGGCAGATTTTGGGTACGTCGAAGGATACGTTACTGATGCTTCGAATTCCGAGCCCCTTCCCGCGAATATAGAAATAATAGGATACTGGGCTTTTACTCAGGCGGACGAATCAGGTTACTATATCCTCAGCGCACTCCCCGAGACAACATATACCGTAAGGGCTTCTCATTTCGGCTATCTTTCCCAGGAGGTACCGGTTTCTTTCTCCCCCGAGGACACCGTATCATTGGACTTTCAACTCGACCAGATTCCACCTCCGGTCGTTTCGTACAGTCCATCATCATTTAATGTTTATGTTCAACCGGGTGATATAGAGGAAAGATCTCTGACCATCTACAATGACGGAGACGGCCCCCTGGATTATACCCTGACTGAGGAGGTCTTCGATCATGGCTTCCGCGGAGGCGATGGGACCAAAGCTTTGCTCACGCAGCAACCTGCTCCTCCCGGTTATCGAATCGGCGACGTAGACAAAGAGGGTATTATAAACGAACCATTTTCCTCTCCGACCATCATGGGTGGGGGTGGACCGGATGGCTACGGTCATATCTGGATTGACTCCGATGAGACCTATGGCCCAACGTTTGAATGGGTAGATATCTCAGATGTTGGAACGCCAGTTGTCCTTGGAGACGACGATTATGCCGGTCCGATCCCTATCGGTTTTTCATTTCCGTTTTATGAATACAACGTCTCATACCTTTATATCTGCGCGAATGGAATGCTAACATTCACGGGGGGGTCGACAGTGTATGGCAACGCGGATATCCCCAATCAGGCAAATCCCGATAATATGATCTGTGTCTGGTGGGACGATCTCAATCCATCGGCAGGCGGCGACATTTACTATTATCAGGACAGCGAGAACGATCGATTCATTGCCAGCTTTGACAACGTGCCGAATCGTGCTGCCGGCGGTGGAGGAACCGGTTCGTTGAGCTTTCAGGCGATACTATATTCAAGTGGTAAGATAACACTACAATACGGAACAATGGATCCTGGCTCCGACAGCGATGGTCTCGAAGGCGCTACCATAGGTATTGAAAATATAGACGGTACCGATGGGCTCGAAGTGGTTTTTAACGCTCCATATATGCACAATAATCTGGCCATAGATATAGTAGCGGATTGGCTTATGGTTTCTCCGGCTTCGGGAACAGTAGATCCGCATGACAGCTTTAATGCAACCCTTACCTTCGATACAAGGACGCTGTATGAGGGAATATATACCGGCAACATCAATCTGGCCAGCAATGATCCTGTGAATCCGAGCATTGATATACCTGTTAGTCTTCATGTTTCAAGCGAGCTGCCTCAGATCCCCACCCTATCCCAATGGGGCATGATCATCATGGCGCTGTCATTGCTGGTCGCCGGTACGGTGGCGGCCATCAGGCGGCGCAAGGCCACTACCACAGGAGCCGTGTGACGCCCAAGAATATTAAGATCATAGATAATCGACCGCTGGTGTCGATGCAGCTTGCCTCCGTGATTGTTTTGGCACTTTGTTTTCTCAATGCCCAGCAAACGGGTGATGCAATCTGGATGCGAACTTACGCTGGAGGCAGTCTTGATTGCAGTGGGCGTGTTCAGCCGACGAATAACGATGACTAAAGATGTCAAAATGATGGTATGATCCGAATCGTGGCGAACTTGCTCAATAAGTTTAAAAGCAACAAAAAGGCTGACTATTCGATCAAAGGGAATCAAGGTAGGCTCGATTTGGTCTCTCAAATTCAAAAATATGGAGCAATTCTATGAAAAAATGTCACTTGCATCATGGAGAACGAAGTTCAAGGATATGGTGGATCCGAATATGCCTGATATTTCTTGGCTGGATGCTCATACCGGCTCCGAATATTCTCCACGCTCAGGATACCCTTTGGACACGGACCTATGGTTGGTCGCAAGGTGATTATTGCTATCAGGTCCAGCAGCCGAGTGATGCCGGGTTTATTTTTGCTGGACGGGGCCACCCCCCAGCAGGGATTCTACCGTGGTTGGTAAAAACTGATGCCAACGGGGATACAATCTGGACACGGATTTACGAAGAAGCCACAACCAACACCCATTTTAATTCAGTTCAACAAACCGCCGATGGTGGTTACGTCGCCGGCGGGGTTAGCCGTGCTAACTGGAACGATACTCGCATTGATTACTACCTGGTAAAGACCGATGCGTCGGGCAACACTCTCTGGACAAGAACCTATAGCACGCCAGGCCTGCGGTGGGACTACTGCAAATCGCTTCAACAGACTTCTGATGAAGGGTATATTTTGAGTGGGAGCACCGCCCCCGGACCCAATCCCTATGATTTTTTTCTCGTAAGAACGGACGCCCTGGGCGATACGATATGGACAAGGACCTATGGCGCGGGTGGATCCGGTAACGATAGAGCAAATTCAGTTGTGCAGACCTCGGATGGTGCCTTCGTCATGGCAGGATATACCGATACCTACGGCGCCGGTAGCTGGGATTTCTATGTTGTTAAAGTTAACTCCTCAGGTGATACGCTCTGGACCAGAACATACGGTGGAACGTATGGCGAAGAGGCCTTTTGTTTACAGGAGACTTCAGACGATGGTCTTATTATCGCCGGATACACCTTATCTTATGGTGCGGGAAACCAGGATTTCTATGTTGTCAGAACAAATGCCTCAGGTGACACCATCTGGACAAGGACATTCGGCGGCTCCGACCACGATTACGCAATGTCGGTGAAGCAGACCCCGGATGGCGGATTTATTATAGTGGGGTCGACAGCCTCTTTCGGCGCAGGATTTACTGACTGTTATATTGTGAGAACCGATGCATCAGGTAATACCCTTTGGACAAGAACATATGGAGGCTTCGACGACGAGAGGGCACATTCTGTCCACCTGACATCTGATGGGGGATATATTGTTGGCGCACATACTTCCACCTTCGGCGCAGGTTCATATGATGCCTGGTTACTCAAAATAGCAAGCGATCTCGTGGGAGTAACTGAAGACGATTACGGAGAATTGCCAAGTGATATCGTGATGATCCAAAACTATCCCAATCCCTTCAATGCAAAAACAATAATACGATACACCCTGCCTTCAGCCTCCAAGGTAACCATCGACATCTACGACATACTCGGCCGTAAGCTTGAAGCACTGATTCAAGGAGAGCAGCCAGCAGGCTATCATCAAATAGTATGGGATGCGAATGAACATTCGTCAGGGATCTACTTCTACAGGATTCAGGCGGGAGAATATGCTGAGACGAGGAAGATGGTGTTGTTGAAGTAAGGCTTCTTTAAGATCATTGTCATGATATTGTGCCGGGTCGTGATCAGACGGCCCGGCTTATTAATTGCGTTTCCGATAATTGTAATTTATCGGAAATGCCCCATCGCTATAATAAGACTCTGTAAACCAAAATTGACAGATTTTCCTTGACACACAAATATGGAGAATTATATTTACTATTAGGTTAGGAATTTCATCTATGGATTTTAGGCAATGAGACGGATTCTAGTCACAACCTTCGGATGCTGTCTATATTTGTTGAGCAATTATAGTTTCGCCCAATGGACCGAGCCTATAAGAATAGCTGAAGAGTTGGGGCTTAGTACGCCTAGGGCTGTCGCTATAGGCGATACTCTGCATGTTGTTGCAAGCGGGGGTACCGATATCTATTATCTTAGATCCACTAATAGTGGTGAATCTTGGACTGACCCTGTTTCAATCGCAGATACTTTCAATGGCAGCGGCTACGCCGAAATCACCCGCTCAAGAGATGAGATTCATCTGGCGTGGGTAGGCAGGGTAGAACACGTACCCCGTCAGCAAATCTTTTATACCTCCAGTAGCAACGGGGGGAGGAATTGGAATGCGCCTGTAAGGGTGTTTAACAATTCAAGTGCTTTTCTAAAATACCCCGGACTTGCGGTAAATGGAGATACATTGTTTCTGACATGCGCGATTTCACAAAATATCCTCTTATTTAGAAGTCTTGATGGTGGGGCGACTTGGGCCGATAGCATGATACTGGAAAACGGCCCCATCGTCATCAGCCATTGGCCGATAATAAGATATTCCACTGGTCTCTTACACATAGTATATCAATTGAGTATAGTAGGTGATTCTCTTGGTTATGAGATTTACTATCGGAATAGCGATGATTATGGATTAAGCTGGTCAGAGAGATTCATTATTTCGACACCCGAGCCGTTCCCCGATTACCGCCATAGTTTGGGACCGTCTGCTTTCTTGGATGACGAGGGAAATGTATTTATTGTTTGGTATGACTATAAATATGGCAGCGAATGCGGCTTTACTGGAGATATACTTGGTAGGGTAAGCACTGATAACGGATATACTTGGGAACCTGAGTCAAGGATAACGTTTACTCAGACAGGTTCATCTCCGTCCTGTATTATTCTATATGATGAACTTCACGTTGTCTGGGCGGATGAGCTTCCGGTGGGGTGCTTCAATCCCAAGATAATGTATTCCCGTTCAGCGGATTGGGGTTTGAATTGGACGGAGCCGGAAGTAATTTCTGGATCTGTAGAGCAAAATGAGCTTTCGGCCTTTCTTTTCCATAATATTTCTCCGTATAGTGATGTATTGCATTGCGTCATGTCCAGGGATGAGCCAGATGGTGGAAGGGATCTTTATTATTTCCAGCGGGGAGAAATAAATTCAGTGGAAGATGAGACAAATCCGTCGATCTACGATGGCATATCTTTGACAGCATATCCTAATCCATTCAATTCAACAATAGCAATTTCCTTCGTAAATCGGGAAGTATGTAATCTGAATATCGAAATCTTTAACATTAGGGGGCAACGTATTAATACATTCGATCTTAAAGCGCAGAAGAGTGGTAAAATAGTATGGAGAGCCATCGATGACCGGGGGAACCGACTCTCAGCAGGGATATACTTCGTTAAGGCAGAGAACTCTAAGTCATATAAGGTGCTCAAATTGATTTACTTAAAATGATACATTAACATCATTCAAGAAGCAGGCAGGAGGGAAATATGCCAGTATTTCGTCTAGCGACTGTGTTATTTTGCCTAATACCTCTTATCGGTTCCTTGGCACTCGCTGATGACGGGCGCTGGGAAAGGGTTAGTGCCACATACTATATTGGGCGGATCACAGATATAAGTGTGGGGCTCGATCAAAACTACACTAAGCATATCTATGCAGCTGAAAATTCAAACGATGGGGCGCTATGGTTTAGTACAAACGAGGGGCAGAATTGGGCTATTAGCAATGAGGTTCCCGATCATGATCATAGTCACGTAGTTATTCAAGAGAGCAATTTTGAATACGGATGGACTCTTGTGCCATCATGGGGTGCGCCTAACGATCCAGATGCTGGTCCATATCGGACCGCAAACGGGGGCCAGTCTTGGGTGCCGCGCTTCGCCGGTTTAGATGATTCTAAACGGCTTTTTGCATTAGCGGCCGATCAGAGTTCTAGCAACCTTGAGGTAGCATTTGTTGGCGGTCGAGGGGATGAATATAATGATTTCGAGTATTTGTACAAATCAATAGATGGTGGTGAAAATTGGACTCTGTCCCAAAATGGGATTCCTGTTTTACCTGGTATCCAGGGAACAATTTTGGAGATTATCGTCTATGCAGCCAATCCACAGTTGATATTTGCGCTCATGGTTTCTCCGCATACCCAAAATTCTAACATATATTTGTCGGAGAACGGGGGGGAAAGCTGGGACCACAGACCTTTATATTCACAGCCTCTTGATTTTGCGGTCGATCCAAATAATCCGAATCGCTTTGCGTACTCTTCAGCAGATCGTGCAGCTGTTTATCTTTCAACGGACCAGGGTTGGTGGTATGAATCCATTTTCTTTGCTGATCATACTTACTCTGAGAGATGCAGGGATGTGGAGATTGATGAATCAGGGGCTGTATACATGGCATGGAGTATTGGTGATTTTGATCCGAGTTTATTTGTGCTGCGTTATAACCCTGACGGTTCTACAGATTATCTGCCTACTTCAGGAAGCTACCCGGGAGATATGGATGCGTGGTGCGTGACAATCGACCCTAACGACGATGATTATTTATACGTTGGGACTGATTATATGTTTTATTCATCTTCGGATCGCGGTTCCGGTTTTAGTGAAATGGTCAACGATTCTAGGCCCACTATCAGTCGATATTTTGACATCGGACTCCCTGTAATCAATATGATAAACGAGAGTCATCCTCGATCGTTTATTTATAGGAGCACAGACGTTGCATTAGAGTGGGCGCTTCGAGCAACAGTTAATGCCACATCAGGTTATGCCGAGTCTGTTGTAAAGGATTGGGGGACAGAGGGGTTGTGGTTTGCCGCGAATAACTGGTATGATAACGAATTCAATCGTACTACAGGATGGCTATATAGGAGTCTTGACGACGGTGATACATGGGAAATAGTATCCGAATGGTACGATTATCGAAAGATTAACTGTATAGCGGTAGATTCAGCGGATGGGAGCGACTATATATATATTGGCGGAGGTGAGGCTCCTGAGGATGCATTCTATGTCAGTAGCGATAATGGGGACAGCTGGAATCGGTACCAATACACAGCGGGAATGGAGATATTGGATATAGCCATTCACCCAACTTATGCTGCCGAGATCATTGTGGCTGATCAGATAAACGGTGTTTACCGAACTTCGGATCGCGGAGCTAATTGGGTAGAAATAAATGGTGGTCTAATTACGGAGGCAGTGAATGTAAAATATTGCCCTTTTCAACCTAACATGGCAATTGCAGGTTCGTCTACAGGTATTTTCAAGTCAAGCAATATGGATTCTCCATTCCCGAATTGGGCCACATCGAATTATGGGGGATTTACAGGCCCTATCGAAAGCATGGTGTTTCATCCGACTGATAATTCAATAGTCTGCTTAAGCGGCAATGATAACGGTACTGGCCGAATGTTTCTCTCGGCTGATTCGGCTCGAAGTTGGAGCCCCATTAGTGAGGGTTTAAACAATCTGGTAGCATATGATATAGCTGCTGATAGGATTAGCCCCGATACGTTTTATGTAACCACGGACGATGGCGTTTACAAGCTACAGAACCCTGTAAAATCCGGTACGATATCCGCTCCCGCGCAAGAAACCTGGGGCCCGGGCCTTGTGATCGTCAATGGAGATGTAACGGTGGAATCAGGTGCAACGCTGACTATTGAGCCCGGAACCGAAGTACTCTTCGTTTACGGTTTTGATAAGAATGGCGGAGGCGCAAGTTCCATGAAATCCGAGATGATAATCAATGGCAAACTAAAGGCCTGGGGAGACGAATTGGAACCGATAATATTCAAATCGTCCGATCCGAATCCCAAGGCGGGCGACTGGTACGGAATTCGTGCTAATCAAGGAAGCGTAGATTCCCTGGCTTACTGCATTATTCAACATGCAGATTATGGTATCAAAGCGTATATTCCTTCTAAACTTTTTGTCACGAACTGCACGATAACAGACAATAATGTGGCAGGTGTCTATATGTCCTGGGTACCATCTGGAACGGAAATCAAGAATTCGAGGATAGAAGACAGCGGTCTGTACGGTATTTATGGTTTAGAAGGTTCATTCGAGGCCTCCAATGACACAATAGTCGGTAACCGGTACGGCGTGAAGTATACCGGCGGCGGAACAATT
>CBEUCH010000023.1:0-38435 GCA_965541585.1 uncultured bacterium | reverse complement strand
GCCATCTATTCCCGGAGCGCTTCTTGAAGAATCTCTCTCTTGTCTGAGCTTCAGATCTCGTACGATACGCTTCATAATAATGTAATTCCCAAGGCCTGCGCGCTTTCGTTGATTTCACTCTGCCGCTGTTATGCTCTTTGATCCTCCTATTCAAATCTGAGGTCGATCCATAATAATATCTGTCTTGAGCCAAACTCTTAAGTATATATGTATAGAACATCGAGACCACCCCGTTTCCCGCCCCTTTCAGGGGCAGGGACGCCTGCCCGCCCGAAGGGCATGGCGGCGCAACCGCTCCGGCACCTCTCCGGAGATGAATATATTGTAATCCTCCGCGATTGGAAACGGTTTTATTGATTAAGAGAATAGGGTCAGATAATAGCGCACTTTTAGCCATCTATTCCCGGAGCGCTTCTTGAAGAATCTCTCTCTTGTCTGAGCTTCAGACCTCGGGCAATTTTAAACATAAAGAATGGGGCCGTCCCCCGAACGGCCCTATTCCGCTGACTATTAGATTTGCCGGATAACTGCTCAATCGCTAATGGCGTACTTGCTGAAATGATGAATAGCAAACTCCGCTATGCCACCATTGACAACACTTGAACCTTGATAAATCCATTTTTTGAGATCTGGATCGAAGTAAAACAGCTTCGCCGATAGTGCGGCGGCGTTCAGCTCCGCAATCTGAAATTCCAGCGTTGCCGCTTTTCCGAACACCAGACCGTCGGGGCCAAATTCGAAAACTATAACCTCATTGAGACCAATCTTATCGCGATACGTCTTGACGGTGATCTCGACATCCTCGCTGATAGCGCCTGCTTCAACTTCAAACTCGTGTACGAAATCGCCACGGTCTATTTCAATCTCCCCGCCGTCATCAGCCGTTATGAGTTCCTGATCCAACTCAACCTCTTCCGGCTCCAGCGATCTACCTCCGAGGTCCATCTTGCTAAGATTGGTAACCTGCGGAAGATTGGACTCCATCGGTGATTGGCTCGAGCAGCCTAGGAATACAAATGCAGCTGCCAGGAACACCAGACCACCGACCAGCGAAAAACCCCTTAGCCTTTTACTCAAGCGAACCTCCTTGAAGCTATTTCTATTTGTCAATATTCATTCTGTTTAATTCACGTTCATAAAACATACATAAATCCGGCCAAATTGTTCATTTCTGTAAGGCGAACCTAACGCGTTGCCCCTCAATTGGTTGCCAAAACCAAGAGGGGTAAACGATCTTGAATATTGCAGAAAAGTATGGGGCTGAGTCGATATCTAATGGATTACTCCAACAATTTTTGCGGATTTTTTAATTTCAAATCCGGCTTATGTCCGATTTATGAACAAGGCAAGATTAGATTCAATCGCGTACAATATCCACGCCGAAAAAAATAGAGATCAGGTTATGTTAATATAATATTCGTCTGTCTTTCTGCTGATAGCGGAAGAGGTCTGCTATTCTTAAGTATGAGCTGTTTGATAAATCTATTTTCCCACCTCGAGCATACGCTCCAGTGCAATCCTGGCATCAGCTTTAATATCATCCCGGACAGTGATACAATTGGCTCTTTCGAGATTCTCGAGCGTAAAGCATAGATCGGCCAGCGACGTTCTGAACATGTTGGCGCACATAGGACAGGAATCTCCTGAAAGTTCGAATATCTTCTTGTCCTTATTGGTAATCGCCAACCTGTGAATGAGGTTTAGCTCAGTTCCGATGGCGATAGCCGAACCCGATGACGCCTTTTCAACATAGTCCACAATAAAAGAAGTTGAGCCGACAGCATCGGCCTTGTCAACAACCTTCTCGCTGCATTCGGGATGGACCACTATCCTGACCGACCGGTCGGTTTTCCTCCAATAGTCGATATGCTCCGGCTTGAATTTCGAATGCACGTAACAGTGCCCCGGCCACAGGATAACCTTAGCTTTTTCCAATTGTTTCTTATCAAGCAGTTTGTCGGTTTCCTGCAGGTCGAAGAGGACTATCTGATCTCCGGAAATACCCAGCTTATTGGCAGTATTTCGCCCCAGATGTTGATCCGGGAAAAAGAATATCTTATCGAATTTATCAAAAGCCCACCTGAAGGCGGCAACAGCATTTGAAGAGGTGCAGATTAAGCCCCCTTTCTTGCCCGTAAGTGCTTTTAAATCGGCGGACGTATTCATATAAGATATGGGGACTGTCCGGCCTTTGCCGAGCTTCATTTCGATATCATCCCAAACATCATAAACCAGGTCTGCAGGGGCCATATCAGCCATCGGGCATCCCGCCTCGGAATTCGGCAGATAAACCTTCTGCCCCGAACTGCAGAGAATATCCGCAGATTCGGCCATAAAATGAACGCCGCAGAAGACAATAAATTCTGCGTCCGGAGATCGGGCGGCTGTTTTTGCAAGGCCATAAGAGTCGCCAACAAAATCGCCCATTCGCACTATTTCCACTCTCTGGTAATGATGCGTCAACAAGAGCAGATTGTTGGCCAGCTGTTTTTTCCTGAAGCGAATTCGCCCGATCAGTTCGTCATCGCCGGCAATCCTGTATTCGTCCGGCAGAGTCGCCGAAACAAATCCCATTACATCTCCTGCAGGAAGTGGTTGTCTATTTCCTTTTGAATTAACGTCTCGTGCTTTTTCTCTTCATCGGCAAGAAACTCGAACATCTTTTTCGCGGCCGGATGCTCCATTACCCTAGCGCAATCCTCGTAAAACTTTCTGGCCCTCTGCTCCTGGTGCAGAGCGAGCCTTGCCGCCTCGGCAGGTGAAGTGTTCTTATCTACCTTCAAATCAAATCCGCCTTCTCCCCTGTCTTTCTCAGCCATCATCGTGTCCTTTGATCAAATATGTTCTTTGAATACCAATCGAATTCAGATCCGCAATGCCCTCGCCGATGATCACTCTTCATATTCCTTAAAATCGCTCTTGGGCGCGCCACAGACCGGACAGACATCGGGAGGCTCATCCCCCTCGTGAATATGCCCACAAACAGTACAGATCCATTTCTTCATCACTCCTCCATCATCGATGATTCGCCCGTGGAAAACCAGTACATATCCCCGGACAGCGCCGATCTTTCCGCCACCAGGAAATTATAATGTCCGTCTTCTTCTTTTTCCAGTTGCTCGAATATCTTTCTGATCTTCGATTCCTGGGTCAGGGCTGCGCCTCTTTGATAGGATCTGGCAGCCACCAGTTCCGCCTCGATAGCCATATCGAGCACCTGCAGCAACTGCGACTTATCGTCGACCTTCATCGCAGAAATTGCCCCGACTATATCGGGAATTCCTTTTTCGGGCAGATCCTTCGGTTCCTTACCGAGCGTTTTTCGATAGAGATCCACCATGATTCTCTCATGTCTTTTTTCATCCTCGGCAAGGGAAGTTATCTTCTTTTTCACCTGCGGATGGGTGACCATTTCCGAGAGCTGTGAGTAAAATTTCCTCCCCTGGATCTCCGTTTTAACCGCCATCCCAAGGACGTCTTCAAGGTTCATATCTTCGATTTTCATCTAATTATCCTCTCTGGATCGTTACTCCCCGAACCGAAAAAAGCCTCAACCAAGCACATATTCTAATATTGGCACGTGGCGACAGTTAGTCAAGAAAAAGCGAGAGAACCAGATTTACAGTTCCGGCAACCGGATTGGCCGTCTGATCACTTCTTGCAGTAGATATAAAAACATCACTATATTGATCCCATGATACGGATCGGAACCTCCGGATGGAGTTTGTAGGGGTTTGATTAATCAAACCCCAGCGGGAACATTCTAACATTCCGTAGGGGCGAGGTCACCTCGCCCCTACTTCGGATAGCATTCCTACAGCGGTATATTGCCGTGTTTTTTTGGCGGATTTTTGTCGCGCTTATTTTCGACCATGCGCAAGGCCCGGATCAGGCGTGGGCGGGTGTTTTCGGGCAGGATGACATCGTCGATATAGCCCCTCTCGGCGGCCTTGAACGGCGATGCGAACATACGGCGATATTCCTCCTCTTTTTGCTTGAGGAACGCCTCCGGATCGTCGGCAGCCGCAATCTCTTTTCTGAAAATGATCTCCGCCGCGCCCTTGGGCCCCATGACCGCGATCTCGGCGCTCGGCCAGGCGTAATTAATATCGCCGCGTATATGTTTCGATGACATAACATCGTAGGCGCCGCCATAAGCTTTTCTCGTGATGACAGTCAGTTTCGGCACAGTGGCTTCACAATAGGCATAGAGCAGCTTGGCCCCATGCTTTATTATGCCGCCATGCTCCTGGACGGTACCGGGAAGGAATCCCGGCACATCCTCAAAGGTCACCAGGGGGATATTGAAACAATCGCAGAAACGAACGAATCGTGCGCCTTTGATAGCGCTATCGATATCGAGCACACCGGCGAGATGTGCAGGCTGGTTGGCGATTATCCCGACCGGCTTCCCGCCCAGCCGGGCGAACCCGACCACTATATTCATGGCGTAATCGGCGTGCACCTCGAAAAAGTCACCATCGTCGACCACGCGGTTTATAATGTCTTTTATGTCATACGGTTTGTTTGGGTTTTCGGGGACGATTGAATTAAGCGATTCATCCGTGCGGTCGATCGGATCCGACGGTTCAATCTCCGGCGGGTCATCCATATTGTTGGCCGGCAGATAGCTCATCAATTTTCGAACTTTTAAAAGAGCCTCGGCCTCGTTCTCGCAGGCGAAATGCGAGACACCGGATCTCGATGAGTGAATGTCGGCACCGCCGAGCTCATCGAATGTGACATCCTCATGTGTCACCGTCTTGACAACGTTGGGGCCGGTCACGAACATAAATGACGTGCCTTTGACCATGAATGTGAAATCGGTAATTGCGGGCGAATAGACGGCGCCGCCCGCGCATGGCCCCAATATGACCGAGATCTGCGGGATAACTCCCGATACGAGCGTATTCCTCAAGAAAATATCGGCATAGCCGCCCAGAGAAACTACCCCCTCCTGTATGCGGGCGCCGCCGGAGTCGTTGAGCCCTATTACAGGAGCACCCACCTTCAGGGCCATATCCATGATCTTGCATACCTTCTCTGCGAAGGTCTCGGAAAGTGTTCCGCCGAAGACCGTGAAATCCTGGGAGAAAACGAACATGAGACGTCCGTCAATGGTTCCGTATCCGGTCACTATGCCATCGCCAAGGTATTTCTCTTTTTCGAGACCGAACTCCTTGGTGCGGTGTGTAACGAACATGTCGAATTCTTCGAAAGAGCCATCGTCTAAAAGCAACTCAAGCCTCTCCCTGGCGGTGAGCTTTCCCTTCTTATGCTGGGAATCGATCCTCTTCTGCCCGCCGCCGAGTTTGGCGGTTTCCCGCATCTCTTTGAGTTTTTTTAGTCTTTCCTCGAGTTCCAATTTATGGCTCCTTGGTGGCTAACTCTTATATGGTTACATATGCCACTATGTCAATCCCGATTTCAGGCGGCATTTATCGCCTCAATCCGCCCCTTCTCCCCTGCTTTGAACTTCGCAAATTTCAGGCGTATATCATGATCAAAGGCTATGATCCAGTCGTCCTTGAGCATTTTCTCATGAAGCCATCGTTTTCTCTCCATGGTGGTCGCTGGGTCGAGATCCACGGCCGCCACGTAGGGCACCCTGATGTGAGCTGATGATGGCATTATGTCGGCTGGATAAATGACGCGCTGGCCGCCCCCATCAACAATAATGGCCTGAGACCCGGGCGTATGCCCACCCACAACCATGACAGAAATGCCATTGAATAGGTCCGTATCACCGTCCAATAGTTCCAGTTTTCCCGATTCCTCGAAGATTCGCAGATTATGTACCAGGTAGGTGGCGGCGGTGCGTTCATCCGGGTTCATAGCATCTCGCCATTCCCGTTTCTGGATATATATTTTTGCGTTCGGGAACCTGAGTTCCGGCTTGCCGTCCCTACCCATACGCAATGCGCCCATGGCGTGGTCGGCATGAGCGTGAGTCAGGATTACCGCCGTTATATCATCGGATGTCAGCCCTTTCTGGGTAAGCTCGTCGTCCCATCTGGTCTGGCCGCCGAGGGCATAGATCTTTTGTTCCTTTTCGTTCAGGACATCGCCGAATCCGGTATCGACAACTATATTTTCTTTCCCGGTTCGAATCAGCATCGGATTTAGATCGAGGCGGATCAGGTTGTTCTCGTCCGATTCGTATAGCCTGTTCCAGATTACTTTCGGAATAACGCCGAACATGGCGCCGCCATCGAGGAAAAAGTGGTTTTCGAGAATCGACTGAAGCTCGATATCGCCCAGTTTCATATTGTCATCTCAGATAGCTTCCGGCAATCACCAGCCTTTGAATCTCAGAGGTACCTTCGTAAACTTCCATGATACGCTGGTCACGATAAAGTTTTTCAATTATCGAGAACTCTCCGATATAGCCATAGCCGGCGTGAATCTGCATAGCCCGATCGACACAGAACCCGGCGACTTCAGAACAATACAATTTTGCATGAGATGCCTCGATTGTAAACTTCTCTCCTTTATCCTGAAGCTGAGCGGCTTTATATGTTAAGAGGCGGGCAGCTTCGATCCTGGTTGCCATATCCGCAATCATCCACTGAATAGCCTGGAGCCTGGCAATGGGGGAGCCGAAACAGATTCTTTTCTTGGCATATCCGACGGCTTCGTGGAATGCTCTTTCGGCGATTCCCAGTCCCTGGGCGGCGACGCCTACTCGAGCGCCATCGAGCGTATTCATTGCTATCTTGAAACCCTTCCCGATTTCGCCGAGCAAATTCTCTTTTGGCACGCGGACATTGTCGAACCAGAGCCGACCGGTGGTGGCGGCTCTCATTCCCATTTTCTTTTTGAGCGTTGCGGCCTTGAATCCCGGAATCGGTTTGCCGTTTTCCTTTGTCTCCACAATAATAGCCGAAATTCTTCTGGAGGCTTTCTCATCTTCTTTCACACCTGTCACCCTGAGAAAAAGTACAATCACATCAGCCACATCGCCATGCATGATAAATATCTTCTCGCCGTTAATGACATATTCATCGCCCTCGAGAACGGCTGTGGTTTTCTGATTGATCGCATCGGATCCGGCGTCAGGCTCAGTCAAAGCGAAAGCCGGAACCCATTCACCCGAGGCACATCTGGGAACATATTTCTTCTTCTGTTTCTCCGAACCAAAGGTGTATATGGGGTACGTTGCCAGCTCCGCCACGGAGCCCAGAAGACATATGGGAGGATCATGAAAACAAAGCTCTTCCACAAGAGTAGTGTATTCCAGAGCAGATACGCCACTACCGCCATACTCTTTCGGCATTCTCATGCCTATATAACCCTCTTTGCCGAGAATCCTGTAAATATCCATGGCGAATCGATCAGGATCATCGCGATGGTCGAGTTCTTTAGCTATCGGCTCGATATGCTTTTTTGCGAATTCCGCGACCCTATCCCTGATGGGCTGCTGGCACTCATCAACATTGTAACGAAACATACTCCCTCACCTCATATATTTCAGGTTAAACATCGTTCTCAAATGATCTTTTCGTCCTTCTTCAGTTTCGGCAGGGCTTTATTTAGATATTCGATGATATCCCGGGTAGTAGCCCCCGGCGTAAAGATCTCGCCGACCCCCATCTCTTTTAATTTCCCGATGTCACTGTCGGCAATAATACCGCCCCCAAAAAAGAGAACATGCGACGCCCCTTGCTTTTTCAGGCCGTCCAGTATCATTGGAAATAAAGTCATGTGAGCGCCGGATAATATTGAAAGTCCCACGGCGTCGACATCCTCCTGAATCGCGGCGGTCACAATCTGCTCCGGTGTCTGTCGCAAACCGGTATAAATAACTTCAAATCCGGCGTCACGTAAACCGGCGGCGATTACCTTAATGCCCCGGTCATGGCCGTCCAGGCCCGGTTTGGCCAACAAGATCCGATACTTTCGCTCCATAATCGCCTCTTATCCCCTAAAATTGTTTGCCGCCATACGGGCTGTGAATATAATATCTGTATTGGAAATACGCAATAACGGTATAAAAAAAAGGAGCCGGTGGCTCCGGGGCGGGAAACTCGATCTGTGGTTATCCAGGCCCCACGTTGTAATCACCGCCCGACTTAACGATGATCAAAGCATTGCCGTTGACAGTCAGGGCGACGGTGTTTTCAAACAGGGGAAGTTCCGGATTACCGGGATCAGGGGCATTGGAAACGAATTTAACCCAGACCCGATCGCCCCCGGGGAAAACAGCCGATTCGCCGGGATCGAGTCTGTTTTTCAGGCTGTAACTTACACTGGAATAAACCCTGACATTCATATCGCCGTTGTATTCAAGATCGCCGCGTTTCTGAGTGAATTCAACCAACCTGATAGTGACCTCGGCATTGTTCGTAATAGTTATTTCTCCGTCAAGCAGGACAGGCGTACCGCTGGGGCCATTCCCGCTATCCGAACAACCCAGAATTCCAGCCAGGGCCAGAATCAGTAATACCCTGACTATCGTAATCAGCCGTGAAATCATACCGTATCAAGTAAGTCATTATCATTATCACTGTCAAGGAACATTTTTCGGTTGAAAGCCGTATCCTTAATGCCAGTGCTACGATGGCACCATATATTCATGGCTGAAAAGCAAGGGAGGTTATCGGTGAAAAGATTAAAGATATTTCAGGTCGATTTTTTTTGTGATCGCCCCTTCGGGGGCAATCCGGCGGGGGTGTCTGTTCTCGATGAAGCCATTTCGGATCATCTCATACAATCGATTGCCGGCGAAATGGAGCTGGTCGTCAGGGACGATAGAATATACCTGATCGGCCAGGCGGTGATTGTGCTGGAGGGAGAGATCACCATCTCGTAGGGGCGAGGTTACCTCGCCCTACCCCCTGTCATTCCCGATCCATACGGATCCCTACGGGCCGTATGGCCGTACGGACCTGATTGGGAATCCATAACGCCCGCCTTCCTGATAATTTGTGCTTGAATAACACGCCTCAATCCCATATAATAATTTTGATAGCCTTGGGTTGTATGGAATAATAGGAGCCTGTTTTGAACAAACTCTATTATGGCGGTAGTCCGGAAATACTGAGATATAGCTTCCGACTTAGGGTATACCGGATTTGACGAAAAAAAGTACTCAAATTATGCTATCAAAAGAAGAGGGAGAGAAAAGAAATGAAAACGTCGATTATTCTTATTTTCGTATTCTTCCTTAATAGCGTCATAAATGCGCAATATGAAAATAATCGGAAAGCAGTGAATGATCGCTATGCTCTGGTCATTGGGATCTCATCATATGAAAATAGCGCAAATAATCTGAAGTATGCAAGAAAAGATGCCGAAGATTTTCGGAATTCTCTACTTGAGTATGGTAAATTCAACAAGGAGAATGTTAAGCTATTGGTAGATAAGCAAGCATCCAGAGAGAATATTAGAAAAAATATAGAGGGTTGGCTAAAAACTATTGCAAAAAAGAATGACTTGGTAATTATCTTCTTTAGCGGGCATGGCATTCGGATCCCCGATACTGATGGTGATGAAGATGATGCATTAGATGAATGTTTAGTTCCTTACGATTATGCCACAGATGATAATTCTTCGCTTATTGTTGACGACCTATTCGCGTATTGGATAGGGAACCTACAGTCGAACAATATTCTAATCATATTTGATAATTGTTTTAGCGGTGGTGCAGCTAAGCAAAAAGGCATTTTACTTCCAGGCATGAAAGGCGGCGAGGTAGAAGCAGGAGATGATTTTTCAAAAGATATTTCAAGAGAAGTCCCCCGAGATGGCACAGCTTTACTCGCAGCTAGTAAGCCGAACCAGGTTTCTTTTGAAGAAGATGAATTCCGAAACGGCGTTTTCACACATTTTCTCATAGCGGCAATTTCATCCTTTACTGATAATAATTTTAATAATATTATTGAGGCACAAGAGCTATTTTATTATACTCGAAATCAAACACTTGAATATTCTCGAAACAAGTTTAAGAGAGAACAAGAACCGATTTTTATCAATACTATCAAGAATGAAATTAGATTATTTTATTTACCTGCAAAAGAGATAGAGCATGAATCTTCTAAGAAACTTAAACTGTTACTCTATCGCGCAGAACAGGAAAAGAATGCAGAGAAAAAAATAGATACTTTAAGAGAAGCGTTGAAAATTGACCCTTCTAATTTCAATATTCATTCTAGCCTTGCGTTTGAATACAGAATTGCAGGTAGGCTTACAGAAGCTCTTTATCATTATGAATACTTGTATTCAGAGGATAAATCTTTCTTTTTGCCTTTATATACAGAATGGATCGGTGATATTTATACAGGGATGAAAGATTTTGAAAGTGCATTGCAATGGTATTCAGAGGCATTAGAGATGCAGCCTGATAATTTTGGCCTTTACAATTCTATCGCAAGGTTGAAGTTAATAAACGACGATACATTGGCTGCCATTCAAAACCTAAATAAGTCTATCCAAATTCAACCTCTTCAATTAATCGGCTACAAAACCTTATTTTATATACACTATTATCAAAATTCTCTCAGTACCGCATTTAAGATTATTAGTGATTGTCATGAAATAAATCCAAATGATTATGAGACAATTTATTGGTATGGCTCATTTCAAAAATACTTTGATAATAATACTCTGCGAGGAGATAGTCTTTTGACGTATTTTGAAAATAATTCCGGTATAGAAATTAATAAGAGCGAGATATGGAAAGATAAATCGAGACTGGTCTATGATGTGAATGGTGATTATTTAAAGGGAGGAGATATCCAACAATTCGTTTTGGAAAAGGCTATTGCAAGATATCCCTATTACGATTCCTTTTATAAACAATATATTCAATTCTTAGTGGATAAGAAGGTTATGAATCCGGATACTACAATTAGTGATAAATATCTTATGTACTCAAAGCTGAATCCGGATTCCAGTTTTATCAAGAAATATATTAAATAACAACCCGCGGGGAGACAAGTCCATACGGTTCTGTAGGACTCCCCGCCTACAGTATGGGGGAAATGAAGGTCGGCCCCGCGAAACGCGGGGTCTGCCGACAATCTGCATCACATCATAGTCTACATTGCGTCTATATCAGCGGCGGCTCGGTATATATGCCGAAGACCTCGGTTAAGACCGATGTTATCTCTTCTTCGGTAGTATAGCAGCGGATGCAATCCAGAAGCGGCGGCATATGGTTTTCGCCCGTACGGGCCGCCTTCTTTAAGGCCGCCAGAGTTGTCTTCACCCGGTCGTTATCGCGGCTTTCTTTAACTTTTTTCAATGCGGCTATCTGGTCTTTTTCTATCTGCTCATCGATCTTTAGAAGCGGGATCTCGACTTTTTCATCTTCCTCGATGAAATCGTTGATGCCGACAATGATCCGCTCCTTGGCCTCGATCTCCTTTTGATATCTATAAGCCGACTCGGCAATCTCACGCTGGAAATACCCCTGGTCGATACATTGGAGAACTCCCCCGCGCTTTTCGATCTCCTCGAAATACTCCTCGGCCTCACGCTCGAGCTCGTTGGTAAGAGACTCGATGAAATAAGATCCCGCTAAGGGATCGATAGTATTGGCTACGCCGCTCTCATGGGCGATTATCTGCTGGGTGCGCAGGGCGATATGCACCGCCTTCTCGGATGGTAGCGCGTAGGTCTCATCCATTGAGTTGGTATGCAGCGATTGAGTACCGCCCAGAACACCGGCCAGTCCCTGAAATGCTGTCCGTACGATATTGTTTTCAGGCTGCTGAGCGGTCAGAGAACACCCCGCCGTTTGCGTATGGAATCTCATCAGCCAGGAACGGGGGTCTTTGGCTTTGTATTTCTCTTTCATATGCCGGGCCCAGATCCTGCGCGCAGCACGGTATTTGGCGATCTCCTCGAAGAAATCGAGATGGGAGTTGAAGAAATGAGAAAGCCTGGGCGCAAACGTATCGACATCCTGGCCCGCTTCGATTGCCGCTTCCACGTAAGCGAAACCGTCAGCCAGCGTAAAAGCCAGCTCCTGGGCGGCAGTCGCCCCGGCCTCCCGGATATGATAGCCTGAAATCGAGATAGTATTCCATTTCGGCACGTGATCAGCGCAGAACGCCATCATGTCGGTGATCAGGCGTATCGATGGTTCCGGCGGATAAATCCACTCCTTCTGGGCAATGTATTCTTTTAAAATATCGTTTTGAAGAGTCCCGGTGAGCTTCTCCGACGGCACCCCCTCTTTCTCCGCAACAGCAATATACATGGCCAGTAGAATCGTCGAGGTACAGTTGATGGTCATGGAGGTCGAGATCCTGCCCAGGTCGATACCATCGAAGATGATCTCCATATCTTTGAGCGTATCCACCGCCACGCCGCAGACGCCAACCTCACCCGCGGACCTGAGCGAATCCGAATCGTATCCCATCAGGGTCGGCAGATCGAAAGCCACCGAAAGCCCCATCTGGCCCCTCTTGAGCAGGAAATGATACCGCTCGTTAGTCTGTTTCGGCGAGCCGAAACCGGAAAACTGCCTCATAGTCCAGGGCCTGCCCCGATACATGGAGGCATGAACGCCCCTGGTGTATGGGAATTCGCCGGGATAACCGATATCTTTTTCAAAATCAATACCGGCCGCATCGTCAGGGGAATAAAGCGGCTTGATCGGCCTCGATGATGTGGTCATGAATTTCTTATCGTTACGTGGGGCCGATTTCTCAAAATTCTCCAGCCATTTAGAATATGCGGATTTGCCCTTTTTTGATTTGGTCGGTTTATCCATCGATTCCCTCATTTCAAATTATCCATAATACTCCGGGCAAGATCGTAAGGATTGCCCTGCCCGCCGTATATTTTATCAACGTAACCATCGAGTTTATCCCGCGGCAGAATCTCCTCTGTCAGGATATCCTTAAATCTGTGCTCTACCGTTTTCATAATATCATAACGGATTTTTTTCTTGCGGTGTTTCTCATAATTATCGCCCGATTTGATATTTTCCGTTTCGATATCGATCTTCTCCAGCAACAGATCGATACCGATATTATTCACGGCTTGAGTCGGCAGGACGGGAATTTCCCTTTTCGTCCTCTCCCGTTTGATATCGAGTATCATATTGATTTCCGAGACGATCCGGTTGGCGCCGTCGCGATCAGCCTTGTTGACACAGAAGATATCGGCGATCTCCATCAGGCCGGCTTTAAGAGCCTGCACCGAATCGCCCGATTCCGGGACCAGGGTGACCAGCGTGATATCGCAGGCCTCGGCCACGTCGAGCTCCACCTGGCCGACGCCGACCGTCTCCACCAGGATAATATCTTTGCCGAAAGCATCAAGCGCCTTTATCACCTCGGACGTGGCCACCGCCAGCCCGCCGGTGGAACCGCGGCTGGCCATACTTCGGATGAAGACATCCTTGTTGACGGTCAAATCCTGCATCCTGATCCTATCCCCCAACAGCGCGCCGCCGGTGAAGGGCGACGTGGGATCGACTGCTATCACACCGACAGTCTGCCCGCGCCCGGTAAACAGGGCGCAGAGTTTATCGACGATGGTCGACTTGCCTGACCCGGGCGGCCCGGTGACCCCTATTGACAGCGCCTTACCTGTTTTCGGGTAAAGCTCGGCCAGTATCTGATCGGTCTCTGGCCCGCGGTTCTCGATATGCGTGATAACCCGGGCCAGTGCCACCGTATCGCCGGAGTAGAATTTTTTTAGGACGGACATCTTTTCGATCTATCCCTTATCCTCAGTTCTCCAGAAGTGAATATAAGATAAAAAAAAGATCATTACAAGGGGCGGCACAGGCAGAAAAAACAGTCGTCAATCAAATAAGCCGCTTTGCTCCGCGGACTTATCTATGGTCGATTGTACTTTGGCTTGCTGGCCTTGTTCCTTAAGCAAGTCAGCGACGAGGCTGTTTATCTTATTCAAATCATCTCGAATGATTTTGCGCGCGCCGGTGCGCATCTCGCCGAGGCGGCCTCTCATTTGACCAACGATTTTTGACATCTTTGTGCGGCATTCTTGGCCCAGGCGAGCAAGCGTTATGTGCTTGGGATTATTCGAGTCGAATTTCGGTATCGCGCAAACCTCAAAGGGTCTTCTGTGAATGTGCCGCGGACCCCAAAGCCCTTGAGGCTGAAAAGCTTTTATGAGGTCGTTAACCACATTAGAATTGAGGAACGCACACAGGTAATCGCCCTCTCGTTCGCTCACGGGATAGAAACAGTAAGTGACAGATTCCGTTACAAAACCATTAGCACGAATTTCGGACCGGGTTTGCTTCCTATTGATGTATAGAGCGGCCGTAAGGTTGGTGCCGGATGTATTGTATAGAACCACGTAGGGCGCATCAATGTTCTGCGTAATAATCTTGTTTCTATAATTGACCCATGCATGAAGCGGAGTCTTCTCCGCACTGCCTCTTTCATTCCATAATGATTCCACGCGCTGCATCCATTCCGCTGCATAAGGCTTGTCCTCGGCCAATAAGGCAGGAGAATCAACCATATGAATACCGTCGCGTTTCTTCATAAGAGGCAAAAAGACCGTCTCTTTTCTTGAAATAGCAAATGGGAGTATGCCTTTGGCAAGCACAGTCTCATAAAGAAACTGGCTTTCAACTCTACCCTGAATTTTCATTTTCCAGGCTTCTTTGGCTTCGCTCTCGGCTTCGGGGGATGTCTCCAAATAGGGCGCTTTTGGATTTGAAGTGGCCGCGGGGTCTGGATGCACAAACCAGAAACAGCGTGGGACAATCGTAGCGCCTTGAAAGAACTTCGAGTAGTAATGTGGAGATTGCACGCCGGAATCCAGGAAGTCCCAGGTCCCCGAGGCGGTGGCAAGATGAAAAGAAGCTTCTTTCCATCTCATATTCTTTACAGGCAGTACTCCAGAATACAGCGTCACAGGCACTTTGCTTTTGACAGCATTATCGGATTTTCTTAACAGGAGAACCGATCTAACATTAAAGAGGGGGGTAACTTTGGAAAAATCGTGTATTTGGGAAAAGCCCATTTTCTGAAAAGCAATATGTTGCTTGGCCGGTAGCATAGTGGTTTTAGGCAGGACGAAGGCGATTGCGCCCCCTTTTTTGAGGAAATACTTTTGACAATAAGCAAAAAACAGCGTGCTCGTGTCCATCTGGGTAAATAATTTGACTTCCGTTTTCCCCAGAAGTTTCAGGTCAAATGTAAGCTTCTTTACCCGCTGCCTATAATCCTTGTCCTTAATGTAACGATAAGCCAACCATGGTGGATTGCCCACGATATAGTCGACTTTCTTGTTTCGCAGATAAGCAGGTTTGTAGGCATTCTTCAAGATAAATCGCCAAACGGTATTCCGCTTGTATCTGATAAGCTTTGTCAACAGCTCGAAATTCTGACGCCAATAGGGCTGTTCAATATCGCTCAAACCAGCGAACAATCTCTTTTTGAGACCTTCTCTTGCGCTGGCGTGGAACGCCTTGCCTTTCGCGGCTTGTTCGGCCATTCGGGTAAGATCATCTAGCAATTGGTCAATGTCTTTTCGCTCCAAAATGGTTTTCAGGGGTATATGAAAGGCCTGTTTTTCCGAAACAGGTACACCGATGGTCTTATGTTTTGGATCTTCCGTCAGGAGCAATGTATCTGCCATATAGATAGGAAGAAAGACCGTATCGTCATATGTCGCAAGCTCATTTGAGATGCCAAGTAGAACATTGGCCTTGGTCATCATTACCGCGAGAGGGTGAACGTCGATTCCCACGATTGACGCCAGAACGGAGCGCACCAGCTTTTTGCCTTTTGTGCCGTTCGCCCTCAGCTTCCTGATCACTGCCAGAAGAAAAGAGCCGGACCCACATGCGGGATCAAGCACGACTCCTTCGCGATATTCAATCAAATCGAGGGCTCTATCAGCGATCCAGTCCGGCGTATAGTATTCCCCCAACGCATGACGGCTGTCCAATTCCACTAAATCCTCATATATTTCTTTGAGAATATCACCAGTGATCCCGCTCAGATCATAATAGCTAAGGTAGGCTTCAAGTTTGGCCATAACGCCGAAGAAGTCCTTTTCGACTACTGTTCCCAATGCCCAACTGAAGAAATCAGATTCTACGACATTGGATAAATTCTTTTTTTGGAAAAACTGGCCAGTTAGGAGCCCCTTATAATCGGATGGGCGTCTTTTCTCTTTAGCGAACAGGGCTTTTGCCACCAAAAGCCGAGAAAAAATGGCAAGGTAAGTATGCCTTATGAAAAGAGAATTATCGCCAAGCTCTTCGCCATATACTCTGGAAAGTAGGACGTTCCATTCTTTGATCTTGACCTTGACGCTGGCATGCCCCTTGACCTTTCCCAGCAAACCGGCGAGGAGACTCCGACAGCGATTGAAAACGGCGCTGTGAGGGCCGAATCGGGTGGTTATGTCCTCGGATTCCGGTTTGGCTGGTTTTCCTGAAAACAATATTTGGTCAATGCTTACATAGGCTTGAAGTGGCTTCTCTCTGGATAGTAAAAAATCCCCAATAGGGTGAGGGTCACCGTTTTCGTATTGAAAAAGCTTGAATGATCTCCCGTCAGTGAGAATGGCAAGATAGTTGGCCGGATTTCTCTGGGCTTCGAAATATTTCTTTATTTCAATTATCCCGGCTGGCGCTTCAATCCTTAAATTCGTCTTAAATTCGAAAATGGCGGTCCGAAATAGTGCGTCGATACGGCCTCGGACTTCTGCGGCTTTGATTTTTTCTTCTAACACAATCTCGACAGGATCGACATCGAAGCCTTGACGCAGGAAATTCAGGAAGAGGTGCCGCCTGTAATCGTGATGTTTGTTTTTCTTAATGGCCTCTTCAATTTGCTCGAGATAACTGGAGAGGATATCGGGGAATTCGGGTTTATAGGGTTTTACTTCTTGAAAAATCCTCTTCATCCTTTGCCATTTCCCTTAAAGCGTGTGTATCCCCTAACATAGTGCGATATCAATCATATCATAACGGGGCGCAGGCAAATCGTCAAGCATTGATTATTTCGCGCGGCTGGAGGCGGGGGAGCATTCAGAAAATATCAAGATGGTGCTTTTGAAATAGAGATTGCTTCGTCGTCCCGCCTGAGCGGGACTCCTCGCAATGACGATTCTTTTTCGGTGTCATCGCGAGTCCGCAGGACGAAGCGATCTCATTCAGGCTACCAGGCTGCAGAGCCAGGCCGCCGCGAAGGCGCCATAATTGCCCACCGCATACCCTATCAGGGCCATCAGCACGCTGACCGGCACCAGCCGTTCGTCATGGAAGGCCGCCACGATTGGCGCCGAGGCCGCTCCGCCGATATTGGCGGCACTCGCTATAGCTGCCGTATGAACGTCGACCCTGAATATACGGGCCGCCAGCAGTATGAAAAAGCCGTGGATGAAGATCCAGACATATGCGCCCGCCACAAACGGTATCGCCTGCCCCGCCAGGCCGGAGACGACGGCCTTGGCCCCCATTCGCGCCACAAACAGATACACCAGAGCCATGGCCAGCTCGTGGCTGCCGGGAATCCTTCTTAAAGGCGTAAATGACAACATCAAACCAATGGTCGTCACCAGAAGAATTTTATATGTACCGGTCGTAAGAATGGGCGGTATCTCCGGAATCAATTTCGATATGGCATCGGAAAAAAAGGCCACGCCCAGGCCGATTGTGATCAGATATAGGATATGCCGCATAGCCGGTTTGCCTTTATCGACGACGAGATCATTGGCCGCGGTCTTCATGCGATCGAGACGCTCCTGAGAAACTCCGGTAAAACGATGAAACAGACCGGCCAGATTTTTCGATTGTAACAGAATCGGCAGCCAGACCAGGTAAACGACGTTATCAGCTATAACGGCGAGTCCGAAATAGGTCCCGGATGTGCCCAGTCCCTCGGAGACTGCCGCCATATTACCGGTGCCGCCTATCCACGACCCGGCCAGGGCGCCGTATCCTTTCCAGGCCTCGGGCCCGAGCCAGCCTTTGAATATTGCATAGCCGATAGGCGCACCTACGATGACCCCCAGCGTCCCGACCAGCATCACGAATACGCCCCGTCCCATTACCTTTATCGTGGATCGGACGTCGACATCCAGAAGTAGTAGCGCCAGGAAAAGAGGCAATAGATTCGCCCCCATCCAATCGTAGGCCGCTGACTTGCCTGGTATGATCCCGATATTGGAAAAAACAGCCGGCATGACATAGATAAAAATCAAAGGTGGAAAGAAATTGAAAATCCGCCAGCCGGTCAGTCTTTCAAGATAGAACCAGAAGGCGGCGTTTGCAGCCAGTACAAAAAGAATTCCCGCGGAGCCGCTGATTAATGCCTCAGTCATTTCAATTACCGCTGCAATTTCCCAACATAACAACCATAAAAATTATATTATATAATTCAACGGGGGATCATCCCGTGAGCCGGATATCCTTGGTGCGGATCTGAATTCTATTGACGCCGTTCCAGTAGTTGTTTTCCAGAACGTAGGTCATATCGATCAGCATAGGGCGAAAGTTTAAGTTCTTTAAGAAATCGCCCTGATTGAACCCGATGCAATCGATTATCTTTTCGCCCTTGCGAACCTTGAATTTCAGATGTCTCTGTCCGACAATATGCGGCGTGCCGACAATTTCGCTGCCATAGGTAACAAACACCGGCCGCATATTCTGCGGGCCGAAAGGTGCGAACTGTTCGAGAACGTCTACCAGGCTGCTGTCGATTGACTCGAGCTCTATTTCAGCGTCGATGTTCAATTTGGGCACCAGATCATCATGAGAGAGCATCCTATCAGTAACCGAATTTAACCGTTCTCTAAATGATTCTATTCTCTCGGGGGCGATTAACAGCCCGGCGGCATACTTATGGCCACCATACCGGATCAGATCAGACTCGCATTCTTTTAAAGCTTCATACAGGTGAAATCCGGGAATAGAGCGGGCCGATCCCTTGCCCTCTTCGCCATCGATTGCAATCATCACTGTAGGCCGGTGGTAACGCTCCACCAGACGCGAGGCGACTATGCCTATAACTCCCTGATGCCATCCCCTGGATGCCAGGACGATGGCGCTCCGGCGATCCATATCGATATCCTGTTCTATCATCTCTAAAGCTTCATTCAAAGTCTGCTCGTCGATATCCTTACGTCGCTTGTTTTCCGCGTTAAGAATGCGGGCGATGGAGGCCGCTTTGTCGTCATCCTTGGTGGTCAAAAGTTTAATGGCTTGTTCGGCATCCCCCAGACGCCCGATTGCGTTTATCCGAGGTGCCAGAATGAATACCACCTGCCCGGTGCCTATATTCTGCCCCATGAGCCCGGCAATAAAGATCAGAGCTTTCAGACCGGGCTTGGTGGTCCTGGCGATCTGATCCAATCCGAATTTCGTCAGGATCCGATTTTCGCCTACCATGGGCACAATGTCCGCAGCAGTCCCCATCGCCACCAGGTCCAGATGCTGCTCAAGCTCCGACTCATCCTGCCCCAGCCGACGATAGAGGGCTTGCGCCAACTTATAGGCCACGCCCACGGCCGAGAGCTCAAAACCAGGATTGTCCGGACCGTCGAGCTTGGCGTTGACTATGGCGTGAACATCGGGGATACGGTCGCTCGGTTCATGATGATCTGTAATGATACAGTCGATTCCCATCTTTTTGGCGAATGTAAACTCCTCCACCGCCGTAATACCGCAATCTACCGTTATCAATAAATCGATGTTACGTTTTTTGGCTTCCTGCAGCCCGTCCTCAGATATTCCATATCCCTCGACCAGCCTGTTGGGAAGATAATAAGAAATATTCGCTCCGAGCCTGTTTAGCACGAGAAATATCAATGCCGTGCTCGTAATGCCATCGACATCATAATCGCCGTAGACCATGATTTGCTGATTGCCTTTCAATGCTTCAACGACTCGATCCACGGCGCGATCCATTTGCGATAATAAGAATGGATCGAATAAATCCGAGAGACTCGGCTCCAAAAAGCTTTTAGCCTGTCTCGTTTCCTGCAGTCCCCGGCTGACCAGGATTTTTGAGGCGATATGAGAGATATTTAGTTCGTCAGATAGCTTGCGTGCGATTTTGTGATCAGTCTCAGGCTGAACGACCCACTTCAAATCCACTTATTTACTCCAGCAATTATTTTCAATTTAAGCAGGCCGGTAAGCCGAGTTCTGTCTCCGGGAGCAACCATACGATTGCCAACCGGACGGCGGCCATCTATCTGGTCCCGATGTCGCCACCGGGATCGTGCAGCCCACCCGAGAATCAAACGAGGCGGGTCACCTCTCTTCTCTTATTTGGCCTTGCTTTCGGATGGGGCTTGCCGTGCGACCCCGCTCTCGCGGGGCCCGGTGGTCTCTTACACCACCTTTTCACCCTTACCCTTACGGGCGGTATATTTTCTGCGGCGCTGTCCGTAACCCGTTCCTCGCGAAACGGATCCCCTCGTGTTACGAGGCATCGTCACCCTTGAAAGCTCGGACTTTCCTCCCTCCCCCGCCCGAAGCGTGGGAGAGCGGCCGCCAGGCCTGCTTTATTTTTCTACCTCTATCCCCGATTGCCTCGAGGATTAATGCTGCCGAAAATCCCGCAGCTACCTAAAACTTAACCTGAGGAAGTTCCTTGGCTGTCTCCGGTACTTCGAAAAACTCCTTCTTCGTATATCCGAGAAAGCCCGCCATGATATTCGACGGGAATATTCTTATGGCGGTGTTAAAATCCCTGACCGCCTGATTGTATCTTGTCCGCGATACTGCAATTCTGTTTTCGGTGCCAGCAAGTTCATCTTGAAGTTTTAAAAAGTTCTCGTTGGCTTTTAACAGTGGATAATTCTCCGCAATCGCCAGAAGCCGTCCCAGGAAACCGCTTAACTCATTGGCAGCGCCTATTTTACCGGGAATAGTGGCGGAACCTGCCAGCTTCGCTCTGGCGTTGGCAATGTTCTCAAACAGCTCTTTTTCGTGAGCGGCGTAACCTTTCACCGTCTCCACCAGATTTGGAATAAGATCGCTCCGCCGCTTGAGCTGATTATCAATCTCAGCCCATGTATTGTCAACCAATACGTCCTTGCGAGCCAACGAGTTATACATGGAAATTATCGTTCCCACCAGAACCAACGCAATTACTAATAGAATGATAACGATCCATCCGCCCTTAGATAAAGCCACAATTCTTCCCCTTTAAAATCTGTTTCTCTCCGGCGAGTTGCACTCTGATAACCGGGATAAATTTTCCATCATGTAAATATACCTCGACGAAAATATTTTGTCAATCTCCGTGGTTCCTGAATGCATTAGCTGCATCCTCATCCTACCCCGGTCCAGGCACTAGTTCTTTATTTCTGATGCCCGTAATCTGTTGATTAAGATAGAATTACAGTGTATATTCATTCATCGGGGATTGTAGGGATATCATATGAAAGCGAATTTTCCGGAAAATAAAAATAAACTCTGGGGGAGGCTGGAGGCGGAGGTACTCCCATTTGTGAGCAAACCGGCTCGGTACGCCGGGGGCGAGCAAAATACAATTATAAAGAAACATACCGATGAGATTCTCAAGATCGCCCTCTGCTTTCCCGAAATGTATGAGATCGGCATGTCATACCTGGGGATGCAAATCCTTTATAATCTGATCAATAAACGCACCGATTGCCTCGCTGAGCGATCCTTCGCCGTATGGCCGGATATGGAGCAACGGATGATCGAAAAAGGAGTGGAATTATTTTCCCTCGAGTCCTGCACGCCTCTCAAGGATTTTGACATACTGGGCTTTCACCTTACCTACGAGATGACATATACAACCACGTTGTGCATGCTGGAACTGGCCGGGATTCCGCTTTATTCCGGCGATAGGAATGAGCCCGATCCGATTATACTGGCCGGTGGATCGTCCGTTATGAATCCTGAGCCGATGGCAGATTTTATCGATGCTTTCTACATCGGGGACGCCGAGGAAGCGATACATGAAATCATAGACTCCATTATCAGTTCCAGAAAGGCAGGAGTTCCCAGAGACGAATTGCTCCGTAGGCTCTCGGAGGTTTCAGGTATCTACGTGCCGCGCTTTTATGAACCAGCATATGACCATAAGGGGAATTTCATATCTCTCGAAAGGTCCAATCCGGATATGCCTGAAAAGATCAAGTGCAGGACCGTAGGAGAATTAAAAAGCGAATACTATCCGGAAAAACCGATCTTTCCGTATGTCGAGATCGTTCATGACCATCTTACCATAGAGATTATGCGAGGTTGTATCAGGGGCTGCAGGTTCTGTCAGGCCGGCTTCCAGTATCGCCCTCAAAGGCAGAGGGATCCGCAGGCCATAGCTTCGCAGTTGATATCATCGCTGGCGGAAACAGGATATGAGGATGTGACCCTTCTTTCTCTCTCGTCCACAGATTATGATCATCTGGACGAACTCCTTGCGAAAATCGGACCGCACCTTGCCGACAGGAAGGTTTCACTGGGACTGCCGTCACTGAGGCCGGAAACTATTACAGCATCACTGCTGGAAACTCTCGGCGACACCCGAAAATCAGGCCTTACTCTGGCGCCGGAGGCAGGGACAGAGAGGATGAGAAATGTCCTTGGCAAAAGAATAAGCGATTCAGAGATCTATAAGACATTGGAGATTGCCTTAGATTCGGGATGGAGCTCGTTTAAGCTGTATTTTATGGTGGGATTACCGGGCGAGACCGATGAAGACATAAACGGTATCGTCGCCATGCTCCGGAAAATATCCTATTTGATCAGCCGGAAAAGAGGCAGGTGTAATCTTAACGTCACTATTTCACCATTCAGCCCCAAAAGTCACACGCCCTGGCAATGGGAGATGCAGGCCGGTGTGGAAGAACTGAAGAAGAAAATCACCACCATCACAAAAAGCATAAGAAAACCCAATGTCAAAATCAAATATCCTGATCTCGACCTTTCACTATTGGAGGGTGTTCTCGGCAGAGGCGACAGGCGGCTCGGCGAAGTCATCTATAACGCCTATCGCAACGGCTCCCGGCTGGACGGCTGGTCGGAATGGTTCGACGCCCGGAGATGGTATGATGCTTTCACCGGGGCCGGAATTGATATAATATTATTCACCAGTGCACTGAACGAAGACAATCCGCTGCCATGGGACCATATAGATAAAGGTATCTCGAAAGAATTTCTAAAGAAAGATAATGAGAAATCGAGACAGGGGATTCCGCCCGCGACGAAATTCGACCGGCAGAAAGAGCAGCAATCTTCTCATATAACCAGCGACCGCTTCGGCCGGAGTGCCAGGAGGATTACCGGGCAACAGCCCACTTCGCCGAACATCTACAGATTGCGAATACGATATATGCGGGCGGAAAGGCTTCGCTTCCTCTCGCACCTCGATACTATCAGGACTCTTTACCGGGCCATCAGAAGAAGCGGCATACCTGTGGCCTTCAGCGAGGGCTACCACCCCCATCTGAAAATCTCGTTCGGGCCTCCGCTTCCGGTCGGATACACATCCGAGGCAGAGTATCTCGATTTGCAGTTTACTCAACCTTACCGCGAAGAGTTCGTTAATAGATTGAATGATGCTCTGCCGCCATCATTGACGATAACCCGGCATAAACACTATTTCGCCAAGGGAGCGTCTCTGTCAAAGCAATTGAACATGACTCGATACGAGATACCCTTTATCGATAACCACCCATTCGATACCGAAAAGCTCAGGATGATAGTCTCCGAAAAGACCCTGGCCGTAACCAGAACGAGGCAGGGCGTTGAAAAGAAAATCGACGCCGGTAAATACCTCGAAAACCTGGAATTTGCCGGCGACCGATTGATCGCGGACATTCTGCAAACTCCCGACGGTCATCTGAAACCGGAGGAAATATTGATTTTTGGCCTCGGGTTGGATTCGGAATTGGTCAAGCCGTTGACCATTCATCGGAAATGTCAATTTCAAATGTTGGGGGAACGCCTGATAGATCCCCTTGATCTGGTGTGAGCAAAGTTCCATCCATATCTCGCAATCTGGCCTGGGAGGCTATCCTGGAGTTCCAGAGATCGGGAAAAGATCCCAATTCTATATTGAATTCTCTGGTTACGCCTGATATCACCCACGCCGATCTCGGTTTGATATGGGAATTGACAATGGGAACCATCAGGTATCTTAAACACCTGGATTACCTCGCGCAGAAATTCATCAAGGCCCCGCTTTCGAGCCAGAAGCAGGAGGTTCTGGCAGCGCTGCGGTTGGGTCTATATCAACTCACGCAAACGACGGGCGTGCCCGAATACGCCGCCGTAGACGATACGGTCGAAATTGTGCGCAGGGCCTTGACGAAAGAAGACGCGGGATTCGTAAACGCTGTCCTGAGGACTTTCATAAGGGAGCGATCAACAATCTCCTATCCCGATCCCGAAACCGATCCTCTCGCCTACCTCGCCATATTCCATTCCTATCCCGAATGGCTGGTCAGGCGATGGCACGCGAGATTCGGTTTCGATGAGACGGAGGATATGTTGAAAGCCAATAATCGCAGACCGAAAACGTCCTTTAGAATTATCACGCAAAGAATCGACCGCGCATCAGCAATCGAGGAGCTCGAAAAAGACGGAATAGAGGTCGAGGCAGGTCTTTTCCTGCCCGATTTCATCGCCACCGAAAACGCCGGAGCCATCCTGAGATCGTCACTGTTCAAAGAAGGTTATCTCTATGTCCAGGATGAGTCGCAGGGATTGCCATTATATCTGCTGGATTCGCCGCCGGGCGAAACGGTGCTGGACCTCTGCTCCGCCCCGGGCGGCAAAACGATAGCCCTGGCCGACCGCATTGGCCCTCATGGCAAAGTAATTTCAGTTGATATAGATCCCGGGCGCATTAGCAAGATAAAGCAAAATATCGTGAGAGTTGGATTTTCAAATGTAGAGATTATTGAAAGCGATATTTTTAAATTTGCAACGACACGGAAATTCAGATATATTTTGCTCGACGTTCCATGCAGTGGACTGGGAACGATGTCAACCAATGTGGATCTGAAGTGGAATAAGAGCGAAGAGGATATCAGGAGGCTTTCAGAACTTCAACTCAAAATGCTCAACAAAGCATCGTCGCACCTTACAGATGACGGTTGCCTGGTTTACTCCACCTGCACCACCGAACCGGAGGAGATCGAGGAAGTGCTCGAGAAATTTTTAAGATCGCATGCGCAATTCGAACTGGAGAACGGAAACTCTTCCCTGCTTGAACCGTTTAAATCGGATATCGGAGTCTATAGAAGCTGGCCGCATAAACATGGCATCGGAGGCGGCGGGTTCGCCAGATTGAGAAAAAGCAGTGCGATTTAAGATCAAAAAAGAAACCGCGATAGGAACCGGAATAACATTGGGAGTTTTCTTCGGGGGAATGATAATTCTGGCATTGATAATGGATTTCATAGTTATGCCGCTGGCAGTTAAGGGGGGTTCTGAGGCCAGGGTCCCCGATGTTATCAATCTGTCTCTCAGGGCGGCTGAGGCTAAATTAAACGAAATCGGATTGGGTACAATAAAAGGTGGCGAGGAATTCGATTCTGACAGACCTAAAGGCACGGTGATAAACCAGAGGCCAGATGGTGGCGCTATAGTCAAAAAGGGGCGTAGAGTAATTCTGACTATCAGCAAGGGATCGGCATCGGCAACTGTACCCCGGCTGGAGGGTTTTTCGTTGCGGGAAGCCCGCTTCCTGTTGGAGAACGAGGGATTGCAGCCGGGCGCTATCGTTTGGCTGATAAACGAAACTAAACCGGATGGAGTGATCCTGGGCTCGGTCCCGGCAGAAGCCACCGTTATGAAGCTCAATGCCGAGGTGGAGCTTCTGGTCAACCGCAGAGAAACCGGCATGATGGTGACAGTCCTCGACTTCACAGGTCTCGATCTGGAACAGGCAAGAATCCTGGCCGAAGAAAATTATCTTCTGATCGGTGAACTGACTATCGAGGTAGACAACGATCTCCTGCCGGAAACTGTGATCGGTCAATCTATACCCGCCGGCGATCCCGTCAGTAAATGGAGCGTGGTCGATCTCACTATATCGATATTGGACCAATAATGGCTAAAACAAAAATTGCGCCGTCGATTCTCTCGGCTGATATTTTGCATCTACAAGACGAGATTAAGAGAATAGAAGATGCCGGCGCCGATATGATTCATATTGATATAATGGACGGTCATTTCGTGCCTAATTTAACCTACGGGCCGGGTCTCGTAAAAGCTATTGACAAGATTACCGATCTCCCCCTGGACGTTCATTTGATGATCGACAACCCGCAGGTTTTCATAGAGAAATTCGCAAAGGCGGGAGCAGACAGCATCACGGTGCACTCGGAGGTTACCCCCCCCATTCCCCAGCTTTTAGAACTCGTCAAGAGTTTCGACAAATCTTTCGGGGTCAGCATAAAACCGGATACGAAACTTGATGCGATCACAGACTATCTGAATATGATCGATATCCTGCTCATCATGACCGTATATCCGGGATTCAGCGGGCAGGAATTCATGAAATCGACAATTCCGACCATAGCCGAAGCAGCCAGGCTGAAGCAGGAAAACGGCTTTAAGTACGAGATCGAGGTCGACGGCGGCTTAAACGATCAGACAGTCAAGACTGCAGCCTCAAACGGCGCCACATTGATCGTTGCCGGGAATTACATCTTCAAATCAGGGGATTATAAAAAGGCGATTGATTGGTTACGCGTATGAAAGCCGATAAGGCCAGGCCCGATATAAATAATGCCAGATACGGTTAGATCCAACTATTCCACTGCATAGGAAATATCAAAATACAAAACAGATGTTTAGCAGTACTTTCCCCTCTTTAACCTTTGGAAGAATCATATGTGAACGAAGATGCTCTTTATTCCTTTTGTTTGCCTTGTATGGAGCGCCTATATAATCGTACATATAAGAAGATACAAATACTGCTGCGCCAAGAAAGCCTATTAAGCTCATGTCACGCTCAAGTCCATCGTTGCCAAAATCCCGTCCCATACGACGTTCGAGATAAAACAATGAAACCGAGACCGCTTCAGCGGACAAAAGCAAATACGCAGTTTTCTTGTCCCCAATATAGTAATGCCCCAATCCGTGAACAAGAAAACCCGGCCCCCAAGCTAATCCAAATGCGATCCAGGGATTTTTCCGTTCGTATTTGGTAAAATTCTTAAGCACGACAGTATCCTTGTTTTCTGCACTATCTTTCTGATGAAATCCACTAGTCATATATTCCTGCATTGACATGGAAAGGGCATTACGTATGCGCATATACTCGTTGCCCTTTTTCAAGGAATCGTAATTAGAATCTCCACAAGTTCCTTCGGAGCTAAAGGATACAAGTATAATTTGAAGCCACAGTGTCAAAATAGATATTCTACTTCTCATTTACCGCTTTATCCTTTCGTAGTCGATAGATATTCGCTGCACTCATAGTTCTTACAAGTATATCAAAGAAATATTCCACCTGCTGTGCATTTTATAGATTTAAAGCCAAGTTCACAGATATGCTGTGTTTCTCCACTTTTGGGTAGATGATAAGTTGATGGGCATATTTTCTATTCATTTCCGCCGCTTTGGCAGGTGCCACTGCTACATCAATGAAATACGAGCCAAAGAAAAGAGCGGCCGCCGAAATTCCGACCGCAAATGCCAGGTTCGGCGAGAGCGTTGACCCCCCCTCCGCTTCCGCCATTCCGTGAGCAATCGATATATAAAAGAGCGGGAGCGAAACCAGCTCAGCTGCCAATAACCCCGCGCCGACCTTCTTTTCCCCTATATAAAAATGCCCTGCACCGTGAACGAAAATTCCCGGACCTGCTGCTATCACGAGGGCCGCTATGGGATCTTTACGTCGATATTCGGTGGAGCCCAATGAATCCTTTTCGCCCGACCATACTTCTGCCAGCCTTTTCCTTACTAATGCCTCACGATGGAAATCTTCACAATAAACAGGCTCAGACGAAAAAACCAGAACTAAGGCATAAAATGTTAGTAATAATCCTTTCATCTTGAAATCTCAAACCTTTTTCTGCTGATAACTTCTTGCCTCGATAGAAAACCTTACCTGAAGACAGACCGCTTGTCAATATCTTCCGCCTCTTACCTCGGATACACCGCGGATCGGGGCTGGGATTGCGGGAATTTATTGTTGCATAATCTGTAAAAAAGATTATTATAGTAAATTGTCTTTGGGTTCGAGGGTGGACTGTATGCGGTTTAGAGGCATCACCTTGGCCGGGTTAAGAGTTCGAGATTATGTTTGAGCAGATAACGGGAAAATTCGACGGTATTTTCAGGAAGCTGACCGGACGAGGCTACCTCTCGGAGAAGAATATCAAGGAGGCTGCCAGGGAGATCCGTATGGCCCTGCTCGAGGCCGACGTCAACTATAAGGTGGTCAAAGGCTTCATCGCCGAGATCGAGAAAGAGGCTATCGGCAGGGAGGTTACCAAATCGGTTACCCCCGGCCAGCAGATGATCAAGGTGGTCTCAGAGAAGATGGCTGAGCTTCTTGGCGGCGCCAGGGCCGATCTCTCATTTGCCGGCAAACCACCAACCGTTATTCTGCTGGTGGGGCTGCAGGGTTCCGGCAAGACCACTCTGGCGGGCAAGCTGGCGTTATATCTTCGGAATAAGGGACATCAGCCCCTATTGGTAGCCGCGGATATTCATCGACCGGCGGCTAAGAAGCAACTTGAGATCCTGGCGGATTCCATCGAGATGCCATTCTACACTGCGGATAAAAGCGCAGCAAAAATCACGACCGGCTCCCTGCGCGAGGCCCGGGAGAAGATGCTGGATACGGTCATAATCGATACTGCCGGACGTCACCAGATCGATGAGAAGTTAATGACCGAGCTGGAGGAGGTAAAAAAGGCCTCCTCTGCCACCGAGGTTCTTCTGGTGGCCGATGCCATGACGGGCCAGGAGGCGCTCAACGTAGCATCGGAATTCCACAAAAGGGCCAATCTCACCGGCGCCGTCCTGACCAAGATGGACGGAGACGCCCGGGGCGGGGCAGCCATGTCGTTGAAGGCGGCTCTCGGTATTCCCATCAAATTTATCGGTACCGGCGAAAAACTATCGGACCTGGAGGAATTTCACCCCGACCGAATGGCCTCCAGGATTCTCGGCATGGGGGATATAGTTTCACTTGTGGAAAAGGCCCAGGATGCAGTAGATTTCGGGGAAGCCAGAAAACTCGAAAAAAAGCTTCGCAAAGAGAGTTTCACTTTCGAGGATTTCTTGGGCCAGCTCAAACAGTTAAAGAAGATGGGGCCATTGCAGGGCTTGCTCGAAATGATTCCCGGTATGAGCAAACAGCTAAAGGGAATGACTGTTGACGATTCAGGCCTGGTCAGAATCGAAGCCATAATTAACAGCATGACTATGAAAGAGAGACTTCATCCCGCGATAATCGACGGATCGCGACGACGGAGAATCGCTGATGGTTCCGGAACCAGCATCCAGGAGATCAATCAGCTTATGAAGCAGTTCGCGGCCATGCAGAAAATGATAAAAAATGTATCACGTATGGGAATTCCAAAGGGATTCCCCATACAATGATTCTTGAGATAGAGATTAGCAGGAGGATTCGTGGCAGTTTCAATCAGGTTACGCCGGATGGGCGCAAAAAAACGCCCTTATTACAGAGTTATCGCTACCGATTCGCGGATGCCGCGCGACGGCCGTTTCATTGAGGTTCTGGGTTATTACCACCCCATAGAAAAACCAGCCAAGGTTAAACTAGACGAAGATAAGATTTTTCTCTGGCTGGAGAAGGGCGCAAAACCATCCGATACGGTAGCCTCCCTTTTTAAAGAGGTTGGGCTTCTGGAGAAGTGGTCGAAAAAGAAAAAGGGAGAAGATATATCCGAGATCCAATTGAAAACCGACATCACTGAGAGGACGAAAAAGAAAAAAGCTAAGAAATCCGAATAGCACGACGCGGAATGAACCTCTTATTCCACTACAAATAAGGAGGATATCGTGAAGGAGTTCATCGAATCCATTGCCAGAGCACTGGTCGATCATCCAGACTCGGTTAATATCACTGAGGTTGAAGGAGAAAAGACAACAGTCTACGAACTTCGAGTATACCCTGACGACCTTGGAAAAGTCATCGGAAGAAAGGGCCAGACGGCCAAAGCCATACGGACCCTGATCGCCGCGATTTCAGCTAAGAAAGGGAAACGGGCTCTTCTGGAAATCCTGGAATAGCCGCAGGACCCTGCAGGGAAATTCAGGCCGCCGGTTTTACGATGAAGGTTTCAGTGGCTTATATCAAAAGGCCACGTGGATACAAAGGAGAGTTGGCGGCCTTCCTTTACCGCCCGTCCTCGGAGAGCTTGCGACCCGGTCTGGAAGTCATACTCCAGAAAGAGGAAAAATCGCGGAAATGCGTAGTTGAATATGTCAAGCCGCTGAAAAACAGGATCGGGCTGAAGCTTTCGGGGATAGACGATGAAGAAACGGCATCAGAATGGAGCAAAAGTGAGATACTGGTCGAAAAGGATGAACTGGAACCGCTTGGCGAACATCAATATTATCACTTTGAGATCGAGGGCGCTGAGGTTTATGATGAAGAGGGAGAGTTTATCGGGACAGTAACAGATATTAGTAACGCGCCCGGGAACGATCTCCTTATAGTGAAAACAGACGAAGGTGAAAAGATGATACCGTTTGTGAAGGCTATCGTGAAGACCGTTGATACCGAGAATAAGCGGATCGTGGTCAGAAATATCAGTGGATTATATTAGCCGAATGCGTATCGATATAATAACGATATTCCCGGAGATGGTAGAGGGTCCCCTCTCTCTGAGCTTGATCGGCAGAGGGCGGGAAAAAGGGCTCTTTGAGATTCTTGTCCACGATTTACGCGAATTTACCGATGATAAACACCGGGTGGTCGATGATGTTCCCTATGGAGGCGGACCCGGCATGGTCATGAAACCCGAACCTATCATGGAGGCGCTCAGGAAAATCGATCCTGATAGCGAGGCCCTGAGAATTATAACCTCTGCTGCCGGTGAGGTCTTCGATCAGAAATTGGCCGCTGATTTTTCCGGAAGAGAGCGGATGATAATTCTCTGCGGTCATTATAAAGGTGTGGATCAGCGGGTTGTTCAGCTGGCAAACCTTCGCGAGATCTCCATAGGCGATTTTATCCTGACCGGCGGCGAATATGCGGCGGTGGTCATAGCCGATGCTGTCCTCAGACTCCTACCCGGTACCTTGAAGGATTTCGACTCGGCATTTGAGGACTCACATTTTTCGGGAATTCTCGGCCCCGAGGAGTTTACGCGCCCGGAGGCATATGAGGGAGTGAGCGTACCGGAAGTGCTCATCTCGGGCCACCACGAGAAAATCCGTCGCTGGCGGCTGGGTAACGCCCTGTTTCGAACCAGGCGAAGAAGGCCCGATCTTTTCGAAAGAAAAAAGTTGACAAAAGATGAAAATAATATCTTAAACGAATACGAAACAGATCTTAAAAGGATGGAGACGGAATAATGTCTGTGCTAAAGTCGCTGGAAGCAAAGCAGCTAAAGGAAAAAATACCCGGCTTCAACCCGGGAGATACGATCAGAGTCCACGTCAAAATCGTCGAAGGGGACAAAGAGAGGATACAGGTATTCCAGGGAACGGTCATCTCACGCAAGGGCGGCGGTATATCGGAATCCTTCACTGTCAGGAAGGTATCCGCCGGCATAGGAGTGGAGCGAGTTTTCCCGTTGCATTCCCCGAATGTCTCTAAGATTCAGGTGATGAAACGCGGTAAGGTGCGTCGTTCGAAGCTCTACTATCTTAGAGGTCTCAAGGGCAAGAAGGCGAGGATTACAGAAAAAAAGGAATCTTGATAGTTATCGGAGGGGAAGATTTCGGGCTCGGTGATTTCGCCGGGCCTTTAGTTTGCGGCGTGGATGAGGCGGGCCGCGGGCCACTTGCAGGGCCCGTCGTGGCAGCGGCCGTCATCCTGGCGGACGGTTTCGACACCGCAGGAATTCGCGATTCGAAATTGTTGTCTCCCGCTAAGAGGGAAATGCAGAAAAATAGAATTATTAAATCGATGTCCCCATGGGGTATTGGAATAGTGGATCCCGACGTAGTCGACCGGATTAACATACTTCAGGCATCGCTCCTGGCTATGAAGAAGGCGATTGAAAACCTGCCCGTCTTTCCGGATATTATTCTTGTCGACGGTAGATTCGAGATACCGGATCTGGGAATCCGGCAGAGAGCTATTGTCAATGGCGATGAATCGGAGACCGTCATCTCGGCTGCGTCTATTCTGGCAAAAACCTATAGAGACGAGATTATGGCCGGGCTGGACAGAGAATATCCCGGATACGGGTTTGGAAAACATAAGGGATATCCCACCAGGGAGCATATTTATCATCTGAGCAAACTCGGGCCTTGCCCTGTTCACCGCAAGAGCTTTCGGCCGGTTTCGAAATTCTTCAGCGATTAGGACCGGGGAATGGAAGACGCCGTTTTAAATGACCCACGATTAGCCTTTATTATCTTAATCTTGCTGAGCCTGTCCGATCTGATACTGGGGCGGTTTGTCGGAAGGTTCAATATCAGGTACCGGGCGGAATTTTTCGAATATGAATCGCGCCGAGTTCCCGGACCGGGCGGCGCCACAGCATATTTCGCTTACATTTTGCTCAAGATCTCTCCAGCCTTTTTGCTCCTGCTGATCTGGGCCGCAGCCGTAACCGCGGGTTCGCCGGGCCCGGTGAATCTGTACAGGGCGGTTCTGGGATTTTCGCTCTCGCTTTTTCTAATTATAAATTTACGTCATATAGAATCGTTGATGATCGGCCTCCTCATAAAAGGCCGCCCTCATAACCTATCAGGTAAGATCGCATTAAAAAAGGGGTTTTCACTCGGCCAATCGGCAATTCAACTATTTACCCTGTTTATAATTCTGGCACTGGTTGCGCTTATGAAATTTCAGCCGTTCTATATCGGGGCTGCTACGGCGCCGCTCTCACTGATTGTGCGAAACCTGATTCTTATGAGAAGATAACCGTCTGAATTCTATGATCTGCAGGCTCCGATCGGTGATCGGGGCGTTTTGAAAACCATGGCTCGCGATCTTACACAAGGCTCAATACCAAAGCATATAATCGCACTCGCGATCCCGGCTGTGCTTTCCATGTTTGCTATTGTGGCAAATAATTTTATCGATACTGCGCTGGTGGGCCACCTCGGCGATTCGGAGCTCGCTGCCGTGGGATCGGCCGGTTTCGTAATCTGGATCATTTTTTCGCTCATGGACATATTCTCCGTGGGAGCGGTGGCCATCATCTCCCGCGATTATGGCGCCGGCGATCTCAAAAAAGCATCCGAACGTTCCCAGCAAATCTTCAGTTTCGCTATATTCTTTTCGATACTGCTGGCGGCTTGTGGCATTGCATTCTCAGACGATGTATTGAGATTACTTAATCTGGCTCCCGACGTGGAAAAAATGGGCTCGGTCTACTTGATGATCGTCTTTATGGCAGTTCCTCCTCTATTTCTGGCTGAGGTAATATCGTCCATATTCCGGTCGGTGGGAGACACCAGGACACCTATGATCATCATGATAATTGCAGTCGGGCTGAATATTGTGCTCGATATCTTCTTGATCTATGGCCTCTGGATTTTTCCCCGGTTGGAGACGGTGGGCGCCGCACTGGCAACCGCTATCGCTCACACCGTTGGAGGACTGTTTGCTCTGTATTTCGTAAAAAGAGGTAAAATACCGTTTAAAATCATCCCCAGCAAAATTCTGCCCGTCGATTTCAAGGTGGTGGGCAGGATGTTTAAGATAGGCCTGCCGATCGCCACGGCGAATATTAATTTCACGCTGGTCTATCTGGTTATGACCAGGATAATGGCTGAATTCGGCACCGCCGCGGTCGCCTCAATACCTGTCGGCAACAGGGCCGAGTCAATTTCATATATGACCTGTTTCGGATTCTATATGGCGGTATCCGCAATGGTGGGACAAAACCTGGGGGCCAATAAACCGGAGCGGGCAACCAGGTCGGTATGGGGAACCATTGGTTTCACGTCGATTGCCACATTCGCTTTCGGGCTCATCTTTTTCATATTCCCCAGAGAACTGGCCTCGATTTTCACCGAAGATGCCACGGTAATCGAGATCGGCACAAGTTATCTGAGGATACTGGCTCTATCCCAGGTTTTCATGGGTTTTGAATTCGTCTTCGAGGGCGCCTTCAGCGGCGCCGGCAACACCCTGCCCCCCACAATCGTCTCAATTCCCGGTACTCTTATCCGGATTCCACTGGCATATTATCTCGCAATTCCGCTTGGCATGGGCCCTGAGGGCATCTTCTGGGCTATCACCTTTTCAACTGTTCTCAAGGGGATAGCCATTCTGATCTGGTTTAAGTTCTCCAGATGGGAGAATAACAAGCTTCAGATCTGATATCCTCATGCCGGTTACGGCCGATGCATAAATCCTAGCCGGTAGCTCTCTCAGAATCCTTTTTCTCGATATTCCAGCCAATCAGCAGGGCCAGACCCACAAAGAGAGGGATAAGGCCGACCGCCACTCCGCTCCAGCCGAAAACATCTTCCATGACCACCATCAGGATTAGCCCGATGCCTACTGCCATCCAGACGAGAGCTGCCTTCAGAGTGCCAAATTTAGTTACCGACGCAGCAGGGAAATTTGGCACCGGATGGCCTTTCTCGATAGCCAGGCGTATTAGCTCTGCTTCTCTCCTCTTCTGAGCGTTACGATAAATCCAAGATCCGATCAAAACCGGAATTGCAATTAGAAATGTAAGTGATAAGCCCACAAGCAAGACGACGTTGAAATTTGGATCGGTGTGCCACATAAAAACCTCCTTTTCTGCTGCCACTTAGACCGGAGAGTTCAGAATATTGTTTCAGAAATTTGAATCTAATGAAACAATTCTTTCGTATATCGAGTCGAAGGTACAGAGATGAAATACGATGCCATTACATCCGCAATTGCCAGACCATTTGTCAGCAAGCGTTCGGCAAAAGCGTGGGATAAGGGACAATTATCGGATTCGGATACGCAGATCATTAACTCGGTTCGAGAGGGAGATACCGACTCATTCGGCGAGCTTGTCATGAAATATGAAGATTTTGTTTTCGCCTTGATTCTGGGGCTGGTTCATTCTGAGGACACGGCCAAAGACGTTGCTCAGGAAGTTTTCCTGAGAGCCTATCGTGGTATCAGGCGATTCGAACTAAAATCGAGTTTTAAGACCTGGCTTTACAGGATCGCCTATAACACGTCAATATCGCATTTGAATCGGGAGAAAGCGAAAAAAAGAATCGATAACGAGCAGGCCTTGGAGCCGGCATTCGATACCAGGGGCAGGCAATCGTTGCGCTTGACTCTGGAAAAGCTGATAGGGCTTCTAAAGCCTGACCATAGGTCGGTGATCATCCTGCATTATTATGATGATTTAAGATACGAGGAGATAGCCGAGGTCATGGATTGCCCCATCGGGACCGTGAAAATAAGGCTGTATCGGGCGAAACGTGAACTTAAAAAACTATGGGCCAAATATGCCGTATAGCTGCCAAGACATCCGTCGCATACTGATCTCTGAATCTGATGATCCCGTCTGCGAGCAATCTTTCTCCGGGCATCTCGAGCGCTGCAGCATCTGCAGAAACATGTGTGAACTGGAGCCGGAACTCGAGGATATTCTACAGACCACATTACCTAAAGCTGTCCCATTTTCTCTCACCGATGAGGTGATGGTAGAAATCAGAATCGACGAGAAAAAACTGTCTCCCGGCCGGTTGATAGAAAAGTATCTTCCAGCCGGCGCGGTTTCATTGCTGGCCATAATGACGGCTATAATAATCGGCAGGTGGAGCGAATTTACGGCCTTGATATCATCAACAAAATCCGGATCTTTCCTGAGCGGGGTTGCTTCGCTCTGGCAATCCGTAGAACTGCCTGAAATAAACTTAAGCGAACATATATCCGCTATCGTTAATTCCCCGATGGTTCTTTTGAGTCTTATAGCAGTTACGGCGCTCTTATGGGCCTATTCTATACTTGAGTTCGAAAAATCCCCAAGATGATAAAGCGGTCCGCCTCCCATAGGGAAA
Organism: uncultured bacterium; assembly: GCA_965541585.1. GTDB lineage: Bacteria > Zixibacteria > MSB-5A5 > UBA10806 > UBA10806 > CBDVBL01. The sequence continues at coordinate 2,389 of CBEUCH010000023.1, read as the reverse complement.
CAGACCGCCAATATCGGGCAATAAATTAGTTTTCTATCGTTTCGCCGCTTTTCTCATCTGCCTTTTTAAATCCGGATCTTCGGCAAGTTTGGCGGTGATCCATTCGCCTGTAGAATCAACAGCGAGGATTCGTTCGAGCAAGTCGCCTCTGGAAATTTGGTCTTCTGCAAGGCCGTTTAGATAAACATAAGTGATTAACGTATCGGCCAGGATGGAATCTGCCATCTCAGCGCGGCTTGTTTCGTCGGCCAGCATCTGCTGCAGGATATTGCTCTTCATCTGCGGATCGGCCAGGATGCTGTCGAGGGCTTTTTGCTTATCGCAACCCACGATAAACGTGCCCAACGCCAGGATCGCAATCAATACGACTTTCTTCACATTACCTCCCTCATTTTTGAGGCTATTAATTTCAAAAAGATTGTCTGTCAAGATATTTTTGATCAGACAGTTTTTCAACACTTTGGCTTTTCAATTATCATTCGGAGCCCGAACGCTTCTTAAAATCGGCCAGGGCCGCCTTTAAGGCATCCTCCGCCAGAACCGAGCAATGGATCTTGGTCGGGGGCAATCCCCCCAGCGCCTCGGCCACGGCCTCGTTGGATATCTTCAGGGCATCTTCGATTTTTTTCCCCTTCAGCATTTCGGTCAGAATCGACGACGATGCGATCGCCGCACCGCATCCGAAGGTTTTGAACCTGGCATCGACAATAACGTCGTCTTCGATCTTCAGATAAAGACGCATCATATCGCCGCAAACGGGGTTGCCGACATTGCCGACGCCCGAGGGATTATCCATCTCCCCCATGTTCCGGGGATTGGCAAAATGATCCATCACAAGATCCGAATATGGAAACGGCTTATCCATGAAATGACTCCTTGCCCTTCTTATAATCCTCATAGCTCGGAGACATAGCCAGAAGCTTATCCACTATGCCCGGCATGACAGAGACGACATAATCAACTTCTTCTTTCGTATTATACTTCCCGAGCGAAAAAGTAATCGACCCGGCACAGATATCGGTCGGGACTCCCACGGCCGTCAGAACGTGGGATGCCGCCAGCTCGCTTTCATCCTTACCCTTCAAATTGGAACTGCAGGCGGAGCCGGACGATGCCATTACGCCGTTCATATTCAGATGCAAAAGCAGAGATTCGCCCTCCACATGTTCCACCCAGAATGACACGTGGCCGGGAAGCCTCTTCTCCGGATGGCCGGTAAGATGAATAAACGGAATCGATTCGGAAAGCCCCTGCCAGAGTTTACTGCCTGATTCGGAAAGATGTTTTTGCCACTTTCCGATATTCTCTCCGACCATCCTGCAGGCTTCACCCATGCCTGCTATGCCGGGGATATTCTCGGTGCCCGGCCTTTTCCCATCCTCCTGGTTGCCGCCTGCAAACAGCGGCGAAATATTGATTTTCTTACCCACATAGAGAGCCCCGACGCCTGTGGGGCCATACATATTATGTGCAGAGAGCGTTAAAAGATCGATACCCATGTCTGCAACGTCGATTTCCAGAAGACCGGCGGCTGCCGTGCTGTCGCAATGTAAAATCCCTTCATGCCGACGGCAGATTTCGGAAATTGATTTTAAATCCTGTATAGTGCCTATCTCGGGATTGGCATAACTGATCGATACGAGCGTCTGTTTCTTTCGCACGATCTCCTCTAAGGAATTCAGATCGATAGATCCGTTTTTTTCAACGTCTATCAGAAATGCCGGTATCCCCGCTTTCTGTAATAATCGAATCTGGTTGATTATCGAGAAATGCTCTATGGCGGAGACAGCAAGCTGGTAGCCGGGGTTAGCTTTCAAGAACCCGGTGATGGCCAGATTGTTTGATTCCGTGGCGCCGGATGTAAATATTATAGATCCGGATGGCGCATTTATGAGGGTCGATACATTCTCCCTTGCTTCGTCGATAATGCGGCCCGCCGTGATACCCGCCGAATGAACATGAGATGATGGATTGCCGAGTCGGGAGGCTAAAATCTTATTTATGACCTTGATTACCTCCGAATCGGGAAATGTCGTATTTATATTATCGAAGAATATGAACCTGTCTCTTTTCACATCTTCACCATTCAAAGCTGGAATTCGAATCTAATTGGCCGAGACCATCTGCCGGGGAAGGTCCATTAAGCCGAGGAACAACGCCCGAATTACGCCGGTATTGAAAAATCCTCAATGACTATCAGGTCGGGCGAAAAAGACTTCAGCATCATTTCTCATCATCCTTCAGAATATCCTCGGCCAGGGAAAGGGCAACGCCGGAGAGCATAACCTCGACTCCGAACCTCGTGAAATCATCGGAAATCAGTCCCCGGTTGACGTTCGTATAGAGCGAACAGGCCGCCTCCCTTTCCACTACCAGCCCGGATATCTTA
>CBEUCH010000022.1:0-43300 GCA_965541585.1 uncultured bacterium | reverse complement strand
TGCCACCGTAACCTCCCTTGCCGATTGACCTGTCCCCAATTATTGTACCACATTTACGTTAGTCCTGCCATAGCGAAAGTCAAGTTTGTTTGGGATTTTTGGCTTTTGGAGCGGGTGACCAGAACCCTATAAGTCAATCTCCATAAATACCCAATTCGGCTGGAACTCTTCGGGAATCTCACTCTCAGGGTATGGATCAATCTCTTGAAATCCCATGGAGCGATACAGCGATTGTGCCTCTTTCATGAAGCGTGCACTATCCAATCGAACTTTTGGATAGCCTATATTACCAGCCTCGGCAAGCAAGCGCTTTAATAATGCCTTCCCAATACCCTTCCCTCGGAACTCAGGTCGGACATACATCCGTTTTATCTCTGCAATATCATCTCGGATCCGCCGCATGCACGCCAGTCCAATTACCTGATTCTCATAGTCTGCCAAAAGGAGACGTCCATCTGGGGGGTAGAACTTCTCAAGATCAAGCATATCTTGCTCGAGCATTGTCTTGATGTCGAAGTTAACCTCAAACTCCTCATTTACCTTGGAATTTGCGTCCTGTAAATATTCCCAGAATAACTCACGGACATGATTCCTATCTTCGTCTGTCTGAACCTGATAAATCCTCGACACATTGAACCTCCGTAAGATTGATAAGACTGATCTGCTTCCAATGATTATACCATATTCTAAGCTAGTCCTGCCATCGCAAAATTCAATCTTGTTTGAGACTGATAACTTTCGGAGCCTGCAATAGACCAGATTAAGACTGCACCGATTTATGGGGGGCAGGTCAGATGGAAGGTCGTATTTTTTTGTTGCATCATGGACTTGGTAGAGCTATGTTTCATACAATGACTTGGCACAGATTTGCCGTGCGTTTGTAACTGGAAACATTATCGTTCAATGAATCAGAGAGATTTCAAAGACAACACCCGCTCATTCGTTCCCATAACAATTGGGTGCGGGCAACCAAACCCTTCAGGAGTCCCGCGCGATGAGCTCTGAACTTAGCCAGGTAGATTTGAAATTTTTCACCCGGTGGGTGCGCGGCACCTTTATTGGTTACCTGATCGGGTTTGTTCTCATTATCCTTGGTTCGGCCGCCGGCGACCTAATAGGTATGCCGGGGTCTGATTTCATAATCGGCATCGGCATGGGAGCGGGGATCGGGTATGCCCAGGGACGCCAGGCGCGACAGTGGCTCGGTGCGACCTGGCCCTGGGTGTTGGCAACCGTCATCGGATTGGGAGTGCCATTCGTGGTGGAGGATCTCGTCGCGGCAGCCTGGAGTGAGTTCGACAGTCTGCATTCACTTCAACTCGACGTTGCGATCTGCGGTCTGTTTGTGGGTTTGTTGCAGCGACGCATCCTGCGTTCGCATTCCGACAGAGCCAACTGGTGGGTGCTTGTCAGTGTCGCGGGTTGGACTCTGGCGGCTTGGACGGCCTCCGCAAACTTTACTGGACCATTTGATGCTATTCTCAACCTCGGCATGATCCTAATGGGGGGTGTTGTCCTTGGTGTTGTGACCGGCGGAGCGCTGGTTTGGATACTTCGGCGTTGATATATGGTTCACCATCGACACAGGAAGAAAAGTTAATGTTTGATGAATGAGGACTAATCTAATGAAACGATCAGCAATTGCGGCAATGGTAGTAGACTGTGCCGCTAGAATCGAGGTTCGTTATGGATACTAACAAACACAAAGGCATTTCAAGAAGACGGTTTGTGCAACATGTGTCGATGGGAGTGGGTGCGGTTGGTGCTGGACTGATCTTCCCCGGAAAGCTGGTAGCACAAGCGCTGACAGAAACATCGAGACCACCGAAGCGAGTACTGGTCTTGGGAGCTGGCCTTGCCGGTTTGGCGGCAACCTGGGAACTTAAGGAGGCCGGCCACGAAGTGACCGTTCTTGAGGCGCAGTCTCGACCCGGCGGGCGTGTTTACACCCTCAGGTCTCTCTTCGACGACAATCTCCATGCAGAAGCTGGCGCTGTTCTCTTCTCCGCGGGCTATACGCACGCTAATCGGTATATCGATGCCTTGAAGCTTGAACGGGCCGATTTCAGCCAACCCGACCTTCGGCCATTGTATCACTTAAAGGGACGCCGTTTCTCGATAGACTCGGGCGAACAGCCCACCTGGCCATACGATTTAACGGAAGAGGAGCAGAAACTTGGTCCGATGGGAATCCTAATGAAGTACGTTTTCGAGACATTGCCGCCTGAGATTTCCGATCCTGAGGCTTGGAATCAATCGCCTTTTCGGGACCTTGACAAGATGACGTTCAGTGATTATATGCGAGCGAAAGGAGCGTCATCGGGTGCAGTCAATCTGATTCGGGATACCCAGTGGTTCGGACAGGGAATGGATACGAGTTCGGCACTCACTTCGGCTTGGGCTTACTTCGGACCTTTCACGAGCGGTCGTTTCTTCGTCCTTGCCGGAGGTAACGATCGTCTCCCAACCGAGATGGCAAACCGGCTGAGCGATAGTATCCGCTACGGGGTGAGAGTTGTTGCTATTCGGGAGAACGATACAGGGGTCGAGGTGATGACCCGTCACGGCGATAGTGACGAAAGCTTTCACGCCGACCGAGTAATCTGTGCCCTCCCTGCCATCGTGCTGAGGAACGTGCAAATTGAGCCGGAACTGCCGGACGATAAGCGCTCCGCTATTGCAAACCTACCCTATCTTGATGTCACCAGGACCTTCATACAGGTGAGTCGCGGTTTCTGGTTTGATGAAGGAGTGACCGGGAGCGCAACCACTGATCTACCAATCCAGGAGGTCGCGCGGCAGCCTTACTCTGTCGCAGGCGGACCAAATACACGATCAATCCTGGAGAGTCATGTGCGCGGCCCGTCAGCTCGCCAACTTGGCAGACAGTCATATAGCGAGATTATAGAGCATACCATTAGACACATGAAAAAAGTTCATCCGGAGATCTCTCAGTTCCAGGAACAGGGCGTAGTGTGGGCCTGGAGCGAAGATCCCAATGCCCTGGCGGCCATCTCCTGGCCAGGACCTGGCGATGTCACTCGCTACCTTGAGCCGCTGCAGCGGTCTCACGGGCGGATCCATTTCGCCGGCGAACACACTTCCATTTTGAGCGGATTAATGGAGGGGGCGTTACGCTCTGGGGTCCGTGCTGCGAGTGAGGTCAATGATGCGGACTAAAGGCGCATCTGTAAAGGGAAATGCTAAAGAAGGTCTGATTGGACACTATTTTGAGGGTCGTTGAATAATAGGAGGAAGAGATGGTAAGAAGAACTCAATTAACTGGTGGGAATGTTGCCTATCTCATCACTCATTATTACTGGACGCGTCTCTTGATGGGGATTACGTTGTGAGGGAGACTGGGTCATCACTGCTCGCTCTTTTGGCGATCTCCGGTATACTCTTAGTTGCTTCTTCATGTTCATCTAAGGCCGTCATACGAGATACGCAAAGCAGAAGCGCTTTGGTGTCGACCTATTGCAAGTCCTGTCATAGGCTACAGAACCCAAAAAGCCAGACGGACAGCGCCTGGACAGCAATAATGAAAGAGCACCGCAGCCGTGTGAGACTCACGGAAAACCAGCATAGAAGAATATTGAAGTACCTGATTCAGTCCAATTAACGCCCGACACTGTCCTGCCCCCAACAGTTGTACCACATTCTAAATCAGTCCTGCCATAGCAAAAGTCAAGTTTGTTTGAGGTTGGAGGCATCGGGTGGGGGCAGATGAAGAAAATCAATTTATCTTTGATACGGCCGGGATAGTAATATATCGCGGACACCATGCTCTTTTGCTTCACGCTTCCAGCGCGAGCTACCGCCAATGAAATACATCCATTTAGGCATGAGGGGTTTAGCCATCAAATCTATAGCTTTCTGGGATACCGGCTTGTTATCAGCCAGCGCTTCTATAGCCAGATCGAGCGACTTGATCACGTTTCGAGCCAACCTTTTAACTTTTGATAGATCTCGACCAGCGATTCCTTCACCGGCGCCAAGGGCAAGACCGCCAGACCAGCCCAAGCCGGTCTCCCGGGCAAATTGACGGCAGATCGCGACCGCAGTGTCGTTTTGATGGGCTTCCGGAAAACCGCAATTCACGATACATACAAGTGACTGCTTGTTAAAATGATTACCTGTGGATCGATTCTTGGCTATATATTCCAACATGCTGATAACTGGATAAGGTAGGCAATCCACGAAAAGCGGAAAAGCGAGAATAATAAGATCAGCTTTGTTTATCGATGATAACAGTTCATTTTTTGCTGTATTGGATTTCAATATTTTATGAGCGAACATTGTTTCCGATTCAAATCCTTTTTCGCCCAGCTGATCAAGAATATAGGTTCCGAGCACTTCCGATGTACTGCGATTTAGCTTGGCACTGCCAATCAGAAGTAGAACTCGTTTTGCCTGGTTCATCATCATACTCCAAGTTGGCTAAAATATGATTGTATATCCTGTCTTATTGTATCGGCCCCCCGGTTTCTCATCATTATCGCTGCTTTCTGAGCAGGAGAATGCATGTTTATGGAATTGCGTTTGACTAATGTGGTGAATATCTGTTCGCTCTGCTTATCTTCCCGCGGCATCACACCTACACCCAGCAGACGAGGGTATTTGTCGTAGCGTTTTTTATGATGTACCTCGCCATTAACTTTCATAAAAAAAGGCGAAATCACACAGATAATGCGATCCAGCGCTTTCTTAAGCTTCGAGGAATAACCACCGAAAGTAATCGGTGTGAGAACTATAACCAGATCGCTCTGAATAAATTGCCTGGCAATTTCACGACCATCATCATTGAAGCGGCACTCACCCGGAGTCTTCACCCAGCATTCGAAACAACCCACGCAATATGCGATTTTCATTTCATGAAGGATAAAGGATTCAACCCCCCAGCCGCTTGATGTGAGCTCGTCAACAATAACCGAGTGCGTGTGAGCTATAAGCTTATCATCCTTGTTAGAGCCATTTAATATTGTTGCTTTCAAACTACCACTCCAGACAGGAAAAAGTTTTTATATTGCGTATTAATATAGTTTCTCCTAACAATTCCCGCAAATAAAATAATATGAATTCCTGTGGCTATAAATAGCGTTTCATAATTCAGGCAAGCCTCCCATCCCTACTCGCCCCCCCCCAACTGCTTCAGATCCTCCTGGGCGACTTATTCTTACAAAATTCAAGCTGAGGATTTTGTGGAAACAAAGAAAATGAGTCAACTGTCCCGCTCCCAATAGTTGTACCACATTTTGAGTTAGTCCTGCCATAGCCAAAGTCAACTTGTTTGAGGTTGGATGGACTGGGGTGCGGGAGGCATATCCTGGGGCGCCGCGTAGCTTCCTTTCAACTCACCTGAATCCGGATAAGGTGGGATTATCTGGGATCACTTTGTGACATAATATTGACATAGTAAGATTTAAAGTCGGCATAACGTCCAGTGTTCCATAGACTTCCGTAGCCAGCACAGCTGCCTGCTAAGCAGATGTTGTCAACATGTTTCCTCTGCTTTAGAAATTAAGCTAGAACACCAGCGCGATTCTTGTAGCATATTTGTAGCAAATTTTGTAAGTTATTGATAGGTAATGGCCTCTCTGGGATCAAAGCCCAGGTAATGGCGATTTATTGTGGTTCTCAGGCAACAATCCGCATCTTATTCGTGTAGTTGTCATAAGGAGGCCATATTCGAATTTGTCTCTAAATCTGATTAGGTCCGATAGGGATGATCCTGCTCTGCTCACAATAGTTGTACCACATTTGGATTAGCCCAGCCATAGACAAAGCCAAATCCCTTTGTGGATGGATGGCTTCAAGAGCGGGCGATGGCAGCAACCAAGATTCCGAAAAAAAGTCCTTGACAAAACTGGGATGGGGCTCTTTCTTTAGGTAAAGTTTCCCATCCCCCCGGGAATATTTCCAAAATACCAGCCTATGGTGGGCTGGCTAGAATAGATAGTCCTTTGCGCTGTTTGGCTTCGAGGCCCCTTGGACACTTTAAAGCGACAATGGATGAAGAAGGCGTCACTCAAATCGATACCTTCGTCTGCACTCATGATCATGAGGATCATTATGGTAGGATTGATGATTTGGTTAACGATTATAATGTGCGCGTATTAGAGACCTATGATAGAGGTGAAAAGAACCGCATGGCCGCCAACCGCATGACCGATATTCGGGTTGGTTTTATCCGTCGGGTCGAAAAGTTGCGGTTGCGGAGAAAGTTTGCTCTCCGGTTTTTGGCGGGCTTGAATACTGCAATGACAGAAAGAAATTGTAGATATCGAAAGGAGGATATCCGATGCCAGTAACACCAACTTATCCCGGGGTCTATATCGAGGAGGTTCCCAGCGGGGTACACACCATCACCGGGGTGTCCACATCAATCACAGCGTTTATTGGGCGAGCTTGGAAGGGTCCGATGGATAAAGCGACGATGATTTTCTCATACGCCGATTATCATCGGATTTTTGGAGGATTATGGCGTCCGAGCACGATGAGCTATGCCGTAAAGCAATTTTTCAGTAATGGGGGCAGCCAGGCCATAATAGTCCGCGTCGCAACTCGGACAGGTGGGACCGCTGCTGCTGCGGCCACATTGGACCTGGCTACCGGAACCAATCTTGTTGCGGCCAGTGAAGGGACTTGGGGAAGAAATTTAATAGTTACAGTTGATCATGACGTGAGATCCGGCCCTGATAGCGCCACGCTATTCAATCTGACGATTTTAGACGATCCTGATACAGTTGAAGACGGTTCTAATCGAGGTGGCAGCGGCGCTTTTGAGAAATTCTTGAACGTATCTATAGACGAGAATAATCCGAGATACGTTGCGAAAATCCTCGATCAGAAATCCGCTCTAGTTCGAATCGCGAAAGACGGTGGCGGTGATGATATTATCGGAGCGGCCATACCGGACGAGGTTGCGAATTCAGCGTTCGAAATTACTAGTGGCCATGATGGTGATGCTATTGAGGATTCAGATGTTCAGGGTGATCCGGGTAACAAAACCGGTATTAATGCTCTGGAAGAGGTCGACCTGTTTAATATCCTTTGCATTCCTCCCTTGACCCCCGGCGAATCGGGAACAGATGTCCTTATGGCTACATTGACGGCCGCGGCCTTGATGTGCAAAAAGAAGCGAGCGTTTTTAATTGTGGATGCTCCTAATGCCTGGACCGGTACGAATGCGATTGCAGATGCATTCGCTGGAATTGGCACCTATGGCTCTATCGAGCGTGAATATTCCGGTATCTTTTTTCCGCGAATACGTTGCTCTGATCCGCTTCAGGACGGCAACCTTGAGTATTTTGCGCCATGCGGCGCTATAGCGGGCATAATGAGTCGTATTGATTCCAGCCGGGGCGTGTGGAAGGCGGCCGCAGGTCTGGAGGCCGGTTTAAAAGGAGTGTCCGGTCTTAGCGTTGATATGACTGATCCTGAGAACGGCCGCTTGAATCCAGTCGGAATAAACTGCCTGAGATTATTCCGTGGCGTTGGAATAGTAAATTGGGGAGGTCGAACTCTTGCAGGTCAGGATATCCTGGCCTCCGAATGGAAATACATACCTGTAAGGCGGCTGGCCCTGTTTCTTGAGGAATCGTTGTTCCGGGGCACTAAATGGGTTGTGTTCGAGCCGAATGACGAGCCGCTCTGGGCCAAGATCCGGATGAACCTGGGGGCTTTCATGATGCGGCTGTTCCGCCAGGGCGCCTTCCAGGGGAGCACTCCGGATAAGGCATTCTACGTTAAATGTGACGCCGAGACGACTCCCCAATCGGATCGCGATCTCGGTATTGTCAACATCGAGGTGGGCTTCGCGCCGTTGAAGCCGGCGGAGTTCGTTATCATTAAGATCCAGCAAATCGCAGGTGATCTGTCATAGGAAGGAGAATACAAAATGGCTGAGGGTTTTGTAACCAATGTTCACCGTTATGATCCGTATAAAAACTACAAGTTCAGGATCATCATGGACGATAAGCCGGTCCTGGGTGTCAGCAAAGTAGGGGCATTGAAGCGAACGACGGACGTTGTCAAACATCGAAGCGGCGGCGAAAACAGCGTTGACCACAAGTCGCCGGGCCGCACCACCTATGACGGTTTTTCGCTGGAAAGAGGGGTTACCCACGATCGTGAATTCGAGGAGTGGGCCAACAAAGTTCATCCTTATTCGGGGGATGCCGGGATGGACCTGGTCGACTATAAAAAAGACCTCACTCTCGAGGTGATGAACGAAAAGGGACACGTCGCCTTTCGGTATTTCCTCTACGATTGCTGGGTCAGCGAGTATACCTCCGTTCCCGATCTGGATGCCAACGCCAATGCCGTGGCTATCGAATCTATCAAGATCGAGATGGAAGGTTGGGACCGTGACATAGATACGAAGGAGCCGAAGGAATCGGATCCTGTTCCGGTCGGCTAAACGAGCGGAGATATGCCCCGATATGTCGTCGTCCTTAAATGATGGCTATTTAGTTCCTTTTCCGCACCTTCCGGAACCTACCGGCTCGAGGTATGCCGCGGGAGGGCTGATGCTCAGGTCGTTCGGGCATTTCAAGCAGGATTTGGGAATCGATTTCCGCGGGGCATCGCGGCCCCATCTGGTGACACAAATACTACAATGCTGTACTCATAACGGCGGCACCGGCAAGCCGGATGAATCGTTTTACTGGGATCTAACCGTGGGGAAACGTATTGAATGCCTGTCGGCCATTGCAACCGCAGGCGGACAGACAGCTTTATCTGTAAAGTTCCAATGTTCCGGAGAGAAATGCGCGGAGATGATGGAATTTGACGTTAATCAGGAGGACGTTGCTCAATTGCAGCAACGTGCCGACGTCTCCGAGTCCATCAGTCTTCCGGTTAGAGATAAAACAACTCGGTTTCGCTTACCGACCGGCAGCGATCAGCGGGATTGGCTGGCCAAATCGTATTCCGATAAGCGGGCTGCAGTCTGCTACATGGCGCGTACCCTGATGCTCCCGGGTCAGTCCGACGATTCCCACTCCGGTATCGAGGTTTCCGATGATACAATCGACGTTTTGAATAACGTTATAAGCGAGCAGGACCCGCTTACGGCAATGACAGTCGGTGTGATTTGTCCTGGGTGCGGCTTTAAAAATCAATATATGTTCGATTTGGAGGGTATGATATTAAAAAAACTTCGGTCGGCCCAGCAGAAGTTGCTTTATGATATCCATATCATGGCCGCGGTTTATCATTGGAGCGAATGTCAGATTCTCTCGATCCCGCCCTGGCGCCGACGGCAATATCTCGGGCTTATCGACAGGGGACGAAAACAATGACAGATTATCTGGGAAGGCTTTTCTCATATACCGGCATGCGCGTCGAGCCGGGATCGTCGGCCAGGGCTACCGAGACAGGCGGCAAGGCGGCGCCAATTCATTCTGAGGAAACGAGATCAATTCGACCCCAAACGGATACGTCCGAGGGGATGTCCTCCGGTAAAAAAGTCGAAAGATCATCGTCGTCATCGGAATCCAATGTTCAAAGAGCCTCGTTGCAGAACTCCGAATCGATTAGTCCGTCAGGATCGTCGGTAGAGGCTGTGGAGACAGGCGGTACGGCGGCGCCAATTCATTCTGAGAAAACAAGATCAATTCGACCCCAAACGGATACGTCCGAGGGGATTTCCTCCGGTAAAAATAGCGGAAAGTCACACCCTTCATCGGAATCCAATGTTCAAAGAGCTTCCTTGCAGAACTCCGAATTGATAAGACCGTTAGGATCGAATGAACAGCCGCCTCGATCTTCGCCGGATAAGTCCTCATTAGGCAAAACGGAAAGTAAATCGACGATGCCAGCTAAACATCGACTCGAGAAGGGGGAAAAGATCAGTGATGCGAGGCCCGATGCAGAGAGGGATACTTCGGAACTGAGCCCCGGATTACGGCTATCGAGTGCTGCGATTATTCGGGCCGAAGAAACTGATTTGCCCGCTGAGCAGCGCCGTTCAGACGGCCGGTCTCAAAAAAGAGTTCCGCCCGCTGACAATAAAACCGAACAAATTTTCTTTAAGGATGTGAGGAACTGGGTTGCTGAAGGATTAAAAAGTGATTTCGAATCGGGGAGAAAAAATGTTGATGAAGGCATCGAATCCGCGGGGTCGATAAGTGGAGATGAAGCGTCTAACGAGTCGATGTATGGGCTTTCGGAAGCGCCCGGACAAAGTTCCCTTAAGTTTCTGCTACCCGAGAGGGGCAAAGTGTCAACAGCTGATACAGGCATTAATGATCTCCACGTTTCCATAGGGACCATAAGTTTGACGGTCGAAAACTCCGAGGCGCCGGGACGGCCTCCCGCGCCGCTGCCCTCGGGGAAGGGAAAGAAGCAATCGACGGTCAAAGCGCGGTCGCGCCTGGGCCGGCATTATATTCGGTTAGGTTAAAGAAAACATGGCTATTTTAGACACAGGAAGAGCTATTCAAAGCGTATCGGAGCTTTTACGGGACCAGATCAATACGCGGCTTGGGAGGATATTCGGAGAAGGCAACGGTATTGTAGATATGGTGCGAATCGGCAGGCCGCAGCCTCCTGCTGGCAATATCACCGAAGAATTTAAAAAGAAGATCAACATCTTTCTTTATGAAGCGAAGTTTGATCCTACTTTAAGGAATACCGCCCTGGCGGAGGGCGAACAGCCTCCCCTCTGGCTTGTTCTGAAATATATAATGACGGCATTTGATGACAACGGATTTACCGATACTGTTGAGGCCCACGGTTATCTGGGCGAAGGAATACGGGCGTTCCAGGAGCTGGCTTATTTACCGCTGACGCAGTCTTCGGCGATTGCTTTAGGGGATAATCCTCAAGCGTTAAAGATAACTTTCGATGAAGTGTCGTCAGATCTATTATCAAAGTTGATGCAGGGGCCGGACGAGATATACAGATTTTCCATGGCCTTTCAGGTTCGCCCGGTGATGATCAGGACTCAGGAGATACCGTCCCATTCCCTGCTGGTCGGAGTGGATTATACTTCGACTCCGGCTTCACCCATTGAGGAATCGCCCCACGGTGTCGAGATCGATGTAATTCCCACCTTGGGACATGAAATTACCAAGTTAAATCCGGTGATGGCGGAGCCGGGTGACATCCTCGAGATAAGGGGTAACGCCCTTGATCAAAGCGACTTGACTGTTCAATACGGACCTGTTGAATTGGCAGCAACATTTCAGCAGCCGGATAAATTAAGGTGCACGATTGACGGTATAATACCAAACGGTGAGGTGATATCAGCCGGGAGCCATCCTGTTTCTGTTTACCGGACATTACCTGACGGGCGCCGGCGGTCGAGCAATCTTTTAATCGGCAATCTTCTTCCTATATTGGACGAGGCAGATTCCGGGGGGCTTGTTTATTCTCAACCCGGCGATACTGATTCTCCCATAGAGGGTTTTATAGATATAACGGGCACTCTTTTAGGGACCGCCAAGGATTATGTGATAGCCTCGTTATATAAGGAGGGAGAGGTGATTCAAGCGCTGGATAAATTTAGAGATGAAGATATAGATCCACCGCCGGCATTTCCTCAAACGAAGAGGAGATTAATAATAGTTAAAAAGGACGGAGTACCTTCCGGGAGTTATCGCTTGATTTACAGGGTTGACGGTCAACAGGCCAAAAACAGCCCGATTGTGGAGCTTATACCTTAATGACAACGAGAATTCTGAAGCTCCCGAACGTAACCTTTTCGTCGGGTTTACAGCCTGACGACGCGACGGCCGCGTATTGGATGCATCAGGTAACAATCAGATTGCGGCGAGAAATATGCTGGTGTTGGCATGAGCGCGGCGGGCAAGGGGAGTTGGCTTCGGGTTCGCTGCCCGCTTTCACAGACAGAGCCTCAACAAGTCTGGATATACGCCGTTACCAGGAAGAAAAAATCGCTTTTTTCAGAACCGATCCTACCGCTCGATATTTATCCGACCAGATCGAAAAAGAAACATGCCCAACCGAAGAAAACCGCGTCCGGGGATCATTCGGTTGGGTTATCGACGAATTGAATCTTGATAATACAGCCGCATTCGTTCTGGCCTTGGGCCTGTCTTCCGTATTCGATAACGCTGTCGGCAGTGTCATTGCCGCATGTCTCAATGACCCGGCCGGAAAGTTTCCTACCCTGGCTCTGGCACAGAAACTCTGGGATTTCCCCGACCGAGTTATTTCTTTGGCCGACCCCGTGCATCCATTATTTCATGCCGGATTATTAAGATATGACAATCAGCGGGCGAATCGCGATGGGATTTTCAATTGGGATTCGCCGATTGTCGTTCCTCTGCAGGTCGCCGAACATCTTCTGTATCCGGGTTCGGCATCGTTGCGGTCATGCGAGCCGATTTCCGAATCCCCTTCCGAAAATGATCGGATGACTGACAGTATTCGGCTGGCGGCGTCCGATCTTTCGACAAACACGAAGAGAGCCCTTCGTATCGCTCCTGTATGCGGACCCAGAGGCGCCTGCTTCGAGACCGTGGCCGGTTTAATTGCCCGAGGTTCCGGGCGAAAGGTTGTTAGATTCATCGGTGATCCGCACCTGTTGTTGGACAAACAGTATTTTGACACCCTGGCGGCTGTGTGCTGGCTGCGCGGCGTCGATCTATATCTCAATCAACCGGCCGTCTGCGTCCTGCTTGACGATACTCGTCGGCCTGATATTAGGGTTTTACCGCCGCAATCGATCCCGATCACTGTATTCTTGAGTGTAAACGATCGTAAAAAACTCGGAAGTCTCCCCGAACATCTTCTTCTGCCCGTCGTCGAAGCACCCCGGTTTGATTACCATGAACGGCTGGCTTACTGGACGAAAGCTTTGGGTCGGAGAGCGGGCGGACTGGAAGCCTCAATTTCGGAATCCTCCCGTCGCTTTCGCTTCGAAAAGGAAACCATAGACGCCGTTGTCAAACGATTAGAGGGGTTGTCGGGCACCATTTCCAAGGATCGATTCGTAGAGGCCTGTCGTACGGAAGCGGGAATGGATCTCGGCGATCTTGCTCAGAGAGTGGTGCCGAGATTCGACGAGGAAAAACTAATCCTGCATCGCAAACAACATCTTCAACTTGAAGAGATCGAGCAGGCGATGCGTTCCCTGACAAAAGTCCATTACGGATGGGGCACCGCGAAAGTCTGGAACGAAAGCGGAATCTCGGTTCTTTTCGCGGGATCTCCCGGCACCGGTAAAACTATGGCTGCTGAAATATTGGCTATAAACCTCAACCTTCCCATGTATCGCATCGATCTGTCTCAGGTAGTAAACAAATATATAGGAGAGACCGAGAAGAATCTGAAAACCCTATTTGACGCGGCCGAAGCGTTTGATGTTATTCTGTTTTTTGACGAGGCCGATTCTCTTTTCGGCCGTCGAACGGAAGTCAAGGATGCCCATGATCGGTACGCCAATCTCGAGATAAGCTATCTACTGGATCGAATGGAACGGTTTAAGGGGCTGGCGATTTTAGCCACAAATCGCAAAAAGGATCTCGACGAGGCGTTTCTCAGACGGTTACGTTATATAGTTGATTTTCCTCATCCCGGGGTGCGACAACGGGAGCAGATCTGGCGGCAGGTCATACCCGAGAAGGTCGACAGTTCTTCGCTGGATTTTGTTTTTCTTCCCAGGCAATTTCCGCTGACCGGAGGACATATTCGGTCCATCGTCTTCAACGCTTGCCTGCAAAGTGCAGACATTGTCACGGACATACCGGACGGATTTGAGGGCCGCTTGACCATGGAGGCCGTTATTAAGGCGGTTAAGCGAGAATATGACAAGTTGAATCGTTCGATCAGCCTGGAATACTTCGGGGCTTATATGAGCATCGCGAAAGATCTGGAGCGAGAAAATGACACAGGTCAAGATTAAAAGATTGGAAATCAGATTCAAAGGTGTATCCCCCGATACAGTCCGTTTATGCGGGGATGGATTGGGAGAAGCGTTGTTGGATAGGCTGGCCCGGCAACCGGTTTTCCGGGATCGATCTCGATCTTATTCGGTTGGGGAGGTCGATGCCGGCAGGGTAAGGATTCAACCGGGCTCGGATCACGGGGAATTACGTCGGACAATAGCCGACCGATTGGGCGATATGATTATGACGAATGTTAAGGGGCATACCGAATAGGGGGATTATTGATGTCCTATTTATTACGTGGAGCGTTGATAGAATACGGCAGCGATTTTCTGGGGCCGATTCCCAATGTCGTCATCTTTCAGTTCAACCCCGAAAGCCTTTCCCGCAGCATCGAGATTCCTCAGCGGCCGAGCGGTTCCGGAAGCAGGGAGACCGATCAGGCGGGCGAAGTTCCGGTGGAGAAGATTAATTTGAAGGCGTATTTCAGCGCCGCTGATAAACTCAAGGACAATAACGTGCTTGCCCGCGCCGTCGGGATCGGCCCTCAACTGGCGGCGCTGGAGAAAATGGCTCGTCCTGTAGGGGCTATAAGCGGCGCTATCGGGCAGGCTATAGATGCCGTCGGGGATGCCATTTCCAACGGCGGCACCGGGGAGTCGACTCAATTGATCGCCAGGGAGAATTATCCGCGAATCTTGTTCATATGGGGGTTGACGAGGATTTTGCCGGTTACCATCGATTTGATGAGCATTGATGAAAAGGAATTCGACCATAATCTTAATCCTGTTCTTGCGGAAGTTTCTCTGGGGCTGACGGTTAAAATAGTGGATCCCCATTCTGACGATATGGTCGGCAAAGGTGCCAGCGAATATTCGGAATTGGCCAAAGACGCGCAGGCGGTCGCGAATCTCGCCAACACCGTCTCGCAGGCAATCGATCTGATACCGTTTTAGGAGGCGTATCGTGTTTCTGGAAAAATCGAGATATTACATATTGAAAACGGTTGATGTTAAAACGCCGGGGGGGCAACAGGTAAAGGCAGTAACCCTTCGCAGGCTGCCCTTATTTGGCGCGGCAAGCGTCCAATCTGTTACCATCAAAGAAGGCGACAGGCTTGATTTAACGGCTTTTCGGAAATATAATGATGCGACCAGGTTCTGGCACATCGCCGACGCCAATACCGAGTTGCAGGCCCGGGATTTAACGGAAGAGGTAAATCGCGTCATCCGAGTACCGGAGCAATAATGGCCGAAGCAGAATTCAAAGTTTTTTATAACAACAAATCTGCCTCCAGGGAACAATTGGATCGGATAGAGCAGATTACGGTTGAGCAGGAAATGGACATGGCCTGGGAGGCTCGTCTTGAAATTCTTATCGGTCTTGATCTGCATGGGAAGTGGCATGAGGAGGACGCCGAGGTCGTTAGGCCTTTTGCCCGGGTGCGGATTGAAATCAACAACGATGGAAAATCGTTCATCCCGCTGATTGACGGACCGGTGGTGGGGCAGGATATCGACATGGGCTCTCAGCCCGGGGAAAGCAAAATGATATTAATTGTCCGCGACGACAGCGTCTATCTCAACCGTGATGAAGTCCATGACAGGTTTGATGATCTGAACGACGATATAATAGTTACCGGTCTTTTTGAAAAATGCGCCGAGATTTCCGATATTGAAGTTGATTCTACTCCGTCGGCGCAGACGAATTTGCCGTATAGTCAGATTCAATCGAAAACCCCTATGCAGATTATGCGGCATCTGGCTCGACGACACGGGAAACATGTTTACGTGTTGCCCGGGGACAGTCCCGGTAAAAGCGTCGGTTATTTCAAATCATTTCCGACCAAACCGGATCGGCTGCCGGAGCTTATCTTTATCGGGCCGGAAAGAAATGCCGAATCATTTGAAGTCAGGGAAAATGCGGAAAGACCGTCGTCGGTGACCGCGGCGACCATAGATGTAACCGACAAGAGCATTATTGCGGCTTCGGCCAGCTTCGAGGACAGGGAATTTCTGGGAGATAAGGCGGCGCTGGAGAGCGGTGGCGAGCCGGGCAAACAGGTTTTGAGTCCCTGGCAGGTGGGTTCGGATTACCTTGATGCGGCCGTGGCGGCGGAAGCCAACCGATCAGGATTTGCGTATGAAGGATCGGGCAAGACTATATTCGGCTGTTATCGCGGCGTGCTTCGGCCGTATCGTCTGGTAACGGTGAAAGCGGGAAAAAATAAACGCAGCGGCGATTACCAGATTACCAAAGTAACGCATACTCTTACGAGATCGACATACGAGCAAACCTTTAATTGTCGCCGGGATGCAGAGTCGTCGTTGTCGGGCGGCGGGTCGGCCGATTCCGGCGGGAGTGTTTTCTGATGATTGAAAGCGAAATGGAAACGCTGGCGGTCGAGATGACCGAATTTATGCGAAATCGCTTTTTCGGCAAATATCGCGGCCTTGTGCATGAGGTTGGCGAGGGTGAGAATCTCGGCTATATCAAGGCTATAGTACCGGCGGTTTACGGTGCAGATAATGAGTCTCCATGGGCGTTGCCGTCGGTTCCGTTTGCCGGGAAAGACCACGGGTTGGTGGCCTTGCCGGAGAAGGATGACGGTGTCTGGATAGAATTTGAGGCTGGCGATCCGTCGCGCCCGATCTGGACCGGGTGTTGGTGGGCTAACGGCGAAATGCCCGAAGACGGCGGCCCGACCTCGCGTGTGTGGGTCACCACCGGCGGGCACAAACTTATTTTAGACGACGAGGGCGGCAAGGTTCAGCTTTTGCACTCGGGCGGAGGAGAGATCACCATAACTTCCGACGACATCACCATCAAAAGCGGAAAAGGAAAAATCGTACTCTCGTCAAGCGGCGTCAGCGTTAATGATAATGCCCTCGAGGTAAAGTGATGCCGGGGAATTTCCTTAATATGAACAGCACGATAATGTGTCCTCATGGCGGGCAGGCCACTTGTATTACAGCAAATACCAAAGTACTCGCTGATGGCGCTACGGCACTGCTGGAATCGGATATTCTCCCGGTGGTCGGTTGCCCGTTTTTCATCGTACTGAAATATTCGCCCTGCGTGAAAATCGAATGGGCGGCAGGTGCGGCCAGTGTAAAGATTGACGGGACCCCGGTTCTTTTAAAGTCCAGTATTGGCAAGTGTATCAGCGCCGAAGGCGCAATTCAGGGAGTGGCGAATATTGTTGTTACCCAGATGAAAGTATCGGGAAAATAGGGATTGATCTATTATGAATAAAGACTATCCGAGACACCTGTCATTTCCCTTCCGTATCGGTGCGGATGGCCGGACCGCGGCGACGGCGGGATTGGAAGAACATATCCGGGATGAATTAATCCAGTTGATTTTGACCAACCCGGGCGAACGACCGTTTTTACCGGATTTCGGCGGGGGCGTACGGCGCCTGGTATTCGAGAATATCGATGAAACGTCCGCGGGGCTGACCAAGGCCACTCTAACCCGGGCCATATCTCGATGGCTGGGGCATCGTATCGCGCTCGAGGAACTCGAAGTTACCGTAGAAAACGAAAAAATCGAAGTGGAGATAAAATATAGAATTGCAGGGACCGAGGACAGCAGAATCATGAGATTTCAACGGAGCGGCGGGTAGAGATGACGGTCATAAGAGAAGAAGCTCAAAAAAAACGAGCCAGAGAATTATATACGATTCCCATGGCAATTGACCGAATCAGATTGGACGGTTTGGCCGAGCCATGTCGTACCTATTTGAAGACTTTTTATGATCCTGACGGCGATCAATATAAACTCAACATACCTGTCTCCGGTCTTTCAGATAGCGTTAAATTCAAGATACTGGAGTGCCTGGATTATCTGAATGGTATTGAAATGGCGCTGGTTACTCTCGAGCCTAATCAAGCTATTCTGGATGTCCATTTTTTCAACAGGAATTATTTCAGTCTGATAATAAGCGACTTTACCGCCTTCCCCGGTAAGGCCCATGACCAGTTTCCCATAACCGGCGGCTTCAGGATCCAGGCGGGTCCCGCCGAGGATCAGGTGCGGGTCGTTGAAGTTTTAGATCTATCTTCGTCCGATAGCGTTTTGCGATTGACGGTGATGCCGATCGGAGATTATTCCACATACAGGCTCGGTATAAATGGCTTGAAATACCCCCGTATCGATCCGGTTTTCAGTGAGATGGATTTCAAGTTCCGCCCGGGATGCTTTAATATCGATTGCCGACCGGCATGGGAACGGTCTTCCGAAGCGCCAAAAAATCCGATCATCGATTATCTGGCCAAGGATTACGATTCATTCCGCCACACCATGATGGCGGCGATGTCCGAACGTGTGCCCGGCTGGCAGCCGACAAGCGAGGCCGATCTTGACCAGGTATTGCTCGAATTATTCAGCGTAGCAGCCGACGAGTTGAGCGATTATCAGGATCGAGTTATGAACGAGGCTTATCTCGGAACTTCACGCAAACGAGTTTCTATTGCCCGCCACGCCCGTCTTATGGATTACCATATTCACCAAGGCAACCGGGCATCCACATGGCTGGCATTGAGAATAACCGCTGGCATGGAATCCGAACTGAAACCCGATTTCCAGGCGGCCACCACAGAGGATTTTGAAGATTCGGAACGGGCGATATTCACGGCACGGGGACTTTTTTGCGTGGGTAACAGCTATCAAAATGAGCTGGACAACCTTCGTGTTTCTACGGCTTTTAAGAGCAAATTCAAATTGCACGGGATTGAGCTATCGCCGAATACTTCCGTCAACGTGCGCGCGGTGGGCAGTATATGGGAAATTATTGACGAGGATAACAGGCAGATTTATCTGGTTGCGGAGGACGGCGATCATCTTGTCGTTTTTGCCGACTGGTACTTGAACGACCTGATTAACAACGTCAAGCTGTATACCTGGAGCGATTCCCAGCCGGCGCTTGATGTGTTGACTACTCAGGCCGATTTGAAGATAGCCGGTGGCGAAAAGGCCGTAGCGGAGTTTATACGGGATAAAGTCCGTAATGGGATTGTGAAACATCTGCTCCTGCAGGAGTGGCGCGATCCGGCCACCGGCAATCCGGCGGGAGCCGATCCCGTCAAACGTCAATTACTCGAATTGTTATCCGGCGATCAGGCGGCGGAGACAGTCTATGACCCGCTGGAGGATGAATGGCTGGTTCGAGTTCGATGGCGAGACGAAGATGCTCTGAAGAGCCGCTTTTGTTTTTGCGTGGATTGTCCCGAAGGCAAAAAGGACGATGTATCGCTGTTCCATGGAAATCTGATTCGAGTATACCACGGCCGTAGATATCAGTGTGTATTTAAAGATCCCGGGGAGCAGGCGGATTCCGGGAATCTTGAATATCATTATGAACGAACGAAGTCGGGGAGCGTAATTTGCAGATTGCCGGAAGGCCCCCTGGCCTATCGTGAAACCGATCCGGGAGGCGTGATTCCTCCGATATCGACTCTCGAAGTTTCCATAAGCGTTTCTCCCGAAGTGGTTGATAAATATGACGAGGTAGTCAATTTGATCCACAGCGACGATACCAGCGAAATGGGCGATCATTTCGTTGTCGAAACCGACGAACTGATGCGCAGTTTAATTCGATTCGGTGACGGTATCAACGGCAAAGAGCTTCCCGATAAAGCTGTCGTAAGGTGCATTTACCAGATAGGTGGCGGGCTGAGCGGGAATATCGGTGCCGATAAGCTTACTTACTGTAATAAGAAAAGTAAATTGCAGATCGAAGGGTGCTGGAACCCATTCGACGTAACCAACGGACGTACGCCCGAACTGCCGGCCGAAATTGTCCGGCGGGTACCTGAAGCATATCTGCAACGCCAGTTGAGAGCCGTAACGCTTAAGGATTATGTCGAGCGGGCCGAAGAGCTTGACGAAGTTCAGAGGGCGCATGCCGGATACGCCTGGGCCGGAAGCTGGCGCACCGTGAGGATCACCGCGGACCTTTCGGGGGGATCGGAGCTTGCGGATGAGGTTCGCGAAAAACTTGCCGGTCATCTGAATGCTGTCAGATTGATCGGCGAAGACCTGGAAATCCGGCCTCCGCGACCAGTGCCGCTGGATATAGTGATCGAACTGTGCCTGCATCCGGATTTCTGGCCGGAGGATATCAAATATCTTCTCGAACAGGAATTTTCGGACGGGTGGACGTTGGACGGTCGCCTGGCGTTTTTTCATCCCGACCTGTGGACGTTCGGCCAGGGACTCAGGAAAAGCCAGATTATCGGGCAGGTTCAGATCATCGAGGGTGTCGATCATGTGATAACCGTTACGATGAAGAGGTTCAACGAACCCACGCCGGGTCTTCCGGACAGAATAGAGGTAGGTCCGACGGAGATCATTCAGGTAAAAAACGATCCCGATCATATGGAAACGGGGATGATCAAATTCGTAGTCAGAGGAGGACGGTCTTGAGTCAGGATTGTTTTCACGAGTGCCCCCGACCGCGGCTCTTCCCGAAGATGATTTATAATCGTCCGGGATTACCGCATATCTCTTATCGGATCGGGAGCTACACCGATATCCGGGCGTCGATACTGCATAATTTGAATAAAGACGCTGTCTTGCGAGGATGGACTCATCGGCTGTCCCACGATCCGGGAATCGCGTTGATAGAAGGGGCTGCTATCCTTGGCGATATCCTGACGTTTTATCAGGAGCTTTACGCCAACGAGGCCTATTTGCGGACGGCCCAATGGCGGGAGAACGTTGCCGATCTGGTGCGCCTGATCGGCTATCGTCTGTCACCCGCAGTTGGAGGAAAAGCGACCTTTGCCTTCGAGGTCAAGGGGGATGATCCGGTTGTTATCCCCGCGGGATTCCCGGTAAAAGCCCAGGTTGAGGGATTGGACACGCCGGCGGATTTCGAGACGGTGAAGGTGGCCACCGCCTATCCGGCGCTGAGCAAATTCAGCCTTTATCGTCCGATGAGTACCGGGAAATTCGACAATGAGGTGACCGAATTTTCTATAGAGACGGCAACGCTGGAGGAGGCTGGAATGACGCTGGCCGAAGGCGATCGATTGATACTCATCAAATTTGTTTCGAGCAAGATCTTCGCTACTCAAATCGTCGTGATTAAAGAGGTCGAGGAAAAATTCAACCACACCAATATTACAATTGAAGGGAACTGGACGATTGAAGGGAGCTGGACGCTTGAATGGGACTGGACGCTTGAAGGGGACTGGACGCCCGGGAAGGGGCGGTTCGAAATTGCCGCATACAAACTCGGCCGTACGTTCCGTCATTTCGGACATAACGCGCCATTGTATATGGTGAATCCCAATGATTCGTCGGGACAGTTGAGGATCAATTATATCAGAAAACTCGACGACGAGATCGTTACAATAACGGATACTAACGATACTATAGAATTTTGTTCATTTGGAAGAAAACAATTACCGCTTGATAATGACGTTAATGACCTGATTGTGGGGGGCTTTCTGATAATCGGCGGTGAATTTGTTCGAATTGGCGACCAGCACGAAGCAACGATGTATTTGTTACGCAAAATAAAGAGCTTTAAGTCGGAGTCCATGACCTGGGGTTCTTTAACCGGGCCTACCGCGGTAGTTGATTTAGAAAATGACTTAAGCAACTACAACGAATGCGTCCGATATATGGAAGCGGATATTCGTAAGATGGTCATCCACGAAGCCGTGGGCGAGAAACTGACTCTCAAGCCGGTTCGCAAGAGCGATCTCGAGGCAGACGGCCAAACCCTCGATTTTTACAATGACGGCACCGGATATGAACATTTCATGAGTAGAAGGCTGATATTTGCCAAGCAGGACGGGAGCGTCTTTGAAACGACAGGGACATTAGGTGAAAATGAACTATCGGATCGTGGTAAAAAGAAATTTAGAAAGGTGATTCTCGGGGATGTATTACCGGTAGATTTTCAGCTCGACAATTTTCCATTATCCGACGAGCCTGATGTTACGGTCTACGGTAATCTGGTCGACGCCACCCAGGGCAAAACCGAAAAGGAGGCGGTACTCGGCAACGGCGATAGTCGTGAGATTTTCCAGACGTTTAAGCTTCCCAAAGCTCCGCTGACCTATCATCTGTCGTTGTCTGCGACACCTCCCGAGGCGCCCGAATTGGAAATTCGGGTAGATACTATCAAGTGGACCCGGGTGCCGTCGTTTTTCGGACATGAATTTGACGAGCAGATATATATAGTTCGGGAGGATGCCGAAGGCGACGGCTGGGTACAATTCGGCGACGGCAAAACCGGGCGGCGGTTGCCATCGGGCGTGGGGAACGTGGTCGCGAAATACCGCACGGGCGTCGGAGCACACGGCGCTCTCAAGAAAGATACAAACGTTCAGGCCGGCGATAAACTTAAAAAGCTCGATAAGATTTATCTTCCGGATAAAGCGTCGGGCGGAAACGAGGCGGAGACCGGGGATAATGCCAGACAGGCGGCTCCGGGGAAAATACAGAGTCTCGGTCGACTCGTCAGTTTGAAGGATTTCGAGAGCGAGGCCCTGGCCATTTCCGGTGTATCGAAGGCAAAAGCGGTCTGGGGCTTGACGGGTAATATACCGAGCATAAAGATCACCGTTCTTATGGAGACCGGCGCCGATAAGGATGCTAAGGAGGTGGGGGATATTCTGAGCGGTTACGATTTTTGTCGGGGGGCTCGACGATATCCAATCGAGATAGTACCTGGGAAACTCAGAGATGTCAGCCTTCACGTTACGTACGGTCTGGACCCATCCTATCTTGCCGAGTCCGTCGAAAAAGATATCAAGGAGGCCCTTGGGGTCAGCGGCGAGGAAGGCGACGGTATCGACGGGTCCGAGGGGCTATTTGATATAAACCGACGGGAATTCGGTCAGAGGGAATACGCAACCAGGATCGCGGGAACGGTCCAGAATGTAAAGGGCGTACTCTGGGCCGATGTAACCAAATTTGAAATTCTGGACAAACAGCGGAGCGATATCGAGGCCGAAGTGTTGACCCTGTCAGGCGAAATTTTTCCCTCGTTGCGGCGGCTGCGATCTCGATTGGGGAGTGAAGTGATGGCTGAAATGCGCGTTCCACTATACGACCGTCTGCCCGAAATCTATCGCATCCGGGACGAGGAGCAGAAACCTGCCGGTCAGTCAAGAGCTTTTCTCAAATTTGAAATTCAGGACAAACAGCAGCGCGATATCGCGGCAGAAGTGTTGACCCTATCAGGCGATCATTTATCTCTCGTTGCGGCGGCTGCGATGCCGACCGGGGAGTGTAGTAATGGCTAAAAAGCGCGTCCCGCTATACGACCGTTTGCCCGAAATCTATCGAATCCGGGACGAGGAACAGAAACCTGCCGGTCAGTTGCGGGCCTATCTTGAATTGGTCGAATCGGTGTTCGGCGAAATCCACGAGAATATTGAGTCGCTGTATGATGATCTTTTTATAGAAACCTGCGACGATTGGGTAATACCATATATCGGGGATCTTCTCGGTACATCGCATCTGAGCGGCTCTCCGTGGACGCTCAGGGCCGATGTAGCCGATACTATCGCGATGCGGCGCAGAAAAGGAACTATCGGCGCCATTGAACTTCTTACTTATAACCTTACGCAATGGGGCGTCCATTGCGCGGAGTTGAAGGAAAATATGGTCTGGAACCAACATCTCAATCACCAACGGCCGGACAGGGGAGGAAAACCGCCCTATTCGGCTCCGGCCCCGGAGGCGTCCAACCAATCGATCCCTTCATTATATACCGTTGTCCGCGGCGGCACCGTAACACTAAGAGATCCGGCCATGTTGAGTTTGCTGAATTCTCCTTTCGATCCGTTTGCTCATACGGCCAATCTGAAGCCCGAAGCATGTACTACTGTTCAGTATAATCTGCCCAATCTGGCTATTTTTCTCTGGCGGCTGAAAGCATATCGTGTAACAGGCTCGCAACCCGTCTCCGACGGACCCGACGGCGGCCATCTGCGGGATGCGTCAATCAACCCTGCCGTTTATCCCAAGGCCGCCGAGAGAATTGTCCGTTTTCACATGCATCCTCTGGCCGAGCCGGTCCGGCTGTTCAACACTCACAGGTTTGATCCGAACCGTAAACCGGCTGTCATAACCCGGGTGGATCAAGTCCCTGGACCCATTCCAACGCCACGGCTCTGCGACGATTCCGAGGCGGGAAACCCCGAGGCTTATGTTGCCGTTGACCTATACAATCCGACCGACCCATCGATGGAATCCGTTGATATATCGGAGGTCGGTTTGATTCTTCATATTCCCGAGTCTTATTTCCTCCTCGATAAATGGAAATTCCGGGGCGCTGATTTATGCGCCTGGGAAAAAAACATCTATCCCCCGTTGAAAGACAAGGAGATCGCTATCGATCCCGTTCTGGGTAGAGTGGTTTTAGGCGTCGAAACGGAAGCCGGCGCAAAGGCCTTAACCGAGCATTTGCTTGTTACATACACTTACGGAGCGGTGGGGCCTGTCGGAGCTCACCCGAAATCAAGGCCTTCGACGCCGGAAACTTTTAGCGGAGCGCCGGTCAAAAAGATAATCGTCGATCTTGCCGCCGACCCCGCGTTTGATCTTGCCCTGGCCTTACAGGATATCGGCGACTCGCCGGAGGCAATCGCTATTGAGATTAACGATAGTTACACGCATGATCTGGATATCGGCTCTGTCTCAGGCGTTAAAACCGAACAAGGCGTTCCGAGTTTGCAGTTGAATCATTCGCTGATTATCAGGGCGGCCGATAATTGTCGCCCGGTTATCAGACTGGCCCGGCCGCTTCGTTTCAGAACAAAAAACGTCGGCGTTATCGATTCGGAGCTGATGTACCCGACGGTTCGGCTGGAAGGAATCTATTTAACCAATAATGACCCTTCGGAGCCTTTGATAGCGAGGGCGGCTTTGAACCGACTCGAAATCATAGACTGCATACTCGATCCCGGTGGGTATCGTCTGGATAAAGCTACTCGCGCCCCGATCCGGACAGCAATATCACTGTCCGAAAATTACGGATTCGATGCGGACGAGGAAGAAGATAAATTTGATCAAACGCCCGAGATATTTCTTCAGCGAACCATCGTCGGTCCTCTGCTGATCGCCGCCGACTACAAATTGACACTCAACGACGTGATAATTGACGCCGGTTCTGGTGTTTCCGACGACCCGGCGTCTGCCGGAATTGCGATCTCTAATTCAGGATCGAATCCGTCGATTGAATGGGGTCCGCCCACTCAGTTCAACGGTCTTACCGTTTTCGGCCGAACACGGGTGGAGAGCATCTTCGGAAGCGGCGGCATATTCGTGCATTCGGTACAGGCGCATAACAATCAAAGGGGATGTATAAAATTCAGCTATCTGCAAAATATAAAAGATTCGCCGCCGCAACTGCATGCATCCGTTTTTGGCACCGAGGCTGTGCTTCGGTTTGTCGCGGAGGAGTTCGGTAACCCGGCCTATGGACAGTTGGCTTTATCGTGCGATGTTCGTATCAGAGAGGATGGCCCGTTTCGTACGGAACTCGATTTTATCCCCGAAGGGTTCTCCGGCCCGGGCGATACCGGTTATACAATAACGGCGGCTGGCGAAAAGATGTTCAAATTAGGCGATCAGATGGGCGCTTATGGTTTTTTGCTGGAAGCCCACAAATGGAGAAACATTCAGATTCGTTATCGCGAGTTTATGCCGATTGGCGTAAGGCCCTTGCTGATACCGGTCACATAAGGAGATAGATTATGAAAGGCGATTTTTCCAAATGGAGACCCGGTCCCGAATGCAACGTTGACGGAGTCTTGCATCAACAGGGCAGAGTTTTGCTCGATAGCGATTGGAATGAACAGGCTCGTATAATCAATAACTGGCGGGACAGGGCCGGGCGCGATATTATGGGATCGAACGTGGCCGCGGTGCCGGCCGCGGCCCGAAACGGTTTTGAGGTTTTAAGCGCTACCCGCACGGAACCGGACTGCGTTGAGCTGATTACGCTTACTTTGAGGCCGGGGACGATCTGGGCGGATGGTATAATGGCCTGTCTAACTGATCGGCTTGATTGGCAGTTAGGGGCAATAGAGGAGGCCGACAAGGATGACGATGGTAATTCGGAGGAGGTTCTCGATCCGTGCGATTCGATTGATAAATTTCTGGACGTTAAGCGCAGGGCGACCTACCTCGAACCACCTATTCAGGATATGTCGTTGGAAGCGCCGATAGGGCTGGGTGTACGGGATGCGGTGGTGCTGGAAGTATGGCGCGAAACGATCAACGGTTTCCAGGCGCCGCGCGAATTGATCGAACCGGCCCTCGGTGGCGTTGATACCACCGAACGGATCAGCACGGCTGTGAATTTCCGGCTGTTAAGGCTGAAGCCGGGGGATAGTTGCGAGAATATCCGGGAAAAACTGCAGGATGATTGCCTAACAAAGGGTCGCCTGACGGTAACTCTCAAAGAACCTCTGGAAACACCGGAGCCATGCCCCCAGGCCGCCGGCGGGGGATATACCGGTTTTGAGCACAACCTTTACCGGATAGAAATCGCCCGGGTCAACGATAGTAACGATAGTAGCGATAGTAACGATAGTAACGATGTCTGGTTCAAGTGGTCTCAGTTTAACGGCACGCCGACTGGTCGAGGAGATTTCAAGAAGGAAAATTTCGAGGCAGAATTGACGATTACCGCCAACGACCAGGCGATCAAGACCTGTGGTCTGACTGAATATTATATGGAGATCGTGAAATACGATCAAGGGAGATGCCGGGTAATTTACGGGGCCGATGTTTCTCTCGATGGCGACATCCTGAAGGTGAAGGTCGCGACCGAACGCTATAGCGAAACTACTCCTCCGTCCGGTAACGTATTTTTCCGTCTCTGGAACGGTATCCGGCCGATCTCCGATTTTTCCTCGGTAACTGAACTCCGGGATGGTATCAATCTGAAGTTCTCGCCCGGCTCGTCCGTAAATTACCGGCCCGGCGATTATTGGACCTTTTCCGTTCGAGCCGGGCAGATAGCCAATAAGGAAATATTGATCGCTAACATGCCGCCGGACGGTATCGAATACCACCGGGTCCCCCTGGCAATTCTCCATTGGGGAAATAACACTGATGAATCGACGGCCGTTAAGATCGATGATTGTCGCCGCGTGTTTTATCCCTTAACGCAGCTTCAAGTATGTTGTTCCTATCGAGTCGGCGACGGTGTTCACAGCCATGGTGATTTTGATTCCATCGAGGAGGCGTTGACGCATCTTCCCGATTCCGGCGGAGAAATATGTCTTTTGCCTGGGATACACGAAGCCAACGTCGTACTTGAAAATAGGAGTAATATTACGATTCGCGGCTGTCAGCAGTATTCAAAAGTTATTCCGAGAGAAAACGGAAGATACGAGCCGGTATTTCATATTGAAAATTCGAGCGGCATCGTCATTGAAAACATGGAAATCACAACGTTCAGCGGGACCGCCGTTTTACTCATGGAGGCCGACGAGGGGAAGTTAAGAAAAATCGATATAAGGGAAAATAAAATCCTCGCTTTTGATAACGCGGTTCGAGTTAAAGGTGGAAGCAACATAAACATTTATAAAAATAAAATAAAAATGGTTGATAAAACAGGGGCAGGTGTCGGGATATTTATTCTCGCAGAGGACAGTTGTGTGGAGCGAAATGAATTGACAGTCCACCCCTATAAAGAGATTCCGAACATACCGGATGATACCGGGGATGACATAACCCCAATTCCTGAAGATCCCTGCGCGGATGTCGAGAAACTGTATAAAGGACGTTTGGTTTTTTTAGCGTATGTTCATGTTATGTGGAATATGATGTACCTGTTCAAACCCGCGAGAAAATATGAAGCCCTGGGAGGTATACAAATCGCGGGCGGTTCTGAACGTATAGCCGCTCTGGATAACCGGATTATGGGTGGAGCGGGAAATGGGATTACGCTGGGTACATTACCTGATTTATCCGAAATGGAAGATGATATAGGTGAAGAGGAAGAATTCACCGTTGATGTAAGGCGGAACAGATTTCGTGGATACGTAAAAACGGATGAAGCATTGGAATCCGGTACTTCCTTTATTCTACACGGGCCAGATCCAAAGTATGTCGGCGTTGAAGATGATGGTAGTTTTAGCCTGGAAGAATATATATATTCCCGAACATATCGAATCAGCCTTGATAATCCCGATTGGAGAATCATTAACATAGAATATCTGGATTCTATCCCGGGTATTCCAGGTAATATTATTAATTATCATGTTATAACAGTAGAAAGGAGAGAACAGGAAGATACCGGATTTGAAAGCGTCCTGGCGTTTCTGTATGATATCAATATTGAAGGCAATGAGATCAACGGGATGGGACTTTCGGGTATCGGACTGCCCCGGATAGTTCGGGAAGGGGTCTCATCCTTTGCCGGTCTCGCTTTGAATATGCGTCGAGCGAAATACGATTTCTTGTCGCTTATCCTGATGCTATTGGGCACGCCGGTTATCGGCCTGCGTATTCATCGGAACGGCATAACCGATTGTCTCCAGAATGATTTTGAAGCGGGAATCCGGGCCGAGGCAAAAATCAGGGGCCTTGGCGGAATTTCTCTCGGCATGTGCGAGGGATTGTCAATTTGCGAAAATCGTATCGAGGACAACGGAACCAGCCATGTAAATCCAACTTGCGGAATTTTTGTTATTCTTGGGGAACAGATTGAAATATCCCACAATTTCGTTGCGAATAACGGCCCGGTACTGGCAGACGACAACGATGATCTACTTACCGGTAACCGGGGTGGAATTGTTATGGGCGCTTCCGCGTTTTCCCTTCTTGGTTTTTTATTGGAGCCGAAGGAAATTTCATCGGTCGGCCTGCCCGCTGTGCGAATTCACGGTAACCGGGTCGATCAGCCCGTTGGAAATGCCCTGACGATTATCGCACTGGGGCCGGTCTCCGTGCAGAATAATTACCTTAATAGCCGACTCACGGGGCCCGATGGATTGAATCGTTTGGCGGGATCAGTTTTAATTCTAAATCTCGGCGGAATGGAACGTCCCCGTACTGCCGAGGTTACCGGCGCGATGTCTGATTTTGGTTTAATGGCAACCTCGTCGGATATGAGACCGACCGAAACGGATACGTCGACTGAACCGGCCGAGAATAATAGATCAGTGAGGGCGGCTATTAGGATACAACCCAGCGATCGGGCGCGATTTCGACTGAATATGCAGCGCATACCCGATGGCAATATTCTGTTTAACGGCAATCAAACCAAGCTCGGATTTGAAGCGGAAAGCTTCATATCACAGATAATCTGTACAAAGGACGATCTTGGTTTCGACGGGAATCAATCCGATGCTCTCGGGCGAGGTCTAATACTATCGTCAGGGCACGGCTTGGTCGTGAATACGTTGCTTATGGCGGGGACGCTCAGGGCAAGCGATTCGCGTTTCAAGGAAGGGCCTGGACAGGAAATAGCGTTGGGAATTTCGCTGTTTAGTATCAGCAATTGTTTGAACATCACAACGAATAATCAGGGGGATAACTGTATAATAGCAAAGAATTACGGTCCTTCCGGGTTAGAGGGGTACTCTGGCAATTTTGAATTGAATCAGAGTATATGTAAGATACTACGGGCGGCGATCGCAGAATTGGATCTTAATGGAGTTATCAATTTCGGAGGTTAATAAAGATGCCAGGAAAAACCCGCTTTAACCGCTTCGTCGAGGAAATCGGTGACGCAAAGAGAAAAGTAATCGGGGCGGAATTAAACGCTCTGAAGGAGATCAAACAAAAGCAATCGGCCCTGACCACTCTTCTGGGGCTGGAGGCGAGGCGACTCAAAAGGAAAAAAGGGGAAAAAGATCCTCGGGTGAACAGGCTGGTCACCCGGCGCTTACATAATATAGCCGTGGTCAAGAACCTGGAGGCGCAGATCCAGATCAAAAGCCTCGATCTGGCGCCGACCGATAAAGGCGTTATCGTCCAGCAGGGACGGATTACCGACGATGATCGATGCGGTCTGAGCGATCTCGACGTTTCCCTGGTGGACTTGAAGGGAAAATTAGCCGTGCCGGGGCTCAAAACCCGAACCGATAGATTCGGATATTATGCTTTTGTAGTGGAACCCGAGGACGCCGGTAAAATCGAGGAGGCCGCCAAAAAAGGATTGATTCTCAAGATAGAGACCGAGGACGGCAGGACTATTCATAGTGAAAAAGACCCCCTCAAGCTCGCTTCGGGCGCCGGAACTCTCGCGGAGGTAATGGTCGATCGTCGGAAGATATTTGAGCGCCCGATCCGTGTTACTCCTGTAAAAAAGAAAAAACCTACAGACAAAAGCGTAAATGAGGCGGCCGAAACGGATCTTAAGAAGGTTAAGGGTATCGGTCCCCGAGCCGAGGCTAAATTGAAAAAAGCCGGAATCAAGAACATTCGGGATCTTGCCGGTTCGGATGATGCCCGGATCAAGGCCGCCCTGGGGGATGTTCGGGCCGATCTCCTGCGAAAAAGCGCTCTTTCTGTTCTGAAGAAAGGCCGGAGATAAAAGTCAAGAAAAGGGAGGAGGTAATCTCGCTCTATGTCATCTATCGCTGTTCATAAACGGTCTTCGGAAAAGGAAAGTCGGAGCGCGCGCGGGCGTACTAATATCCCTTCAGATGCTCCGCAGAGGGCCTATTATACATCCCCGGCGCCGATAATTCAGACCGCGACGAGTTGCCCCTGCGAAGGAGGCTGTCCTCGGTGCGCGCCTG
The DNA here is from genome assembly GCA_965541585.1 of uncultured bacterium. Classification (GTDB taxonomy): domain Bacteria; phylum Zixibacteria; class MSB-5A5; order UBA10806; family UBA10806; genus CBDVBL01. The sequence continues at coordinate 12,711 of CBEUCH010000022.1, read as the reverse complement.
CCATCCAACCGAAGCTCAAGATAGGTCAGCCTAACGACAAATACGAGCAGGAAGCGGATCGTGTCGCCGAGCAGGTGATGCGGATGCCGGACCCGACAATCCAGCGAAAACCGACGTGACCATTCGCAAATGGTCCCTCGTGCGGGGATATGGAAACCGAAGAGGAAACGATCCAACCAAAGCCGATAGCCGAAGCAATTACTCCTTTGATACAGAGGCAGGTTGAGCCCGAGGAGGAGGAGGAGGAAGAACCGATACAGGCCAAGCAAGCAAGCGGACAAACCGCTCATGTTGGACCCGGTTTGCAGGCTCGAATTAATTCCATGAAAGGCGGCGGCCGGCCTTTGCCCCGTTCGGTGCGCAATTTCTTCGAGCCGAGATTCGGCCATGACTTCAGCGGCGTGAGGGTGCATACAGGTTCACAAGCCGCTGAAGCCACGCGGTCGGTTAATGCAAGGGCATTTACATTAGGAAAAAACGTCGTGTTCGGAGCGGGACAGTATTCACCCGGAACCACCGGGACAAAGAAACTACTGGGGCATGAGTTGGCGCATGTGGTGCAGCAGAAGGGCCTGACCGGACGCCTCCAAAGCATGCCGTCGGATAAAGCCGACTGTCCAGGCTATGAACCGGGCGAGGTACGGACTTCGCGAACCTCTACGGGACACGTAAGCCCTGACGTGACCTTACACGCACCCGGCTACCTGTTAATTTCCGACTTTGGTGTTAATTGGCGCAGTGTAAAACGTTCCACTCAGAATGAGCCATTGTTGAAGTCCTGGCTGAGTACCTTCGAATCCGACGATTCTTATCGGTTGCGTATCATTGGTTATAGCGACTGTGTTGGAAACGACAGGCTTAATACACATCTGCGCCACGGCCGGGCGGAACGGGTTGAGAGGTTACTGGGACTAGGCGCGCATTCTCGGGTGACCTTTCGGGGCATGAAAGGCTTAGGCGAGTATGTAACCAATACCGATAATAATAGTGTTGCGAATCGGGCCAAGAATCGGGGAGTCATGATAGAATTTCGCCAAGAATTCACCTTCCCCGCAGAAGATGTTAAGGTCACCCGTAGGCACTGCGGCCCTGACATCACGCAGTGGTTGATTAATCAAATGAATACCAACCGCAACCACCCGGTCATTAAGAAAATGCAGACTAAATGGCCTCGGTATGTTCCATTCCTTAACATTGGATGGACGGCTGCCGCTCTCCGCGCATTTGCATTACTGGTCCGCCGGGGAGGCCCTTGGGACTTCAAGAGCAATCAGAAGTGGTGGCGGGCGAGCGCTGGACGTAAATGTCCGACGACCGACTGTGATCTAACCGTTACGATGTGTGGCATGTGTTTTAACTACGATGTACCTGGCAATATACACTTTGGCTGGATTGGTAGGGCAGGCAACCTCAGGTCATGGGTTCTCCATTTCGCCGCTGGTGTTGTACAGCCTGGTCGGTGGACAGATGACCCTAAGGACGCGGCAGCAGTAGCTATCGGTGAAGCAATGTGGAGTAGCCGTGCCCATCTTTGCGATGAACTTCGAAGACGGCGTAATCAGCTAAACCTACATCGAACAGAGAACTGCTCGTCCTGTAGTCGATCGTGAGTATTACTTAGTTATCCGGATTTGGATTGAGTATATCGGTGGCGCAGGTGACATATAAAGGACTGAAGCCATGAGCCAGCGAACCTTCGCACAGCCCAAGAAGGCAGCCTTTACCTCCATCCCGGCCCAGCGCCAACGTGCGACGGCCCCGCGCGATACTACCGAAGCTTTGAAATTTGTCAACATGGCGCTTGATAAAGTTCCCACAAATAAAAAGGCCACCAAACTCAAACGCAAAATCCGGCCTCGCGCAATAAGTCCCGGGACCCCTGTCCAGAAGCGCTAAAATGATGCGGAGGTTCGAAATTCAGGTCGGCCCGGCGGTAAATGAAGAAAGTAGAAAACTAATCAATCTAATGGTAAACGGTGGATCAAAATGAAAAAACTTTGCGCCCTTGTTATCGGTCATAAAAAGAAAAGTCCCGGAGCGCATAACAAAAATCAAAACCTCTATGAATTTGACTTCAATGATGATCTGGCGCTTCGAATCGAAAGAAAGGTGGAAAACACAGATATCCAGAGGGTTTACCGGCGCACCTATATCCTGCTCCCGGATGATATCAACGCGCTGAAACCGGATTTCATTATCAGTCTTCATTGTAATGCCTTTAATGCTGCCGTATCCGGAACTGAGGTTCTTTATTACCACAAATCGTCAAAAGGCCAAAAGATGGCCCGGATACTCCTGAAGCATCTGGTGGAGTTTCTAGAACTGCCCGAAAGAGGCATTAAACCGAAGACCGCTGAAGACAGGGGCGGGTATCTGTTACGCTATACGCATAAACCTTGTGTCATCGCTGAGCCGTTTTTTATCGATAACGACCCGGACCTGGCGAAAGCGCAGGTGGACATGGAGGGATTGGCGTCGGCTTATGCTAAAGCTATTGATGAAATATCAAGAATAATATAAGATGATGATCAAGAACAATTACGGGAAAAGGAGGGACCTATGAGCTCAAGTATCTGGTCGAAAAAATACATGCTCCGTCCGGTGGCTCATTGCAGTACCGGATGCAGGTGATTGTCAATAGGCTGAAACCATAAGATACGGGCAAAGTATGAAAGAGGTAATTTACTTCTCATTCGTGTCAGCGTCGGTTTCATTCACCATTACCGAAACCAAACTTTTTATGAGGTTTCGGGAATGGTTGAAACAGAAAAGCGGTTTTTGGGGCGAATTATTGTCCTGCGGGTATTGTTTCTGTCATTGGGCGGCATTCGCGTTGGTTGCCGTCTACAGACCGAGATTCATAGAATCGTCATGGAGCTTGCTGGATTATTTTCTGACGGCATTGATTATCGCCTGGCTCGGTGTTTTTCAATGGATTGTTTTATGCTGGTTGATGGCGAAAACCGGGCGATGAAATTATGAGAAAGATGGCAAAAAAGAAGCAATCGGATATTGCGTTTGCCGGCAAGCAGGCCGCCTATCATCGACCGGCAGTTTCGGCGGCAATCGACATGACCTCATCTTATTCCGATAACCTGACTCTCCAGCGCGCGTCCACCTGCCCCTGCGACGGCGGTTGTCCCCGGTGCGCGACTGGAATCCAGCCCAAGCTCAAGATTGGACAACCTAACGACAAATATGAGCAGGAAGCGGACCGCGTCGCCGACCAGGTGATGCGGATGCCGGAACCAAAAGTGCAGCGTCAGATCGAGGAAGACGAGAAAGAAGAAATCCTCCAGACAAAGCCCATTGCCGACCAGATTACACCACTTGTCCAACGACAGATAGAACCTGAAGAGAAGGAAGAAGAGGAACCGATTCAGGCCAAACCCGCTGATGGCGGTCTATTGCAGAGACAGGAAGAAGAGGTGCTGCAGGGCAAATTCACCCCCAACGGAACGCTGGATCAGCTGCAAGAAGACATGGGTGATGCAGAGGACCGCACAGGCGTTCCCGGTTCCCTAAAGGAGGGTCTGGAACATCTCTCCGGTATGGATCTCTCAGGTGTGCGGGTCCATAAAAACTCCTCCAAACCTTCCCGACTCAATGCGTTGGCGTATACGCAAGGCCAAGACATCCACGTGGGTCCGGGTCAAGAGAAGCATCTGCCGCATGAAGGTTGGCATGCGGTTCAACAGATGCAGGGGCGTGTGAAGCCCACGATACAGGCGAAGGGGGTATCGATTAATAATGATGCGGGCTTAGAGCGAGAAGCTGACGTGATGGGGGTGAGAGCGCTGCAAAGGATACCCTTCGGTCGAAACAGCGGCAATCAAATGGCTCCTGCCTCCCTCGCTGTTGGTCCGTCCGCCACGCATAGTATGCGCCCGACAATCCAGCGGGCGATGAAGTTTGAGTTCCAGACCAGAAATGTGGTCTGGAGGACCGGAGGCAAAAAGAGGAAAAAACTACCCCGCAAGTTCGGCCCTACCAAAAAACCGAAACACAGCCGCTTCCTTCACAAAGGATCGAAAGGCAAACCAGCGAAAGGTGCTAAAGAAGGAACAGCAATTGAGCTGCAGTCAGAGGCCCGCGGCTTCGTGGAATTCGAAACACCATCGTGGCACCGTAAGTGGTGCGCCATAAAAAAGCGGGTTCAAGAAGCAGTGAGCATGGTCGATAAGATCAAAATTTCAAAAGTCGTTAGCATGCACGGAAGCGTCAAGACCTTCGAGTTTCCATTCGATATAAAGCATCTGAAGAAGACGAAAGACTTCAGGAAGGGGCTTAAGGCCGGTGAGTCGTTGGAAGTTGAGGAGATTGACAAGGACTGGAATGCCAAAATTCAGGCGTCGGAGTCTTTCGAGTTGTCGCATTTTCAACCTTATATGGAGGAGCATTTACCTGCCTCGGCCCCGTTAATAGCTGGCAGTGCAGAGAAAATCTTACAGGCTGCCAACACAAAGAAGATTCCCGACAAGGACCTCGGCAACCTCCGCAACTTTCTCCAGATCATTATTGAACACATAACCCAGGCGCGGAAATGGAGTCGTTATTATCATAAAAAAGGTAGAAAGAAACTTGCGAAAGAGCACATCTCATTGATGTCTCGTACTAACTTCTCTTCGATATATCGAACGCTGTTAAGTAGCAAAGGCCAGAAACTCAGCAAGGAGCAGAAGCTCTTCATAAAGATAGTCAAGAGTAATGTAATACCGAAAGAGTTGGGCTTGAAGCCTAAATCCCGCATCTTCCCGAAGGGATTCATAGGCCGCAAATCGCCCGGGCCGAAAATACGCGAATGGCTCGTTAGCATTTACAATGAAAAGCGTGATCTGCTCTCGTCCCTAGGTGGCGACAACAGGGCCTTGGGCAGGTTCAACGTTGACACGACACCAGGGAAAAAGCACACGAACCTGGTGAAGTTCGAGGCACGAGCGACCTCCGGACATACTGCAAGCCGTCCAGTAACTGAATGGGTAACCTTCGCCAAGGAGGTTTTTAAGGCTGCCCATGCTAACCGACCCCGAACGGGTAGTACGGAGTTGATCTATGACCCCAAGAAATGTCCATAACGATAATGGTGAGGTCGATATTACAATATCGTCCAGATGTAGATAGAAGGTAGAACAAGATGAGGTAAGCTGTGCACGCAATAACTCATGGAAACAGTATAGTCGTGCTTTGCAGGAAAATAAAATGCAAGACAACAAATGAAAGTTAAAGAAGGGAGGCCTTCCCTTGAACTCCAAGACATTTAGACTTGCTGGGAGTTTGGAAGTGTTCCGGTTGGGATTGGGGACTATCCACTTAACTTCAGAGAGAGGGCGGTGGTCCTTGAATTGTTTCTTAACAACCTTGGTAATTGCATGGTTGGTGGGGATTTAATGAAGCCTGAAATGTTTCTTTGTGGATAAAACCGGGAAACGAAATGATAAGAACAATCAAAAAGAACGACACAAAAGAAGGCTCCAGTGTAAAGCGAAATTCACCTTTACCTTCCCAGAGAATCGTTACGCCGACAGGAATCGAAAATAGCTATACTCAACGTGTTTCTGTATGCCCGTGCGGCGGCTGTCCTCGATGTGCGCCTGCATCCAGGCCAAGGGCAGAATGGGCGAGTCGAAAGACAGATACGCGCAGGAAGCCTACTGTGTAGCCTGGCAAATAATGACAATATGACTTTAAAGAGAGAAACCCCAAAAAGGAGGAATAAAATGGAAAATCCCAAATTTCAAATTTTCAAGGGCGAGGATAAGCAGTTCTATTTTCGCCTGCGGGCGGGGAACGGAGAAATCATCCTGCAGAGCGAGGCGTATACCGCCAAGGCCAGCGCCGAGAATGGCATAAAGTCGGTCAAGGAGAACGCACCTCTGGATGAGAGGTACCAGCGCAAAATTGCGGAAAATAATCAGTACTACTTCAATCTCGAGGCGGCCAACGGAGAGATAATCGGCGTGAGCGAGACCTATACCACAGAGCAAAGCCGCGATAAGGGAATGGCAGCTGTTAAGGATGATGCACCGGGAGCGCCTATCGAAGATCTTACTTAAGCTCCGAAAAGAATACGGAAAAATCTAAATGGCTGGTTTTGGCTGGCTTTGGGGTGGAAAGGGGGCAATTATACAATACTTAGGCTGTTAGCAGATCCGCATCAACATTGTTAGACGAGAATCATTAATTAAGGTTTTAACTGAAAAGGAGGCTTAAAATGAAATATCCTTATTTGTTGAGGTTATTAGTATTATTAGGTGTATCTATTATGGGGTGTGGATTAAGTCCTGCCACAGATTATGACAGGATGTTTTCTATGCCCGTGACACCACGGACAATACTTAGCCCAGGCCAACAATTCACGATGGATGTACCAGAGGGAAAAAAAGTTGTCATTACGGATGTATATATCGAAAATCGTGGTGGCGGATCAAGCACGGTTTTGATTCTTGAGCGGAGTTTGCCAAATGCTCTAACGATTCGATATGCTTTTACAACCGAATCAAATAAAGTTACCAATGTTAGTTTCACCACGGGCTTAAGATTAGGTGATAAAGGTCCAATTGCAGGCAACATTGTCATAAAAAATAGTGAAGGAGGTGAAGCGAACGTACTTCCGCGTATAAATGGGTTTTTTGTGGATTGAATCCTACACTAGCAAACACTCATATAGCCTGACCAGCTAATTCAAGCGATCTCTTGCGTTGGCTGATTAGCGATGCTAGGCTGCCGCAGAACTGTTTTACCCCCAATAATTGTACCACCTTTACGCTAGTCCTGCCATACTTTTATACTGGACCGATTTATGGGGGGCAGGTCACTTTTGTCCTGCCCCCAATAATTTTACCACGTTTTAAGTTAATCCAGCTATAGCTGGCGGAAGGTAAACGGATGGTGAAAATCCACTATTAGATCAACCCGATTTTTGTAGCATATTTGTAGCAGCTGCTGTAAGTTATTGGTGTGAAAGGGCATTTCTGGGTTCGAATCCCAGTCTCTCCGTTTTTGTAGCATATTTTGTAAGTGATTGAGCGATAACGGCCTCTCTGGGATTAGAACCCAGATAATGAGGCTCAATGCCAAACAGCGATGATAAGTGCGATATAATATAAGATTTAAGATCTAGATATGATCTCAAGGCTTTTCGGGGTGAAATAGGATGGGTCACAGCGGTTCGTCTAAACCGGTGTTATACGAACCCTGTCCGGTCTGGATGGCCATTTGAGCGTTTCCGATAAGCGGGAGTTATCGGAAACGAGGGGCAATTTCACTTTCGCTTCGTCGGCCTAAATCCCCTGCCCGGCGGTTGAGGGATGGGGGTGGGGAAATCCTTGACAAACCCGAAGAATGCCCTATTATTATCATAGGCTCCATTGAACGGGAGGACTTGTGAAAAGAGTATACATTTTCGCTTTAGCACTGGTAGTTTTTGTCTCTTTGCCCGTTTCAGCTACCATCATCAATATCCCCGGCGACTACTTGATCATACAGCAGGGTATAAACGCCTCCACCGACGGCGATACCGTTCTGGTCCAACCAGGGACTTACGTGGAAAATATCAATTTCAACGGCCATAATATCACGCTTGGCTCGCTGTTCTTGATTACGGGGGATACGACGTATATAGCGGAGACGATTATCGACGGAAACGAGTTAGAATCTGTTGTAATGTTTACCAGCGGGGAGGATACTACATCTGTTATCGCCGGATTTACTCTGCAAAACGGTGTTTCCCTGCGGGGCGGCGGTATTTATTGCACTAATTCTTCTCCTGAGATCAGGCAAAATAAAATCAGGTGGAATTTGGCGATAGGTCATATGGATATGGGCTGGGGCGGTGGGATATGTTGCGATGGAAACTCCTTCCCTTTGATTACAAATAATATCATTATGGAAAATCGGGCGCTTGGAACGCTCGCTGGAAATGCTCTGGGCGGCGGCATTTACTGTTCCGGATCCGATCCGCTCATAGAGAATAATTTGATTATCCGTAACACAGCCGAAGGAAGCTCCAATCAAGGTGGGCAAGGTCAAGGCGGGGGTCTTTTTTGCTGGCAATCCAATCCGTCAATTTACAACAATACAATAAGTGAAAACCAGGCGATTGGTTATTCTGGCGGATACGGTGGCGGCATATATTGCGCTGATTCCAACCCGATCATTATCAATACCATCTTTTGGGCGGATAGCAATGAAGAGATTTATCTGGATAACAGTACTCCTGCGATTATATTTTGCGATATCCAATGGGGATGGGAAGGCGAGGGCAATATAGATACAGATCCCCTCTTTCGCGACCCCGAAAACGACGATTTCCATCTCATGTCCACCGCCTGCGGCGATCCCTACGATTCCCCCTGCATCGACGCCGGAAAACCCACCATAATAGACAGCTTGCACGATTGCTCCTGGGGGCTGGGCACCTTCCTGAGCGACATGGGAGCTTACGGCGGCGGCGATTCGGCAACCGTGGGAATTGACGATTACTCAAATCTGATTCCGAAGCGTCTGTCGCTGCTTCAGAATTACCCTAATCCATTTAACGCATCCACAATCATTCGATATAGTCTACCTTCAGCTTCCTATGTAAGAATCGACATTTACGACATCCTCGGCCGCAGAGCTGAAAGGCTGATCCAAGGAGAGCAGTCAGCGGGTTATCATCAGGTAACGTGGAATGCTGATGATAAATCCTCAGGCATCTTTTTCTACAGGATTCAAGCGGGTGAATTTGTTGAGACCAGGAGGATGTTGCTATTGAAATAAGGCTTCTTTAAGATCATCGTCATGATATTGTGCCAGGTCGTGATCAGATGGCCCGGCTTATTTATTGCGTTTCCGATAATTGTAATTTATCGGAAATGGCCAGACATTAATCCCGGTATTTTGCAGGCTTATTCCGAATAGTATGGCCAAATATGGATTAATCGAGTCCATTATATATTTTTTCCAAAAAAGGATCACATTTTCCTTGAAATTGGTTATATTTATTAAAAGCCATATTTATCGCGAAGCAGTGGCGCGATTTAATGCATATATTTTGGAATCTATTAATTGGGTGGTTGGTGTTGCTGGCCTCAGTTTCTTACGCCCGCTGGACACCGCCGGTTAGGATAAGCGATGAGGGCTATTCCCTGGGCCCTCGAATAGCGGCCAATGGGGAAACTCTGCATGTGGTTTATTGGGCAAATCCAACAGGCACCAATCGGGTATTTTATCTCAGATCTAGCGATGGTGGGGGGGCATGGAACCAGGCTTTCGTCTTGCCCGATATAACAGTTATGTTCAATTGTGTTAGTCCACTAGTAAGAATTGAGGGTAATTCTATTGTCTCAGTTTGGCGCGGGAATATAATTGGAGGGGGGGGTGATATGAATTTCGGTTTCCGACTTTCGGCAGACGGGGGAAGGTATTGGAATGACGTTAATTATCTAATAGCAAATAATCAAGAGAGTCTGCAAAAACACGCATTTTCTGTCTCAAACTCCCACGTATTTCTTGTCTATAGCCGGATAGAAGAAGGGGACTTGATCATAGAGTTTACAAAGAGCAGTGACTGGGGCGAGATCTGGACGGTGCCGACAGAGATATTCCGGACCCAGGAAACGGGGCGATTCGATATGGTTGCCAGAGAGGATACCATCCATTTTCTGTGGATAGGGAGGTTTAATTATGATGATGAGTGGGAAACCTACTATATCAAAAGCGAAGATGCCGGGGAAACATGGTCGGATAACGTAGCGCTTTCCACTCTGGACGACAGGGGATCGTTATGGCCCTCCATATCCGTGAATGACGATGGTGATCTTGTAGCCTGCTGGATGGATTTCAAGTATTCTCCGTATTTTTTGACGGGGGATATATTCGTCAGATATAGCCAAGATGCGGGGGATACCTGGATAGAGGACGACCAACTGACTTCTCATCATCGTGCTCATGCGACCCGAATCTTATGGCAGGGGGATTCGATTCATGTGGTCTGGGAGGACTGGCGGGATGACCAGACAGATATTTACTATATGCGGAGCATCGATAATGGTTTGACCTGGGAGGATGAACAGCAGGTGGAGGAAGATCCGGGTCAGTCGTTGAATCCTGATCTGTCAGTTGTGAATGAGATCGTGCACGTTGTCTGGAGGCAGGACAGCGGTTTGGATGGGCGTGGATTATACTACAGTCGCTGGGAGGATGAGGTTTCCCAGATACCAACACTGTCTGAATGGGGTATGTTTATCTTTGCCTTGCTGTTGCTGGCTGCTGGGACGATGGCGGTTATCGGGAGGAAGAGAGCAACGTTGACAATTGAAAGGAGGTGAGAAAGACATTTATCATAATGTAGGTCGAAAATCCAGTACAGTTCAAGCAAAGGAGGGAAAAATGATGGGACGCCCGGAATGCCCTGGGAAATAAAGTCTTTAGTTGAGTCTATTTCGCCAGAGTCCGGAACGGATCCGTATGGACAAGAGCGCCCCACAAATCAAACTCTATAAAACTACTTTATTTGAAGTAAAGTTAATGGAAAATTAAATAGGATAAAATCGGTTATTTATTAAATTACAATGTATAAGATAAGAAACAGGCTGCTTGATTGGGAATGGGAAAATGTATAGAATCTTTTTGTTAATTTTGGCCGCAGTAGCGATTACCCCCGCCCACGCCCAGTGGACCGAACCGGTGAGGATCGGCATACCGGGGGCGTATCACTATCCCCAAATCCTCGCCGCCGGAGATACTTTACATGTTGTAGGCACTCATTTACCTGATGGTGATAAGATCGTCTATTTGAGGAGCGATGATGCGGGGGACACCTGGGGCGAAAGCCATGTTGTTTCCGATACCGTAAATTCGACCAACGCCATGTTCGTAAGAATTGTGAAAGATGGGCAGAATATAATGGTGCTATGGAGAAGTATCTCTGATATCGGACAGCATCCATGGAATATCGGCTATTCGCTCTCCCATGACAGCGGGGATAGCTGGACAGAGCCTTTGTATGTCTTAATGCCGGGCTGGGATCACGTTTCGTATTTTAGCGCCTCAGGCGATGGGCCGGTAGTAAACGTTATTGTGACAAGGTACATCGGATATGATCTCTTTTCCTACATTGTCAGGAGTACCAATTTCGGACAGAGCTGGTCTGAGCCTGTGGAGCTATTCAGGGCGGCACAAGGTTTCAGGCTTGACCAAGCAACATCCGGGGATATTGTTCATCATACCTGGTCCGGCCGCTACACTTTTGATGAAAAGATCGAAATCTATTATATGCGAAGCACCGATGATGGAGTCAATTGGTCTCCGAGTTTCGCTTTGAGTGATTCCGACCAATATCACTCCCAATTACCCGCTATTGCCGCCGACGATTCCGGTAATGTAGGGGCTACATGGATGGATTTCAAATATGCCCCGCCGGGGGCAACCGGTGACATTTTCTTAAGACAGAGCCCTGATTCCGGTTCGTATTGGGCTACCGAAATCGAGTTAACTTCCAACCACTATGCCTATCGCTCCGATATAATGTTGAATACAGATACCGTCCTCGTTGTATGGGAGGATGCAAGCCTGGGATTCACTCGAGGAAGCATTTACTTTAGAAAGAGCACTGATAGCGGAGCAAGCTGGAGTGACCCATACTGGCTGGATGGCACGCAGGATGAATCCAAAAATCCAGCCATAGCCGCCTCTAACGGTATGGTATATGTCGTATGGGCGGATGGCCGCGAGGATCCAGGAATGGGATTATATTTTACTCGCCTGGAGCAGCTTCCCCCGATACCGACTCTGTCGGCATGGGGGATACTGATCTTGGCTTTGCTGTTAATGGCCGTTGGCACTGTAAGCGTTGTGCGGCGCCATCCACCAACTCTGGGAGTTGAAGGGAGGTGAGGACATCCAACTAGCTTATCATGATGTAGAGTGTGGGCATGTGAAAACGTTATTCGAAGGAGGGAATCTGGAAAAAGGAACGCATAAATTTACCTGGGACGCGACGGACGCCTCCGGCAAAGAGGCAAGTTCGGGATCCTACTTTGCCGTGGCGAGCACGCCCCAGGGTAAAGTTACCAAGACTCTGACGTTAATTAGGTAAGATTGGAGAGAAAATCAAGGGGGAAAGATGTTTTCGAATTTACGATTTATGATAGTGGTAGGCGCGGTCTCAATATTATTGCTTTTCTCAGGGGCTTCTATCGCCCAGCATCAATGGATCAGCCTCGACGGACCCTACTGGGCCAACGGCGAAGATGTCGCCTACGGGATGAGCGGCAACGGTCAGGATTGGCATCGATATCTAATAGGCACTGATGGTACTACTAAGAAATTATTCCGCTGGAGAGAAACCGATTCCAAGTGGCTCGAATCGATGCCTCTCGCTCCTGCTAACAAGCTGATTTCCTACAAGACGAGCGAGAGCGGGCACATTGCCGTCTGTTCCGCCTACGATGATGATATCTACCTGACCACTGACGGCGGTATTCAGTGGACCGGTCTTGTATTTCCCGAAAATTTCAACAGGCATTTCAGTTCGGTGGAGGTTGTCAACTGGGCGCAGAATCCCGGGCAGACGGTCATCGTCGGCACCGATTTCGTTGTTGATCAGCCATCGGCCTATTACAGCGACGATTTCGGCGAAACCTGGCTGAAACTCGGCGCCCCCAGTGACCCCCTGGACAACTTCGATGTCTATGATATAGAGACGCTGCCGGATGAAGGAACCTACCC
>CBEUCH010000021.1:0-44560 GCA_965541585.1 uncultured bacterium | reverse complement strand
ACGTCTATGAGATCATAGAGGAGCGGGATATCAACTATGAAAATCCTACGTTGGCCGTTAATGAAATCGTCACCGGCACGTACAAGTGCAATGTTATCGATCTCAGTCTTGCGGAGCACAACAACAATCCCAACACCAAGAGAATATTCGCCCTTTCCGAAAATGGACTTGTCAAGAGATGGTATAATCAGACTTGGAAGTTCATGGGAACCGCTTTCGATGTCGGGGAGCCGACGAAAGACGGGATGTCAATCTCCACAGATTTTGTGGGGTCGAATGAGCTCATCATGGTCGCTTCTGAAGCAGATGGCGGCGGAACTGTCATGTTCTCCTCCGACGGCGGCGATAGCTGGGTTAATAGAACACCTGCCCTCGGCCCAGCGATAATTGCATTGGATCTTGAACCCGGATCGGGAAGCCATGCCTTCGCTGCGAGCGATAATCGTGCCTGGGTCTCGACCAATGATGGAGAGAATTGGGGTTCTCCCCAATATTTCCCAAATTCATCCTTCAACGATATTTACGCCGAACCTGATCCTAACAGTTCAGTGGAAGCATATGTGGGGGGCGCTGGAATTGGAAAAGTATTCAAGTATGAGAATAATTCTTGGACTCAATTCGATAACGGGCTCGTCGGTGCCGTAGAGGTCAAAGAGTTTACCAAAAGCCAGTACTACGACCAGCTGTTTGCCGCAACCAGCAATGGTGTTTACAAAAATGTTGATAACACATGGTATCAAAAGATACACGGCACAGGCGATGTCGATTTAGGCACTATTGTAGTTGACCCGCATGTATTTCACCACTTAGGAGAACCCGCGGGATATCCCGGTTTTCTTGTGGGTACGTCATCGGGGATCGCGCCTGGTAGAATCTGGGCAAGCCCCGATTCAGGAAGAAGCTGGAATGAGATGTATAACGGGGATATCGGACCAACTATTTCAATCAACAAAATCTCGAGTTGCAAAGAGGATTGGGACGTATACTCAAGCGGTTTTGTGGTTGGGTCAGAACTGGGAATCTTCTACATCGGTGATATTTTTAAGAACGGCCCAATATGGAGTGAGAATTGGGGGCCTGGCCTGATTATGGTTACTGGCGATATAGCTATCGAACGTCTTCCTATTCCCGGAGAAGTGGTCACAGTAAACCCGCCCTGCACCGTGCTGGTGGCCTACTCGTATGACAGCTATGATGTTTTCGGTGATCCCAATAGATCCAGAATTGCTATCGCCGGACGGAGCCTACTACAAGCGGTTGGAGACGAAAATAACCGGATTGTATTTGAATCATCAAGGATTGAGGGTGGCCTCCCGGGGGATTGGGATGGAATAAGCTTATGGGAGTTCCTACCGCCAGCAAGTCCGCTGGGGATCAATTTGCAGTATTGCGACCTGAGACACGCGAGAAAAGGTGTTTTTTATGATGACCCGGGTAATTATCTAATTCCGATTGATACGGTCATAGCAATTCAATGTTCCTTTGAAGACATAGAGGTTGCAGGAATAGACTTGAAGTTCCGGGGGAAAGATTCGGTCATCGTCTCAGAGTCGAATTTCAAGAATTGTGGCGAATACGGCATCAAAGTTACTGGCAATTTCTCTATATACGGCCCAGCAGCTGATCTTTGGGTGCAAGGCAATACGATAACTGATTGCCCGAATGGCATTTACTACGAAGGGAATATAAACCCCCTTAATCCACATTATGTTTTTATCAAGTCTAACGTAATTGATGGAACGGCGGTCGGACAGAATGCGATAACCGGGGTTCATTTTAGCATATATGATACCGAATATTCACGACCTGTCGTCGAAATGACGGAAAATACGATTACGGGATTTGAAAAAGGCATCTACTTCAATTCCATAGATGGGGGATCGGAGCTCATGGCGAATACTGTTGAAAGCAATGGGAATTATGGCCTTTTCCTGGCAAGCTCGTCGCCGTCAATAGTATTAGATCCACCTTTCACCACGCCGAACAAATTCAACGGAAACCGCATAGGGATCTATTGTGATAGCCGCAGCAGCCCATACATAAGATGGACGATGATAAAAGACAATGGGGTAGGCGGAGTACTAATCGAATCGCATGATTCTGTTATTGAGCCCCCTCCTGACTTCGGCGTGGTTCCCGACAGCGGTTACAATTCAATTTCCAGCATTTTTTCAGGCAGGTACTATGACATGAAGTATCCTGCCATCTTTTCTGAAGTATCAGCACAAGGGAATTGGTGGGGCGAACCCATACCGAATCCCAGTGAGATAGTAGGGAATATAGACTATTCCTATTATCTTACTGAAGACCCGTTGGATGGCTTACCGAAGCGGGAATCCTGGTATGCAGGCCTGCCTGACGATTTCGGCATGCAACAGAACTTTCCCAATCCTTTCAATCCCACAACAAGCGTCTCATTTTATCTGGCCGAGCCAGGATTCGCCAAATTGGAAATCTACAACTTAAACGGCCAGTTGGTAAATACCCTTATTGCTGACCACATGCCAGGCGGTGAGCACACCGTGATATGGGATGGTAGAAACAGCGCCGAACAGGAAGTCAGCTCTGGCATTTACTTCTCCATATTGAAAACGGATTACGGGAAGGCATCAAAAAAGATGGTCTTGCTCAGGTGAGATCTTTAGAAGAAGGAATAGCCAAGGAGGATTAAGATGAAAGCGATAAAAATATATACGGCATGTATGGCAATCGCCCTCTGGATCATCATGCCAACGGGGGTTGCGCTCGCAGATGAGAATATCGTGGAGATAAATTCGGCCATTGTGATCCGCTCGCCTGACTACGGCGACTTCCGTGTCCTGATGAGACCTGAGATCGAGTTCCCGGATACGACCATGGTCGTAGACAGAGCGTTTTTAAACCTAACGGCATCGCCTCAAACGGATGACACGACATTTATCTCCATAAGACTCCATCCGATTATTACCGATTGGGATGCCAACAACGTCACCTGGGATTTGCCCTGGACTGAGCCTGGTGGGGATTTTGATGATGTCTTTTATGCGGAGAAGATGATTACACTACCGGACAACCAGGAGATCAGCATAGACTTCACGGATCTCTGCATGCGCTGGGCTGACGGAAGGCTGCCGTATTATGGTTTTTTACTGAGGGTCTCGGCCAATTCCCTGAGTCGTTTTACGGTGCATCGGGAAAACAATAGAGGTCCATGGGCGACCGTATCGATGAAGTATACTCCTATTTCACCATATACGCCTTTTCCACCGGAATAAGAATCGGCTCAATGAGCCCCGGCTTCGGTCGGGGCTTTTTCGTTTCCGATAATTGTAACTTATCGGAAATGAGGCGCAATTCCACTTGCGCTTCATCGGCCTAAATCCTCCCCCCCGGCGGCTGAGGGATGGGTGTAATAAATGACTTGACAGCCGATATTCGGAGTTGTTATATATAGTGCAATTCCCTCCCCCCGGGAACATTCGGCGCCGATTTACGGGAGCGATTGCCCGTTGAGGCCCAAATATTGTGTTGCATAGGAGCGAGCGATTTGAGTTTAACGTTATTGGATTCTTAGTATTCTATGATGCCTATCTTAACCGTCATCGTAAGCCGAGAAAGGGGTATATCGGCAGGGGAGCATGAACCTCTCAAAATTGTATTAATTGTGCAGGCTATAAGAATTTCAACACAACGTCAGTTAAAAATTCTGCATCTTCTGACGATTCTTGGGCTGATGTTTGAACTGAAAGACAGTAATGTCTAAAGGAGGAATGAAAACGGGATAGCATTGACTAAAAAACGTCAATCTGAATCTTACATTTTGGTTGAAGGGGGCATTTAACACCAAAAAAAGGGGGAGGCATTAACACCAAGCTAAAAGCGCAAAGCAAAAAAAGCTAAATCTGAAACAACATCAAAAAGAGGGGTATTCACACTGAAAAAACAGTCTCTGTTCTAATTAAGTCCAGAAACATAATTTAACTTTGAAGGAGAAAAGAAATGCGATACTTCATTTCTATTCTGGTCGTGGTTTTTGTGGCATTTACAGGAGACGAAGATCATTCGATCAGTCTCGAAGAGGCTGCAGAACTCACGAAGAATTATCGCGTGTCCGCCGGGGCAGGGGCGTTTTTGGGCGGATACGTAGGTAAAAGCGCAGTGCTAGAAATTCTCAATCAGGGAAGCTGTCGAGGGCTCCGAATATATAACGCGACAAGCGATACCGGGGAGCCAACTTTTGTTTTGGTAGGCGTAAATTCAAGCGGCGATGATCTCACCGGCGGCGTACTGGCGGAATTTGTATCCGCCTGCCCGCCATACTGTCCTGCTGCAAGTGAATTGACAGGCACCAGATAGGAACCAATGGGGAATCTCTTTCCATTATATGTAATCGCTGCGTCTTCTACAGTGATTCCTGTATCTGTTGGCGTATACTTGTATCGCAGGTTAAGTCCAGATATGAAAATACTTCTTTTTCTATTTGCGATGGTGGTTTTGGTAGAAGGTTATACCTTCTACCAAACTCTCAACAAGACCGATTACTACTGGATTCATCACATATATATGCCGTTTGAATATGGCTTGATGGTTTTTGTTTTCTCCTGTTGGCAGAAAAGATCATTAATGAGGAGGGCGCTGAGAATAAGTATTATAATATTCTTACTTGTTTGCGTGGCGGACGTGATTGCATCAAGAAGCCTGAATGTTTTTAACGACCTCACGGCTCCTTTGGCGTACACCCTCTACGTGGGGATTTCTGCTTATACGCTGATGAATTTGCAGAAAGAAGGTTACCATTCATGCTTTAAAAACTACCGCTTTTGGGTTGGATCGGCACTATTACTTTATTCTTCGGGAAGCTTGGCTTATTTTGCATTCTTCGACTATTTTCTCTCTTTTGGAATTTGGGGTATTCATGCCGTGTTAAACATCATCGCTCACATATTGTATTCTATAGGTTTTATATGCCAGACTCGTCATTAGGATTCACATGGGGGGTAATGACCGTCGCCGCGGCATTCCTGATACTGGCCGCGAGCATTGTGAGCGGCGTTATAATCCATGGCAGGAGAATCAGAGAATCTGAATGCAGATTTCGCCATCTTTTTAACAGCCTAATTGACGCCAACATCCTAATCGATGAGAGAGGACAAATCGTCGATGTCAACGAATCTGCGTGCAATTTGCTGGGCTATTCAAGAAAGAATTTATTGAAATTCTTCTTAAAAGACCTGTTTCCCGAAGAGAAATGGTCAAAACTTCACGCGGATATCGAAAAGATATTTGAAAGCGGCTCAGAGTATAAAGGCGAAAGCGAGTTGACATGCAAGAACGGTGCCATCATTCAGGTTGAAGTTGGCGGGGTCCGCATAAGAGTTGAAAAAAACTCCTTTGTGCTGAAAAGCTTCAGGGACATTTCCGAGCGCAAGCATGCAGAGGATGCCCTGAGAGAAAGCGAGGAACGCTATAGGGCCGTATGGGAATACTCGCCGGCTGGCATCTGCCTCACCGATAAAAATGGCATATACCATTATGCGAATCCGGCATATTGTATGATTTACGGTTATTCTGAAGAGGAGCTTATTGGCCGCCCTTACTATGAGTTGATCATGAAATCTGAGGATTCTGAGTCCCGCAGGCAGCGTCATAGCAAACTGTTTGAAGAGGGAAAGCCAATATCGGTGGGTGAAACGGAGTTTGTCAGAAAGGACGGCGAATCGATTTGGATTCAATATGCGGGAGATTTTGTGCGAGAAAACAGGGTCCCTAAGTATTTGGTCGCAATGAATATAGATATCACTGAGCAGAAAAGAATACAACAGGCCCTCATCGAGGAAAAGCAATTACTTCAGGAAAAAAACATTACCCTTAAAGAGGTTTTATCTCATCTTGAAGAAGAGAAACTGAAGATCAAAAGGGAGGTTGCCGACACTGTTGACCACGTTTTGACGCCGGTTCTGCATAAATTGATAAATGACGATGGAATTGTAGATATGGCTTGCTACAAGGCATTAAAGAATAATCTCAGAGAACTGGCAGCCTCCAGCGGCGGAATATTGCATGTTTACTCAAAGCTCACTTCAAGAGAGATTGAAATATGCAATCTAGTAAAAGGCGGGGCTTCTTCTAAGGAGATCTCAAGAACTCTCAATTTATCTTTGCTGACGGTCGATAAACATCGCCAGAGAATCAGAAGAAAATTAGTTATCTCCAATAAGAATATCAACTTAGCTTCCTTCCTGCGCGATCTCCGATAGGTAATATTCATTACCCAATATTAACCCAATCAAGCCCTATTGACAGCTTTTATAGATCCGGCAATATTACCCCCACGAGAGCTATTTATAGGGGGGTTTTTTAAGATTCGTTTTCATGAAGCATTTTGCCAGCGGTTTCTCCCGGCGAGCCGAGCCATTCTCTTCATCGGGTTGTCATAATGAAGACCGAGCGGCGCTTTGAGCAATGAATAGCTGAAAATACGCAAAAAAGGGGGGCGAAAATATGCGGCGGCGAAAATATCCCGGTCATACAGGCGGGGCATCAAGGTCTTGTCCTGGAACCGCCTCGGTCACGCTAAGACGGGATAACAGCAAGTTAACAGGGGGGAGAGAATGTGGTATTTGCTCACCATTTTAGTCATTTTGGTTTCTGCCCCGGCAGCGATAAGTGACTGCTTGACTTCATTCAAGCGGATGCAGGTCAAGTCGGATTGTGCCCTCCCTGATTCTTCGGCCGCGTATTCAGCCGAAGCTTGCTCCGAGTTTAAATGGAGTTTCCATTTCACCCGAACGGAAATGACTGTCGGCCAGGCCACCATAATTGTCAGGATCCTGGGTACGAACGCGCTGGAGTGGCTCTACTCAGAGGATTACCCTCCCGGACGGCACCATCTTGAGTGGTCTGGCCTCGTCTTTTCCCCGGAGAATCAACTCGAGATAACTCTGATAAGCGGATCATGCGGCTACTTTGAGGATATGGAGTTGGAAGTGTACGATTACCGTTAGCCCCGCCGGCGGCGGGGCTGATAGACCGTAAAAGGGGGGCAAAATTTTACGGGGGCTAAATCTTACGGGGGGCGAAATACTCTCACCGCATAGACAGGAGGGCGCGGCCTCCGCCTGCGGCCGGCCCGATCCTGTATGAGTTTGCCTGTAAACTTTAACTGACTTTTCAAGGAGAGAGAAAATGCGGTACACAATAATCTTATTAGCGGTTCTGGCTCTTGCCGTAGCGGCAGGCACCGCCCAAGCCCAATGCCCGAACTTCGATATCTTGTATGTCGAGGACTGTGGGGATTTGCCTGATTCCAGCAGCGCGATTGATCCCGCAGGCTGTACAGCCGTCAATTGGTACTTTAAATTTACCCGTACGAGCAGAACCACAGGATGTTGCATAGTACACGTAACGATAAATGGTACGGACTGTGATACCATATCAATAGACTCCAGGGACTATATGCCGGGCAGCTACAAAATTAGAGGCTCATGCCTTATTATAGGTACGCCCATACAGAGTAGGATGGAGCTTGACCCCGTATGCAATAGCCGGGGCGTATTTAAAGACTTGAAGCTAAAGTACAAAATCTACTCGCCATAGGGGGTATAGTCCGGCGACAACGTATTGTATGAGGGAATCTCCGTCCGGGAGATTTCAGTAGCAAAGAACTGACAAACCGTAAAAGGGGGGCAAAATTTTGCGGTGGAAACGACGATTTATAAGGTCAAACCGGCAAGCCAGGGCTCCGCCTGAAGAGAACCGGCACAAACGTTTACCGAAGAAAATGTAATTCTAAAAACGACAAAACAAGGAGTAAATGATGCGTTACTTAATCACTATCCTGGCGATTTCGGCCTTTGCCCTAATGGCCGGCTCGGCCCAGGCGTATGACGATCGTTTCGGACCGAAGGACGATGACGAATTGCCCGCTCAGTCGGGATTCACCGTTCCTGCTGGTGTATATACCAACGTCAGCTGGCAGATAGATTTCGTTCGTACGGACAAGAGCAACGCCACGAAGACCAGAGTATTGATCAAGATTGACGATACGAACGTGCAAGGCGACTCTTCTCCGGTCGAAGAATGGATAGACTCGGAGGATTATTCAGAGGGCGCCGGTTCCCACAATGGATCGGACACAATTACTGGTTCGACTCTCAGGGGCAAGATGGAGCTTAGCTCCGATAAGAATCTTGATGAGACAGGCCATTTCGAAGACATGTATCTCGGCTACACACGCTTCAATCCGTAGAGGCTATGTCTTAGCGCAAACCTCCTGATCCAGGAGGTCCCGCTCCCCCCGGCTCGTGCCGGGGGGAGATTTTAGTAGCAAAGAACTGACAAACCGTAAAAGGGGGGCAAAATTTTGCGGTGGAAACGACGATTTATAAGGTCAAACCGGCAAGCCAGGGCTCCGCCTGAAGAGAACCGGCACAAACGTTTACCGAAGAAAATGTAATTCTAAAAACGACAAAACAAGGAGTAAAAGATGCGTTACTTAATCACTATCGTAGCAATTTCGGCCTTTGCCTTAACGGCAGGTACAGCCCAGGCAGATTGTCCATCTTCGTATGACGACCGTTTCGGACCGGTCAACGATACCGCATTGCCCGCTCAGTCAGGATTCACTGTTCCTTCTGGTGTATATACCAACGTCAAATGGCAGATAGATTTCGTTCGTACGCTCAAGAGCAACGCCACAATGACCAGAGTATTGATCAAGATTGACGATACGAACGTGCAAGGCAACTGTCCTGGAGAATGCATAGACTCGGAGGATTATTCAGCGGGCGTCTATTTCAAATGTGGATCGGACACAATTACTAGTTCGACTCTCAGGGGCAGGATGGAACTTGCTGCCTCTCCGCTTGATGCGACGGGCCATTTCACAGGCATGTATCTCGGCTACCAACGCTTCAATCCGTAGAGGCTATGTCTTAGCGCAAACCTCCTGATCCAGGAGGTCCCGCTCCCTCCGGCATAAGCCGGGGGGAGATTTAAGTAAAGGGAACTTATTGAAGCAAAAACAGATAAACAAGATCAAAGATTTTTCAAAAAAAAGACAAAAAGTGAGATTTTTTTTCTTGACAAAACGGCTCAGGCTATTTATACTTGTTGTGGTTGTGAAATGAACCACTACAACAACGGCTTGTGGAGGCTGAATGAGTAACGGGGTTATCATTACGAAGTTCAAAGAGTTAAAGCTAAGCCCTTATGAAACAAGATGTTATCTTTCACTATTGGAAAAGCATACGTTGTCCGTTGCGGAGGTTGCCAGAATAGCCGGAATCCCTCGCGCCAACGCTTACGAAGCGCTCGAGAAGTTATTGGCCAAGGGATTTTGCGTATCGAAACCGGGGAAGATAAGAAAATATAGCGCCGCTGACCCCGCTTCGCTGGAAAAGAAAGCGCTCGAGGCTCTTGACCGTTCGTTTGAAGGCAGGCTTAATAAGCTGTATGAGAAACAAGAAGAGATATTGTCAGAAAAGAAAGCGGCTCGCGAAAATGTGACCGACCTGCTGGATAAACTAACGCCTATTTACAGGAACAGCCGCTCCAATGAAAACCCCATGGATTTTATCGAGATCATAAAAAACTCCTATCAGATTCATAAAAGGTATATGGAATTGGTGGGCAAGGCTGAAAAGGAGATGTTGGTTTTTGACAAACCTCCCTACACTGTCGATAATGAGACGATAAAAGAACAAGAAACGCAACAGGCTGAATTGCTCAAGGCCGGGAAGATTAGAATTAAAACTATTCATGAAATTCCTAAAACCAAAGAAGAACTTCATTTGAAGCTTAAATTCATTCGCGAAACTGCCGAGCTTGACTGTGATGAAAACCGCGTGATCGCGGAGTTGCCAATGAAAATGGCGGTCTTTGATGAGAAAGTCGCTATATTTCAATTGAAAGACCATATTTCCGTTGGCGAGTCTTTTACATTTCAAGTTGTCGAACACAGCAATCTGGCAAAAACCTTAAAAATCACATTTGAGACATTATGGGAACAAGCCGAAGACTACAACGTTCTGGAGGATTTATTGAAGAAGATGTGACAATCTTTATAATAAAAAAGTGAGCCGGCAAGGTTGAGGCTTGACGGCTCAGTGAACGGGTCCCTTATACTTCTATACATTAAGTAACCCGACCGCAATATAAGCGCCGACCATAAGGGACGTCAAGTAAGAAGAAATTATGAGTAACTGTATTTGCCCGCCCGGGGGGGCGGGAAAAGGAAGGAGGAAAGAAGCTAAACAGATTTTGTGGTGTCGGATTCCGAATCCGGCACCATGTAAAATAATTAGAATCAAAAAAGCAAACCGCCAGGCTCAGGGGCTATAGGAAAAATGCAGGTCGGCAGACAGGTGGATGACGGCACTGGATCCGATGAACAACTGAACAACGCAGGAGGAGAGAAAAAATGGAAAGCCGTAGGTACTTTTGTCTGCTTACGATTGCCGTGATTCTGGCTGTGGTCAGGGTTTCCCACGCCCAGGAGGATACCTGGACCAGCGGCGGGCCTTATGAGGCTTCGGTCTGGTCAATCGCCATCGACCCGGCAGATAATCAACGCCTTTATATAGCCACCTTGGAAAACTTTATATTCCAGACCACCGATGGCGGCGCCGAATGGTCGCATATCCCCGGTTCTCCTGATCCTGAAGGACGCATGGAAGCTCGGAATGTCCGGGTTGTGAAGATTCACCCCTTCGGGCCGGATACCATCTTCATCGCCACCGGCAGAGGCGCCTATAAAAGTACAGATGCCGGACAGAGTTGGTCTCGCTTGCCTTTGATATATCCCGGGTCGGAATGGGATCGCATGGAGCTCTCCCGAACTGATCCGCCTGTTCTGTTCGTTGCTAACGGTTTCCCCGGGGCAAGTTTCAGATCCACGGACGGAGGAGCAACCTGGCTTGCAATTCCCTTTGCTACAGGGGCGATAAAAGCCGACCCGGTCAGCCCCAACATAATATACCTGGCGGCTCAATACCAGGGTCCGTCTACAGGCACGTGGAAAAGCACCGATTCCGGCGCCACCTGGCAGAATATCTCCAATAACCGCCAGGTCGCCGGCGGAACGGATATAGAGATCGACCCGGTCGATCCTCAAATTTTATATATAACCGGGCGTTCTGGACCCTCGTACGAATGGCGCCTGTCTAAGTCCATCGACGGGGGAGGAACCTGGATCGATATAACGCCTCCCGACTTGACTGAAGGCGAGCTTTATAATGTTGAGGTAGCCCCCCTCGATCATAATACTATCATCGTCTGTAGCAGGGCCGACGGGGTTCTGAGAAGCACCGACGGCGGAGCGACCTGGGAGGAGGCGAACCAGGGTATTATCGGCACGGAAACCAGGGCGCAGACATTAACCTCCGATCATGCGACCGGCATCATCTATCTCGGCTTTTATGCCAGCGGGATCTACAAGTCTACAAATGACGGTGCCAGCTGGCAGAAGATCAGCTACAACGTTACCGGCTCGCAGGTCCATGGCATCGCCGCCAACCGGCGCGATCCCGATATTTTATTTGTGGCCACGTTGAACGCGGTTTACATGTCCGTCGACGGAGCGGCAAGCTGGGAGTATGTCGACTTAAGATCCGCCGATGGCGTACGGGGTGGATACTATGTTGAGATAGATCCTTATGATCCGTCTTATATATATGTGACATGGAGCCGTGGCGAGATTTATCGTTCCACGGACGGCGGGGCGACCTGGGAGTCATTCACACAGGGGCTGCCTCCGGATAACAGTTATGGCAAAATAACCGTGGCAGATTATGGCAACGGCGTTCGCCGGCTGTTTATCGAGTCAAATGATGGTCTTTACCGTTCCGACGATCTCGGCGAAAGCTGGTTTATTTGCGCGGGGGGGTTACCCGCGGATATCGAAGTAGTCGCTGTCGAGGTCAGCCCGGTAAATCCGGACCTTGTTTTTGTCGGCGAGCCGAACTGGTCTTCGGGCCGGTTGTACAAAACCACCGATGGCGGCGAAACCTGGGCATCTTTGCCAAATTTCCATATAGGAACAATATATGATGGAATCGCCTGTGATCCGCTGAACGCTGATATAATCTATATAGTCGGGGGATTTCTATCAACCGCTGAGATATATAAATCGACAAACGGCGGTCTGAGTTGGGCTGAAATCAGTAATAATATCCCGCGTGAGAGCATTTTCCCGGTTTTCACCGGCCTGGCTGTAAACCCTCTTGACCCCGATAACATCTTTGCTTTATCCTATAACCGCGGGTTTTTCCAATCGCATGACGGGGGGGGTAGTTGGGAGGATTTCAACCTGAATATGGAAACTACCGTTATTATGGGCTACACATTGATAGATCCGGTCGACACCAGCAGGATCTTTCTGGCCATCGACGGCGGTTCCGTCTGGACGATTACCAGGACCCAAACCGGTATCGACCTGGTTGACAATACTCTGCCGGCGGCCTTTTCGGCATCGAGCTATCCGAACCCGTTCAATCCCTCCGCGACCATCGAATATAGCTTGCCGGTGGAAACCTTCGTCACCGTGGACATTTACGATCTGCTGGGCCGCAAGGTTGAGAGGCTCGTCAGCCGGGATCAGCGGGCCGGGAATTATCGCGTTGTCTGGGATGCGAGGGAGCAAGCGTCTGGCGTTTATTTTTACAGGATAGATGCTGGCGAAATATCGGATATGAGGAAGATGATTTTATTAAAGTAATAAAACGTAGGGGTCGGATTTTGAGGCTCAGCCGAAAAACCCGACAAGTTGACACTGGAACCAATAAACAACGCAAGAAAAAGGGAGAGAAAATGAGAACCGGGACACCGCTTTGTATTCTGGCGGGCATCGCGTTTCTGGCTCTGGCGCAGATCCAGATAGCCCTCGCCCAGGAGGATACCTGGACCAGCGGCGGGCCTTACGACGCTTCGGTCTGGTCTATCGCCATCGACCCGGCAGATAACCAACGCCTTTATATAGCGACCCTGGAAAACTTCATATTCCAGACCACCGACGGCGGCGCCGAATGGTCGCATTTCCCCGGTTCACCTGATTCTGAAGGACGCATGGAAGCACGGAATGTCCGGGTTGTGAAGATTCACCCCTTCGGGCCGGATACCATATTTATCGGCACCGTCAGAGGCGCCTATAAAAGTACAGATGCCGGGCAGAGCTGGTCACGCCTACCCCTGCAGTGGCCTACTTCGGAATGGAGTCGTATGGAACTCTCCCGAACTGATCCGCCTGTTCTGTTTGTTGGTAATGGCTACTCCGGGGGAAGTTTCAGATCCACGGACGGAGGAGCAACCTGGCTTGGAATTCCGTTCGCTACAGGGGCGATCAAAGCCAACCCGGTCAGCCCCAACATAATATACCTGGCGGCTCAATACCAGGGTCCGGCTACAGGCACGTGGAAAAGCACCGATTCCGGCGCCAGTTGGCAGAATATCTCCAATAACCGCCAGGTCGCCGGCGGAACCGATATAGAGATAGACCCTGTCGATCCTGAGATTCTATATATAACCGGACGTTCTGAATCCTCATACGAATGGCTCCTGTCCAAGTCGACCGATGGCGGAGGAAGCTGGACCGACATTACGCCACAGGGCCTGTCTGAAAGCTATTTGTATAACGTTGAGGTAGCCCCCCTCGATCATAATATTATTATTGTTTGCAGTAGAGCCGACCGAGTCCTGAGAAGCACCGATGGCGGCGAGACCTGGGAGGAGGCTAACCAGGGTGTTATAGGCGCATGTCGCCGGGCGCAGACGTTGACTTCCGATCCCGCGACCGGCATTATATATCTCGGCTTTTATGCCGGCGGGATCTACAAGTCTACAAATGACGGCGCCAGTTGGCAGAAGATCAGCTACAACGTTACCGGCGCCCAGATACACAATATCGCCGTCAACCGGCACAATCCGGATACTTTATTTGCGGGAACGAAGAATGGACTTTATATCTCTGCCGACGGGGCGGCAAGCTGGGAATATGTCCAATTGGATTTCCCCGACTCCAATTACTTTTTCGGTGGAGTCAGTGTCGAGGTTGACCCTTATGATCCGTCTTATGTATATGTAAGTTATGGCGGTCATGACGATTATGATTATAACGGCGCACTGTACCGTTCCACGGACGGCGGGGCGACCTGGGAGTTGTTCACGGAGGGCCTGCCTCGCGGTAGAGTTTATACGGAAATAGCCGTGGTTGATTACGGAAATGGCACGCGCCGCTTGCTTATGGGATCAAGCGAGGGTCTTTTCCGCTCCGATGATCTCGGCATGAGTTGGTCCTTCTGCCAGGGAGGGCTTCCGTCGGATATTGATTGCGAAGACGCCCTCGCCGTTAGTCCTGTAAATCCCGATCTTGTCTTTATCAGTGGTTGGTCCGGTTTTCCATACAAATCCACAAATGGCGGCGAATCCTGGGAAGCTCTGACAAACTCGCCGAGCGATGTAAGGCTAATAGCCTGTGACCCGGTAAATCCCGATATAGTCTATATAACCGTGGGGGGATACCCCGATTTCGAAATGTATAAATCGACAAACAGCGGTCTGAGTTGGGCTGAAATCGGTAATAATATCCCGCGTGACAGCGCTAACCAAGGTTTCAGCGGTCTGGCTGTAAACCCTCTTAACCCCGATAATATCTTTGCCCTATCTGATAATCGCGGTTTTTTCCAATCGCATGACGGCGGCGGAAGTTGGGAGGATTTCAACCTGAATATGGAGACTACTATTATCAAGGGGCGGACGGTGATAGATCCTATTGACACCAGCAGGATTTTCGTTGGTCACTGGGGTGCTTCCGTCTGGACGATTACCAGAACCCGGACCGGTATCGACCTGGTTGACAATACTCTGCCGGCGGCCTTTTCGGCATCCAGCTACCCGAACCCGTTCAACCCCTCCGCCACCATCGAATACGACCTTCCGGAGCAAGCATTCGTTACCGTGGATATTTACGATCTGCTCGGCCGCAGGGTGGAGAGGCTTGTGGGTGAGGATCAGCGGGCCGGGAGTTATCGGGTTGTCTGGGATGCGAGGGAGCAAGCGTCCGGCGTTTATTTTTACAGGATAAATGCCGGCGAAATATCGGGTATGAGAAAGATGATCTTATTGAAGTAGACGTAGGTCGGGTTCTGAGGTGAAGCCGAAAAACCCGACACCCGGTAAGACCGTCAGGTCCGCCGACCTGACGGCACGTGAATAGTTTACCCGAGGAGGCCTTCGTCACCGTTGATATTTACGATCTGCTGGGCCGCAAAATAGAGAGGCTTACGGGCCAGGATCAGCGGGCCGGGAATTATCGCGTTGTGTGGGACGCGAAGGACCGGGCCTCGGGATTGTATTATTATAAAATTAAGGCCGAACGACATTCACATACCGGTATCGCGGATTGCCGTAGTGGTGGATGTAGTGTCGGATTTTCAAATAGGCAATCCCAAGGTCGTCAGCTTCCGGCCGACAAGATTACTAACAACTCTGATAGGCAACCCCAAGGTCGTCAGCTTCCGGCCGACAAGATTACTAACAACTCTAAACGGAGAGGATGGCCATGAAGAAATCCTATTGGTTGGTTTTTCTTTTGACGCTCTTTTGCACCTCGTCGGTTGCCCTGGCCGATACGACGTCGGTACTTTTGATACCTGTGTGGTCAACAACGGCGGCAGAGATCTACGGGTTTGATCCATTTGACGGTCATAATCTGGGCGTTTTTACTGCGTTACCTACTCTAGTTCATCACTTCAACGCCATTCAAGGTCCCGACGGCAATATTTATGTTGCAGAGTACGGGGACGAGAAAATTCATGTTTTTGACGCGACCGGCAACTACCTTTATATATACGCTGATGGCTCCGACGGTCTTGACTTCGTTAGAGGCATCGCCTTTCGGGAAGACCACCTCTTCATACCTAATGGTACTGAAGTATTTGAATTTGACGGCCCGCACAGCCGTTTGTCGGATTTCATCACCAATCCCGATGGCGAACCTATGCATGAGATCTTCTTTCTGGAAGATGGGCGGAGTTTGGTGTCTGTTGCAGGCGCAAATATCATCCGACTATACAATTCCGACGGTACTCCCTCCGCGGACGTGATTAGCGTTCCAACCATGCCGCAACAGATTCAGGCCGACCCGCAATTGCCCGGCGCTTACCTTACTGCCGGCTTTGCCCTTTCTGGCCAGATCATGGATTTTGATCTGGATGGGACCATCCACAATATGCTCTTCAATCACTATGGTGGAGGCATATATCGGTTGGGGAACGGCAATCTTTTGGTGACCGATGCCTCCGGCAGCACCGGCGGAGTCTATGAGATCACCAACGCCGGCGATACGGTGGAGGTTGAGCTTGAGGGCATGAGGGCTTACTGGATAGAGCTCTGCGAGGTTGAGTTAGGCGGTCCCACCTGCGCCCACCTCCCCGGCGACAGCGACGAAAACGGCATCGCGCGTGAGCTTACGGACGTTGTCAAGATGATCGCCTACTACAGAGGCTTTGATCAACCCGTCTACGTCTGCGATTGCTCGGAGCAGAATCCTGAGTATAAGCCTTCCGCCGATGTGGACGGTAACTGCACGAGCTTCGAGCTTACGGACGTCGTCAAGTCAATCGCAGCCTACAGAGGCCCCGTACCGCTCACCGGCTGTGAGGATTGCCCGGGGATCGGGTAGGCTATTACGAGGTGAGGGAGACCAGCCGCTGGTGATGCCGTCCCTGAAGACCAAGGTCAACATTAGTAAGGGAAAGACGTCGGAATAAGAGTAAGCTAATACTTCCTGAGATGGGAAGAGGGGCTGTTTCAGTGACAGCCCCTTTTTCATTTCCACTAATTGGGGATTAACGGAAATGGAGTATGGATGTATGCGAAAATCTCGCTCTAAAGTCTTAGCGTGGCTCCATCCATTCTGGCGGCGTGTATGGCATGGTGTAGTTGTTTGACCTCTCTATAAAATGATGGCGAAACGCTTTTGTGCCCATATTGTGACCACCTACCACCAAAACAGACAAAAACAGATACAAACAGACACAAACAGATATAAAA
The DNA here is from genome assembly GCA_965541585.1 of uncultured bacterium. Classification (GTDB taxonomy): domain Bacteria; phylum Zixibacteria; class MSB-5A5; order UBA10806; family UBA10806; genus CBDVBL01. The sequence continues at coordinate 27,535 of CBEUCH010000021.1, read as the reverse complement.
CCTAATCTATTGAAAATCTTATAGTTATCCCGTATTTTGCTGCTGTGTATGGGATTAACTAAAACCTATGTCGGAGATTCCCAGTCTCTCCGTTTTTGCAACATATTTTGTAAGTGATTGAGCGATAACGGCCTCTCTGGGATCAAGGCCCAGATGAATCTACTCCCAATAGTTACACCACATTTACGTTAGTGCTGCCACATCAATATTCAAGTTTGTTTGATGTTTCTGGCTTCAGGACTTATGGATCGTAGAGGAATTTCTGCAGATAAATCGCCAAAAGGATTTGCTAATCGAAAAAATGTCTTTTATTTTAGGATACAAATTGTTCGAATTTATTTGAAGACGTACACTGCTAACATCATATCTATACTATCGTTAAATGGCCGCCTGACCGCGCTCACCGGTGCTGATGCGAACGGCCTGTTCGACCGGCAAAACGTATATCTTGCCGTCACCGCACAAACCTGTATGAGCCGCCTTTTCGATTGTCTCAACGAGAGTGTCCACCAATTCGTCGCGGCAAAAGATCTCGATCTTTGATATCGACATAAAGTCCCCAGGATCGTCGTTTGGGTGCTGATGATCTTCAGAATCACAACGTCGGCCGAATCCTTTGACTTCAGTGACGCTCATGCCCGGCAAACTCTCCACTTTATGAAGGGCCAGAGTAACCTCTGATAGCCGATGCGATTTAACGTAAGCTTTGATCTTCTTCATTAGACTTTCTCCTCGCTTATTGAACTCACAGCTTTTGCTGGAGCATCCGTGAACCATTTGTATATAGCAGGGAGGACCAGCAATGTAAGAATTGTCGAAGTGATTAGCCCACCAACGACAACTGTCGCCAGCGGCCGTTGTACCTCGCTGCCGATACCACTGGAAAAAAGAAGTGGGATCATCCCTAGCGCAGCCGCCATAGCCGTCATGAGCACTGGCCTCATCCTGAGAGACGCACCCTTAAGCGATGCCTCTTCCACTGACAGTCCTCCCTTGACCAACTGGTTTAAGTATGTTACAAGAACAATTCCATTCAGTAGTGCGATACCAAACAATGCTATAAAACCAACCGAGGCTGGCACTGACAGGTTCTGCCCGGTGATCCAGAGCCCAACAATGCCTCCTACCAGAGCGAGAGGCAGATTCAGCAGTATCAGGAGTGAGTTCTTAAGAGAATTAAAGCTTGAAAACAGTAGGAAAAAGACAAAGAGCAGAGTAATCGGAATCACAACCGCCAGTCTTTTATTTGCTTCCTGTTGAAGGCGGAACTGTCCGCCCCAGGTTGTAAAGTATCCAGCCGACAAATCAACCTTTGTGTCGATCGCTTCCTGGGCGTCTTTGACAAATGATGTAATATCGCGACCGGTAACATTACACTGGATAGTGATGAACCGCTGGTTATTCTCCCGAGTGATCTGTCTTGGGCCAACTATCTCTTCGATAGAAGCCAGTTCATGTAGTGGAATCCATGCACCATCAGGTGACTGAACAAGAATCTGTCCGATTGCTTCGGGGGTGTCACGATGCGACTTGTCATATCGTACAAGAATATCAAAACGCCTGACTCCTTCAAATATCTGTCCGGCTATTTCTCCGCCGACTGCTGCTTGAATTACTTCCTGCACATCAGCGACGTTGATTCCATAACGAGCAATTGCCTGGCGATCTACTCGAATCAGGAGTTGTGGAGTGCCGGTCACCTGGTCAGGTTGAACATCCCTCGCACCTCGGATATCGCTCAATACACGCGCCATTTCATCGGCCTTGCGTTTGAGAACATCAAGATCGTCACCAAAGAGTTTGAGAGCCAATTCCGCCCTGACTCCCTCAAGGAGTTCATCGATGGTTGCCTCAATCGGTTGCGAAAACAAAGTTCGCATGCCTGGTACATTACCCAGAGATTCCCGGATGAAGTTTTGCAATTCTTCCTGCGTATCGCCATTTGTCCACTCGTTGCGCGGTTTGAGCAGTACTATCATTTCCGCGTTGTTGACCGGTTCGCTATGGGCTCCGACCTCACCTCGACCTATGCGAGTGACAACTCCTACCACCTCATCAATCTTCATTAGTCGCCGTTCAACTATCAGAATCAAACGCGTACTTTCTGTGAGCGCAATCGATGGAAGCATAGTTGCGCGAATCAGCAAGGTACCTTCCTGAAGTCTCGGCGTGAATTCCGAACCTAACTGAGGGAACAACGCGGCACCGATTATAATCAAGATTACTGCCAGTAAAACGGCGAGGGAACGACGTTTGATAAGAAAACGAAGAACAGGTCGGTAGGGAATGAGAAGCCACCGTATTAAGCCCTTTTCTCCCCCATCAGAATGTAAATGGCCCTTCTTTCGTCGTCGCAGGAGGAGCGAAGAAAGGGCCGGTGCAATAAACAAAGCAAACAGTAGCGAACCCAACATAGCCAGGGCGACCGTGTAAGCCAATGGTTTAAAGGTCTTACCTTCCACACCCGACAGGGTGAACAACGGAAGAAAAACAACAATAATAATAAATATCGCAAAAGCTATAGGTCTACCCACTTCCTTACAGGCACGAGCAACAACATGAATGCGAGACTCTGATGGATCTGAACTATGCAGCAGCCTTTCTGTATTTTCGACCATGACTACTGCTCCGTCGACAAGCATCCCGATAGCTATAGCCAGACCTCCAAAAGACATCAGATTGGCCGATATGCCAAACTGTTTCATTCCGATGAAGGCAAAGAGAACCGAAAACGGGATTGAGACTGCAGCTACGAGACTTGGTCGAAAACCTCCCAAAAAGATCATCAGAATTATGATGACCAAGACCATGCCTTCAAGCAGGGCGTTGGTGACTGTCTTAACACATGCCGCTACAAGAGTTTTCTGCTCGTAGTAAGGAATGAGTTTAATCCCATCCGGTAGGAGTTTATTGATCTCTACCATCTTGGACTCCACGGCCTCAATAACTGTTGAGGAGTTGGCGCCAAACAGTTTAATAACCATTCCTGAGACGACTTCCCCAACACCGTTGTAGGTTTGAACACCACGACGGAGGGCGCCACCGATTTCGATATCGGCGATCTGACTTAGAAAGATTGGAGTTCCGTCTTCCGATTTAACCACGATATTCTTGAGATCGTCGATGGTATATGCCAGACCCACCGAACGCACTATCAGTTCTTCCGCGTCTCGTTCAATGAACTGTGCCCCGACATTCAGATTGTTGGCGCGTATTATCTCAATTAATTCTGATAATGACACGTCATAACGAAGGAGTCCCTCCGGGTGTACGTTGATATGAAACTGCTTTTCATAACCGCCGATGCCCAGTACTTCCGTAACACCAGGGACAGTCTGCAGATGAAACTTGACCAGCCAGTCCTGAATGCTTCGTAGTTCCTCCAGAGTGTAGGTTCCAGTCTCATCTTCAAGATAGTAGAAAAGTATCAATCCCATGCCGGTTGATATGGGACCCATTTCCGGTTCACCGAAGCCTTCGGGAATCTGCTCACGGGCCTCCTGCAATCGTTCATCTACGAGTCGGCGGGCGAAGTAAATGTCAACATCATCTTTGAAATAGACATTGACAACTGACAACCCGAAATTGGAGACTGATCGAATTTTGGATATCCCCGGTAATCCGTTCATCGCGGCTTCAACGGGGTAGGTAATATATTGCTCGATCTCCTCCGGAGCTAATCCTTCCGTGATCGTAAATACCTGTACGAGGTTGGGTGATACGTCTGGAAAAGCGTCTACTGGTAGTTTATTGTAACTTAAATACCCACCAGCCATAATCATGAAGCCAAAAACCAGCAACAGTGGGCGATTCCTTAACGAGAGCTGTATTATTTTATCAATCATTTTTTTACCTCGTTGCCTTAATGGCCGTGGCCTTCGCCCAAATTACTCTTTTCCAATTCGGCTTTTAATATGAAGCCTCCTTGACTAACGTAAATCTGACCTACTTCGAGTCCTTTGAGAATCTCAACAGAATCTTCATTTGTGCGCCCGATCTTAATTGGCTGGGGAATGAAGCCACCCTCGGTTTCAACAAAGACTACGGTTTGTCCTTCAAACATTTGCAGGGCTGATTTCGGTACGAGAACATCAACTGCAACTTCATTCGCTCTAATCCTTCCTTCAACAAATAGCCCGGGCCTCCAATCTCCACTGTGGTTGGCTAGTACAACCCTGGCGGTGGCAGTGCGGGTATGCTCATCGATAATGGGCGACAGATAGGAGATAGGTCCAGTTGCATCCGCGAATTCCTGACCGGATGAGACGGTCACTTGTTGGCCCACTCGTACATGAGGTAAGTGCATCTGGTAGATAGAGAGGTTAACCCAAACACTACTAAGATCTGCGATTACAAAAGCAGGTATCTCTTCAGAGAGTACCTCTCCAATCGTTATATGTTTTTCTATTATCGTACCATCAAGAAGCGATTGAACTTCATACGGGACCAATCCTTCATTGCTCTCAATAACAGCTAATACGTCCCCTTTATGAACCTTATCGCCAAGGTGCCTGTTAACTTGTTTCACTACGCCCGGAAACCGCGGGGCTATATGGGCAAGACGATCATTGTTAACCGCAACTTCGCCCGGGACGATAATCTCCAAATGCAAGGTGCCGGATGCGACCATCGCGGTCTTAACGCCAAACTCAGTCATTTCAGCTTTTGAGAGTTGGACGATATCCTCGTGCTCCACTTCATCACTTTCGTTAATGTCTTGTGTGATCCCTATATAGGGGACATAGAATGCCAAGAAAAAGACAAACACTGGTATCGTAAGCGGTTTTAATGGTCGTTCAGAAAGTGTTAAAACATTCATATTCCTATCCTCAAATTCGTTGTGTTAATCTAATTTTATGCCGAGTAAACTCTCGATTGAGCCTATTTCTTTTCTGATCTCCAGTTCCAAATCGGTCAATTCAAAGCGTAGATCTACTAATGATCTCTGGCTTTCAAGAAGCGTCGAATATGGTACTCTTCCCATATTATATGCCTCTTCAAGCGAACGGTACGCTTTCTCTGATAGTGGTAATAAGAGCGTATCTATTGAGTTATGGCGAGAGAGTAGCTGACGTAGATTTTGCTCTAAGCTCAAGAAATCAGCTTCTGCATTGAGTTGAGCTTGTTCTTTAGCTAATTCAATCGCTTCTGATCGAGTTGCCAGAGAGTAAACCGTTCCTTGATTCCGATTGAAAAAACTTAGGGGTATACCCAGGGCGAATATAAATGAATTTGTTTCATCGGCCTGAAGTCTCTTAATTCCTCCGCTGAAAGTTAAGTTTGGTTTGCCTTCAGATTTTTCTACCGCCAACTGAGTTTTTAGGATTTTCAATTCATGCTCGAGAGCGGCAATCTCTCGATTATTATTGACAAACGGCTGTAGGTCAGCAATTCTGGATATAAAGGATTTATCTAATTTCGGTTCAGCCACAATTAACTTTGAACCATCGCCTTTCCACATCGATGCCAGGTTATGCTTTGCGATATGTAGTTGACTTTTGACCCGGGCCAATTCGAGTTTGGTTTGTTCAAGCTCAAGTTCAGCCAACAGTAATTCTGCGGATAGGGCCGCACCCTTTTCAACTCTGGTCTTGGTTGTAGAAACGATTGCTTCGGCGATTTCGTTGGCTTGGCAGGCGAGAACTACTTGTCTTTGCGCATGAACTAATGTGTGGAAGTTTTCCATGGTCTCTGCGCGGAGTTCGAATCCAGATACAATTGTTTCAAATTCAGTGGCTGCAAGTTCGCTCCTTGCCAGTTTCTTACGATTTTTACGTTTGCCCCAAAGTTCAAATTCCTGAGACAACACTATACGAATTTCGGATTCGTCAAAGCCCGGCGCGTCCCACCCTACTTCCTCAAACTCAATCTCTAATTCCGGATTGGGACGAAGTCCAGCCTGATTTACTAATCCATCCATGGCTTCAACTTGTTTTCGGTTTGCCTTTAGACCGGGATTTGCCTGTGCCACAAAATTCAGAACAGTTTCCAGAGGAAGAGAATCGCTTGTGGGAATATCAGTTTCATTTTCTGAATCAAATGGCTTTTGCCATTGCAAATTAGAATCTGGATTTTCGGCTTTTACGGTGGGTAGATACATATTAACTGTAAGAAATGAAAAGATTACTATAAGACTTGATCGGATAACGTACTTCACCATACTGGTTCTCCTGTATTTTTAAAGTTTATTTCTTGAATAAAAATGAACGTTCACAGCCAAGTCATGGCTGCGATAACAAACAAACTTCTATAGAAACCTGTTGGGAATCAGCAAATAAGAATGGTCGTTGCGACTATTTTTTGAGTTTGTCCCGGTGTTAAATCATGATATTCATTAAACCGGTAGGAAATCTCATCGTTAAAAATATATTCCCGGGGACCTTTAATATCGGCAATAGAAGACGTCGTTTGATAATATACTCTATACCTTTGGCTGGAGGAACTAATTAATCCGACCTGTGAAAGTTCCATATCTTCACAACTTCCGCACCCTGAGATTGGAAAATAGTATATTTTAGACGGCGTATTGTCTATAAAGGCCGGACCGTTTTTGCCATAATTGATGAAAAATTTACTTTCGATTTGAATGTGTCCGAACTCGCTAATACACATTATCAATCCGTTGCCGGAAGCCGAATAGATTATAAATAGAGCAATAATTATTGCCCAAGTAAGGAACTTATTTACTGCAGTCTTTTTCATTCCGCCTTAATTTATTAATTTTCTTCAAATTGTCAAGCTTTGCAGACTACTATAACTGATAAATCAAACAAAAGTTCCTTTTTTGAAAACTATCCTTTGCGTCTGATTATTATTGACAACTGCTTGTGGATAAACGAATTATAAAGGCAGTGTAGTTAATTTATGATAGAAAAATTGCTGAGGAATTCAAAAGTGACAAGACTACATATTTTAATGTGGCCGGAATATGCAGGACTCGCCTTTTTTAAAGATTGATACTGTATCTTCTCGCATCTATCTTATGATTAATATTGGAGTCAATTGCCGCTGTCAGAGTATCCTAAGATATGAATGAACTGGTTTACTTACGAGACCTGGTGTTCTGCTCCCCGAATCCTGGTCCATTTCGGATGAGAGATTTTTAGTTATATTGAGCCATTGGACGGAAGGGAGGCCAGGATGAAGAAACGATTTACCGGGCAGCAGATCGCCTTTGCATTGCGGCAGGCTGCTTCGGGAACACCGGTGGTGGAGATCACGCGCAAGATGGGCATAAGTGAGGCAACATTCTACCGCTGGAAGAAGCAGTCTGGCGGTATGGGTGTATCCGAGGTTCGTAGGCTGAAGCAACTGGAGGAGGAGAACCGCCGCCTCAAACGCTTAGTGGCTGATTTGACGCTGGACAAACAGATGCTGCAGGATGTGCTATCAAAAAAGCTTTGAGGCCTGCCGTACGTCGGGAACTGGTAGTCGAGATGGAAATGGCATATCAGATCAGTGAACGGCGGGCCTGTGGAGGTCTGGGATGGCACCGGTCGAGTCATCGCTACCAGGCGTGGCTGATCGACAGGAAGGCTTACGGATGCGATTGAAGGAGTTGGCCGGGTGTCGGATTGGGTATGGTTACCGCCGGTTGCACGTTCTGCTGCAGCGGGAAGGCTGGTCAGTCAACCATAAGCGTGTTTATCGCCTGTATCGAGAAGAAGGATTGGCCTTGCGAAAGAAGCCACCTCGCCGGCGGGTGGCCAGTGTGAAGCGAGAGATTACGGCCTCGGCCAAGGCGAAGAACGACTGCTGGAGCATGGATTTCGTGTCGGATCAGCTTTATGATGGTCGTCGTCTCCGGATCTTGCCGATAGTCGACAATCACACCCATGAGAGCTTGGCGTTAAAGGTTGGGCAGCGAATTCGGGGGATTGACGTTGTGGGTGTGTTGGAGCGAATCAGCAAGCAACATGGCCTCCCGGAACGCATACAAGTCGATAACGGCCCGGAGTTCATTTCCAAGGATCTCGATCGTTGGGCTTATTGGAACCACGTTGAGCTGGACTTCAGTCGTCCTGGCAAACCCACTGATAACGCTTTGATTGAAGCATTTAATTCGCGCTTTCGGCAGGAGTGCCTTAACGAACATTGGTTTATGTCACTGGAAGATGCAAAGGAGAAGATCGGAGCCTGGCGCCAGGAATACAACACAGGTCGACCTCACAGCTCGTTGGGATACCAATCCCCGGCAGAGTTTGTAGCTAAGTCCAGGATCGCGGAGATCGAGGTTGCTTAGAAGAAAAATAAAACGTAAATTCTCATTCAAACTGGACCAAAGATGGGGAGCAGAACAAGTCAGTCAGTCCTGCCATAGCATAAGTCAAGTTTCTTTGTGGTTGGACGGGAGCAGTAAATCAGGATACTTTCAGCATAGTCAGCTGATTAATCCTCTGAAGTATTCCGTCCCTCCAGAATAACCATGTTAAGAATTCAGAATTGCAGTTTATCTCAGGATAATCTTAAATCCATTGCTTGTAATAGAATCCCAGATATAATACTATCTAATAGCTGATGGAATTCAACCTGGGGAAGCATCGACGGTCTTAATCACGATATTGCAATTATCGAATTCACACAATGGAGCAAGCGCGTTGAGGATTGACGGAGAGGGGCAGATAAACAGTTATCCAATATACATCCTTCCGATTATAGTCATTATTATCTATTCATTCTACCTTTCGCCATCGTGCATAGCGCAGCCCTCTATCCCGGTCGAGCGGTCTATCAGGTTTTCGGGGCAATTTCATGCCGAGTTAATCTATGATGATATCACCGGCAAGAATCAGAAGCGGCCTGAATGGGTAAGGTCATCATATTTATCGGGCGAATTATCAATACCGGGATTACCGCCCGTTGATCTCAGACTACGATTGTCATCGTTAGAAAAAAGCATACGTCAGTATTTCAATAGATTCAGCGTTAAAACCGGAAATAATTGGATTGATATCGGATTGGGCGATGTTTATCCGGATTACTCGAAGTATACTCTCAATGGTATCATGGTACGCGGAGGCGAGATTGACCTTCATCCTGGTCGATTTCTCCTTGCGACAACGTATGGCAGGACCAGAAGAGCGATTGAGCAATCGATCGGAGGCACGGCGAGTTTTAAGCAAACGCTTTACGGATTCAAAATTGGATATGGGGAAAAGAAGGGCTCAAGCGCCCATCTGAATTGGGTGAAAATAAAAGACGACGCAAGTTCGCTGGCTTCTACGGGCAACCTCAAGCCCGAAGAGAATTTATTAGTCGGGATTAACGCGCGTCATACTATGTTCAATAAAAAACTAATCATGATCGGAGAATTTACCGGAAGCGCCTTCAGCAGAGATCTAAATAGCGCTGAAATCGACATATCGGGCGACGCCCCGGAATTCATAACTAATTTCTATACGCCCAGGATCAGCAGCCAGTATGATCTTGCGACGCGTCTGGAATCGAGGTTATCTTCAGGCGACGGCAATGGTCGGGTCGTCTTTGCCAATATCGGGCCCGGATTTAGATCGCTCGGCACCTCTTATATTCATAACGATATCAGGAAGATAAATACGAGTTGGGATCACAGGTTTGCTAGAGGAAAATTCATTTTGAAACTTGGTTACGATTTATCTCGCGATAATCTCAACGGTCAGAAAAGGACGACAACAAATACGAATTCCGGATTAATCAACATGCATTTCACGGTTCGAAATAAGCCATCATTGAATTTGAGTTACCGATTTTATAAGTTAAGTAATAACGATGATTCCAGTTTTGCCGTAGATAATCTGAATCATTTACTGGGCATGACCATATCCAATAAAATCAAGATGCTGGGGAAATCGCACAATATCAAGTTAGGCTATTCGATTTCGATATTTAATGATAGAAGAACATCGATTGATATACCGACCGATTATAATTTTCATAGAATCAGTTTTGCGTCCTCCACGCAGCTTGACATTCCAGTGAAGTTGATTGCAGGCATCGGATGGTCAAGCAGATCGTACGAGAGTGACGTAGGTAAGGAGGCCCGATGGTCGTATAGGTTGGCGGCGGTTCATAAGGCCCTGCAGAATAATCTGACAACCAGAGTATATTTCCATTACAATTCAGGCGACATTTCCGGTTCATTTCAGGATGATAAATCGTCGAAAAAGACATATGGTTTTAAGGCAATTTATCGTCACAATAAAACCAGTCTCAACCTTAGGATTGAAATCGTTAATTTCGGGAAGGAAATTTCAATTGATGACGATTATGATGAGTTCCTGATAAGATTGACATTCGAACAGAGTTTCGGGGGCGGAAAAAATCTGTGAGTATATGAATAAAAGGAGTGAAATGTGAAAGACATATTAGCCAGGGCCAGGTATTTGCTGACAACTTCGGCATCAATATTGATTATAAACTCGCTCTTCTTCGGTCAGGCATCAGCGCAAAATCCTGACTGGACGGTTATTCTGAATTCCCCTCCGGGTTATGATCTTTACCTCGAAGATCTCTGGTCGTTGCAGATAATCAATAATGAACAGGAAAGTTACGAAGTTTATCTTCTTGGCAGCGTCGACGAGGAGAATAGAGGCCTGATGTTCGGCGGCCGTAGCAGTAACCTGATCATATCGCCGGGCGGCAGGACGATATTTTCCGGCGATATCGATGATGTTCATGATCAGGAGTTTAACTCAGAATTCGAACAGACGATAAGAAGGCTTGGGCGATTCCCTGCCGGAAATTATCTGGTATGTATCGAAGTTATTGGCCTGGAAGCGAGGGAATTATTAGGACGAGATTGTTTCAACTTCTCGGCTACATGGCCATCGGCTCCACGATTGATCTCACCCCTGGATGAAAGTACTGTAATATTCAATTCGCCGTTATTCCAATGGACGGAGCCGATCCCGATTCCCACTGAGGATCAAGTCTATTATACTTTTAAGATTTGCGAAATCTATCATGGTCAGACTCCAGGCGACGCTATCGAGAACCTGGCTCATTATGAGGAATCGGAGATAATATTAACATCGTTTCAATATCCTGTCGGCGCCAGGGAATTTGAGGATGAAAAACAATATGCCTGGCAGATTCAAGCGCTGGATAGCGATGGATATCCTATTGGTGAGAACGAGGGCAGAAGTGAAATCTGGACATTCGAGTATAATTCGGAAATTTACGAGGTCGAGGAAATCGTAGTATACCCATCGAAAGTTGTTACGACAACCGATGATCAGATATTCGGCCATCGGAATGATCCTCAGAAGCCGCTCTCATTACGTGAGGGAATAATATGGGCCAACGATAATCCGGGGCCGGATACCATCGCATTTAAGATACCTCAAGGGGATCCAGGATACGATTCCCAGTCAGGCGTCTGGGTTATTGATTTGACCAGCGAACTTCCAGGATTAAGAGATAATGAGACTATAATCGACGGCAGTCTCGGGAATATAGCGGCTCCGTTATCTGATTTGCCGGATCTCGGCGACTGCTTGCGACCTGTAATTGAAATAGACGGGCAGGAGATAAATCGGGGAATTTATATTCCCGGAAACCGCAATGTCATAAAGGGTCTCGCCATTTATAATTTCAATGGGGCGGGTGTGCGGATTGAGGGGAGGGGCAATAAGTTAATTTGTAATTATATCGGTACAAACTCACGACAACATGGAGGAATGGGAAATCAGGCGGGTGTGTCAGTCCGGGCCGCGGCGAGCAATAACAAGCTTGGCGAACCCGATCGGGGTAACCTGATTTCTGGCAATCAGAATAATGGTATCTTACTTTTGGGCGGCGTTACAAATACATCGGTCGAAGGAAATTATATTGGTGTAAAAACAGACGGTTTAACCAGGCTATCCAACAAGACAGGAATCTCAATAGAAAACGGTTCAAAAAACAATGCCATAGGCGGGGCTTGCTCCCGAACGCGGAATAATTGCGATAAAGGATGCAAAATAATCAGCGGCAACCGCGAATATGGAATCAGGATTTCAGAAAGCGATCTGAATACGGTGGTCGGCAGCTTTATCGGGCTGGGAGCGGATGGTAATACGGCGGTAGGCAACGATCTCGATGGAATATTGTTGATAGGGTCGCATGGAAACAGAATCGGCGGCGGCCGTGAAAATCTTAGAAATGTCATTAGCGGCAACAGGGATGGAATCGTAATGAAGAGATCGGCCAATCGCAAGTCGGTTATAAATAAGATCGAGGGCAATTTTATCGGTACTAACGCCAATGGCAATCAGGCGATACCGAATATCCATAGAGGAATATTTTTAACAACCGCGAGCGAAGCCAATATTATCGGCGGGGATAACGATGGCTATGGAAACGTAATTTCCGGCAATAGCGGCGCGGGAATAAGGCTCGACACCAATGCAAAATACAACCTGATCCGAAATAACTGGATAGGTACTAATAAGAGCGGGGATCAAATCGGTAACGTACAGGGAGTCGCTCTCTACTGGGACGCTCAGGAAAACGTTATAGGCGGTGGGCCCGACTGGGGCAACGAAATCGCTTATAATAACGGAGACGGCGTTCATATAGAAGGTATCGATTGTAAGAAAAATGGCATTACCTTAAATTCGATCCATCATAATGCCGGAAAGGGAATCAGCCTTCTACTCGGCGCCCATGGTGATCAGCCATGGCTCAGGATCTGGGAGGTCAATCCTCTCGGCGGCGGGGAATATTATATTGTCGGGCAACTTGATACGGTGTATATGGCCAATAAAGTCGAGGTATATTCTGATTATCTTAACGAAGGGCAATTTTTGGAATCGGGCTGGATAACACCTGGCGATGTTAGAGTAGGATGGTTCGGCCAGAAGGTAAAAATGAGGGGAAGTAAATTCACATTTCTGGTTTCAGACAGCCTGGGATTAAATACCTCTGAATTCCTTATCCCGCCCGCCAATCCGGCTCATGTGGGGCAATGGCCGTTCGATATGGATTACTGGGAGATTGATCCCGATAATTACCTCCCGCTCAATCCCCACTTTCATGGTGGCTGGGGGAATTTCGTTCCCTCAAAATATACAAGTCATGTTTGGGGAGTATCGAAACTGTTTAATGATTCAAAGGTAAAGGATGTCCCGGGGTTCGCTCATCGCGTATTCTTTACAACTGGCACATTCTGCGGACCTTTTATAAATTACCAGATGCCGGTCTTGTTCACGGGCGAGCTTTATTTTGAAAGCTATGTTAATTCATTTTTCGATATGGACAGCAATTTCGGACTAAAAACGCCTCCGGGAACAGGAGTCACTATAAATACTCAGAGATTTTTTAATCTCGATCCCAATTTAGATATTCATGAGAGACTGGAATGTCCGGAGGGTGGTAAATGCGATGCTAATGACTGGCCAGGGGACAAATATACTTATATAAAAAGCTATCTCGATTCCACCGGTAATGTGCCTATACTAACATTGGAAATCGACAGAGAAGAGACATTCGAAGATTGGAATAGTCATCCTTACTGGCAGAATTTCGATGGTATTGCCGGGTCCGGATCACCCGGTTTCGAGGCAGTAGGGGTTATGGGAAAATATTATTATCAACAAGTTGTTGATGGTAAAAAAGCGATAGTACTCGGGATCTGGACTCATGACGGAGCTCATGCCGCCAGAACCGAGGTTCATCCGGTTTTTGGTATGGCCATCCAGGAAACAGCCCCGGCTGCGGATATGCCCGGAAAAGAGGTCTGGCATTTCTTCATCAGGAATAAAGGAAACCAATCATTCTGCGGCTCAAATGTACAATGTACCGGTCATCCGGCATGGGCATTTCGTATTAAAGGACGCCCGGGCAAATGCAATATTAAAGGCTTAAACGGTTATGCCCATGAGGAAGATGACAATACAGTTTACTGGTCTATAGTGCGATCAGGAAATGACGTTGTCATTAATACCTTTATCCCTGACAAAGATGACTGGTTGATAGGTACTGTTGAAATCGTATGGCAATAATTTTTTGAAGGAGCGAAGTATGAATTATTTTAGAATATGCTGTCCGGCGATGGTTCTATTCATATTAGTTTTGATGTTCGCTGTTTCGGCGCAGACCATCGATGAGAGGTCACGGAATATCCGAATTGAACGAATTAAGAATATCGTGAATTCTGTGGATATCGATACCAGTGAAGTTGAAACCATCAGAGAGCTTATAGATAATGTTCAGCTTAGTTTCCTCGAGATTATTAAGACACTATCGGTATTTGAAGAAAGAATGTCTTCGAAAGAAGAAAAGAGGAAAATCGCTATCTTGCAGAATCATAACATACAGGTTGAGAGGGATAGAGGAATATATTTCGACAATATTTCGAGGTTACTGAGATATTTGGATGACAATTTGACTGAAAATCAGATCGCCGATTTCTATCGATTTCTTTTTGATGAGCTCTGGTATGAAAATTTCATAAATGAATCATCGGCGCAAACCAGATCAGCGATTGATTTTACTGCCGTTCCGACATTCGATAGTACGTCATTGATCAATCAGTATACTTACGAAGAGTTGGAGGAGATGGAAGAGGAATATATAGAAAGTGAGAACGAAGCGTTGACCTCTGAAAATGCCCCCCCCGATTCGATATATATCGAACGTGAAACCGTGCTATCTGTTTCAAGGGCGCCGGCTGAGATAAAAAATGAGAATGTTATCCGGCCTGCTCAGCCACCCTGGCACGGCATGCCGGCGTCACCGGCGACCACACAAAGTATTCGCAATTTACTCGAGAATCAATCATTACCCGCATTAAAATATTACTGGACCGAACTCTATCCCACTATTGACTCTTTATACAACGTTGAGAAACGATGACAGAATTGATCAGGAGCCTTCCAATATAATGATCATAGTCCGATAGCATAGTGTGGCTGATGAATTCTCGAAGAAGGAATCTCGGGCTCGTCTCAGTAGTTTGTCTGATTTAAATTATTCAAAGAGATTTCCAGTGCATATTTGTAGCAGCTGCTATAAATCGTTGGTACTAAGAGGCGCTACTCGGTTCGAATCCCAGTCTCTCCGTTTAATCCCTTATTATACAATAGGTTACAGCATCTATTGCAACCTTGGAAATCGTCTTGTTCCCGGTAATAGTACTACGGCTCAAGTTAATCCTGCCATACTTTTATGCTGGACCGATTTATGGGGGGGCAGGTCATCTGCCACGCAAAATAGTCACAAATCCGTCACACTACCGCTCGTAAGTCTATGTCAGGCAATAGAAGGATGGGGGGTGCATATCCCCATCCGCTCATATATAATTAGTTCATTACGATATTAGGTGAATTCGAGACTCTTCGGCCCCATTATTTGTAACTCCCCGTCCTTAACAGGATTATAGCGTATAGTGAATTGCAGTTTTTTTGCTATTGGCAATCTTAAATAGCTTCACCATATTACCATATTCGATAAAAAAGGAGGATTCCTGAAGAAGAAGATTGTTGTTTTAGGCGCTGGATTAGTTGGTAAAGCAATGGCTGTTGATTTGCAGAAAAAATATCATACAATTGCGGTCGATATTAATCAGGATTCGCTTAAAGCTTTAAATACCGATTATGGAATCGAAACCATACATGCCGATATATCAGAAGAATCCTTAAATAAAATTATTGCTGATTGTGATATTGTTATTGGATCACTTCCGGGCCATATGGGTCTAGAGATTCTAAGAAATGTTATTCGAGCTGGTAAGAATATCGTTGACATATCGTTCTTCTCAGAGGATCCATTTCAATTGGATGAATTAGCTAAGGAAAATAATGTTACTGCGATTGTGGATTGTGGCGTTGCACCGGGAATGAGTAACATAATTTTGGGTTATCACAATTCTCAAATGAATGTAAATAAATATGAATGCTATGTTGGCGGTTTACCCGAAAACAGGGAATGGCCCTGGGAATACAAAACGGTATTTCCACCAATTGAATGCATCGAAGAATACCTTCAACCTGGACGCTTTATTGAAGACGGTAACTTGATCGTCAAAGAAGCTCTTTCTGAACCTGAATCTTTTGAATTTCCGGAAATTGGTATGCTGGAGGGCTTGAATTCTGATGGGTTGCGTTCACTAATAAAAACCATGAATATACCAAATATGGTTGAGAAAACTTTGCGATATCCTGGAATCACCGAATATTTACGAGTCCTGCGAGACACAGGATTCCTTTCATATGATAAAGTGCAGGTTGGCAAGAATTTTATTAGACCATTTGATCTGACAGCCGCCCTATTATTTCCTAAGTGGATAATACAGCCTGGAGAACCAGACATTACGGTAATGCGTCTGATTATATCTGGTAATGAAAATAACAAAGCAAAGACATATACTTATTCGATGTTGGATAGATTTGATTCTGAAACCAATACTACTTCTATGGCGCGTACTACCGGTTATACCTGTACAGCCGTTGCCGACCTGATATTGTCGGATAAATATAATCGTAAAGGGATTTCACCGCCTGAATATATTGGAGAGGTTGAAAATAATTTTGAGTATGTTAAGGAGTATTTAGAAGAACAGGGTGTAATCTATCAACTTGAAGTCAGTTAATGAGATTGCTTTGAATGGTTGCAAATCAATATGAAGAAAATCTGGATTTCTACAATAAATGAAGTTAACAGGTTCGCATTGCAATTAACCGTCACAATTTGGTCACACTCTATATGGAAGTTTGATCACTGCGATTTATCACGGCTTATAAAGCCGATTATGCCAGTAAATATAGGCCATTATTTATCTTTCTCCAAAAAAAATAGCAAAAGGCCCATTTTTTACTTGACAAGAAAAATTTATGGAATATATTGTTGTTGTTGCATAATAGAATTCGTAACTAATTGAAAATCAAACAAAACAACAACGAGGATTTTCATGAGCAGAGCCTTACTGCTAAAGAGGTTTAAGGAGGTAGGATTAAGCTTATATGAGGCAAAGAGCTACCTCTCTCTGTTGGAAAAGGATACGCTTACCGTAACAGAGGTATCGAAGATCGCGGGAATCCCCCGTACAAATGCGTATGAGGCGCTTGAAAAACTATTGGCCAGAGGATTATGTGTATCGAGACCCGGGAATACTAAGAGATATGGTGCTTCAGATCCAGCATCAATCAAAGATAAATTCCTTTCGCAAATGGACCACGTCATGGAAATCGAGTTGGCAAATTTGGCCAATAAGGAAAATGAAATAATAGCAAAGTACAAATCCGCAAAGGAATCGAAATTAATCGAATTGAATAAGAAGGAAAAAGACATATTAGAAAAGTACAATGCCGCCAAGGAAGCGAAATTAATTGAATTGAATAAGAGGGAAAAGAAAATATCAGAAGAAAACAAAACCGCGAAAGAGAATATCAACCAAATCATTGAAGAATTAAAACCGCAGTACAAGGACAGCCGTGCCAACGTAGACCCCTTGGATTTCATAGAAATAATAAAAGACTCGCAGCAGATTCATAAAAAGTTTATACAACTTAACGACGAGGCCAAAAAGGAAGTCTTGATTTTCTCAAAACCACCTTATTCTGGACCCAGGAAAAAACTCGAAGAACAAGCGGATCGGCAAGCCAAACCACTCCGGCGCGGAATTAAAATAAGAACTATTTATGAACTACCCTGGAATCAGCAAGAAATGGAATGGACATTCAATATTCTAAAAGAACAAGTTGAACGAGGAGAAAATGCGCGGGTAATTAAGCGGCTGCCGATGAAAATGGCTATTTTCGATATGAAGATTGTTTTGCTCGCTATGAAAGATCCGGTTTCAACCGGTACAACCTTCACTACACAAGTGGTTAGACACACCGATCTGGCGGAAGGTCTTACAATACTCTTTAATCATATATGGGAACAGGCTGAAGACTACCATATAATGGGGGATTTATTGAAGAAGATGTAATATCAGAATCAAAAAGCAAACCGCCAAGCGTTGCGGCTTGGCGGCTTAAAACAATCAGTCCCTTATTCTGCTTACTCTAAGAGACCAACTTTTCAGTTTACGATTAATCATAAGGGACGTCAAGGAAAAATATTATAGAAGATGTATCTTTAACGGGAGTTATGGCACCGGGAACGGATAGGAAGTAAGAACAATGATCACCGGAAATTTGTTTGGGATTCTGGCAAGCGCGGAAATTATCGTGCTGTCGCATATCGTACCTGCCCTTGCCGACGTGAACAGCTGGTCCACCAACGGGCCCAGCGCCGGTTATGCTGGAGCCATTGCCGTTCATCTATTCGATAGCCAGACAATCATTATGGGATCTCATAACGGTTTTTGGAAAACAACGGACGGCGGCGCCAATTGGTTCTGTGTAGAGAACGATTCTCTTTACGCTGCCGATAGCGTAAGTGCCGTTCGCGTTCATCTTACGAGCAGGCGGTGAAACAGACTTTAGAATTTTTATCACATTGAACAGCAGCCAACTTTAAACTCTTGGGAATCAGGATAATTAACAAGCAGCGCTAAATTTACCAAAACTTCGAGGATCAAATGAATGTGAAAAAAACTTTAGCGGTAATACTATTCCTAATGTTGCCTTTGGCCAGGGTTTTGGCGGCCGGGGAGGATACGAAATTTGTAGACTCTCCGGATAATCAGGAGGCCGTCTGGCAGCCTGCCCTTGAGGAAGTTGTCGAGCACCCCGATCCTCAACCCGCGGTTCAGTCTTACCGCAACTCAACACCAGGCGGAGAGCTCGATCCTCCGGCAATTGCCACCACTCTTCTAAGCGAAGATTTCGAGGATGTTAACTGGGGCGATCCTTCATCTCCGCCGCCCGGATGGACGATCCTCGACAACGGCACAGAGGGCTCGCAAACATGGTACAACCAGGATTGGCATAAGTATTATTTTTCCGCCTGGTCCGATACGGTTGCCCGCGTTCATTATGCACCATATATGGAACAGGAATACGACGAGTGGCTGATTACGCCTGATGTAGTCCTTCCGGGCGAAGCGACAGCCTGCTCTTTGACTTTTAAAACCTACTATGATGACGGAGGAACCTTAGCCAATTATGACTCCGCTTTTATTAAGATTTCGACCGACGGCGGTTCCAACTGGACTATATTAGATACCTGGGGTTCAAACCAGGGATCCGACTATGAGCCGTTCTTCGCGAATTACGATGTCACTTCCTATGCCGGACAATCGGTTAGATTCTGCTTTCAGTTGAGGACTTTCGGATATGTTGGCCTCTCCGGCATCGACTGGTGGTTTATCGATAAGGTCAATGTCTGGGCTGATGACGTAAGTCTGCTTTTCGAGGATTTCAACGGCTGGGGACCGCTGGGCGATAATCCTCCCACCGGCTGGGAAATTCTCGATTACGGTACACCTAAACCGGGTCAAGGCGTCTGGAACAACAACGATTACCATGATTATACTCGTTGGGGATCCAAGTCGGCCAGAATCTACTCTACCGGCACCGACGCATACCCCGAATGGCAGGACGAGTGGATGATCAGTCCATCATTCGCTATTTCATCCGGCGCGATTTGTTCCTTAAGCGTAGTTGAATATTATTATCATTCAACCAGCGGTGCTCCCTGGCAAAATGAGGACCATGGGTACATAAAGATCACTACAGACGCCGGGACGACATGGAACACTATTTTTGACAATGACGCCACAAAAGGAAGTTCGTCGAACGCTACTACATTCTCTTACGACATTTCGATGTACGCCGGCAACACCTGTCAGATCGCGTTCCAATTCGTCAACTCCCCGGCCGGATCTGATTACTGGAGTTTTGACGACGTTCTTGTAACCGAATTAATACCGCTCGCTCATGACGTCATGACAGCAGGTATAAATTCTCCGACCTGGGGAATTTCCGGTTACGACAATAATGTTTCGATTACGGTCGCTAATATCGGCCTCAATACGGAAACATTTGATGATTCTACAGTCATTATTAACCTGAATAAGACTAATCATGTGCTTGAAGGATTCGGCGATCCTCCAGATTGGACCGGCGCTAATCCCCCAACCGGATGGGTCGTATTGGATAGCGGCTCGACTCCCGGCTGGGATGTTAACGATTGGCAACAGTGGACCTATTTCGGTATCTGGGGGGATGTTGCCAGGGTGTACGAAGCATCGTCTAGCGATACCAAGCATACATACCTGATTACTCCAAGTATGAATCTCTCAGGGGAAACTGAAGTATATCTTACTTTCAGGGCATTCTTCGCTCCTTATTCCGGCATTGAGGATAGCGCACAGATCCTCGGAACCACCGATGACTGGGCAACTACTCAAGTACTCGATACATGGACCACCACCCAGGGCAGTGCGGATGTTCCCTATGAGCCGGTCTACGATATTTCAAGTTGGGCTGCAGGCAATAGTAATGTTAAGATCGCTTTCCGTTTATACAGCACATCTTCACTTGCATGGCGCCTGGACGACGTAAATATTTATTCGCCTCACGCTCCGACAATCGATTATGCGAGCAGAGAAACGGTCGCAAGCCTTGTGTCGTTAGAAGTTCGTGATGTTGACTATACCGCGACATGGGCCCCGACCGCAAACGATTATGTTGTTAAATCGTTTACCAATCTTTCGACTGATGAGGACAATTCCAATGATACCATGTCGCTCAACATAACCGTTTACGAACACTACGAATCCGGCGGCCCCGATGCGGGCAACTACTCATGGGATTCCAACAAGGACGGCGGTACCGGCGATCCATACAACTGGATTGACATTACCACAAGCGGTACTCCTGTGACATGGGATGGTGGCAATATTGGTAACCGATATACCTACGGTATTCCTCTCGGATTCAGCTTCACCTTCTATGATGTCGCTTACGATAGAATCTATCTGAGCATGGACGGTTGCGCCAGTTTCGATACTATTACTTCACACCTTGATACAAACTATCATATACCCGACACGCTCGGCCAGGATAACATCCTCGCCCTTCTCTGGGATGACCTTTCCGACGAATCCGGCGGAATCGCCTACTACTACACCAACAACTCGGATACGTTTATCGTATCTTACGAAAACTGGGATTTCGATATCGATCTCGATCAGAGAATTGACATGCAGTTGATTCTAACGGCGGGAGATCGCGGAATCAAATACCAGTACAGAGAAGTCGGGCCGGTAATTTATACCAGCCATTCCATTGGTATCGAGGACGACCCCGGCGACAGAGGCCTTGAATTTGCCCACAACGACTACCGGATGGGCAATATCGCTATGAGCGGACTGGCTATAACGTTCGGCTACAACCCGCCTACCATTGACGCCGCTTTATCATCGATTGATGATCCTCTCGATGGTTCTATGGTCTTTAATGGTACAACGGTTACTCCGACGATTACCGTTCTCAATTACAGCGATAGCGATTATACTATCCCGGTTACTTTCCTCATCACCGACGGTATAACCGGCGATACGGTTTATAATCAATCCGAATCCACGGCGTTGGTTACGGGCGGCGGATCGCTTCAGCACGCTTTCAGCGTGACATGGAATGCTGATCCGAATGGCGATTACGATGTGGAAGCTTTCACATCTCTCGCGGGCGACGCCAACCCGGCCAACGATACTGAAATTACCGATTTTATGGTTGCCACTCATTACGGTACAGGCGGCCCGGATGATTTCGGCTATAGCTGGATTGATAATTCCGGCATCAGTGATGAGGATGCTCCTGTATTCGCTTACATCGATCTTAGCGCTTCGCCAACCGCGGATACCATATCCGGCTCGGGCAATTACGGCAATTTCCCAATTGGATTCGGTTTTAAATACTATGGAGTTACTTTCGATTCTGTTTACATCATCAGTTACGGAATGCTGCAGTTCGGGTACTCTTACAGCGGTTCATTAAACGACTGCCCGGTACCGGAGTCCTCAGATCCCAACATGCCGTTTATGGGTGGATTCTGGGATTTTGGTTACTGTAACGCGGCATACGATGGCGCCTGCATGATGGAAACATTCGGCACTGAGCCCAATCGTTACACCGTAATTCAGTTCCACAACTGGAGACTTTCCAACTACAATATGGAATGGGAAATTATTCTCCATGAAAACGGCGATATCGTCATGCAGTATCTCGACATCGACGAAGTCGGATCAGATGGAGCCGGTCAGAGCGCCATGGTGGGACTGGAAGACTGGAACGGTAACGCCACAGGTTTGGGCTATCTTTGTAACGATAGTCCTGTTGGCAACCGCCTTTCCGACAGCCTCGCCATCAAGTGGTACAAGTCGATTTACGCTCATGACGTTATGGTTGATGAGTTTAACGTACCCTCACCTGCGGGCATTGTTAACGTTGCTTTTACGCCTGAGGTACAATTCTCCAATATCGGCATCAATCGCGAAAACCACGTTCCTGTTCGCCTGACAATCAATCCCGGCGGATACAATGACGTTCAATCAATAGCGGTACTGCATTCCGGTACTTCTGTTGCTCAGCAGTTTACCCAATTTACTCCCACCGCTACCGGTTCGTATACTTTAGTCGCTACCAGCGAACTCGTTGGCGATGAAGATCCGAGAAACGATACTTTGATTCTGCAATTTGCCGCTTTTGACTATTTTCTCGACTTTGAAGCCGATGACGGCGACCTGACAGGTGGCGGCGATTGGGAATGGGGTGCTCCGAATAATCCCGAAGGCCCTGCAAACGCGTATTCAGGATCAAATCTCTGGGCAACCAATCTTTCAGGTGATTATACTGGTACGTTCAGCACACTCGAGTTCGACCTTGGCGTCGGTACTACAAATCCGAGCATTGGTGTTGCTTCCTGGTATGATACTGAATCAGGATACGATGGCGGTAACTTCGGAATATCCACAGACGGTGGATCTTCCTGGATTACTGTATCCCCGGATATCGGATATGATGATACGACAAGTTCAGATAATCCGCTCAATCCTGATTCGATATTCACAGGCAATTACCAGAAATTCTGGGATTTCGTGAATTTCGATCTTACCGCTTTTGCCGGAACCAACGTACGCGCCAGGTTCGCGTTCGGCGCCGACGGTGCTGTTTTCTATGCCGGATGGCATCTGGACGACCTTGCTTTCGCAGACTGCCAGATCGTAAAAGGTTCGATTGACGGAACGGTCACCGATGCCAATACCGCAGGTCCCGTTGAAGGAGCAATTGTTGAAGCTAACGGCAGCGTTAGGGATACAACTGACGTTACAGGTGCTTATGCCTTTGATATTGGACCCGGCGATATTGACGTGACCATTTCTAAGGTGGGTTATAACTCCAACACTGATACTGTAACAGTTGTTAATGGTCAGACCACGACTCACGACGTCGTATTAACCGCGCCGATCGGCAGCATCGACACATCACCGATTGTCGACAATGTTGCCCCCGGCGACACAGCGACGTATTCGAGATACCTGCATAACTCCGGTTCCGGTCCGATGACTTACAGTGTTGCGATTAACTTCAACCTTGAACTTAAGGGATTTGGCGGATATGATATCAGATCAAATTCCGTTTCGGAAAAAATCTCTAATGTTGGTAGAGAACATAACTCAACCGATTATGCACCATTCCATTATAGCGGCGGTAATGTACCCGTGATCACTGATATTTGGGATGATCTTACCGGCCCGATGAGCCTCGATATGCTGGGTGATGGCCAGATTCTCGGTATAGAGTATGACGGAATTGATTTTTACTTCACAGGCGGTAACAATGGATTAGATCCTAACAAGCTCTATGTACTGCACCCGGACGGTTCGGCTGATACGCTCGACCAACAGGGAACATCCGGATGGGGATGGCGTGACCTGGCATACGATGGTACTTTTCTGTATGGATCTGCCGGCGGTTCCGTAGTGGACCAGATAGATCCAGCTACCGGTAATGTTGTCACCAGTTTCCCCGGACCAGAAATTGTCAATCGCGGCTTGGCTCGTAATCCGGAAAATGGCCACTTCTTTACGGCCGATTTCGTTTCTCAAATTCATGAATTCGACGCAACCCAAACATATAATTCCTGGGCTAACTATAAACCAGTATATGGTATGGCCTGGGATGATCTTTCCGAAGATGGACCATGGCTCTGGGTATTCTCTCAAAACGGACCCCCGGATACGTTGATGGAGATATCACAATTTGATCCCGTTGGCGGAACATATACCGGCGTGAGTTACCAGGTAACGCTCGAAACTCCCTATACCCAGGGTACAGCGGGAGGAGCCTGCTTCACTACTGAGTATGATCCTTCTGTCGGCGCTATATTTATAGTTTCTCAGGCGGCGCCTTATGACTTCTTCCAGGGATTTGAAATTGCTCCACATGAAACCTGGTTCTCTGTGATTGAAGGTGGTTCAGGTGAGGTTGCTCCCGGTGATTCGGCTGAAATCGTATTTATGGCAGACATGAGAGATTCAGAGATTGTTGCGGACAGTACGTACAATGCTGAAGCAAATGTCAATGATAACAGCGTTTCGCCGACTCATGTCATACCTGTCAGCATCACAGCTGCTGCAGGCGGTTGCGACTACATACCCGGTGACAGCGACGAAAACGGCACCGCGCGTGAGCTTACCGACGTTGTCAAGATGATTGCCTTCTACAGAGGCTTTGATCAACCCGGATACGTTTGCTTCTGTACCGAGGAGATTCCTGAATACAAGCCTTCCGCCGACGTGGACGGAAACTGCGTGACCTTTGAGCTTACCGACGTCGTCATGTCGATCGCGGCCTACAGAGGCCCCGTACCGCTCTCCGGCTGCGTGGATTGTCCGGGGCAAGGCAGATTGTTGCCCGGCGGAGACCAACCATTGGTGATACCGTCCCTGAAGTCTAAGATAAAGATTGAGAATAGGCGGGATTAAAGGATAGTATCGTTTATTCTCATTTCCGATAATCCCCACTTATCGGGAACGCTAATTGGCAGAAGTTATCAATAAGTATGGTAGTTTTAGTGTTTCCTGAGACTGTAATTATTCGGTACTGAGATATATGATTTTACCCCAACATCTAAGCCCTTTTACCGCGCCGGTATTTTTTTAATCCAAAAATTGGACCGATTAATGTGGGGCAGGTCAGGCAGATATGATTCTATATCTAATTACGTCATCGATATCCTCCCCTTCACCGCCCTTCTCTACACCCACTTATCAACCTTACTCAGCTTGAACCTCACCTTATTCCCAAGTTTTATGTGCGGGATAAAACCTTTGTGCGTCCACTGATAAATGGTGGAGGGTTTAACCTGAAGGTAATCTGCGATCTCCTCCACCGTTAATAATCTTTGGAAGGTTTCAGGCTTCATTTGGCGCATTTCATATTAAACTCCTACTCGTTAGGATACGGACGATAAAGAACTTTGTGTCGAATTCTCCACATCTAACCAGATTTATCTCTCTCTGATTTGGCGATCCTTCATCTCTATTCAATGATTCTGGTCTTTTCAGATTCGAATTGAATTCGCTTTCAGCAAGCTAGGGGCCGGGTCAGTTATGTTCACCGGTGAATGGATTTCGAAGCGGAATAAACTGGTCCCAGAAGATAGTGCTGTTGAAGTAGGCCTCCGCAAAATAATAGCTTGATTTCTTGTAGCATATTTGCAGCAGCTGCTATAAATCGTTGGCATTAATGGGCGTTACTCTGTTCGAATCCCAGTCTCTCCGTTTTTGTAGCATACTTGTAACAAACTTTATAAGTCTTTGACAGATAATGGCCTCTCTGGGATCAAAGCCCAGGTAATGAGGCTCAATGCCAAACAGCGATGATAAGTGCGATATAATATAAGATTTAAGATCTAGATATGATCTCAAGGCTTTTCGGGGTGAAATAGGATGGGTCACAGCGGTTCGTCTAAACCGGTGTTATGCGAACCCTGTCAAGTTCGGATTGTCGTTTGAGCGTTTCCGATAATTGTAACTTATCGGAAATGCACGATTCCGCCTCTCTCAGAAGATCTTCAGAGTTATTAGCAGCGCCGCCCCGTTACGTACCCGAATTGAAGACATTGGACCGCCTAGTGGCCTACAGAAAAATCACCTTTGGAGGTGCGCATCATAGCCGCCCCGACTGGAACCTCAAGGCTATCATAGCATTAGGGTAATCTCTCGAATACCGGGCGAAATTCTCAATCAGCTTTGCTCGAATCTGCGACCCATTGGAGACAACCGATCTCCTGCTCAAACCTGGCAAAAAAGCCAAAAGGTCGGGGGTTCAAAGCGGGTGAAACTGCTGTTTGGAAGGCGATGATTATGGTAAAATAATTCTTGACAATTAGAACAGTTGCTATTATCTTTTTTGTGTAAAGGCGATTTACGCTGAGTTGACAATGAAAGCTATATATGTGATAATATCGATTGCAGCGTTAGCGCTTTTAGCCCCCGTTGCCTCTGCCGTCATCATAAACGTCCCCGGAGACTACCCCACCATACAGGAAGGTATAGACGCCGCTCAAAACGGCGATACCGTGCTGGTGGCGCCTGGAATCTATGTAGAAACATTCTCCATTGAAAATAAGAATATCTTGGTTACTAGCGCAGAAGGTCCTGATAATACAGAAATTATTGGATTCTTGATTTTAGGAGTCGGTCTGGATACAACTTTCATTTTAAGAGGTTTCACAGTTACAGCGGATATTGAACATGATTTATACAGGAGCAAAGCATTAGTAGATATCGATGAAGGGTTCCCTGTTATAGAGGGGAATATTATTGAAGAGAATGGACGAAGCTATGACCCAGCTACCTCAGGTATAAGACTTTCGGATTCAAACGCTATAATTAGGGGTAATATAATAAGGAACAATTTTTCTCAGGTAGCAGGGGGGGGAATTTGGTGTGGATATGGGTCGCCAATTATCGAAGGAAATATAATTGCGAACAATTCAGCAGTCTCGCCATTTCATGGGGCTTGGGGCGGAGGGATCTTTATGGCGTCCTCCGGAATTGTCAGATATAACTTAATAAATGATAATGCTTCTTTAAGTAGGTATCCAGATGTCCGGGGAGGAGGGATAAGTGGAGGTTCTCGTATTTACAATAACACGATTGCGAGCAATATCGCTGGTTTGGGCCCCACTCATGGGCGAGGCGGCGGTTTCTTTTTCACTCCAGTTGGCGGGCAAGAAGAATATTACAAGAATAACATAATTGCATTTAGCCAATTTGGCGGAGGAGTTTTTGCGACATTTCCTGATTCGGTTGAAGTAGATTGGGATTACAACCTCGTCTTTGGCAATGACAGCGCGAATTACATAGGCATAGAGCCGGGGCCTCATGATATTCAGGCCGATCCGCTCTTTGTAGATAGATTTTCCGGCGACTATCGTCTTCTTCCCAACTCCCCCTGCATAGACGCAGGCGATCCGGATTTCCCATTAGATCCGGATGGTAGCAGGGCCGATATCGGCGCATATTATTTCGATCAGACCGTCGGTATAGATGATCCTGACGAATCGTCCGGCCCCTATCGATTTCAGCTCCATCAGAACTATCCCAATCCCTTCAATGCCCAAACGATAATATCATACACTTTATCTGAAAGCAGCGCTGTCAGTCTGATGATAT
>CBEUCH010000020.1:0-47584 GCA_965541585.1 uncultured bacterium | reverse complement strand
CATACTCCTTTGGTGCAAGGTCGCCGAGGAAGCGGT
The DNA here is from genome assembly GCA_965541585.1 of uncultured bacterium. Classification (GTDB taxonomy): domain Bacteria; phylum Zixibacteria; class MSB-5A5; order UBA10806; family UBA10806; genus CBDVBL01. The sequence goes on along the minus strand of CBEUCH010000020.1, from coordinate 47,548 downwards.
TTCTCCAGGCCCTGGCGGGATTCTTGCTGACTCTATCTATCAATGATAGCCAGCGGTCTTTTCTCTCCCCGAGCGGCATCTCGAGTGCTCTTTTCAGGGCTCTTGCGGTACCATCTATATCATAAGGATTCACAATAATCGCCTCTTTCAGATCTTCGGCGGCCCCGCAGAATCGAGACAGAACCAGGACCCCCGGGTTATCCGACTGTGAGGCCACATACTCTTTGCAGACCAGGTTCATTCCGTCCCTCAGTGGCGAGACGAAACATACGTCCGCCACCCGGTAGAACCCGGCCAGCGTCTGCTGGTCATATGAGCGGTAAAGGTAGCTTACGGGAACCCAGTCGGCGTCCGCCAGCCTTCCGTTGATCTCGCCCACTGTCTGATCCACCTGACGTTTCTGGCTGATATATTCCGGCACCCTCGTCCTGGATGGCGCCGAGATCTGGATCATGCTGACTTTGCGCTTCCAGGATGGGAATCGATCCAAAAGCTTCTCAAACGCTCTGAGCCTTTCTATGATGCCTTTTGTGTAATCCAATCTATCGACGCCGAGAATAAGCCGTCGGTTGCCGATATACTTTTTGATGGTCGCAACCTGTTTTAAGGCCCTGGGTGACTTCGCCCAGTCCTGGAATGATTCGCGGTCGATTCCAACGGGATAGACTCCTATTCTAAGCTTGCTCGAGCGGTGCTTGAAAACGTGACCGTCGAGGCTCCCCGCCATCTCCATCTCCAGACTGTCTTCGAAGTTACGGCGGTATCGCTCCGTATGAAAGCCGATGAGGTCGTAGCTTAAAAAATCCTCCAACATACGCCTGGCCCACGGCAATATAAAGAATACATCTGGCGCGGGAAACGGCTCATGCAAAAAGAAACCTATGGGGCCATCCCAGCCGAGTTGACGCAGATTCGTTCCCATGGGGATGACATGAAAATCGTGCACCCAGACAAGATCCCCGGCCCTCAAGTAAGGGTAAATAGCGCGAGCGAATTTTAGATTCACCTTCAGATAAGTTTTGAATTCCTCATCTTTGACCCTGACTCTGGCGGGGAAACTGTGGATAAGAGGCCACATGGAGCGGTTACTGAATCCGGTATAGTAGTTTTCGACCTCGCTTTCGGAGAGATCCAAAGTCAGGAAATTGATATTCCCCTGGATGACGCTTTTTGGTATCATGGATAGCTGACGAGGCAGGGTCTTTCCGCTCCAACCGAACCAAATGCCCCCCTTCTCCTGCAGAGCGGGATGGATTGCGGAAACCAATCCTCCTGCAGGTCCCCAGGATCGTGCCGGACGACCGCGGCCGTGCCCCTTCTTCTGGCCGGATACGTCAGGGACGCGATTTGAAATTATGACTATCCTGCTGACGTCAGCCGCCTTTCTTTCTTGTAGCATCGTCCCAGCCGTGCAGGAATTGCAGCAGTTCCTCAGGCGCCCTGAGATGAAGACTGGCCTTCGTCGATCCCTTCCTCTCCCCTACCAGAATGCCTATTCCATGCCCTTCAATAGCTTCAAAGGCGTCTTCATCGGAAAGATCATCGCCAAGGTAGGCAAAGAAGCTTTCGGGAGGAGATTCATCGATTATGATCTTCACGACCACTCCCTTATTTCTGCCCGGAACACACAATTCAATGCCGCCATCGAAGTCTTTGATTTCCAAACCATAATCGAGTGCGATATGGCTCCATTCTCTTATGACAAATCTCCTTATGAAGCAGATTTCCTTTTCCGAGGCTCCGCGCCAATGCAAGGCAATGCTCCGCGGCTTTTCTTCCAAACGATTGATTAAAGCTTCTTTTTCAACCAGCAATCCGGCGTCGGCCAATCCTTTGAGATGTTTTTTGCTCGCAGGCAGTAAGTTATGACTACCTCCAGGGCGCCTCTGTTCCCATCCATGGGATCCCCACATCTCGGGTAAATTCTTCATGCCCAGGAGAGGAACAAGATCGGCGATCGTCCGGCCGCTAATAATTACTAACCTCGTTTTCTTCGACCCCTCAATTCGATCGAGAATCTCCGTTACATCCGGATATGGAACTGCTCTTTCCCTCTTTCGATGAAAGGGGGCTAACGTCCCGTCGTAATCCAGCATCAAAACCGATGATGAAACATTCCGTAGCGCTTCGAAGATGTGACTCTGATTGCTGCTAAAAAGCACCCGGAGTATTATACTGTTTTTTCAGGCCGCGATCAACCTATTTGTGAATCCTTTTTTGAGTTCGAGCAGGAGGGTTAGATATTCTCTCAGGTGGCGGGTCAACAGAAAATTTTCTCTGACAAATTCCCTCCCTTTTTCCCCCATCAATCGCATTCTGCCGCGATGTTGAAGCAGGTATCTTATTCGATGCGCGGTGCCTTCGGGCGTATTAACCAGAAAACCGGTATGATGGTTTATTACCTGTAAGACTATCCCGCCGACGTTGCCACCAATGACCGGCTTGCTCTTCCACAGCCCCTCGGTAACGGTCAGGCCGAAACCTTCGCGAGTCGATTTCTGGATAATAATATCCGCGATTCTCTGCAGGGCGTTTATCGTTTTGTGAGCGTCCCCTGGAAGCATTAGAATGTGTATGTCGCTTTCGTCGCCGGCTTCTTCCCGCACTTCGTCAAGAACGGCCTCCCCTTCGGGATCGTCTGTGGCGCCGCCCCCCGCCAGCACAAGTTGGGCCGGAGCAAATTCCTGAACAAGCCGGAATGCCCTTATCACTCCCACCGGATCTTTGAATCTATCGAAACGGGAAACTTGCAATAAGATCGGCCGGCTTTTATCCAGATTAAAGCGGGAATAAGTCTCACTCAGCTCAAGATCCGTCAATTCGCAATTCTTGTCGCTCAAAGGATCTATGCTGGGAGCTATGAGAAACTGAGGGTATTCGAGGTGACGGGTAAAGCCTGGCATTGAGAAAATGCTGGCGTCGTAGTCCTGCAAGAATCCCCTGAGATATTTCCAGACCTGCCTGTTTGGGTGGCTGACGTCGATATGGCAGCGCCAGATCCACTTTCCCCTTCTATCGGGACAGAGATTGAGAAGCGCCGCGGGTTGTTGGTCGTGAATGAAAACGGCTTCTGCTTTCTCAAGAATAGGCCTCAGCCGCTCGCTGTTTTTTTCATTGGTGCTCTCATAAGCTCTCATGGCCGCGGGCGTCAGATTGACCGGATTTCCTTGCAATCCATTATGGAGCATCTTGGTGGTTTTGAAAAAATCATTGTCTCCTTCGATTACCTCCCACGATGCGTCAATTCCAAGTTCCCGCATAAGGGAGACCATCCAGAAGAGAATCTCAGCGACGCCCCCGCCGACTCTGGTCGAATTAACATGCACAACCTTCATTCCGGTCAGGCCTGATGCCAATTGATGTAATTGATCCAGCACCGCTCTGCCGACCACCGGCTCATAATCTACAAGTTTTCGATTCAAGACGTCAGCACCCCGTTCAAGACCCGGTCGGCCCCATGCGAAAGCTCAATCTGCAGTTCTCTCAATGAAAGAAAATAGAAATCCACCACCGAGAAAGACTCGATCAAAGGCTCGCTTCTGTCATTCCAGTCCTTAAGCCACGCTGTGAAATCATCGTATCTCCCTTCAACCCGCCGACGGGCCTCAAGGAAATGATAATAGAGGCTACTGGTGGTCATGCGGGATATTGCCCGGGGCAATTCCACGGGATCCTCAATCCAGCGTCCCGTATCGAAGACAACCGTGAGCGCTTGCAGGAAATGAAACTCCTGACCGGACTTGGCCCAGGGAACGTGTGTAATTTCCGAAAGCCTATCGTCAATGATGTCTAATACGATTCGCCTTAATTCCTCCGTGTCCTCAAAATCATAGGGATCCAATACACCCAGTCTCTCGGCCAGAATCTCATCATTGAGGGCGCGGTGCGACCAGACGGCGAAATCATTGCGAAAGGCCGGATCGTCAAATGTAGCTCTTAGCGGTGTCTCGCAAAAGTGATGATATATTGAATCGGGCGAACAGGACCTGATCCTGTCATAGAGTTCCCGGAGGTTGTAGGCGGGCCGGACATCCGCCATCTTGACCACCAGGGCACAGTCTCTTATTTGAAAATGCCCTACGCTCATCGCCATACAATTCACTGATTAAAACGGTTGCCTCACGTTGTAATCCGTGTCCCCAAAAGGCCAGATTCGCCTTCTCCGGCCGATTTTTATTAAACTGTTCGGCAAGCGAGGTAGTTTCATTATTTCATGCTTTTTCTCTTCGTTTCAACTTAATACGACAGCGGATTTCAGGCTTCAATCTGAAACCTTCAAATCGGAAATCAACGAAGGATTTTCCCTGCTCCATTAGTATGAGAGGTTTAAATATGGTTATCGAGGTTAATGATTTTTCTGGCGCGGATGTCAGTCCTGCCTAAATTTGATATTGCGTTCTGAAGCCGGAGGATATCACAAAAGATATGTGAAAATTAAGGTTAGAATAAATCTGCTGAGAGCGAGTCTACACCTGATCAGAAAATATATCGCTTTTTTTAAGCGTCCGTATAGAAGCACGGTTCTACGGTTCTATGGGAGAATCGATGGCGTAATAAGTATCATCAGGTCGGTTTTTGTGCTCTGTTCGGTCCGGTGCTTGAATAATTCACCTATAAACGGTATATCGGAAAGGAGCCATACACCGTCGACGCTTGTTATGGTATTTTCTTTCATGAGACCTCCGATTACAAGGGTCTCGCCATTCTTGACTACGACGTCTGTGTGAACCGAGCGCTTTGATGTTATAGGTTGCTGATTGTCGGTGGGGCCGACCCAGCCAGTGATTTCTTCAACCGTCGGCCTGCAACTTAAGGTAATATAGCCATCGTCGTTAACCAGCGGCGTAACTTCAAGCGTTATCCCTACGTCTTTAAATTGGTAGGTAACGATATCCTGAATGACCGCTCCCTCTGAAAAGCGGCTGATCGTGGGGATCGGAATGGTGGTCACCACGTCGATTGTTGCCGGTTTGCCGTCGGATGTGGTTACCGATGGGTTTGACAGCAGCTTCGAATTGCCAGTCGATTTTAGATATTCCAGAAGCAACGATACCTCCGAGACGTCCATGGTGCCATAGGTGAACGATCCCGCCTCGAAAGGTATGGTAGAGAAAAGGCTAAGGCGTTCGGTTAAACTCTCCGTTGTCTGCGTCTGCCCTTCGGCGCCGGTTATCTTTGCCGTTATGTTCGTGCGCCAGTCCAGTCCGAAAGATTGATCCTCCGTAAGGCCGGTTTCCACCAGTTTCACATCAATGGCCACCTGCCTGGGTCTTGTATCTATTTTGCTTATGAACTCAGCTATGATCGGAATCACATTCGCCAGATCGGTTACAGCTAATATTTTTGCAGGATATTTTCCATCATCAGACCCGCTGCTTGAATGACCTGTGGAAATGGCTTGAACCTTCCCGCGCAATGAGAGCATATTCTGCACCTGCTGCTTTATCTGGCGGGCGTCTAGGTATTCCAGCTTGAAAATCCTGGTTTCCAGTTCGCCGGGGGTCTCATCAGCAAGCGGCTTAACGACAACGATATCACCGACGGTGTAGTAGACGAAACCGGAGACGCTGAGTATGGCATCGAGAGCATCTTTTATCGTCACCTGGGTCAAGTGCGCCGAGACCTCGGTATCGTCGAACTGAGGTGAAACAATGTCGAAACCGTTCTGACGAGCCAGTAAGGCCAGGGCGGATCCAAGCGGAGTTTTCCCAAAATCCACATCTATCTTCTTATCCATCCATGCTGGCGAATCAGGCGACTCATATTCGATTTCCAACTTCGGATGCTTGTAGTTCTCAAAGACGACAATTATCTTTCCATCGGCCTTGCGGCTATAGAAACCGATATCTTCTCCAAGCTCGCAGATTACTCTCATGACTGGATGGGTGGTGTAACCGGGCTGGATTTCGAGCCTGGATACCGGATCGGTATAGGATTTCTTTACGGAGCCGGGTGGGAGCTTTCCGTTTTCTATTTCGACGATTACTCTATATGGGTCATTCATATCATAGACTCTGAATGCCGGATCGCCCTCACCTGAGATGGTCATTATAACCGAGTCGGGATGTGCGGAGCAGAGAATGCTCTGGATCGTAAACTGCTCTGAGGCGCCGGCATCGCCTGCCAATGCCCCGACGAAAGCAAATATTATTAGACTCTTTGTCATCATTTTGACCCTCCAATCCTTACCCATATAGAACTCTCCGGACCCTTGAACAGCGCGGCGTCATCGGTTACTTTAATCAGACGCCAGGAGCCGATCTTCTCCCCCACTGCCACGATCCTTCCGTCGACTACTGCCATAGCGCCCCCTTCAGACACCGATATGGCCGATAATTGAGGTTTCCGGACTTGACTTCTCTTCTTCACCGGTTTTGGAGCAGCCGATCTGTTAGATTTGCGATCATTTCTGAAGGGATCGCCGAGCCACTCTTCCTCGGTGCTCCTGCCTTCTCCCTGCCGGGCAGATGATTGAATCGGAAGATCTGTAACCGTCGCTGTCATGATCGGATCGGGAACGTCCACCCGGGATGAATCAAGCGAAACCCTGTCCTTATTCCCATCGCCTGAAACGAAATGGAAATACGCGCCGTAAATAATGGTCACGACAAATATTGAATAAATTATCATCGTTCTAGGTTGCATTGTTCACTTGCCTGTCTATCAGATCATTATCGAAAAATCTCAAGGCTCCCTTTATTGACATAAGAAGCCTGGTTCCGGAATCATCCCGGTTTGTCAAATTTACTTCAGAGATTGTCTGGACGTAAGGAGCCTCTTCGAGATCGACCAGAAGTTTTCCCAGGGAGATGAAATCTCCATGAAACGACGCTTTAAACGGCACTATTGAGACAGGATCGGTATTTTTTCTTACCTCTATGAACTTGGGAACGTCGAGTTGAACATCTGCGAGACGGCCGCCCCTATTCACCGCTTTGCTTTTCAAATCGTCGATAAGCGCTTGCGGCTCATCCACCTGGAAAAGCATCGGCAGAAAATTCGATATTTTCGAACGGGAAGCATTGAAATCATCTACATATTCCTGGATGTTCTGTAACTGGACCCGGGCGCTTTCTATAGAGTTTACGGCCCCGTAAATCTGATTCAACGTTTCATGCAGGTAATTCGTATACATGAAATATCCCATCAGGCCAAAGGAGAAGATTATCAAAATCGGCCATCCCGATCTCAGCTGATTTCGAATCCAATTCATAGCGCTACCACTTTCCCACCAGGACAAAACTTTCTATTTTCCTATTGCCCGATAGTTTCATTCCCAGTCTTTGCAATTTAAGTTGTTCTATTCCTTTTGATTTCAGGCTTTCCATGAAGTTCATCATGGCGACGTCTGTTCTCGATAGATCCCCGTCGTAATAGCCCCCTATATGCAGATGGATTTTACCCTCTCTTCTTACGGCCAATACATTTTCGAGGTAAATATCATTCGGAGTTATATTGCTGAAGATCTTCAGCAGCCTGGAATAATTGTCGTTTCGCGATGAAAATTGATCACTCATGGCTGTCAGAAATCGTGCCCTGGCCTGTAATTCAACGCTCTGCAGGTAAGTGTCAGAGCTTTCCATCTTTTCCTTCAATGTCTGAAGGCGAGCCAACTCCGATCTCGTCCCCGATATATCGATAATCCAGAACGACGCCGCGATGATCTCTGCGAAGATGCCAAAAAACAGAACGTATCTTAAAATCTTATTTATTCTTTTTTCCTTGATCCTCAGTTTTACGGATTGTGGAAAATATCTAAAATCTTCTTCGCCGGTCAATACTGCACCCAGAAGCGGTAAAAATTCCGAGCCAGCCTCTTTCCACAGTTCCTGGCTATCCTGGCATATACTCAAATAAGGGTCCACGGGGATTATTTTAATTTCCACCTGATCGGTTATTGCTTCCCATAACTCGGGAACCTCGTCGGGCGGTACGAGCAATACAATACCCTTGATTTTCATACTCGGAAAATGGCCATAGAGAACCTCGATGCTGGTGGTCAACTCTTCGACTATTCGCGCCGATAGAGTTCCGCTTTGCGGCATGCCTATTTCATATCCGGCAAGAATCGCCGGTACATTGTGAGAATACTGCAGGCCTTCTGAGTTATAGAAGCCTATATTTATCTCGGAATCAGTTCGATACACGTAGCAGTATACCGTATCAAAGGATGGTGCTCCGGGGCCGAGCGGTACGAGCGAGGCAGCAGTTGGAATAACACCTGCCAGACGGTCGCCGATGTATTCCCAGCGGTCTATCTGCAGGCGCGGAACGGCGCCCACTGTGACCGCCGATTTTCCAACCTGCTTCTTATCTCTCTTTATGAAAAGATAGGAATCGTCGATGGATATGGGGATCTGCTTATCAACCTCCCACGCCGCCGCCTCCATGATCTCATTTTTTTTGAGAGGAGGAAGCTCCAGCTTTCTCACAAAGAAATCGATATCCGACGAGACGACCAGGACATCGCTGTAAGTAAGATCTGTATTCTCTTCTATCCATTTCATGCCGGCGCGATGCAGTTCAAGCGGATCGTTTGACTCTAATAGGAGCTCAGATCCCGTTAATTCACCAAAGGACTCAATACCGATCGAGTTTCCTTTCCGGGAAAAGAGCGCATATCTGAAAACATCTGAGGTAACGCTGGTGGCCAGCGTCTGTTTTTCCGAGACCATTCCCTTATAGAGTGCCTGTAGCCAATTTTCCGCATGCCTCGACTTGTGGCTTCCTATCGAGATTTGCGGAACCCTGGAAATCCGGGCTGACTCAGGATTATTTTCTTTTAGGGCTTTCATTTTTTTCGATTTCTGCCTGACCGAAAAATCCCCGATACAATGACGCAATTAAACCAGATGGGCCGATCCCCACACCATTATACCTGAACAGCCAGGTTCACCAAAGGTACACAGTAAATTCGTCGATCAGATATAAGTGTTTTACATTATTTTATCGTCACATCTGGACAACAATCAAATGGTTGAAAGCCATTTATTGCATCGACTTATGCCGAAAAATAGAATGCAGCCCAGAATTCACGGTAATAACGGTATCCGGGGAAATATTTTTAGTTTTGGCCTCAGAAACGAAATAGACCAATATATGTCATAAAATATTAGGCTGTATAGGAATCGTAGAGCCTCAACTGCCCGGAGCCCAGACCCCTCCGGCAAAACGAAGTTCGCAGTAGGCATCGGTTCCCGGGGTGACGGATATATATCTCGAGGTGGAATCGCTGGTGGCGGAATAGACCGCCCTGACCAGATGATTTCCCACGGGAACCAAACCGGAAAATGAAAAAACACCTGCTGAGGACGGATTCATGGACGACGAAGTGGTGCTCCCGCTGCCGTCAGGGTAATAGATTGTAACCGTAACGCTTGAGGCGCTATCTCCCGGCGAGTATCCAAGCCCGTCATAAACATTGCCGCTAAGAGTATTGGATGTTAAATCGGATACATTTTGAGCGAACTGTTTGGTTATCGGCGAACCGCCGGCATTGGAGGATATCGTGACTCCACCGCTGTATGTATATGAATCTCCCCAGGCGTCTTTCTTGTAACCATCAGCGTCTTCCACAAAACCGCTTTGAATATATGGACCTTTCCAGGTCGAATATCCCCCCGGATTCGTCACCAGCGCATCCAGATTCGGTGGGAGCGCCCCGATGTCGCCCGCATAGCCGAAATCAGCGCGAAAGCCATCCTGGACCTGATTCGGATCCCCTACGATTGCCTGTGCCAGCAATTCCATCTCCTGAGTAGTTGCTTCGAACCTTGATTTGTCGATGGCAGGTTGCATCGATTTTAGCGCAACTGTAGCCATAATGCCTATTATCACGATAATCAGCACCATTTCGATAAGAGTGAAGGCTTTTTCTTTATGTTTACTCATCATAAGTTACGGCGCTGAAAAAGTAATAATATCACCGTTTGAAAACGTAATTGTAAAAGCGGTTCCGTGAATATCATAATCGGCGCAATTACCCGACGGACATTCTTTCCAGGCATCAATTTCAATCTGCACCGTTTCAGAAGGATTCAGGATCTTCGAGACTATGAGGGTTGCCACATCTCCGCTCCCGTTACGCGGATTCTGGCGGTTCCAGACGTTACTTCCATTCCATTTTATCTGTCGATAATAGGCTGTTGGTGAACTGCTGTATTCGATAATCATCGATGTTACCGTAACCGGGGATGATCCGGTATTCCGAACCTGGAAATCCACCTGATCGCCGGTGGGAGACGTATTGGCCGATCCGGGGACATATTCGATACGGCCGCTACCCGATGTTCCCCAGAGGAAAGCTGGAAACCGCAATTCGGTATATGCCGTTGAAGCCGGATTAACGGCAATATATTTGGCTGCTGTGTCATTGACTCCGGCCACCACCCCACGTATTAAATGCAATCCCATCGGGATGGAATTCATAAAGGAGAATTCGCCCGAACTTGCGGGCGAGGTCGTGGAGCTGGTATTGGAGCCGCTTCCATCCGGATAGTATATAGTAATGGTCACATTGGATGCACTATCCCAGGGAGGGCAACCGGTCTGGTCACGGACGATCCCGTAAATAGTATTGGATATCAGGCTCGAGTTGGAATTGGCAAGCTGTTTCGTTATGGAACTTCCCCCGCCGGTGGAGGATATCGTTAAACCGCCGTATGTATATGGATCGTTCCAGGCATCCCTCTTGTAATCCTCGGAGTTTTCAATGAAATCGCTGCGAATATAAGGGCCGTTCCAGGTGGCATACCCTCCCGGATTGGCCACCAGGGCATCGAGATTCGGCGGCAGCGAGCCAACATCGCCCATATAGCCGAAATCGGTTCTGATACCCCCTGAAACCAGCCTGTCGTCGCCGACGACGGCCCTGGCCAGCATCTCCATCTCGTCCACCGTTCGTTTGAACCGCTGGTTTTCATCGGAGCTTTTCAACGATTGCACGGCGATGCTGGCGAGAATCCCGATGATGACGATTACAAGGATGAGTTCAATTAATGTGTACCCCCTGTTTTCCATATCAAAAAGCGACAGTAATCGTATCCTGCCCTCCGACGCTTCTAATGGTTCTTGCGCCGACGTCATAGATGTAGCCCGTTCCCCAGGCGTCCGTGAGATAGTCATTATTATTTGAGCTAATATACGGGCCATTCCAGCCTGTCTGAGTAAACCTGTCCCAGTTTGCAACACCTGCAGGTTTTGAAACCAAACCGGTCAAATCCGGGGGCAACGATCTAACATCGTTTTCGTATCCCCTGAGTTCGGCTGCTCCCGTCCGGCCGACGATGGCAGTCTTCAACAGCAGGAGCTCCCCTTTGGTGGCGTTTTCTCTTGAAGAGCCAATCATGCTTCCGATTACAGGTATGCCCACCGATGCCAAAACTCCCAGTATGACGATCACTATTACCAGCTCGATAAGAGTAAACCCGGAATCATCCGTGATCCCGGGCTTCAAGAAAGTCTTCATAGCTTAATTCTACCAGTTGTTTTCGCCGACGGTATTGGTATTCGGCCAAGTCTCGCCGGTCGATTCCAGATAAGCCCAACCGCCGCGGGTGCCTACAATAGTACCCTTGGTAACTCCCGTAACTACGGAATCGGGTGCATTTGCCGGCAACTGATAGGGATTAGAGGGCAGAGCGTGCTCCATGACCACGCCGATCGTTCTCAGGCTATCTATAGGCGGCCAGGTTGCCGTACCTGTGGTGACCGCTTCATTGGCATAGTAGATGCTGATACCCGACCTCAGGCTGCCCAGTGAGCCCTTTGCGGCGGCTTCTTTGGCCTCTGCTACTATACTTTTGTATTTCGGTATAGCCACCGAGGCAAGAATTCCGAGGACCACGATTATGATCACCAGTTCGATAAGCGTGAATCCCTTTTCTTTACTAAACATTCTCATGGTTTTCCCCCTGAATTATTGGCCAGTTTATTTTTTAAATACACTTATCAAATTCCACATCGGCATAAATATCGCCAGCGCCAGGATCAATACGGCCGCCGCGATCAGGACGGTCAGGATCGGTTCTATCCGACCGGTAAGCTTTTTCGTATCATGCTCGATCTCAGCGTCATAATGCCGGGCCGTCTCGGAGAGTAGGGTTTCCAGCGACCCTGATTCAAGCCCTATAGAGAACATCTGGACAACCATGGAACCGAAGTATTTCGAATCCCGCATTGGTTGCACCAAATCACGTCCTCCCAATAGATTGTCGGCCATCTGCTCTATGACCTTAGAAAAATGGTGGTTGTCAATGGAGGTCCGCAAAATCCCCATGGCCTGTGACAGAGGAATTCCTGCGGAGAGTAAGGTGGATAGAATATTACAAAATCTGGAAAGAATAGTCTTGATAATCACCGCACCCATCAGCGGGATCGAGAGTATTGCATAATCGAAACCTTTCTTCCCCCACGGGGTTAGGCGCATTCTCCAGATTATGGTAACCAGCGCCGGTAAAACGATTATCAGGAAAGGCCAGTAATTAGAGAATATATAATTGACAGTGATCAAAAGCCTGGTTGCCCAGGGAAGATCTGCACCGTAAGAGGAATACATCCCCGCAAATTTCGGAATGACGAAGGTGATGACGACAATAAATGCCAACGCCATCGCAAACATCACGAATATGGGGTAACGGACAGCTTCCCTGACACCCTGCTTGATTTTTTCCTCCCTCTCCATCAATTCCAGGGCCCTCGCCAGCATGATGTCCATGGTTCCGGATTCCTCGCCAGCCTTTATGGTGCTTATATAAAGCCCCGGGAAGTATCCGGCATGACTCTCCAGAGCTTGAGAGAAGCTGGCTCCACCCTCGATGGATTTCCTGACGCTCTGGACTACGTCTGATAATTTTAGATTGTCCATATCGGCTGCGATAATGCCGAGAGAACGCAAAAGGGGGATACCGGCGCGATTCAGCGTCAGGAGTTTTCTGGTAAAGATTATCAGATCTTCATGTTTCACCGAGGATCTGAATAATAAACGAAGATCACTGCCTCTACCGCCCAGCTTCTGAACCGAAACCGGCAACAATCCCCGCGAATCAACTATTGACTTTGCCGTTTGGCCGCTATCGGCCTCGATGATACCTCTCGATTTCTTGCCATCCGGCGATATGGCTACATATTTATACCTGGTGGTCACTCAGAGATTCCTCTTTTTCGGCTACGCTGGCCTGCAAAAGATCATCGTCATGGGTTACTCTCATGACCTCTTCGATGGTTGTTACCCCATTGACTACTTTAGCCAGGCCATGAGCCCTCAATGATCTCATACCGAGCTTCAGAGCTTTCTGTCTTAGTCTCGCATGGGGCATTTTTAGATTAACCATATTTTTCAGCTCAGGCCCCATAATCAGAAGTTCATTAATGGAAGTCCTGCCTGCATAACCCTGGAAGATACAATTGGGGCAACCATTTGCCTGGAAGATTTTCTGCGGAAGGCCATGTTTCTCCAAAAGCCTACCGGTGGCAGAATCGATATCCTTCACCTCCGTCTTGCAATCGGCGCACAGAGTCCTGACCAGCCTTTGAGCCAATACACACGAAACGGCGCTTGAAACGAGATATGGCTCGATACCCATATCGATCAATCTATTCAGGGCAACGGGAGCGTCCGAAGTATGCAGAGTTGAGAGCACCAGATGGCCTGTCATGGACGCCCTGATGGCTATCTCGGCGGTTGCCAGATCCCTTACTTCTCCTACCATCAATATATCCGGATTTTGCCTGACAATAGACCTTAAGGACGTTGCGAAGGTCAATCCTGCCTTCTCGTTAAGCTGAATCTGAGTTATAGCCGGAAGATTATACTCTATAGGATCTTCAACTGTAACGATGCTTTTCTCCGGGGTACTTATTTTAGATAGGGTGGCATAGAGAGTAGTGGTTTTCCCGGATCCCGTGGGGCCGGTGATCAATAACAAACCCTCAGGGCGAGAGATCAATTCCATCCACATCTTGAGGTTTTCGTCTGGAAATCCCATCTTATGCAGATCGATTATAAGCCCCGTTTTATCCAGGATACGGACCGCAATTTTTTCGCCGAAAGCAGTGGGAAGCGACGATATTCTGAAATCGACCAGTGACTTCTTAAATCTGGCCTGAAACCTGCCATCCTGAGGAAGCCGTTTCTCCGAGACATCCATATTCGACATCACTTTTATTCTAGAAACCACGCCTGCAATCAATGCCCTTGGCAGCAAGGAGACGTCTTTCATCAGACCGTCAATTCTGAACCGAACTCTCAGTCCGTTTTCATCCGGATCCAGATGTATATCTGAGGCTCTCATGATGATGGCTCGAGCAACTATTACATTCACCAGTTTGACCACGGGCATATCGCTGGAGATATCTCCCTGAAGATCCGAGTCTACGTCATCGACGGTTATCGCGACATTATCGGTCCTAATATCTTCGACCGCCCGGCCAACTGCTTCGTCTATGGAATAGCTGCTCTCTATAGCGGATTCGATCTGCGATTTTGCAGCGACAACACGTTTGATCTCCAGTTTCGTTTGATAGGCCAATTCATCGAGGGCAATGAAGTCCAGTGGATCGTACATGGCCACGGTCAGGACCTTATTAATTTTGAAGATCGGTATAAGAAGATGCTTTCGTGCAAGATCGGCGGATATAACTCCTGCGATATCCCGATCGATAACCATATCCCTCAAGTTAACATGCGGGATATCGAGCTTCTTGGCGATGGCCAGCATCAATTTTTCTTCAGTTAACAACCCCAGTGAAATCAGGACGCTGCCAATCCTCTGGCCGGTTTTCTTCTGGCGCTGCAGGGCAATATCCAGCTGGTCCCGGGTTATGGCGCCGCCCTCCAGGAGGAGCTCACCGATACGTTTTTTAAATATTCTTGTAGCCATAATTGTCATTTAGAATATCGACAGATTAGCGCCTCGTTTCAGGAGATACGCCAACTCATGTAATAGCGAACAAGATTCAAGTGGCAATTTCACATAGGTGGGGATTACTCTTATGCTTATGAGAAAGTTGCATTCTGAAACTCTGGCCGCGAAGCGCCTTCTGAATGGGATGATCTATTCCGGCCGTACCGCTCATCAGATGACAACAAACGCAATATATTATTTGCGATTGCAATTAAACTTTCATATCATTCCAGTGTCGAAAGAATCGAAAGAGATTGATCTGCTAATTGATAATGGGTTAGAGGAGGTCATGAGATGAGGAAATATCTTTTACTGGCTATGGCGGTCTTGCTGGCAGCGACGGCCGCATGGGGACAGAACCACGGGACCATATCGGGGACAATTCTGGCCGAAAGCGACGACGGCAACATACCTCTTCCATCCGCAATGGTGGTTGCATTCCCGGCTGATTCAGGCCATCCTGCCGGTTCGGCCATTACTAATGAGGAAGGGGTCTATACGATTGAAATTCCCTTCGGCGACTATCACGTAAGAGCAGGTGCGGAACATTTCATTCCCGAATGGTACGATGATGTCAGGCACCGCGGAGAGGCTGCCCCGGTACCGGTCACGGAAGACCACAATGCCGGAGATATCAATTTCATACTGGCAGGTTTCCAGCAGGGTGGCGTAATCTCGGGACGGATTATCGAGGAAGGAACGGATCATGGCATTCCCATGGCCCATGTAACCGCAGCCAGGATTGGCGATGATCCATTCGAACGAACAGTGCTCTCCTTATGGAACGGTTCTTATATCATTCCACAGCTTCCACCCGGAGATTATGTTGTCTCCGCAACCAAGGCCGGTTGGAGCGAAGGTATCTACCCGGAGACTCTGCCAGTCGATGGCAACGTCTTTGAACATATCAACATTCATCTGGAACGTCTCGACGGCGGGCACGGCTCGATCTCCGGCCAAATCACCGATTCTGAATCGGATGAGGTGATCGGGGGAGCGATGGTCGTCGCCCGGGGTTCTGATCATTGGAATAGGCATATAGCCTGGAGTGGGGATAACGGCGGCTACAGCATCGAAGGTCTGCCACCGGATACCTATCATGTTGTCGCCCATAAAGAAGGTTATTTTCCCAACGAGTATCCCGAGGGCGTCGTTGTAAATGACGAAGATATTGCGGGAATTGACATTGCGCTTTCGCCGATGGTCGAAACCGGATTTTCCGGCACTGTAACCGATGCCTCGGATGGAGAACCGATCGGGGGAGCCTATATCATCGCCGTTAACGTTGATCATCATCGGATTCATGGTCGGGCGGAGACGGGCGATGGCGGTTCTTATCTGCTCGTGGTCCCTCCCGGCGAATATTCGGTGCGGGCCGTTCACCATGGCTATCTCCCCGAGGACTACCCGGAGCACGTGTTCGTGGGAGAGGATGGATTCACGGAAAACATAGATTTCGTCCTGACAGCCATAGAGTTTGGTTCCATCGCAGGCACGGTAACCGATACCGAGGGGAATCCCATCCCGATGGCGGTTGTTGCAGCCAGAAGGCTGGACGGATTTTTCCAGCGCCATATCAGAACCGATGAAAACGGTGACTATATTTTCAACGAGGTGATTCCCGGCCAATACCGCGTGCGGGCATTTAAGCGGGGATTTAGTCCGGGGATGTATCCGGAAACGGTCGTGGTGGAGGATGGACAGGATGTTACCGGAATCGATATCGTCCTGGAAACCTTTACGCCTCCATTTGATGGCTTTATCTCCGGCACCGTCACCGATGATGTCTCCGGCGAGCCTATAAACGCCATCATTGTTGCTTTTGGATTTGATGACCGCCCCTGGCATGATCGCTGGGTGGTGCGACGCACCTTCACCTCCGATGATGGTTCCTATGCATTCCAGTATTTGCCCGAGATACCGTTTAAGTTATTCTCGCAGGCTCCCGAACATGTTGGAGAGTTTTACGATAACGTTCAGACCTTTCATGAAGCCACACCGGTAATCCCGGATGCCGAGAACATAGATTTCGCACTTGCCCCGCAGATTTTGGGTATAAGAAATATCGCCGGCAGCATCACTCTCGATGGCGAACCCGGGGTCGAGAGCATTGTATATGCAACAATCGATGATGAAATCGTCTATACGGCGATTGCCGATCCGGACGGCTATTACAGCTTGAACGATCTCGAAATAGGCACCTATGAAATTTCGGCCTTCTCAATCTTTGGCGAGGGTGAGCTCGGGTACCCGGCTGATGTTACATTCGATGATCTTTCCGGCGCCGATATAACCCTCTCCCCCACCGACCTTGATGAAGATGCCGGATTACTTCCAACCAGAAATACTTTGAGCCAGAATTATCCCAATCCGTTCAATGCTCAGACGGTGATCTCATTTGCACTCGTGGAGCCTGCCGATGTTACATTGGAGGTATTCAACATTGTCGGCCAGAAGGTAACGGTTCTGGCGGACGGCTACCGCCGGGCGGGCAGCCATGATGTTGTCTGGGACGGTCGCGATTCCAGCGGGAGAACTGTGGCATCAGGTATATACTATTATCGTCTGAAGGCTGGAGATCACTCTGAAACAAACCGGATGACTCTGCTGAAATAAGAGTCTTGCAGAGCTATGAAAAGCCCCGGCAACTCCGGGGCTTATTTTTTATCAGGTATCTTCCTGGAAGAGGAAATCGAGCTTCCCCTTGGAATAGGCTTTCAGGCAGGCTTCCACAACCTCCGGATTGAACTGTGTGCCGGAGTGATTTTTTATTTCCTCGATTGCCTCTGCCAGCGGCCGGCCTTTTCTGTAGGGGCGGTCAGATGTAACGGCATCAATCGTATCGACCACTGCCAGCAGTCTACCGGGCAGAGGAATCTCATCGCCCTTGAGGCCGTAAGGATAACCGTTACCGTCGTGCCTCTCGTGGTGATATTTTATATACGGCAGAGCCGGCCTGAGAAAGGGGATCGATTCCACCATGCGGGCGCCTTTCTCAGGATGTGTTTTCATTATTTCAATTTCTTCATGAGTTAACCTCCCGGGTTTATTCAATATCGAATCGGGAACGCCTATCTTGCCGATATCATGCAGTATCCCGCCGATCTTGAGATCCCCCAACTCGGCTTCAGTCCATTCGAGCTCTTCTGCCAATATTTTCGATAAGATGTAGACGCGTTCGGTATGTCCGCGAGTATATGTATCCCGGGCCTCTATGGCGTTTGCCAGAGCCTCCACCGTCGCGATATATGTTTCTTTCAGATCTGCATAGAGATTGGAACTCTCGATCGCCGCGGCTGCCTTCGATGCCAGGAGGCCGAGGCCCGTCAATTGCCCTTGCGAGAACGGATGCGAATTCTTAGTCCTGACCACCACCAGCGCTCCCAGTATTTTCCCTCTGGCCATCAGTGGCTGGCAGAGCGATGATTTTATGCCACGGTCCTCGCTTGCGTAATCTGGATCCGGATCATTGTAGATCATCGGGCATTTCGTTTCAACCGTCCTCTGGCTGCAGGAATAGCAATGATCCGAGACCAATTCTTGAATTGCTTCATCCTTGATCCCGACCGTGGCCTTCAGATCAAGGTCACCACCGTTCTTTCGAACGAAATATAGCGATGCCACGTCCGCCTCGAATTCCTTCACGGTAGAATCGAGTATCAGTTTTAAAAGCGCGTCCAGCTCAATTGTCGACCCCATCGCCTCGGAGATCTTATAAAAAGACATCATCTCCTTAAGATTGATATTTTCCCGCTCGAGCCTGATCTTCTCATTAGCCCTCTTCAGGGCCAATTTGAGGGCCTCCAGCGTAAACGGTTTGGCCAGATAATCGTAGGCCCCTTCTTTCATCATCTTTATAGCGTTCTGTATAGTAGGACGGCCGGTCATAATAATTGTCAGAGATTCCGGATGAACCTTCCTGGAGGCGGCCATTATTTCGTCGCCCGAGCCATCGCCCAGAAAAATATCCGCCAGGATGATATTTATGTTTTGACGACGAAGAATGCTGCGGGCTTCGGCAACCGAATAAGCGGAGATCAGCTTATAGTCTTCATCCTCGAGCATCTCCTGTATAATAGCTAATACATTGGGCTCATCATCGACGACGAGCACATTGCACGCTTCAGCCGTTGTCGTTTCTTTTATTGCCTCGGGAATCAAGATATTTTCCGCCTTTCCCATGTCTAAGATATCGGTTGACCGGGGTATTCCTGATAAATGGACTATAAAATTTACATCTTAAAATCGTTCAGTGGATGCGAATCTAAACAAAAAGTGAACGAATCGTTTCGTTATTTATCAATGCAATATGCATTGTTGCAGCAGTGGGCGCAGCTTTTTGCAAATATTATTCATTTATTATCCGCATAAATACGAAATCGTTTTTTTCGTGAAATGCAGTTTACAGCTTAAGGCGAAAAGAAGCTATCTGGCGGTGAGCCATATATGAGCTTCTTACAAGTGGACCGGCTTCTATATATTTCAAACCCAGGGCTTCTCCCCTCTCCTTAAGTTTCCGGAACCTGTCGGGAGAATAATATTCGGTAACCGGCAGATGCCATTCGGAGGGCCTGAGATACTGCCCGATAGTCATAATCTGGCAACCATGTTCGGCAGCATCGGCTACGACATCCAGAATCTCTTCCTCGGTTTCGCCGAACCCGACCATCATACCGGATTTCACAACGATCCCGTTTCCATATTCCGACGAAGCCTTCAGGATGTCCAGGGATCGTTGATATTTTGCTTTCGGCCGCACTTTGCGATAGAGTCTCGGCACAGTTTCCAGGTTATGAGCCAGCACGTCCGGCCCGGCATCGAGTATCGTTTCCAGAGCATCTGTGTTTCCCATCAAATCGGGTATCAGAAGCTCCACTCCGCAGGCAGGATTTTGGGATCTTAGCAATCGGGTGGTTTCGGCGAAGATGGCTGCGCCGCCATCAGATAGATCATCACGCGTAACCGATGTTATCACCGCAAATCGCATATTCAATTTTGCGCAGGCTTCGGCCACCCTTATCGGCTCGCTCAGGTCGTAATCGACCGGCTTCCCCTTCTTAACATTGCAGAAACGGCAGCCACGCGTGCAGATATCGCCTAAGATTATGAAGGTGGCGGTTCTGGCGGAAAAGCATTCTCCCATATTGGGGCAGGTGGCCTCCTGGCAGACGGTATGGAGATCCATTTCACCTATAAGATTTTTGACCTCGCGATACGTCTCTCCGAACTGAGGCCTTATCTTGAGCCAGCTTGGTTTGGAGAGCGCTTTTTTATCAGCTACCTGCATCGGAAATCTCACGCGCTACCATCAGTCATCCCAGGCCTCGATATATTTGTCCGCGGCCACCGCCGCAGTGGTGCCGTCGCCAACGGCATTGGTTATCTGCTTGCAAAGCTGTTTACGAACGTCGCCGATGGCCCAGATTCCTTTTATCGACGTTTCCATATATTCGTCGGTGATGATATAACCGGCATCGTCTTTCTTGATCTCCTCGCGAAAGATATTTGAATTGGGCACAAAACCAAGGAACGGAAAAACCGCACCGACTGCAAGATCTTTAACCTCTCCGGTTTTTACGTTTTTGATCGTGACAGATTCAACTTTGTCGCTGCCGTCAATCTTCTCGACCACAGAATCCCATACGAACTCGATCTTCTCATTTTTGAAAGCCCTGTCCTGGATGATCTTCTGGGCTCTGAGCTTGTCACGCCGATGAATGATATAAACCTTTTTCCCGTACTTGGTGAGAAACCCGGCCTCCTCTACGGCAGCGTCGCCGCCCCCGACGACGGCAATGATATCGTCTTTGAAGAAGGCGCCGTCACAGAGAGCGCAATAGGAGACACCCTTGCCGGCCAGTTCTTCCTCGCCCGGAACTCCGATATGGCGCGGATTGCCACCGGTGGCCACGATTACCGCCTTAGCTCGATATTCGTCGTCATCCGCCTTCACGATCTTATAGCGGCCGTCGCTATAGATTTCCGTCACGTTGTCTGTGATAATCTCCAGGCCGAATTTCCGCGCGTGCTGCTCGAATTTCATCGCCAGCTCCGCGCCGCCTATCATTTCAAAACCCGGATAATCCTCAACCCATTCTGTATTGATGATTTCGCCTCCGGGCAAGAGCTTCTCCAAACTCACAGTCTTCCTTTTGGCCCTGGCGGCATATAATCCCGCACAAAGACCGCCGGGTCCTCCACCGACTATCACTATGTCCCAATCCTGCATCCTTACAATCTCCTAAAAATCTATCCCCTTTTGGGCCTTTATCCCTTTTTTGAAGGGATGTTTTATCTCACGCATCTCCGTTACCAGATCGGCCCTGTCAATAATTTCCTGTTTGGCGTTCCTGCCTGTTAGAACCAGGTCCATAAGCTCCGGCTTGTTTTCGATCAACTCTAATACATCCTCGACTTTTATCAGGCCGAGGTTAACAGCCACGTTTATTTCATCGAGTATGATTATGTCATATTTCCCCGATTGCATCTTTTCCCCCGCGAACGACAGCGCCTTGCCGGCGGCTTTTATGTGCTCGGTTTTATCAAGTTTATCGTCGATTATGCCGACGAAACCAAGCCCTTTCTGATGCAATTCCACGTTGGGTGCCAGCTTCTTGATACCATCCAGCTCGCCGTATTTCCAGCTTCCCTTGATAAACTGGATTATGCAGATCTTTTCGTCATACCCCACGGCCCTTATGCAAAGGCCCAGCGCGGCGGTGGTTTTACCCTTGCCGTCGCCGGTGTAGACTATTACCAGCCCTTTTTCTTCGGACTTTTCTGCCATTACTGCTCCCCAATTCTCTGCATTCACCTAAATCCAAAATTCTTAACATCAGAATATATAATACGGTTCCATACGGTTCAAGCGGTAAGGTGACAATGGATATTCCTAAAATCCTGTAGGTCAGTTCCGAATGGAGCAAAGAGGAATGAGAAACCCGACAAAAAACTGGATTCCCGTCCTACAGATCCCTACGGGCCGTATGGCCGTAGGATTTTCACGGGAATGCCGGGTAGGGGCGTCTTACAGATCCATAGGAAATTGACATTCGCCCGTCTACACCCGCAATGAGGGCGTATTGCAATACGCCCCTACGAAAAAAAGGGCTGATCCGAGATCAGCCCCTACGGATTGATTCTACCTTTTTCTCTATTCCAGACCGTATCTATCAATATTCGCCTGGGCGATCTGGCGTATCTTCTCCAGCTCCTCTTTGCCGGCCTCGGCAAACAGATGTTTGAACCGTCCCTGCAATCTCAGATAATCTTCCACCGGCTTGCGGTTCTTGCCGATCTTGCGCACCCGTTTGATTTTTTCGTATTCCATTTCAACTACGGGGAATAAACCGGTTAAGACCGCCGTCCTGGCCACCTCGATAGTGAGTTCGGTTTTATAGATCCATCCCAGCGGGCAGGGGACGTGAACCATCAGGAATTTCGGCCCCTTGATCTTCATCGCCCTTTTGACCTTGCTTATGAGATCCTGGGGGTATCCCACGGTGGCCGTAGCTGCGAACGGTATATTATGCGCCGCGCAGATCTCCAGCATATTTTTCTTCTGATGCTGGTTGCCCCAACTCTGCGTGCCGGGCGGGGACGTCGATGTTCTGGCATCGTAAGGCGTCAGGCTCGAGCGCTGGACTCCGGTATTCATATAAGCTTCGTTATCGTAGCAGACGTAGAGAATGTTATGCCCTCTCTCCAGCATCCCGGATAGACAGCCGATGCCGATATCCGCGGTCCCGCCATCGCCGCCCTGCGCGATAACGCCTGCTTCGTCCTCCCTGCCTAAGGCCTTGAGCGCCGATTCAATTCCGGCAGCGACTGCTGCAGAGTTTTCGAACAGCGAATGAATCCACGGCATCCGCCAGGCGCTCTCCGGATAAGGCGTAGAGAAAACCTCCAGGCATCCGGTAGCGCAGGTGACCATATTGTTCGGGCCGGCAGCGTCCATCACCAGTTTTGCGCCCAGCGATTCCCCGCATCCGGAGCAGGCCCTGTGACCACTGGTAAGGAGCGATTCGGTTACCGGCGGTTTTGCTTTTTTGTTTGTTGCAGCTTCAGTCATATATCTTCCAATCATCCGTCAACCGGCGCTGATTGAGGATTATCAGCAGGGGCGACTTCGGGACGGAGATCGATAAATTTGTTGGAAACGACCCTGCCCTTATAGGCCTTGTAGATATCGATCAACGATGAAGGCGGGATATCGCGTCCTCCCAATCCCACCACGAATCCCGATATTGACGGTTGGTTTTTCTGCTTGTAGAATGCGGCTTTCATCTCCTCCTGCAGCATCCCCCCCGAGCCGAATGATATCGCTTTTTCCAGAACCATAAGCTCTTCAACATCCTTGCATACCTCGACGATCTCTTCCTTTGGAAACGGCCGGTACGATCTGATCTTCAGCAAACCCGCCTTTTCGCCCTTGGCACGAAGATCATCCACTACTTCTTTAACTGTGCCGACCAGCGATCCCATGGCGACGAAGACTCGCCGGGCATCATCCATCCGATATGTATCAATCAGTCCGCCGCTATACCGGTCGAATTTCGCTTTGAATTCATCCGCAACCTGTTCTATGATCGGTTTGACATCCTCTTGGGTCTCCTGCAGTTTGTATCTCGTCTCCATATACCATTGAGGTTCCGCCAGAAGACCGAATGTCCTCGGATCTTTGACCGTCATATATTCCGCCGGGCGATAAGGCGGCAGGAAATCATCAACCTCCTGCTGCTCGGGCATATCCACCGGTTCGAATGCATGGGTCAGGATGAAGCCGTCCATATTGATCAGAACCGGCAGACAGATATCCGGGTTTTCTCCGATCTTATATGCCTGCGGATGCATATCCGCCGCCTCCTGGTTATCCTCTGCGAAAAGCATGATCCAACCGGCATCGCGTACCGCCATGGCATCGGAATGATCGTTCCAGATATTGATAGGCGCCGATACGGCCCGGTTGGCGCATGTTATCACCACGGGCAATCTCAGTCCTGCGATATTGAACAAAACCTCGCCCATCAAAAGCAGGCCCTGGGATGTCGTAGTGGAATATGCCCTCGCCCCTGTCACGGATGCACCCAGGATTACCGATGCCGCGCCGAATTCCGATTCGACATTTAGAAATTCCGCCTTCAGTTCGCCATCGGCCACGAATTTTGAGAGGCTCTCTACTATTTTGGTCTGAGGCGTAATAGGATAAGCGGCCACCACGTGCGGACGGCATAGTTTTACCATCTCCGCCACCGCCGTAGAGCCCTGGATCATATTTATCATCACTTCACCTCTAACACCATATCGATATCATCCACAGGGCATTCATAAGCACAGATTCCACAACCCTTGCAATAATCCAGGTCGGCATCATAAACATTGTCAGCGCCCGTGACACAGGCATCCGGACAGACCAGAACACAGATCCGGCAATCATTGCAGGTATCGTGCTTGAATACGGGCCGCATGGTGCGCCAGGACCCGGTCTTATTGACTTTCGATGTCCCGGGCGAAACCGAAACCTGTATCGGTTTAGACATTGGCGCCCTCTTCTATCATCTCAAAGGCCTTCCGTGCCGAAGCCACGTTCTTTTTGCCGATCATACCCGGGAATCGTTCCTCAATCGCTTTCTTAACAGCATCAAATGATATTAAACCGGTTGTGGCCGCGAAGTATCCCAGCAACGTTGTGTTTTGAATCGGCCTGCCTATTGTTTCAAGCGCTATCCTGGAAGCCGGTATGGTGAGGATCCTCCCATCGATCCTGACATTGAGATCTTCAGGATTTTTCTCGCTGTCGACTATCATCAGGCCGCCGGGCTTTAGCCCCTTTATAACATCCACCGTGCCTAACAGGGTTGAATCCTGGATTATGAGATAATCGGGATTGTGAATCTGATTTCTTGCCCTGATCGGTTTATCAGAGATTCGAACGAAGGATTGCACGGGAGCGCCCATCCTCTCCGATCCGAAAGCCGGAAACGCCTGGGCATACCGGCCATCGGCAAATGCGGCATGCGCGATCAACTCGGCTGCCGTAACCACACCCTGTCCTCCCCTTCCGTGCAGGCGAATCTCCTTCAAACTATCCTCCTTCTATCACCACAGAGCAACTACCCCGTCAACGCCTTCGTTCCCTATTTCGACCTTCCCTTAATCGACTTAATCCACTATTTTGACGATGGGATTCATCCGTCGATCCTGGGATAAGTGATATCCACCTGTTTTTGATATTTGCCTTAAATCCCTTTTTCGCGTTCTTCATTTGAGAATAATAAATAGCCGAAACTAAAACATGACGTCTAATTATTCTTGAATTGCTTTGCAAGCTTCAGACCCTGGTATTGATATGAGGATCCCCGATGCTTGCCATATAATTCCTCCGGTTTACCTATTAGTTTTTCTAGGTGTACTTTAAAAAATATCTGTGAATCAACTACCAAGAAAGGTGTTTCTCTGGCACGAACTTCCAACACTATATGTGATCCAATATTTTCATTAATACTATAGCCGAATCCCGGATCAAAGAAACCCGCGTAATGAGTTCTAATCTCTCCAACAGAGACATCATAAGGGGCTACCTCGGCAGCCATATTTGGAGGAACGATAATTCTCTCATTGGAAGACAAAATACAGAATTCCTCTGGCTCAAGGATAATCGAAGATGTTTCAGAAGGATAAATCGGGTCCCAATAATGGATAGGATCGTAATAATTGTTACGGAAAAATTCTATAGCCTGCGTATATTTTTTCGCTTTATAGCCTACGATACCATTTTTGTGAAGGCCCGATAGATTAAGGCTGAGATAAATACCGCCATTTTCAAACCTATCACGCCAATTTAATTTGTTGCCATATTTGTCGAGGATTAATCCATGTTTTTTATGAGCGTATTCAAGATCTTGCTGCTTAACTTTTTCCGTTTTATGAATCATGCGTAATTGAGCAAGCGAACAACCTTTTCTAATTCGTATTGGAAAAGAACGAGGTATAACTTCAATAAACAACTTTGAATCAGTTCCCGGGGGGAAATAATCAAAATTATCTGTAGTCTCCCCTAGTACACGAGAGAATATATCTAATCTACCGGTTGTGCTTCTCGGATTCGCCTTGGCATATAAAAATGACGGTAAGCAGATACTTTCCATTAAAGGAATCAAGTATACTTTACCAGGATACAATAAAGCTCCATTATCATCGGTCAAATCAATGGTGTCTATAACTAGTTTCTCAAAAGCATCATCCAATAACCTAGTAACGCCTCGAAACGGATGAAAACTACATCTCAGAATAAATGCCTTCTTCCCTATCCGTAGGTCAAGGCTTGCAGGTTGATATTGCCCCTGTTCAATAGGCTCGTCGCTTTGTAAGATCCCTAGCTCTGAGGCACGCTTTAATATTGAATCGGTTAGAATGCCACTATCCGAAACGGCTATTCCTAGATCCGCGATCTGTTTTCTATTTTTTGACAAGAAAATAATCTCCCTTAAATATCTCGTTTTGATCTAATACTACTGCCTTAACTTCCCCATTTACATTCCGGACTACCTTTGCGACTCCAACATCTTCGTAATTGTCGCCAGCCTTTACTTTAGTCTTTTTAACAATCTGTAAATATTCGCCAACTTTTGGATTTACAGCAGAATTGAAAAGAACAAATAAGCTATCATCAACTGAAACTGTATCCTTAACGTGCCAAATAGATTTGAACGGTTTATGTGATTCTTCATACTTTTGAGGATATGTTTCTTGCCTGTCACTACTCCATGAGGTATACGCTAAAAGAAAGCTAGCGCTAACGCCGAGTAAAGTTATTAATAATATAGCACCAATACCAAGAAGCAAGAAATTCTGATATTTCGCAAATCGATCAATTTTGCTCTCGACCTTTTTGACACGTTTTGTATAGTCAGGAAGGAAACCGTATTTCTCCCTACTTTCTACATCCTCAATAAATCTTCTTACATATATGTGGTTATCTTGCCTAACTTTTTCGTTAACTTTTGCTTCTCCTGTTATTACGTGAAATTCAACAATAAGAATCTGTTCTCCCACATCGATATCCACATCGGGCCCCATATTCATTACAAATACGAACAATTTTTGGCCCGTATTGTCTGGTTTGCCCTCGACTTTTGCCCCATATCCAGGGTCAACCCTACCACCATTCAAAAGCACTAATCCACGGATGGCCTTCTTAAACTTGAGATCATAATGGCCAACAAGGTTATTCGGCATCTTGAATTCTTCGATGGTCGAAAGACATACTATATCGCCTCTTTTAATAGTAATCTTCTCGAAAACCGGTTCGTCATCGTCATACCACGTCTCGTTGACGTACAGGTATTTGTTGGATAATCTTAAGCAGTATGTTGCCTCCGCAATATTGCTTACATCATATGTTCCGTCTATGAAAATTTCATTGAGTCGCTCTTCTATTTTATCAGCCGCCAATATCGACACCGTAACCTCCTTTATCGAATAATTATAATACCAATCCTATGAAATATTTTTTGCTTAATATCCTGATATCGTAGCCGTAGGATGAGACTCCATAGGAGATGATCCCGTTTCGCACCTGGCTTTCGGCAAACGGCTCGATCATCCTCTGTTCCAGCGCCATTTTCCTGATCCAGCTATCTGGCTTGATTGCCATTATTCTCCATCTTCTTCAGCTACGCCTTCGAGCAGTTTCCATTTGGTAGAACATAAGTTTGGCCTTTGTTGCTGTCAACTCATATTTGGGCACTTTGTTACTTATTTCACAAGATGTAAGATTCGAAAGATGTTCGATTTTGCTATGACTAAAGATGATTTATCCGGATTAAAGCCAAGATTTTTGTCAACCTGCCAACAAACTCAGATCAATCAGGTCTTAAAAGTTCGATAGGATATTGTGAGGATTTCCGAATCTCTTATGGGCATTTTCGATTCCGTTCCCCGGGGTAAATTGGGATTTGACAATCAAGAACCATCGATTTTCTCTTGATCTTACACTTGAATGCTATAGCCTTAACACCTTGTCTTATAGCATGATCAAGTGCTTTGGCAAATTCTGGATCTCGCTGCCAGTTCGGCCGCAGAGATTCGGCATCATGACGCGTGACGACAAACAGAATTATAGCCTTGTAACCCATCTTAACAGCATCCGCCAACTCCCTTAGATGCCGCCTGCCCCGCTCAGTGGGAGCATCGGGGAACTTTGCAATGCCGTTCTCCACCAGTGATACCGATTTTACCTCCACAAACTTTCGTCGTTTTCCTCTGGCTAGTTCAAAATCGAATCTCCCCCTTCCGAATCGGGGTTCGCTCCTGGCAAACCTCCACTCTTTAAGCCCGGGAAGCTGACGCTCTCTCAATAGATGGGCGAGCAGCCGGTTTGCCAACGTGGAGTATATGGCTACCAGTTGACGGCCCTTCTTGACAAGAATCACATCCCAGTTGGTTTTTCTATTTTTGCCGTTTGCTCTCCTGAGATAAAGCGTTGCTCCTTGAATCAAGAGTTCCTGCAGGCGGCCGGGATCATGCAGATGGGCTATTTCCGTTTTGTCATCGATGATTACTCTAACCGTGAAACGGTTGAGCCGTTTTACGAAGATGGCCTCTGTCAACGGCGGGAATTTGATCAAACGCAATTTGCTTTGTGCAGGCTGCAATAACTGTCAAGCCTTGAGAGAGTTTGCCCTACCTCTTATAACGGGCTTCGGTCAAGATGAACCGGGATAGGAGCTGAACGCCCCAGCCGGTAGCGCCTTTTGAGCGATATGGGTGTATCTTTTCCTCGTTATCCATGCCCGCCATATCGACATGCGCCCAACGGTAACCCTCTGCGAAGTTAGAGAGGATAGAGCCGGCGGTAATCGCCCCACCCCACCTGCCGCCGCTGTTCTTCATATCTGCAACCGGACTTCTTATAAGATTTTTGTATTCACCCCACAGCGGTAGTTGCCAGAGACGTTCGCCGGATTGCGCGCCTGCCTTTATGAGACGTTCTATTAATGGTTGGTCAGTACCCATTATGCCCGCGCAAATATGAAGACCGAGAGCTACCATGCAGGCGCCGGTTAGTGTAGCAATATCCACGACATATTTTGGCTTGAATCTGCCAGCGTACACCAGGGCATCGGCTAAGATGAGTCGTCCCTCTGCATCCGTGGAAATAACTTCGATGGTTTTTCCGTTAGACGCCGTGAGTACATCGCCGGGCCGATAGGCCGAGCCCGATGGCATATTCTCAACCAGCGGGGTAATGCCGACTACATTTATCCTCGGTTTCAACTGACCCAATACAGGGATTAGCGAGATGACCGCTCCCGCTGCTCCCATATCACCCTTCATGGCTCCCATTTTCTCGGATGGCTTAAGGGAAATGCCACCGGTATCGAAAGTAACTCCCTTACCAACCAGGACGATAGGGGCATCTTTGGCCCTGGTGCCTTTGTAGTTCCAGACAACCATCCTGGGGCGATTCTCGGAGCCCTTGCCGACCGACAGCAAGGCACCCATCTTTAGTTTTTTAAGATCGTTTTCAGATAGTACCTCGACAGGTATCCCATGTTTTTCACCAAGCCTGCTGGCCTCGTCGGCCAGTTTCTTCGGAGTTAATAGATTAGCCGGCAGGTTAGTCAGGTCGCGGGCCAGAATCGTGCCCTCGGTAATTACATGCGCGCGGGTTATCACAGATTGATCTATTCTCGAGGCTCCGGCAAAAAATGAGATCTCGGAGAGCCTTATTCTCTTTTTTTCGCTTTTCAGCTTATCGAATCTATAACTGCCCAGAAGCACACCTTCAACCAGAGGAGCCAGAGTTTCTCCCGGCTTTCCCACGGGCAGAAAGGCGACGTTCTTCAGGTTATAAACAGTTTTGATAGCCGTTGCCGCCGCTCTGCGCAGCGTATTGAGATCGGCCGTTTCTTTTTTTCCGAGCCCCACCAGAATCAACCGCCCGGCTGTTACACCATCGCATGGATATATCTGAAAGAGCTCTCCCTCATCAGCCCTGAAATGCGCTTTTTTAAAAGCCTTATTTATCAGCCCTGCAAGGGGCTCCTTATGATAGTTATCACGCTGATAAAGCAACGCAATTAAAGCGTCGCCGGAATATCCCTCAATTTTCCCCCTCATAATTCTGCAATTCAATTGATACCTCCTATTCGGCTAAGCACGGCCCTGGATTCCGGTAGCAATGTTCTTGGTAATCACGGCCAACCAAAAGTCTCTTACACAGCTCCGGCGAGCTATTCCACGAAGTTGAACTTTTCGCTGCCAGCGCTGCAAACCGCACATCTATCCGGTAGACTACCCCGAACAGTATTTCCGCAGACATTGCAGACATAGTAGTCCTCTTCCTTGCTGCGGCCAAGAGATCGCAAGGCATGGCTTAACAGGCTGCTATGAATCTTCTCAACCGCCGAGGCTCCCTTGAATGAAGCGGCTGCCCTGGCCTGGGAGTCCTGATCCGCCTGCCGAATAAATGCCGGATACATCTGTGTGAATTCATACGTCTCCGCATCGATGGCAGAAGAAGTATTCTGTTCCACGCTGCCGGATTCTCCCATTACTGCAAAGTGGTTTAAGGCATGGATCCTCTCCGCCCCGGCTAAGGCTCTGAATAGCTTTGCGATCTGTCTCTGCCCCTCTTTTTCGGCAGCCGCGGCATAAGCCATATATTTCATATAGGCTTTGCATTCGCCCTCGAAGGCTGCCTTCAGATTATCATCAGTCTTCAAAACTCCTCCCGGTTTCCATATTTTCCAAAGAAAAAACATTGTGGCAGGGATAAGTAGTTCCAGTCAAGCAATAATAAACGGGGCTAAGGCCGAATCCGCCTGATTTGGAACGTGCGTCATGACAATATGAGTTTGAGGTTGTATATGAATTCCAGGAAAAATGGACGGAGAATTCATGTTGGGGAGGAGCTTATCCTGTTGAAATATAAAGGCTTATGATTATTTTCAAATAATACTTTACTTTTTTGTATAGATTTACTATTATTCAACCGAGTAGGAAGATAGTAAATGAGAATTACGGCTTTAGAAGAATACGGATTTCGCTGCATGTTGCTTTTGGCACGCAGCGGGCAGGAGGTTTCGCTGACCCTGCCGGTTTTCGCTGAAAGTGAGAGAGTATCGGTTCCTTACGCTGGAAAGCTCTTGATGATTCTCAAGAAGGCCGGTTTGGTCAGGGCGGTCCGCGGGAGAAACGGCGGCTATGCATTGACTAAAGAGCCCGAAGATATCCGGCTCAAAGAGATTTTCGATGCTCTTGGAGATCGAGTTTTTTTCGACGGTTATTGCGACAGGTTCGCCGGTGAAAACGATGACTGCGTTCACAACGCTGATTGCACAGTGCGCCACATCTGGAAGAGTTTCGACGGCTTCATCGGGAGTATGCTCTCCCGGGTTAGTCTGGCGGATGTGGCGGCCGGAGATGTAGATCTTTCAAAAGCAATGGAGGCTCCTGTTCTCCAAAATCGAACACAGGCTGAAACTTAAATCAAAGGGAAGTAGTTTACGTTTTGAACAAATAGAGAGTTTAGAATGAGGGCAAAATGGCTGATAAGAAGATAATTTTTTCGATTAGAGATATTAAAGTCAGGATCGATGGCAAAGAAATCGTAAAAGGGGTCTCTCTGGATATCAGGCGCGGCGAGAAGCACGCCTTGATGGGACCCAACGGCTCCGGTAAATCGAGTCTGGCGAATGCCCTGGCCGGGCATCCCAGTTACGAGATCACATCGGGAGAAGCTTTTATTGATGGACAGAATCTCCTGGAGATGGATGCCACCGAGCGATCGCTGGCAGGATTATTTCTGGCTTTTCAGTACCCCCTGGCCATCCCGGGTGTCACGGTAGCAAACTTCCTGCGCACCGCTATTAAGGCCAGATCCGGCAACGATGATTCCAGAATGAGAAACTTCCGCAAAGAGTTGATGGAAAAATTCCATCTCCTGAAAATCAACAAATCTTTCGCCACCCGCTATGTTAACGATGGCTTCTCCGGCGGTGAGAAGAAGCGGCTGGAGATCCTGCAGATGGCGATGCTCAAACCGCGGATCGCCATACTGGATGAGACCGATTCGGGCCTTGATATCGATGCTTTGAAGATCGTCTCGAAAGGTATCAACACTTTTTCCACCTCGAATGACGGAGTTCTTCTGGTAACCCATTACCAGAGAATTCTAAATTACGTTAAACCCGATCGGGTTCACGTGATGATCGACGGCAGAATTGTCAAATCCGGCGGCCCTGAGCTGGCTCATCAGCTTGAGGAGCAGGGTTATGATCGAATGAAAAATCAGATACCGGAAAAGATAGAGGCTTGATATGGCTGAGATTCTTGATAGAAATAAAAACCTGGAGGATATCGGGAGCGATTACGAAACCAGATATGGTTTCAGAGATCCCGAAGAATATTTCCACAAAGGCGCTAAGGGGCTCGATCACGACTTGATCGAAATGATGTCCAGGATGAAAAAAGAGCCGGACTGGATGAAAGAATTCAGACATAAGGCCCTGGACATTTTTCTCTCCAAACCGATGCCCCGCTGGGGTGATACAGAACTTTTAAACTCGATCGATTTCGAAAATATCTACTACTACATAAAGCCTATCGAGATGCAGGGCAAAAGCTGGGATGATATCCCCGAGAACATCAAGAATACGTTCGAAAAGCTGGGTATACCCGAAGCTGAGAAAAAGTTCCTTGCGGGCGTTTCAGTGCAATACGAATCGGAGGTTGTTTACCATTCTCTCAAAGAGGATCTGGAGAAACAGGGAGTCGTTTTCCTGGACATGGACAGCGGCCTGCAAGAGTATCCCGACATTGTCAAAAAATACTTCAGCACGGTGATTCCGCCAAACGATAATAAGTTTGCGGCGCTCAATTCGGCCGTCTGGTCGGGCGGATCATTCATCTATGTGCCACCGGGAATCGATGTCAAGATCCCGCTTCAGGCGTATTTCAGAATCAACGCCGAGAACATGGGTCAATTCGAAAGGACGCTGATCATCGCAGATAAGGGCTCGAGAGTTCACTATATCGAAGGTTGCACCGCGCCGACCTATAGCACTGATTCCCTGCATTCCGCAGTTGTCGAATTAATTGCTCTCGAAGACGCTTATATCAGATATACGACGATCCAGAACTGGTCTCGCAACATCTTCAACCTGGTAACCAAGCGGGCCATGGCTCATAAGAACGCCACGGTGGAGTGGGTCGATGGTAATCTGGGATCGAAACTGACCATGAAATATCCATGTGTTTATCTGGTAGGCGAAGGGGCCAAAGGCGAGATCCTCTCAATTGCTTTTGCCGGCGATGGCCAGCATCAGGATGCCGGGGCCAAGGTCATCCATGCGGCGCCCAATACCAGCTCCCGGATAACATCGAAATCAATCTCAAAAGGCGCGGGGCGTTCGTCTTATCGCGGGATGGTGAAAGTCTACCCTAACGCCGTAAACAGCAAGGTTTCAGTGGAGTGCGATGCTCTCCTGCTTGACGAGGCCTCCCGTTCAGATACTTATCCGACGATGGAGATTGACGCCGACGAGGTTCGCATCGAGCATGAGGCCCGGGTCAGCAAGGTCGCCGAGGAACAGCTCTTCTACCTTACCAGCCGGGGCCTCACCGAGGACGAAGCCCGCCTTCTGATAATAAACGGTTTCATCGAGCCGTTCACCAAGGAGCTACCGATGGAGTATGCCGTTGAGTTGAACCGCCTCATCGAACTTGAAATGGAGGGGTCAGTTGGCTAAGGGAATTGAAATGGATATCGATGTCATAGTCAAGAATGTGGTCGAATTCAGGCAAATGGACGATGGTGAGCCGAAGTGGTTATATGAACTTCGCAAAGACGGCTGGGAGCATTACAACAAAAGTCCCCTGCCGGAACGAACCAAACATCTCTGGCGCTATACCGATCCCGCACAATTTGTAATAGAGAAACCGGAGGAATTGCAGAACATCCTGCCGGTTAAGCCCGATGACTTGCCCCGGGATATTCGGCAGATGAATCCTGAGCATGCAGCTTTCGGCTACAATAGAAGCGATCTATTCACTTTCGCGCAGATAAGCCCTGAGCTTGCAAACGAAGGCATAATCTTCAAGGATCTTTTCGCCGCAATAAGGGAGAACGGAGATCTGGTTGAAAAGCACCTGGGCGGATTGATTGATCCCGAATTCGGCAAATTCGAAGCGCTGAATATGGCTCTCTGGAACACCGGACTGTTCATTCATATCCCCGACAACATCGTAATTGAAAAGCCGATCTACCTGCATCGTCATCCAACCGGTAGATTTACATTTCAGCGACTTCTGATTGTGGCGGGCGACAATTCCCAGGCTACCATCCTGGATGATTACTCGTGTCACTGTCGTCACGATGGCGCCATCGCCAATAGCGCTGTCGAGCTGTACGCCGGTGATTCGGCTAATATGAAATATATTAATATGCAGCGCCTGGCCGACGACAACGTCACGTATATGACCATCCGATCAGAGGTAAAACAAAACACTAATCTTTATTCTCTATTTGGCGGCTTCGGAAGCGCAGTTACGAAGATAAATGCCGGTGCGAAGTTGACAGGCAGAGGCGCTAATAGCAGGATGGCAGGGATAATTTTCGGCGACGGAAAACAGCATTTCGATTACCATACCCGACACCATCATACGGCCGGAGAATCATTCTCCGATCTCGACTTCAAGGTTATCTTGAAAGATAAAGCGGACTCCGCCTATACCGGGCTTATCAGGATCGAGAAGGATACAGCCAACTGTGAGGCCTATCAGGAAAATAGAAACCTGTTGTTGAACAATGGCACCAGGGTCGAATCGATCCCGGAGCTTGAAATAATGACCGACCAGGTCCGGTGCACCCACGGGGCTACCATGGGGCCGATCGATCGCGAGATGGTGTTTTATCTCAGGAGCAGAGGTTTTTCAGACAACGATGCCATAAAAGCCATTGTTGAAGGATTCGTGGCTTCCACTCTGGGCGAGGTTCCGGGGGAAGCGGTTCAGATTATCCAGAACATGGTATCCGAAAAGCTAGAAGTGGTTTAAGATGACAGACGAATTCAAGCGGATATGCGGCGATAATGAAATTACCGAAGGTACGGTTAAGACCTTCAGGATAGAAGATAAGGCGATTGCAGTCGCTCGATATGACGGCATCGTATACGCCGTGGATGATATCTGCACTCATGACGGTGGGGATCTCGGGGCCGGCGATATTGTCGATGGTCAGATCCAGTGTCCCCGGCATGGCGCCCGATTCGATCTCAAAACGGGAAACGCCACCCAGATGCCGGCGGTTATCGGAGTGGGAACCTACCGGGTAAAGATCGAGAACGGCGATATCCTGGTGGCCTTAGACGAATGAGGAGTGTCTGATTTGGATCAGGATAAAATAATAGAAACACCATTGGCCGATAAGAAATCGTTAGGCAAGGCCTTTGATCCCGGAAGGATTATCCGGGATTTTCCTATCCTCGACCGGAGAATCGGTTCAAACAGGCTCGTCTATCTCGATAACGCTGCCACGACCCAGAAGCCTCGGAGCGTTATAGCGGCCCTGGAGAACTACTATAGTAACACCAATGCGAATGTCCATCGCGGTCTTCACACGCTGGCCGAAGAGGCAACAACAGCTTTCGAAGAGACACGCAAAAAAATAGCCGACTTTATTGGAGGTGTCAAGACCGAGGAGGTAGTCTATACTCGTAACGCCACGGAGGCGATCAATCTGGTTGCCCATAGCTGGGGACGTCGAAATATCAAAAAAGGCGACAGGATAATCCTCACGGAGATGGAGCATCATGCCAATCTCGTTCCCTGGATCGCCCTGTCGAAAGAGACGGGAGCTGAATTAAAATATATACCGATTGACGATAGCGGAATGCTCGATCTGGCTGATCTCGATAAGATAGTCTCCCCGAATACGAAGATCGTTGCTATAACGCAAATGTCCAACGTTCTCGCAACCATAAATCCTGTAGATGAAATAGCACGTATCGCACATGCTAACGGTTCGCTGGTTTTGGTGGATGGCGCCCAGAGCGCTCCCCATTTACCGGTTAATGTGAAGACGATTGACGCCGATTTTTTTGTTTTCTCGGCTCACAAGATGCTCGGTCCCACGGGAATCGGCGTGCTCTATGGCAAGGAATCTTTGCTAAATGATATGGAGCCGTTTTTATATGGCGGTGAGATGATAAATGAAGTTCGCTACGACTATGCCGACTGGACCACGCTTCCCTGGAAATTCGAGGCCGGCACGCCGAATATAGCGGGAGCAATCGGCTTCTCTCCCGCTTTGGATTATCTAAGTGGAATCGGCATGGATCGAGTTCGCCGGCATGAAATGGAGTTAACCTCCTATGCCCTTGATAAATTGTCAGAGCTGGATCACATAAAGATTTTTGGCCCGCGCGACATCGAAAATCGAGGGGGAGCGATATCATTTGTCGATGATTTAATACACCCTCATGACCTGGCAACATTTCTCGATTCTCACGGAGTAGCGATTCGTGCCGGGCACCTTTGCGCCCAACCGTTGATGCGACGCCTGGGGGTGGTTGCAGCCGCTCGCGCCAGCATTTACATATATAACACCGAAGATGACATAGATAAACTTATAGATGCCCTTATCGCCGCCCGGAGGTATTTTAGTCATGAACGATAATCTCGACGATCTCTACCGCGATATTATTATGGATCACTATAAATCCCCTCGCGGCAAGAAGGATATACAAGACGCCGATTTTGTAAACGAGGGTAAGAATCCGGTCTGTGGCGATGAGATCGAAGTTTCCATGAAGGTGGAGGGCGGACGAGTTTACGATATCTCGGTGCAGTGTATGGGATGCGCCA
This sequence comes from uncultured bacterium, assembly GCA_965541585.1. Classification (GTDB taxonomy): domain Bacteria; phylum Zixibacteria; class MSB-5A5; order UBA10806; family UBA10806; genus CBDVBL01. The sequence goes on along the minus strand of CBEUCH010000020.1, from coordinate 10,775 downwards.
TATCGGTGGCTTCAGGCTCCATGCTGGCTGAGACCATAAAAGGAAAATCGATTGACGAGGTAAAAAAGATAGCCAGGGCGGTCAGGGCTATTCTAAAGGGTGAAGAGCCCGATGATGAAATAGAATTGGGCGACCTGGACGCTCTCGAGGGCGTCAATAGATTTCCGGTGCGGATCAAGTGCGCTTTATTATCGTGGTCAACTCTTGTCGACGGATTAGAGGCCTGGGAGAATCAAAAGCAGGTCGCTGTTACATCTACGGAGTAGCTATGCCAACCAAAGAAGAAATTCTGGGAAAGATTGCGCCGGTCCAGGATCCCGAAATGAGAGTCGGTATTGTCGATCTGGGACTGATTTACGATGTTGCCTTTCCCGATGATAGTACTGTGAATATATCGATGACGCTTACCACGCCCGGTTGTCCTTACGGACCGCAATTAATAGGCGCCGTGAAGAACGCTGTCCTGGACCTGGATGGAGTTGAAAAAGTCGACGTTGAGCTTGTCTGGGATCCGCCCTGGAATCCCATAGAGATGGCATCGGAATATGCCAAGGACGTGTTAGGAATCTGGTAGTTTTTCTTGACTATTTAATGCGAAACAGACCCGATTTATCTTGCAGCTTTAGCCTTTAAGCCTGTCATCACACAAAGGAGAGTTTTCATCCTGGCGTAGCAGTCATCATGAACCCGGACAATCAATACAACTCGATACCGTAGCCGTGCCCCGGTAGGCGGCAATAATGCGGACAACATCGCTGAGTTCCAGCGCAACGCAGTTGCCGTCAACATCGAATTCGGGGGCGAAATCATTGCCGCGGAGCGGGCAATTGCATGTGTAGTCGGGAGCCGATGTTCCTCTATAACCGTCGATCATTGCAATGGCATCGGCGAGTTCGTAATTGACACCGTTGTGGTTGGCGTCGCCGGAAATATATTGGCAATCAGAACCACCGGGGGAAAACCTCAAGATCTGAAATGAATATCGATCAGACAGGAAGGCGTAATTATTCCATACAAGCACTCGCCTGCTATCACCCGGGGTATCGTAGCTTCCCACCAAAACGGGATCGAGAGGATTCGTGACATCGACTACCTGCAGACCGGAATCGTAAGCGGCGACGTAAGCGCGATTGCCAACCACAAATACACCGTTGCCGGACATAGGCAGCGGGCAAACGCCGACAAGTGCGGGATTAGCCGGATCGGCTACATCAACTATATGGAGGGCAGAAGTGCCCAGAGCCAGATAAGCGTAATTATCGGCTACGTAAATGTCCGAAATCCTGTTTGTTGCCGTCACATAGATTGTCGCCAGAGAAGGATTGGTCGGGTCTGTAATGTCAATTATGTGCATCCCGATGTCCTGATCAGATAAGTATGCGTAATTTCCGTCTACGAATACTGCCTCTATTCTATCCTCGACAAAATAGTTTCCAATGAGAGTTGGTGTGAGAGGGTCGGTAATATCGACAATAAACAAGCCATAATAATAATCCGCCACGTAGGCGTAATTTCCCACCACCATAACATCCACGGTTTCATTAATTGTGGTATCGAAGTTGGCAACCAATTCGGGATTACCGGGATTCTCGACATTGAATATCTGCAAGCCCCGCCCTTCATCAGCAATATAGGCATAATTGCCTGAAACGGAAACCGCCACTGCCTTTTCCGGCGTATCGCTATATCCTACAGGCCTTGGATTAAAAGGATCGGCGATATCAACTACGACCAGGCCAGAATGGGTCGTGGCAGCATAAGCGTAATTGCCGTCTACAGATATATCGAACACAAGATCCGGCGTATCGAAACTTCCAATTATCGAGGGGCTTTCCCGATCTGCAATATCATATATCTGCAAACCGCCTCTTAAACCATCCGCGATATAAGCATAATTGTCGATCACGCATATGCCTTCGGCGGATCCGGGCGTTTCAAAGACGCCCATAACCACCGGTGATTCAGGATCAGACACGTCAAAAATCTGGAAATAACGGTTACCAGCCAGATAAGCATAATCGCCGGCCACGACCATATCAACACCACAGTACTGAGAGTCGTAGGTTCCCGTTAGTACAGGGCTATCCGGAAGAGTGATATCAAATATCAGCAGATCCTCGGCTCCTAACAGGTAGAGATAATTGCCCTCAACGTAAACCTCCTTGGTGTCGCTTGGCGGGTCGTAGTGTGCTACCTGTACAGGAAAAGCCGGGTCGGAGATGTCTATTACCTCAAGGCCATAATCATAGCTGTTAGTATATGCGTAGTTGCCTACAACAAAAACCCTGTTCAGGTAGGCAGAATTGGTATAGGTTCCCACAAGATCAGGAGCCTCAGGATCTGTAATATCCACTATTTGAAGATCGCCGTCAGCAACAAAAATGTGGTTACCCTCCAGAAAGACTCCCCATATACTCCCTGTCGTTTCGTATTTGGTTACCAACAGTGGATTCGAGGGATCGGTAATGTCGAGTATGAACAGACCATAAGGACCACCGGTGCTATAGACATAATTGCCTGAAACGGCTGACTGGCCAGCTCCTCCTGGTTGATAAAATTGACTGACGAATGATGGAGAAACGGGATTGGAAACATCGAGAATTACCAGTCCATTGGTAAAAGCACAATAAGCATAATCGCCACGGACTTCAACGTGACCGACCTTGCTCCAGAGCGTGGAACCGATATATTCGATATTCTGCGCTAAAACAGCGCCAGCCCCCAAAAAGTAGATGGCAAGCATTACCATTATGGATCGCCCCAAAATAACTTTCGCTTTTTCCATGACAATTCCCCTTTTCTACGAGTTGCTATTCTATATAATTACCCCGCTGCTGCCCGTCCGAGATGTCTGATAACCCTATTCTGATAAATTAATAAGCATAAATAGCCCTTAATGTCAAGGGCTTTCTTCCCTGTTCAATAAGCTACGTATTTTATCATGAACCCGGGCAATCCACACACCCGGAGAGCGGTTCGGGGCCTCTGTAGGCGGCGATCGATTTGACCACGTCGGTAAGCTCATATGGAGTGCAGTTTCCGTCCGGATCGGCGGCGGGTTGGTACTCAGGATTCTCCGGCGTGCAAAAGCAGACGTAGCCGGGTTCATCAAAGCCTCTATAGTACGCAATCATCTTGACAACGTCCGTAAGCTCACGCGCGACGCCGTTTTCATCGCTATCGCCGGCGACATATAAGCATTCATCGGACGTCTCCCACACCATATCCAGCCGCGTTGAATATCCGATAGTAAATTGAGTGTCAACAACCGTAGAATCACCATAAGAGAGATGGGAGAATGTAACATCCGCCGTATCTGTTCCTCCGGTGATGATGACCAGTTCATAATATCCGTATTGATCGGTGGTGTCGGTTTCCGTGGGGCTAAGGTCGCAGACGGCTTCCACGATGACATCGGGTATAGAATCCAAACTCACCAAGTCTGTGACCCATCCATAGATGACGCTGACCGAATCGCAAGCTTTCCCCAGGGCGCCGATATATCCTGACCCAATGGGCCAATCAGCGCAGGGGGAGTTTAGCCCCAGGGAAAAGTCACCCTCTTTATAATCACAAAAGAGGGGATGATAGTTCATATTCTCCAGACCGGGCCATACAGGCTCACCCTGCACGTTGCAATAGGTTACAATGGGCTCAGAGTTTAAAGTGCCTATCTGATCTGACGATTCTCCCGGTAGATCGTCTATATTACCCCAGAAGATGCATCTGTTAATAATAGGATGAGGTTCGGTGCTCTCGCAGAAAGCTCCGCCTCCCTCAGCTGACAAATTTCGAACGATAGTGCAGTTTTCGATCTGCGTCTGTAAATCGCTTTGACGGTAAATATAGATTCCACCACCCGATAACTCGGCGATATTATCGCTGATTATGCAGTTTTTCACAGTTGGTGAACTGCGCTCAACGGCAATGGCAGCGCCCGATTGAGTGGCTATGTTCCCTGTGAAAATACACCTATCGATGATTGAAGTGCTTCCCGTTTTAATCCACATTCCGGCGCCATCTGTATGATATGCGTTGGTGATTGTGAAACCAGCGACCGTCGATCCCGGATCATCGTCTAATATGAAACCTCGGTGCTGATATTCCTGATTCGCTTCACAATCTATTATTGTCGATTCAGGGCCCATTTCAGAAATGACAGCTATACGTGGGCCATTCGAGCCGTTCAAAGTAATGTCATTATTACCTTCTGTTCCGAGGTACGTACCCGGCCCCACCAGAACCGTATCATCCGTAGTCGCCAAATTGATCGCGTCCTGGATTCTATCGAATGGATATTTCCTGCTTCCCCGGAGCGTATCATCGTCGGCAACCTCGGCGACATGCCAGATAACCCGCTCCAAAACACTATTGATTTGATAGTCTTCATAGCAGACTGCCTCCGTATCACTGGTATCCGGGATGAAATCACGATGAGTAAAGCAAATTGTATAATCGTTCGGATCATATATGCGAAGATTATAGTCACCCAAAGCATCCGAATAGGTGGATTTCGCAGTGTCTGGTGCGACATAGACAAATACGCTTTCTATAGGCTCCCCGAACTGCGTATCAGTAATGGTGCCACGAATTGGCCCTGCCGCACACGCTAATTCAAAATTCAGGAGGGTCATTCGTCCGAATACGGCCCATACATTTGTGCTATCCGGGATATATTTAAACTTAGAAGATTTTACGTTAACTTCAATCGAATCTTCAACGAAAAGCGGAACAGCCAATGAATACCGTCCCCTTTCATCAGTCTGATCGTTAACAACAATAGTATCATGGGCAACGGTTTCCATGGCGACGCGATGAAGCGGATCTCCATCCGTGTCTTTGACCACACCTTGAATATATCCATAAGCATCAAGAGGATCTCCCAGAACCTGCTGGGTGAAAAACAGGGATGCCAATACCAGAAAAAATCCTGCGCAACGAAACATCCGAACCTCCCCTTGGGTAAAGGTCACTTATGCTGGTTTTGAATAAGTGCCAAACGAAGCCACAGCTCTATTCCACAAAAATGGAATATCGCACCATAATCTTGTTGAAATATCATAGATTGCCCATTTTTTGTCAAGCCTTTTTTCAGTCTTTTGACACTGACTAGATACAGACTGGGTAGGTATCTATAATTGTCATTCTCGGGCGAAAACTTGGCGATCAGCGCTGGCCCGGGCAATCCTCGCAGCCTGTTGCTGTTGCCTGTCCTCTATAGACGGAAATCATATGGACGACGTCATTTAGCTCGAAGGCTATACAGTTGCCATCGGGATCGTGCGCCGGGGCAAAATCGCTGCCATGCGGTGGACAATCGCATGTATAATTCGGTTCGGCCATGCCTCGATAACCGGCTATCATAGAGATAACATCGCTAAGCTCTAATGAGATACCGTTATGGTCGACGTCGCCGGGAATATACTGGCAATCGGGTCCCTCGAGTTGAGTCAGATCGTAGGTATACATCGAGCGGCCATGTGTGCCCGAGACGAGCTTTCGCTCCTGGCTATGGAGGGCTATATCGAAGACCGAACAGATTGGATGACCATCCCCCAAAACGCGCCACTGATCGCCGCCATCGGTCGTATAGAACACTCCAAAATCCGTACCGGCATAAAGCCATCCGGAATGCAAAGGATCGGGCAGGATATCGTTGATGGGGATATCGACAAGATCACCGCTTATGTCTATCCAGTTGACACCATAATCAGTAGTTTTAAATATATGCGGCAGAAGCTGATCGTTTTTATAACCGGAGAATGTCGCATAGGCTGCAGCCTGATCGAAAACATCGGGAGTCACTCTCGTGCACCAGCGATTAGGCAATTCATCGGAGACCCGGTTCCAGTTTCCTCCGCCGTTCGTTGTCACCCAGACTCTGCTGTCGTCGGTGCCGGCCCAGATCACATCCTCCGAGACCGGCGAGACTCCAATGGTCGTAATAGTGCCGTAAACGAGATTGCCGGGATCATAGCCGCCGGTGAGATCAGGGCTGATGGCGTTCCACCAGTCCCCACGGTTTATCGTTTTATAAAGTCGCTCGGCGCCATAGAAAAGTACGTTATTGTCATGCGGGCTCATGACGACCGGCGTACTCCAGTTGGTTCGCTCATTGCCGTTAATACCATCGGTGATGATGCTCCAGCTCTGGCCGAGATTGGTCGATCTGCCGAGATAACCGTACTGGGCTTCAGCGTAAATTACATTCGAATTGGTAAAATCGACATTGCAATAGAAACCGTCTCCATAGAAAATGACATCCCAGTTATCATGCTGGCCGTCGAGGGTCCTGGGCGTGCTGTTATCCTGGGTGCCGCCGTAGAGGCGATGCGGTTGCAGATAGTCGATGGTTATGCCATAGAATTGCGTGATTGGCAGATCATAAGATTTCGTCCATGAATTCCCGCCGTTCCGTGAGATGAATATACCGCCGTCGTTGCCGACCACCATATAGTCCGGATTTCCCGGGTCCTGATAAAGCGCGTGCATATCGACATGCATGATAGAGCCTATTATGTTGTACCAGTTGGCGGCGCCATCGGAACTCTGCCATAGTCCCACGTCGCCGAAATAGACGATATCCCTGTTGGTGGGGTGCGCCCAGATGCGCCCGAAATACCATCCGAAACCGGAAAAACTCCAGGGATCGGGCGAGTTTAGCCGCGATTGCCAGCTATTACCGCCGTTAGTGCTGCGCCACATTCCCATCACGCGGCCGGGATGGTCGACCATACTGGCGTAAACGTAATCGGGATCGGCGGGAGAGATCGCCAGGCCGATCCGTCCGTTGGTTGTCGACGGCGCCGGGAGGCCGATGGTGAGATGCTCCCAGCTGTCGCCCCCGTCGGTAGAGCGCCAGATGCCGCTGGTAAGACCTCCCACGTTTCGGCGGCTGGGGCTTCTGATACGCTCCCACATAGCAGCGTAGATTATATCCGGATTCTGAGGATTGATAGCCAGGTCCGCTGCGCCGGTGGAATCGGTGATGAACAAAACCTGCTCCCATGAATCGCCGCCGTCGAGGCTGCGATATACGCCGCGTTCGGGATTGGTGCCGAAAAGCGTACCCATGGCGGCCACGAAAATTCTTTGTGAGTTGAAGGGATCGATTACTATCCGGCCGATATGACGGGAATCGGGCAGCCCGATGAAATCCCACGTCGTCCCGCCGTCGGTCGTCTTATACATCCCGGTACCGGCATACGAGTCGCCGCTGGAGTTTGATTCGCCGGTGCCAAGATAAAGTATATCGGGGTCCCAGGGATCGACCTCTATATCGCCGACCGAAAGCGAGGGAACGGCATCGGAAATAGCGGTCCAACTGGTACCGCTATCGGTCGACTTTAAGACACCACCCAATGCGGCCCCGGCATAGATTAATTCCGGGTAATCGGGGTGGACGGCGACATCGGTGATTCTCCCTCCCACGTTGGACGGCCCGGCGGCTATCCAGGTCCCGATCTGCAAACCCAGATCGTTATTGCGCAATCTCTCGGCGCGACTCAAGGCTCTTTTATAGGCGGTGAAAGGTATATTCTCGTTCGGGTATGCACGCTGAAGCGTGAACCATTCCGACGGTTTCCTGGAGGTGTCGCCGCCACGTTTGGCGAGTTTATATTCTTTGAATTTTTCGGGTGTGATGGTTTTATCCTCACTGGTGATTAAAACCGCAAAAAGCAAGACTGCCGAGGCCGCAGCCAACGCGAGAATCCTGTATATACCGTTTTTCAAATTCATCTTCTTTTCCCTTCACGAAGAGATCGGGACTTATTTAGCCAACCGGAGGAAAGATAAGGGAAAATGGAGGATTTTACAAGGTAATAAGGATCATGGATAAATCCCAAACAAGTTGGGGATTGCCACACCCCTCGCCCATCGGAGATTGCTTCGCTCCCTGCGGGCAAGGAGACCTTGCCCCTACAGGACATGGGAATTTGATATTGTAGGGGCGAGGTCACCTCGCCCCTACGGAATGTGATTAAATATGTTTCTGTGGTTGGTAGACGTCCCCGTCTGCCAACCACGCAAACGCGTAGTTTTCTCTAATCCAATCTCTTTCCCATTCTCTCCCAGCGGATCCGATTATTTTCTGAATCCCAGGAGAAATCTATGAAACGGGCTCTGCCGATTACCAGATCCTCGTCCAGAAAGCCCCAGAAGCGGGAATCGGCAGAGTTGTCTCGGTTATCGCCGAGGACGAACAACCTGCCCGGCGGTATTTCTATCTCCGGCATGTTGTCGCGACGATACTGACCCCAGCGGCCGTTATCATAATAAGGAATGATAACAGAGTCCATGTGCTTCGTATAAGGCTCGATGAGCTTTTCTCCGTTTCTATATATTTCTTTATCTATTATGTCTATAGTATCGCCCTCCTTGGCAATCAGTCTCTTTATATAGTTTTGATTCTGATTAAAGGGATATTTGAAAATTATGATATCGCCATACTGGAGTTCTTCGGGATCTATTCCTTTGGTCGCCATAAGATAGTCGCCGACAAGCATGGTCGGTTCCATACTTGACGCCGGGATCTTATATGCTTCAACAACATTAGATTCGATAATTGAAACACCGACGTAATCTACTGTCCCGGTTACCATGATGACTCCCACGATCCATAGCCACGCATATCTCAACCGAGGTTTTTGAAGGCGATTTGAAATAAGAGTAAAACGAATGTTAATAATTAGCAATGATACAAAAAGCAAAATGAATGCAGAGAATAGCAAAATCGTTGTAGGTAGAGTCGGGACAACCCCTTCGAGAACGAATAGCATGAAGATGAAAATCATGGTCCCAACTTCAATGAGCAGTCCCGCTTTCAGATAGCCGCAATATATAAGAGGGAGACCAAAACCTAGAACAGTCAAGATAACAGTCACTAGGATATGGCGTTTCTTATAGGCCGGGGGCATCGGCGGTATTTTCGTATCCATATCCATAACTAACAGATCTGACAGATTCTCAAAATCTACGTCCAACTTATACCACATATACATGAAAAGCAACCATATTATTTATTGAACCGCCTTGTGCCGTCACACCATGGCCTTTGAGAATTAAACCCTCAGGTCACTTTTCGCTGCGAGCTGACGGAACATTGTAATCAATCCCAAACAAGTTTGGGATTGCCACACCCCTCGCCCGTCGTGAGATTACTTCGCTCCCTGCGGGCAAGGAGACCTTGCCCCTACAGGACATGGGAATTTGATATTGTAGGGGCGAGGTGACCTCGCCCCTACGGAGCATAAAGAAAAAAGGCGCCACGTGCGGCCTACGGCTCGTAGAGAGACGTGACGCCACAGCGTTAGTCAGGCATTCCCCTTCCCTACGCAACTAACTTTTTGTACCGCTCGTTTATCCGGCCCCAGTGGAGATTGCTTATGAAATTGTCGATATAGGCCGCCCTGCCGGGGCCGTCCTTGTGGTAGTAAGCATGCTCGAAGACGTCGCAGGAGATAAGCGGAATGCCGCCCCACATGGCGCCGTGATGATGGTGATCCACCAGGACATTGATGAGCCGCCCGCTGTAGAGCTTGTCGAATACCAGGATACCCCAGCCGGAAAGCTTGGCCGCAAAGGCGGTCGCTTTGAAATCTTCTTTCCACTTATCGAAACTGCCGAACTCCTTCTCAAGAGCCTTGAGGACGTCCGGGCCTTTAGAGGGATCGCCGTCGCCGCCCAGCACATCCCAGTAAACATCATGCAGAAGCGCGCCGGCATGATTCCAGTTGCGCTGGCGTTTCAGCTCGCCGATCTCGGAGTAGTTGCCGTTGGCATCGGCGGGATCGGCCTTCTCAAGACCTTTCTCAATTGTGTTGAGCGCCGCCACGTAGCCCTTGTGATGCTTGTTGTAATGCCAGTCGGTAGTCTCCGCAGAAACTACGTCCTTCAACAGCTTCTTCGCCTCATCATCCGAATATGGACGGGGATTGAACTTCCACTCGTAAGCCATCTTTGCTCTCCCTTATTTTTTGCCTTTTGTCGGGGTTCTTGTTTCGCTTCACGCGGAACCCGACCTGCTTTATCTGTGATCTTCTAATCGATATTGCTTCCCATTAACATAAACAACACCGACGGCATATGCAACCCGACGATTATAGATATTGTTCCTTAAAAGGCTACGGAAAATCGCGGTTCTTGTCGAGGGATCGAGTGACGGAGGGCGATCTGTTTGCTACGCTCGCGCTATTCTTTCATCTTTCGAATCGAGGCCACTCTCTCGCTTATTATATCATCTGACACGCAGTGCCTGGTGAGCACATGAGACGCCACCTGCGCCGCTGATTCTCTTTCGGCGGGGATGACGGTCTGCGCCCCAGCCTTCGTCAGAGTTTCAAGATCGAGAAGATACGGGGTCCTGACAACTATATGAACTCCCGGAGCAACTTCCCGCGCAGCTTTTATCGCCTTTTCCAGGGCGCCGGGATCGTTGATGACAAGAATCAACTCTGTGGCAGATGATATTCCGAGTTTCTGCAGAACGTCCGGACTGGAGATGTCGCCGAAGAATACCGGATGCCCCAGGGCCTCTGCCTTCTGGATGTTCTCGGGATTAATATCGACGATCAGATAGGGTACCCCGCATTCTCTCAGGGCCGAGGCCAGAGTGAAGCCGGCGAAACCAAAACCGCCAATTATGACATGGTTGGTTAAATCGACTCCGGCTGTTTCGGCCTCCTCGACTGATGAAACATTGAGCAGTCTGGTCAAGACTTTTATCTTTCCGACTCCTGCCGCCAGACGGGGGCCGAACGAGATGGCAAAAGGCG
>CBEUCH010000019.1:0-61615 GCA_965541585.1 uncultured bacterium | reverse complement strand
GCCGTCGCCATCGAGGTCAACCGCGAAAACTGAGAAAGGCGCATCCCCGGCCCCGTAATTAACCGCCGCCGGAAATGTCCCGTCACCGTTATTCAGAAGAACTGAGACATTGTCGGACCAATTATTAGCCACGGTTAGGTCATTGTCGCCGTCGCTATCGAGATCAGCGGCGAAAACTGATATAGGATTATCCCCGGCCCCATAATTAACCGCCTCCTGAAATGTCCCGTCACCGTTATTCAGAAGGACTGAGACATCGTCGGAATCCAAATTAGCCACGGCCAGGTCATTGTCGCCATCGCCATCGAGGTCGACCGCGAAAACTGAAACAGGATAATCCCCGGCCCCGTAATTAACCGCCTCCTGAAATGTCCCGTCACCGTTGTTCAGAAAGACTGAGACATTGTGGGAATACTCATTTGCCACGGCCAGGTCATTGTCGCCGTCGCCGTCGAGATCAACCGCGAAAACTGAAACAGAACTGCCCCCAACTTCGCAGCTAACCGCCTCCTGAAATGTCCCGTCACCGTTATTCCGAAGGATTGAGACATTGCCGTAGCCTTCATCGCCACCACTATTAGCTACGGCCAGGTCATTGTCGCCATCGCCATCGAGGTCAACCGCGAAAACTGAAGCAGGTGTATCCCCGGCCCCGTAATTAGCCACCTGCCGGAATATCGCGTCACCGTTATTCAGAAAAATCGATACGTAACCTGGATTCTCTGGATCTGTTCCTACATTAGCCACGGCCAAGTCATTGTCGCCATCGCCATCGAGATCAACCGCGAAAACTGAACGAGGATGATCGACGGCGCCGTAATCAACCGCCGTCTGAAATGTCCCGTCACCGTTATTCAGAAGGATTGAGACATTGCCGTGGCCGAAATAGCCACCATCATTAGCCACGGCCAGGTCATTGTCGCCATCGCCATCGAGGTCAACCGCGAAAACTGAACGAGGAATATCCCCGGCCCCATAATTTAACGCCTGCTGAAATGTCCCATCACCGTTATTCAGAAGGACCGAGACATTGTCGGGCCAACCATTAGCCACGGCCAGGTCATTATCGCCATCGCCATCGAGGTCAACCGCGAAAACTGAACGAGGAAGATCCCCAACCCCGTAATTAACCGCCTGCTGGAACATCCCGTCACCGTTATTCAGAAGGACTGAGACATTGTCGGAACTCAAATTAGCCACGGCCAGATCATTATCGCCGTCGCCATCGAGGTCAACCGCGAAAACTGAAACCGGTTCACTCCCGGCCGTGTAATTAACCGCCACCTGAAATGTCCCGTCACCATTATTCAGAAGGACTGAGACATTGTCGGAGCCATTATTAGCCACGGCTAAGTCATCGTCGCCGTCGCCATCGAGGTCAACCGCGAAAACTGAAGTAGGATCGTCCCCGACCCCGTAGTCGATCCTGGCATGAAATAATGGCTCAAAGGCAAAGGCTGTTGCCGCCAGAAAAACCAGCACGATAATTACAAAGATTGTTTGAAATCTCATCTTATCCCCCCGCTCAAACGGGTTATCTACCTCGATCTAAAGCGAAAATTTCATTTATTTCAGCAAAACCAGTTTTTTAGAGACGGAGCCGGTATTACCGGCCAGTCTGGCGAAATAGATTCCGGAGGATTGATCCGTCGCATCCCAGGTTACCGAGTTTTCGCCGGCATCAAATTCACAATCCGCGAGAGTCTCCACCAGCCGCCCGGCGATATCGAAGATCTGGAGCTTAACATTCGCCGCCTCCGCCAGTGAGAATTTGAAGGTAGTTCTGGCGTTGAAGGGGTTGGGGTAGTTCTGGAGCAGTAGAAATCTCTGCGGCCTGATTTCGGGATCGATACTCACCCTAGGCGAGAGGGTCATCATATATGTTGTATTTGTCGTCATCTCCCCTTCCCCGAATTCCCCGGATCCGGCATCCCGATCGCTCAGATAGAAAAGGCGGATTTCGTCGTCTATAGCCTCATCGAGATCGGGGAAAAGATCGCTTTCGCAATCCCCGGCCTGGCAGTCCGGCGTTTGGGAATCGGTCAGGTTTGCCGGCGGCGTCCATGAATATCCGTCGTCGAAGGAATACGCAAGATAAATATCGCCGTTGCAGTAACCGTCATTTGAGGCATCGGTATCATGAAACTCCTCCCAGGCGACATAAAGATGCCCGTTCACATCGCAGGCTAAGGACATGCTGCCGATACCGATATTCCGATGCCCCGGCGAGGCATCCCATTCGTCATCGAAATTGTAGCTGATCATATCGATCCGGTCTTCCCGCTCGGTGAAATGCATCAACCTGGCGTCATAAGCGGAAATGCCGGGATCATACAGAATCGTCTCATTCCAGACGATATGGAGGATGTCGCCGCTGTCGAAAAGGGCGTCGAGATCTCCGAAAGCCCGCAGATCTGAGTTGTTATAATCGGTGACATAAATTATATCGTTTTCGAAATCCCAGTTTTCCCCGTCCTCGGATACCACATAAGCGACGTCGCCGCCCGATATCTCGTCGTTATCCTCTATTACCGCCCTGAGAAAAACAAGTGCGACCCGATCGCTCGAACCGGACGTCACTATTTTAGCCGTCGGCAAAACCGCATCCTCGACAATAACCGGGCCGAACGGATCGTTGGATCCATCCCAGGAAATATAACGAAGCATATAAGTCGGGAAACCGCTTGAAAAGTATATCATATGGAACCGGCCAGGAGCGTCATCGGTGATGGAGGGCCTGTAGAGAGAGGGATCAATTCCCTGAGAGGGCGCATCCAATACTGTGAAGATGCCGAATCCTCGGTAGGCATCAACTGCTATCATCGGGTGGTCCCCCACAGAGTAGTACTTAAAAGTAACGGCGGCCCTGTTGCGGGGAAATATATGCAGTTTCTCCATAGTCTGTCTTCGTCCGATCAAAGACACGGACGTCCAACCGAGCGAATCCCCATGCAAATCATGGAAATTATAAAATATTATCCGCATATCAGGATCATCAGGGTTGGTCCTGCCTTCGATAAGATGCCGCCCCCCGAGATAATCGAACCCATAGCTGGTTCCCACAGGATAGTAGTAATAATCCTGCGTTGTCTGATAAAGCTCCACCTGCGGGTATTGCGCCTGCGAAACCGCAAGCGGCACCAGCATCAAGAACAGGCAAATATAACGCATGATAAACCTCCCCTGGACTAAAGTGAAAATTTCATTTATTTCAGCAAAACAAGCCTCTTGGATACCGAACTGGCATTACCGGCCAGCCTGGCGAAATAAACCCCGCTGGGGCGATCCGTCGCGTCCCATGTTACCGAGTTTTCGCCTGCATCAAACTCACAATCAGCCAGAGTCTCCACCAGCCGCCCGGCGATATCGAAGATCTGAAGTTTAACATTCGCCGTTTCCGCCAGCGAGAACCTGATGGTGGTTCTGGCGTTGAAGGGGTTGGGGTAGACCCGCAAAAGCGAGAATCCGGATGGAAGAATGGAATTCTGATCAGAAACATCAACAGGAAATAGCTCTATAACTGGAAATTCAAGATATAGAACATCGTTCAATGTCCATCCACCTTCGGAGTTCCACGCAGCGCCGGCGTCGTTATCGTCGATATACATTATGTGTAAAGAATCATTCACAATCTCGGCCATCGATGACCAGACCTCGCTGTCGCAATCAGGAGGCATACATCCCGGGGTAGGTGAATTCGTCAGGTTCACCGGTGACGCCCAATGGGCTCCACCGTCGGCCGACATGGCGGCATAGAGTTCGCCATTTGAATAACCGCCCGCAGATACATCATCGAGCGTAAGTTCGGCCCAGAGGGCATAAATATAATTGTTTTCCGGGTCGACGCCGAGGCTCATCTTACAGATGCACAGCGCATAATTTATAGGCATACAATCGGCGTCATTGGTCGCTATCACGGAATGGCTAGTAGGCTCGCTCCAGTGCATGACGTCGCCATAACTCTCGATGACATTTTCAATGACGTATAATCCCTGGTAAGTAATATGAAGGACATCATCGTAGTCATAGACGGCATCAATGTCGGCCCAGGCGCTATAAGTGTCGCCCTCACCGAATTGGGTGATATTATGGGGATTTTCCCAATCCCAATTATAGCCGTCGATTGTCTCAAAAAAGAAAACATCATAATAGCCTGATTCATTTAAGGCTGTATAAACGATGGCTGATTTATCGGAGACAGGTGACGAGCATATCGTAGTGCTTAGAATTTCGTGCTGGGCAATGCCTATTATACTGGCCCAGGTCTCGCCCTCGTCATCTGAATAAGTATAGCCAATACTGTCCGCGTCGCAAACCATATGGAGGCGGCCATCGTAATCGCGAGTAATGTGGGGCCATAAGTATGGCCAAGAATTTTCCATGGGCATCTCCTGACTATCCCAGGTGGATACAGCAATCGAGGTTGATGAGTTCTCAGGCGAATTGTATGCCAGGATAGGCCTGTCGCCAGCCAATAGATCAAGCGTTACAAAACCGGAGCCATCGTGACTGCTGACCTGTGTTTCGCCTATCCATTGACCGTATTCATCTCGAAAATTATAAAAGACATAGCGTGGACGCGCCTCCGGCACCATGCCCTTCGTCCAGGCAATATGGATTCTGCCTTGAGAATCGATAGCGATCCTGTTTCCCGTCGACCCGTTGGTCTGGTAAGCATAGTATGAAGTACCCACTACAACAGGCGATTGCGCCAGGCAGAACGATGTCATGGCCGCCAAAATAATAATTACTCGCAACATAATTTCCTCCCAGATCATCACAGAAATATTATAGCCTGGCAACCCCTTTTCTCATTTTAGCAATACGATCTTCTTGGCGTGGGCTCCAAGGCCTGATACCAGCCTGACGAAATACACACCGCTGGGGTAATCTACTGCATCCCAGGTTACTGAGTTTTCGCCAGCTTCAAATTCACAATCGGCGAGAGTCTCCACCAGCCGCCCGGCGATATCGAAGACTTGGAGTTTAACATTAGCGGCCTCCGCCAGCGAGAACTTGATGGTGGTTCTGGCGTTGAAGGGATTGGGGTAGTTGGAAAATAGGGTCAGGTTCTCGGGCAACGTTTCCTTTTCGGCTATTCCCGTTCTCGCGGGATTGGGGACTTCAAGATAGAGCACCGGGTTATCCGTTACGGTGCCTTCACTCAATGGCATCGCCCCGGCATCTTTGTCATTAACATAGAAAATGTGCAGATATTCTCCTACCATCTCGGCCAAGGTCGCCCAGTTATCCGAATCGCACTCGCCGGGAACACAGCCAGGCGTAGGAGAATTAGTGACCCCTTCATATCCAGACCATGTTAGACCACCGTCCACTGAGTAAGACATATAGAGATCGCCGTTGCAGTATCCACCGGCAGAATAATCCTCCGACGTGAATCCGGTCCAGATGCAGTAGAGGTTATCGTCCGGATCGACTCCGAGAGACATCTTGCATAAAGCAAAATTCCATGCTCCCGGTTCGCAGGTCACATGGTCGAAATATGTTATTTGCGATATCTCGCCTGTCTCCTCGCTCCAGTGCCAGAGGGAAGCACCGTTCACGAACGGCTCTTGAATCTCCCACGTATTCCAAATGACGTGAAGATAATCATCGTTATCGAATAGAAGATCGACATCAGCTCGGGCACTTGTTCCGGAATCCCGATAATCGGTGATCATGTGCCAGTCGCTCATATCCCAATTCACTCCATCGTCGGAGATAGTATAGCCGATGTCGTACTGAACTCCGTCATCAGATATCGGAACACCTTCTACTATAGCAGTTCTCTCAGAAATCTCTGATGAGTTAATCGACCACAGATAAGTATTCAGGGAATCGAATCTTACCCACGTTGGCCAGGTCTCGCCAAAATCGGTGGAGGTATTGTACATCAAAATAACTGCGTCATCATAATATGGGGTTCTTCCCGAAATGACATGGAACCGGCCACTGGCGGCAATCGAACCCTTTGGCCAATAAGAGCTGGTGTCCGGCAGAACGTGATCATCAGATCCGTCGCAGGTAGTAGCAACGTGTATCTGTCCATCATAATGATAAAAAATGGCGATGCAGTCATCCGGTCCCAGATCGATATTGCAATATCCACCGCCATCGGGGGAAATTTGAAAAGGTCCTTGCCAATCGGCCTCGGGATTTCGATAATTGTAATAAACATTTCCTAGCGGAGTCGCTCGCATCCAGCACACATGGATGCCTCCTTCCGAATCCACTACTACACGATTCGAGCCCGATCCAATCTCCTGCATATCATATTGCGTCCATCCCGCAATCTCGCCCGGAAACTGTGCCATACAAAGCGTTGTCATGGCCGCCAAAATAATAACTACTCGCCACATGATTTCCTCCCGGACCGTGATCCAAGACGGTTAATTTATGATATAATCCCCGGTCGCGTATGCGTCGTCTATGCCCTTCAGTAACAAAATAACGAAGATTATTACCCATTGTCAACAATAAAATGGCTTTACATATATCTTCGAAGGTCTGATTATGAGTCGTCAACAAACTTTACGCTTAATAAAAGGAGAAAGATGATGGATTTTACTAAAGCGTTTTTTGCAGCGATGTTATTATTAATTACAGCCACCAATACGGCATCGACCGGCGAGCCCTGGCAGCCATCCATAGACTTCGGCCTGAACTTAACCCAGAATTCATATTCCGACAGCTGGACAGGAGGCGAGGCGGGCAATGTGACCTGGGTCTCCAGAGTGGATGCCATCCTCGAAAAAAAGGTCTCATCAAAATTCAATTTCAAAAATATCACCAAACTTCAATTCGGACAGACTCACACGCAGGATAAAACCACCACGCCGAAGGCGTGGCAAAAACCGACAAAATCGACCGACAAGATAGATATCGAAAACGTGGGCCGGTTTACATTGGATTCGTTTGTCGATCCCTACCTGGCGTTACGACTTGAATCCCAGTTCCTCGACGCTTCCTACGATCCGTTAAAACGATATATCAATCCGATCCTCATAACCGAATCGGCCGGTGTAGCCAGAGTGTTATACGAGAAGGATAAAGACCAGATATTATCGAGGCTTGGGTTTTCCATACGGCAGAATATGAACAAAATGATTGTCGATACCGTGGCCGAACAATTCGAATATGAAACCACTACCGATGGCGGTATAGAATCCGTTACCGATATCCATTATATCCTCTCTGAACAGCTCAATTATATCGGCAAGCTGACTCTATTCAAGGCGATGTTCTTTTCAAAGAAGGACGAATTCAAAAACACTCCTGCGGAGGATTACTGGAAGGCGGTCGATGTCAATTTCGAAAGCACGGTCTCGGCCAGTGTTTCCAAATATCTGGTAGTATCATTTTACGCGCAGCTTCTTTACGATAAACAGACCGATAGGCGCGGCCGATTCAAAGAGACCCTGGCGCTGGGATTGACATATAAATTTCTTTAGGAAGGTAACTCTGGGATTCAGCTCGAACCGAGATGAACGCTTAAGGCATTTGCAAATCCATTGATATCATCTTCAGTATGTGCGGCGTTGGGTGTAATTCTAAAGAATTTCCCCGGACGCCCGTCGCTCTCCGTCTCAACCGGGAATACCAGGTAGCCATCACCGAGTAATCCTTTTTGAAGGTCTTCGCAATCGTCGCAGGGAAGCAGCAGAATCATGCTCTCCTTTTTAACAATCTCCAGATTCAATTCTTGGAAATTTCGGACGATGGCATCTTTCGATTTTCTAAGAGACGATATGATAGTTGTATCACTTTCAAGCAGCTGCAATGCCTTCAACGCCGCCGCCGCCGAAATCGCCGACAACGAAGTCGAATATACGAAAGACCGAAATTTCGATTTCAGCAACGATTCAACATTTTTATTGAAGGCTAAGAAGCCGCCCTGAGATCCCAACGCCTTGGAGAATGTTCCCATGATGAAATCGGCGGCGCCTTTCAGACCGAAATGCTCCTCCAGCCCACGGCCCGTATCCCCGATGCAGCCGGTGGCGTGAGCCTCATCGAGAACCAGTACAAAGTTTAGCTTTTTTTTCAAATCGATAAGCTTATCCAGCGGCGCGATATCGCCATTGATTGTAAACACCGAGGGCAGGCTTACGATATTGGTCTTGCCCGAATGCGATTTTAGATTTGATTCCAGATCTTCAAGCTGATTATGATCAAACTTAACGATTTTCGAATCTCTGGCCAGCCGCGCACCATCCATAGCGGACGGATGATGCCGTCGATCCATATGAAAGACCGTATCGTCTCCACCGAGAGCCTGGTGGATGGCCAGATTGGCCTGGTATCCGGACGGAAAAATCACTGCTTTTTCTTTCGATTTGAAAGCGGCGATGGCCTCTGATAATTGACAATGAATCCTGTCGGTACCGCTGGTGCCGGGAGCGCCGCCGGTTCCGGCGCCATATTGACCGGCCGCCTTCGATGCCGCCCTCAGAACCTCCGGGTGAGATGAGAGAGCAAGATAATCGTTGGAGCTGAACAGCACGACTTCCTTACCATCGACGATTGTCCTGGGGCCGCTTCTTTTTTCAAGAACGTAACTCAATAGATTTTCCCTTCTGATAATATATAGTCATCGAAAGAACCAGATCAATCTCTTTTGTAAAATACCATAATTATAAGAAAGGGCAGCCCCTTCAGGGCCGCCCTTAGTACAACGATTTAGACTATCTTAAAGACCGGATGCACTCAGGTATTCTATCTCTCCGAGATTTAGTTCGCGGATACCCGATTCGATTTTCTCCCGGTCGCCCACGATTACTATCAGAAGCGCATCGGGAAAAATATGATCATTGGCGGCCTTTACCGCCAGGTTCATATCGATGGCGTTCACCCTGTTGACATAGGTGATCCATTCATCCTCGGGCAGATTGAATGTAACCATGGAGCCCATCTGGCTGGCGATTCCCGAATAGGTCTGGAAATCCTGCGGGAATCCTTTGATAAGGTTGTTTTTGCTGTCGGAAAGCTCCACTGCAGTCAATGGTCGCGTGCCCAGGACATCCCTGAATTCCTTCACGAATTCCGCAATGGACTCTTTCGTAAACTCTGCATGAACCTGTGCATAAGCTGCGAAGGCTCCTCTTCCTCGCCGTCCGCTGAAAAACGAAATTGCGCCATAAGTGTAACCTTTCTCCTCGCGAAGGTTCATATTTATTCGCGCTGTAAACTGCCCGCCGAGAGCGTTGTTCATAACCGAAGTAGCAAGGTAATCCGGATCGCTGCGTTTCAAACCGAGATTGCCCAGAACAATGACACTCTGCGGTGCGCCGGGCTTATCCACGATACAGACCCTGGTTTTGCCCAGAGGAGTCACCTCTTTCACGACGCTTTCAGACGGCGCCCCTTGCTTCCATTTCTTGAAAGCCTTCTCCAGTTTCGATCTGGCTTCATCCAGAGTAATATCTCCAACCACAACGGCCGTAGCGTTATTCGGCATATAGTTAGCCTGATAGAAGCTCTCCAGATCGGAACGGGCTATGGCTTTTACGGACGCTTCGGTACCTGAACCGGTATAAGGTTGACCATAAGGATGATCGGCGCCGAATAGTTCGCTGAAATATGTTTTGAAGGCGGCAGTCATCGGTTTCCTGTTCTCCTGCTGAATACGTCCCAGATAATTTTCACGTTTTAGTTCCAGCTCTTTTTCCGGGAAGGTGGGATTCAGAACGATATCTGACATCAGCTTTAATGCGGGATCGAGATTCTTTTTCAGCACATTAAGACTCACCGAAGAATTGTCGAAAGAACTGCCTGTTCCGAGTTGGGCGCCGAGCCGCTTTAACTCATCTGATATTTCGAGGGCATCCATCGATTTTGTACCTTCGTCAAGAAGATCGGCGGTCAACGCCGCGGCGCCGGGACGATCTGACGGATCGGCAGCCCAGCCGTTTTTAATAATAAGGTTGACCTGCACCAGCGGAAGATCGTGATCCTCCACCAGCATCAAATCCATACCGTTGGAAAGTTTCGCCTTCTGTATAGAGGGGGGAGCAAAAGACGGTTCCGAGACGGCCGCCGGTTCGGCGGATCTGTCGAATTCGGCTTCCACTAGTTGTGGATCTCCCTGTGGAATGATATACAGTATCGCCCGGCCGTCCAGATCGATGTATTCCCGGGCGTATTTCATAACGTCCGCCACGGTGGCCTTGGAATAACGTTCCATATCCCACTGGAGGCTTCCCGGATCGCCGATGTAAACATTATACCTGTTCAGCCGGTCGGATCTGCCTCCCCATCCACCTATGCGCTCCAACCCTCTTACAAATCCGGCTTCCCAAGTGGTTTTCGCCTGCTCCAGTTCATCGTTTGTTATGCCGTTCGCCAGAATGTCTTTTAAGATAGCGTCGACCTCGGCTTCGATCTCCTCCAGGGAATGCCCCTCCTTGGCGGTAACGGTTATGCCAAAGGTGCTGCTCAACTCCATCGACGACTGATAAGCGTCGACATCCTGCGCGATCTGTTTTTCATATACCAGCGTCTTATATAGCCGAGAATTTTTCCCGGAAGTTAATATATTTGCTAATAGATCGAATTCGGCGTCCCCGGGAGCGTAAAATCCCGGCGTGTGCCACTCCATGTACAGGCGCGGCAGGCTGACATTATCCTCGGCCGTCGATCTCTTGACCTCCGTCATCTTCGGAATCCAGCTTTCCATCCGGTCGATCGGCGCCCCGGGTGGAATCGCGCCGAAATATTTCTCGACCCATTGTCTCGCCTGCGCGGGATCGAAATCCCCGGTAATGCAGAGCGAGGCGTTGTTGGGAGCGTAATACAGCTCGAAGAATTCGGAGACGTCCTCAAGGCTGGCCGCCGAGAGATCCTCCATACTGCCTATGACCGAATGCGAATAAGGGTGCTCATCCGGATACATCAGAGACAGCATTAGTTCATAAGATTTCACATACGGCTGGTTGTCCAGTCTCTGGCGTCGTTCATTTTTGACAACGTCCTTCTGGTTATCCAGCCGCTCCTGGGTCATGGCCGGAAGCAAGAATCCCATGCGGTCGGCCTCAAGCCATATCATCCGCTCCAGGTAATTGCTCGGGACATTCTCCCAGTAGTTGGTGCGATCCTCCGAGGTGGAGCCGTTGTTGATACCCCCGATCTTATCGATACCTTCGAAGAAATCGGTGTTGAAATTCTCCGAGCCCTGGAACATCATATGCTCGAAAAGATGGGCGAACCCGGTCCGACCCGGTTTCTCGTTTTTCGAGCCGACATGATACCAGGTGTTCACCGAAACCATGGGAATAGAATGATCCTCGTGCAGAATGACATCCAGGCCGTTGGGAAGCTCGAATTTCTCGAACTTCAACTCCGGCAAATCGCCGGCTACCGCTGCTCCGGCAAAAACTGCAGCCACCGCCAGGCAGACGAGCATAAGCCTTTTCCAGCTTCTCATTATAACTCCTTTGATTTGATTGATTGTTTTCATTTTCAGACGTCCACGGCTCATATTTTCAGACACACATCGATAATCAAATCGACATAGGCCGTCAATATAAAAACGTTAAAATCAGAGAAAAGTTGCAGGGCGCTATGGGATAGTGGGTTTTTTATGGAATAATAGGATTCTATATTTCAAGATTCAAAGACGGTGTATCAGCCTACCGCAACAGCTTCGGCGTTTCTGGATAGCTCCGAATCTATGGGAGCCATACTCTCATCGGGGGCTTCAGGAAGTTCGGGTTCTTCGGGCGCCGTAATGTAATTGCTTTTGACGGACCCGACAGCGTTATCAACCTCATCGAAAAAGTTATTTATGCTTGATAGCATGGTCTCCCTGGCATTGTCAAGGAGGCTCGAATCAACTCCCATCTCGGCGGCCAGATTCTCGAAGAAAGTGTCGATTTTCTCAATCAGCTTATCCTCCGCCCCATCGAGATAGGACTGCACGGTCTCGAAGAAATCTCCGATCAGATCTCCGGGGGTATCGGGGGAGTCGGCCATAATCTCGACATTACCCAGATATGCCTCTATATCATCGGTTTGATCGAGGACTTGTGCCTGATCATTATACAGATTCAAGGCCCGCAAGTTGAGCTGGAAATCCTGAGTGTATCTCATGCTGAGCTTACGCGCCACTCGCAGGAAACCGTTAGAGTAAGTCTGCCTTAATTTCTGGCTGGTGTTTAAGCTTTCTCGATAGAAGGCGGCGGCCTCGAATCCCCGGCTTCTCATAAGCGTCGCCTCGAGCTGGTTGAAGCGGCTCCATTGTTTGGAATGAGCGGTCGGAAGGGGCTCCCCCTCAACGACCCTGTAGTCCTCTTTGATGAAGGCCTTCGCCTTCAAATCGGTATGGAGGCTGATGCTCAAATCAGAATATGAGATGGCGTTAATCTCTCCATCCTCCGCGTCTTCGGCGAAAGCGGCCACAGTTTGAGTAAACTCCGCCAGATTGAAGATCATATCAAGATTCAGCCGCGCCTGCGATTTTATCCTCGCGAGGAGCGTATCATTGCCGCTTTCAGCCGCCTCATTCTCCGGCTGGATCTCAGATTCTTCCGGCGGCGAATCTGCCAAGATCATCTTCGGACTGTAGGTCGCGGGAGGCTGTCCGCTGGCTATCTCGGGAATATCATTTGAAAGCTCTATCGAATCTACCGGTGTCTCGAGTTCGCCTACAGGCTGAACCGCTTCGGTCTGCCCGCTTGCCCGATCCTCAATTGCATCGGGCGAAGCACCATCGGTAAGACCGGGCGATCGATAATCACCGGCGGGCGAAAAGTTATACCTTGAAAGATTATGGAATGTGTATCTGCTGAAAAAGCTGAAAAGGTTTACGTAACCGAACACCGTTCCCCCCGTTGATTGTTCGCCTGCTTGATAACACTATCGGCAACTGATTGCAGGTTTGAACGGTAGGGGGAATTGTTGTTACAGGATGGAACGGATTTTTAGCAGTAGGTCCGGTCATACGACTCGTAGAGTTCCGAAACGAAGTGGACGAACCCGACATGAGCCGTCAATATAAAAACGTCAAAATCAAAGAAAAGTTGCGGATCGATTTTATGTAGGTTGGGGGCTTGTCCCCCAACAATTACCGGCCAGACAGGGTGGCATGCTTTAGCTGAAAGCATAAGCATGCTCTTCCGGCACCTATTACATGCTTACCCCAAACAAATCGGGGAAAGCATGCCACCCATCCGATATTTGGCAAAGCCCAGGGCTTTTTGCCCTTTCTGTAAAAGGAATTTTACTAATACGTATGTTTGGATACGCATTATATACGTATAAATTTCGTATTGACTTCATATTATTAATAATTATAATTTTTCCAGAAGCCAGACAACGTGGCAAACGTAATTATACCGGTTATGATGTTAAAAAAAACCTGAAAGAGGAGATTATGAAAAAGGTTATCCAGGGAAAAAGGAATCCTAAAATCAAGTTCCCCCATTTAAAAAAATGTGTTTTATTTTCAATTATTTGTTTGTTTGGGCTTGGAATTGGTTCTTGTCGTCATAACGGAAACGGCCCCGTTATAACAATAACATCAAAAAAAATATATATTCTCGCATTTGAGGAAAAAGGTACACACCGAATAAGAATGCGTTGGTCTGAAAATGGAGTATCATGGAGAGATTGCGACAATTTTCCTGGGGTGGCAACTGGTAGAGGCGTAGGGATGATATTCGACGATGTAGGTTGGAGGAATTTGGTTTTCTGGGCGGATGCCCTCTCAAGGCTTCAAATGGCGTGGGGCTTTTGGATCGATGACTGGGAAACCAGACATGCCGGACCTCTGTTAAATCAAGTCGTTTTGTCCACTCCCTCGCCGGCATACGCGGGAGATGATATCTACTTGATAGCTTTTCGAACTTACGGTGATATAGTCTCAATGCGGGCTCTTAATATCAAGGAAAAGAAATGGCTTGATACCAACTTTGCCCCAACATTTACGATGCCTAGCAACGTTTGTGTCGGCAGCCCGGTCATAGATGTTCTAAACGGAAAGGTAGTCATGGCATGGCTATTCCCTAATGTAAGTGTAGGTGTTGTTATTGCCAGTGGAGATTTGCAGGTAGTAACGAAAGGCGGAGTGAAGGTTCCGGAAATTAATTGGACAAACGTTGCCAGCCAACAATTTGCCGAAAGCGGCTTTGGCCGTCCCAGAAGCGACTTAGATCTAACAAACGACGGCAGTACTTTTTATCTTGGTTTTGCTCGGAGAACTATCGGCGGACCGTTAATAGCGGAATGGCTCTTTATATATCCGTCAATTGACGGTATCGCATGGGGCGCTCCTATTAAAAAAGGTGGTATTTCGCCATACTCCGAAATCGATATTGCGGCCCGAACAGGAGGTAATCTGTTGGCCGCGTGTATCGGTTCTGGATCAGAAAAACGGGAGTTACACCTATATAATAATGGAAGCTGGACTCAAATCATGAAAGTTACTAGTTCAGCTCCCGACAATGTCTTCGGTTGGATTCCTGAATATACGAACTTCACTCTAATTGCAAATAGGCCTTAGCATTCCAGCATTACATTCAGGCTGAATTGTAGATCGGAATCCCCGCACTCGCGACCGCGCTTGCCGGGTGTTGTAATTTATCCATACCGATCCGTAGAATTATGACCGCTTCAAGGGGTTGCGGCCACAACAAGCCGTTAAGGTCCCGCATTAGCGGGATGTGACCCGCAGGGAAAAGACGATATCTACTTGCTTTCAATCTGCAGATTTTGATGCGCCAGTGCGGGCGGTTTTTTTTACGTCTTTCTTATGAGCTTCATCGATGACGAATAGCTCCTCGATATCGACCTTAAGGGCAACGGCAATTTTAGATATCGTTTTTATCCTAAAATCGGATTCTCCCTTTTCAATTTTTTCCCAATCCGTTCCCCGCATTTTGGCATCATGAGCTACGGAATTATAGCTCGCATCCCCGTATTTTTTATGCCGGTAGTAAGCAATTTGCCTACCGAGAGCCTTTAGAAATTGTTTGTAAGTCATTATCTTTCAATCAACAGTAAAATAGTTCAAAAAAACTCTTGACACGGCCATAATTCGGAACTATTATTCCGATAATAAAATCGGAGAACTGTCCGAGCCCGTTCTCTCCAATCAAACACGCGGCAGGCCATATTTGGTTTCCGTGCGGGGTATTTGGAGAGGGTTTTATTTCAAAGAGCAGAAACGAAGCAATGAAGCTCGCGGTTTTCCGGTAAAATAAATAAAAATCCGCAACGACCGGAGTTTTGCCAGCAAGCTTCCCCCCGATTGTCCCGGCGGAGGCCCGACGCGAAGCAGGGTCTCCGCCAACAGTTAATATGGGGCAGGTGCATGGTATGTCAAGAAGAGAAATTGACTACTATGACTGATTTCCGTGCGTCTGGATGGAAACAACGTGACATCCCGACAATCTGAAATATGTAGGTTGGGGGTTTATCGCCCAACCCCGCGATACGCGGGGCGGCCGGATAAATCCAGACGGACCCGTATGGGCCGACCGCCTACGCTTATGCTCCCGACTGCATTGCCAAAATAGTCAGGACCACGGGGGTCCTGACCTACTTCTTATTCTTCCCCCAGTAAACCAAACTCACCACATAATTGACCACCAGCGCCAGGAGAAACCCCGGCACCAGCTCATAGAGATTCTCCTTCAAGGCGGGGACGTTACGCCAAACGATGACTGTCAGAAAACCGACCACCGCTCCCGCAATGGCCCCCTCCGATGTGGCTTTCTTCCATAGGAAACTCAATATGAATATGGGGCCGAAGACTGCACCCAGCCCGGCCCAGGCGTAAAGCACAAACGTGAAAATCACCCGGTTTTCGGTCAGAGCCAGTATCACGGCCAGAAGCCCGATTATTGCCACCCACAGCCGGTCGATGGTGACGGCATGACGTTGGGGAAGATCACTGCCCCTCCTGCGAGCGTAAATGTCGTGCGACATGGCGGAGGAGGCTACGATCAATTGCGAATCGGCGGTGGAGCAGATGGCCGCCAACACCGCGGCCAGCATCATCCCCGCAAAGATCCCGGGCAATAGTTGAATCGAGATAATCGGCAATGCCTGTTCGGCGTCGGGCAGCGAGACAAACATGGCCCGGCATGCCAGCCCGAGAAACACAGCGCCGGTAAACACCAGCGTCCCCCAGGCGATAGCGATAGGCGCGCCTTTTTTCAGAGACTGTTCGTCCTTGGCGGCCATATACCGGATGAGAACGTGCGGCTGTCCCGGATATCCCAGCCCGATTCCGAGTTGCCCGATTATGAAACCCAGGCCTAGAAGCCCCACCTTCCCGGCAGCAGGCGTCAATAGCAGAGGCGAGCCGGCCTGAGCGTCGATTTGAGCCAGCCTGGCAAACATCGGGCCGAACCCTCCCAATTTCGTGATAACGAGAACCGGCAAGACGACAAGCGCAATAACCATGAGAATCCCCTGCACGAGATCGGTCCAGGCCACCGCCCGGAACCCGCCCGTTATGGTATAGACCAGTACTATAAAAGCCCCGATCAAAACACTGGCCATATACCCGGTGCCGAATACTACCGAAAATGCCTTCCCCGCGGCATTCAACTGTGCAGCTACGTAGGTGGTCATCATGATAGCGATCACCACCACCGATATTATCCTAATCGTACCAGCCCGATCTTTAAACCTGTCAGCCAGAATATCGGGAATAGTCAGAACGTCGCGGCCGGATGAATATTTCTGAATGCGCCTGGCCAGGAAAAACCAGTTGAAAATATATCCCGACAGGCAGCCGGGGATGACCCATATGGCTCCCAGCCCGCTGTTAAAAGCCATACCAACCAGGCCGAGCGTAACCCAGCCCGATTCGGATGATGCCGATGCCGAGATCGACGATACCCAGGCCCCCAATCCTTTCCCGGCGAGCAGGTAGTCCTTTGATGATCGTGAGGCGGACTTTGCCGACCACAAGCCGACCAGTATGATCGCCACGGTATAAGCTGAAAACGAGATTAAAACCGACCACGATGCTTCCATCGATTCCTCCTTCACAGGATCAAAGCAATTTTCGGATTAGAATATCATCAATCGGCAGGATTTTCAAAGAATTATGGCCGTGTCAAAATAAGAATAAAAAAAGCCGGCGGAGAGTTCCACCGGCTTAAATCATCGGGTAGGGATTTTTTACACTGGATCTTCGTAATAAACGTCCCACTCCCAGTAATTATGGCCGGACTCGGCGCGGGCATGGTAATGGTCTTCGTAGAAGGTCACATCGACACTCCAACTCTGGGCTCCGGAACCTTCGTTGGTTGACCCCTCTATCGCCATGGCCACCGATGCGGAACCCGATAGCGGGTGGACTTCTGCCTCGCCCTCAAGATCTGCATGGTTGAATGTCAGATCGGTGATAGTGCCGTCATAATCTACGGTCAGCGCCAGGAATCCCAGATCCATATCCATATAGGTGGAATTGGAGGCGTTCAATACAACCAAATCGGATTGAATTCCGGTAACAAGCGCATTCTGGTAGGAGTCTACAATTATGGAACCCGAATCGGCGATGACTGATAGATCAAGATAGGCCCTGTATTCTATCTGAGTTGTCGTCAGCGAATCGGGAAACATCTGGCAGGCCGTTTCATCGCTGAACCTGACGGAATCGATGAATATCAGGCTGTAATCGGTTGTATCGGTGCTGATATCGGAGCTGATATAAATCTGCCACCAGCAGGTTTCTTGATCGTAGTTTATATTCAGCGAATCGCCAGTGGTTTTTAGCGGCCCGTCACCTTCGAATGACATATATCCGAAAACAATGTCAAACGATTCAAACAACGTATCAACATAAGCCTCGGCCAGGCCCTGCGCCTGAACGAAATTCGGATCGTCCGGATTTCCCTCGGTCAGATCGCTGTCGGTGGCGTTATCGGAGCAGGCGATAAATGCCAGAAACGCGCCGATTAAAACCATACTTAAGAGTAAAATCCCTTTTTTCATATTCCCTCCTTGTCTTTTTGCCGAATGATCGGGTTATCATTTATGCATATCGGATCTTTCAAATGACATATTAGCTTACCCGGACACAATATTCGGGGTGGAAAGATGCAGTCTAATAGTGGGACAAATTGTGGATATGGAATATCCTCGCGATCGTCCACAGACTGAATACGGGCTCCACGGATCAAGAAGATCACCGAGGCCCCCAGCGGACAAATTGGGCCGGTTGCCGGCGATACCGGCTACATAATCAGCGGCTCCAGATAAGAGGCAGCCTGAATCAGGGTTAGGCTGCCCTAAGATTAGTGTGCGTGATTATGGCCCTCATGCCCTTCGGGCACAGTCTCCTTTTCCTCTTCAGCTTCTTCACCCTGCAACAAGTCCAACTCATTCTGGAGCGAATCGGCCCTTGCCGTAGCGACTTGAGCTTCTTTCACTCCTGCACCATGGGTATAGACAATCTCTCCACCGAGATTCCCGCCGTAGGCAACGACTACAGCACCGATTATCCCCGCAAGCAGGGCCACCCAGCCAAGGGAACCATAAATTCTTTCTCCGGCCGCAAACCTGAATATGGCCAGAAGCAACACGATGCCCAGGAAGACCAACCCGACTGTTTCGTGAGTCTCCAAAAGCTCATGGGCCGGCCCCGGATGCCAGACCGAATCTTCGGCAAGCAAACCGCTTACGACCGCCGCTATGGCCCCCAGCGCTGCAAATATCATCAGAATGTTGGCGGCGGAGATGAATGATCGCTTCTTGAATAGAATCCCGATCAGATCGCACAATACCACTGTGAAGATCAGAGCTATCGGGAAATGTACCGCTACCGGATGAATATTAGGCACTTGCACCCTCCTCTTTTTCTACGACCTTCGGCAGATTCCAGCCTCGTATGATCGAATAGATAGCAGGAATTATTATTAAAGTCAACAACGTCGATGAGATTAATCCTCCGACCATAGGAGCGGCGATCCGCCTCATAACTTCAGAGCCGGTGCCGTGGCCGATCATTATCGGGAATAAACCTATCATGGTGGTGGCCACAGTCATCAGCTTCGGACGGACCCTTCCCACGGCGCCTTCGAGGATTGCATTATTCATATCGCCTCGCGTATTCAACCGGGATTCAGATCTGTAGCGTTTTATCGCTTCATCGAGGTAAACCAGCATGACCACCCCGGTCTCGGCGGCCAATCCGGCTAAGGCGATAAATCCCACAAACACCGCAACAGAGGTGTTGTAATCAGCCACGTAAAGCCACCAGATCCCGCCTACCAGCGCGAACGGCAGTGCCAGCATTACTATCAGGCTCTCTGTCATGTTCTTAAAGTGGAAGAATAGTAACAGGAAAATGACGATGATTGCCAGGGGAATGACTATCTTAAACTTCTTCGCAGCGGCCTGCATATATTCGTATTGACCGCTCCAGACGATCGAATATTTCGGTGGTACGGTGACTGCCCCGGCTATTGCTTTTTGCGCGTTTTTGACGTAGGTGCCAACATCGATGCCGCGAATGTCCACGTAAACCCAGGCGGTCTTGCGGGCGTTTTCGGATTTGACGAAGGCGGCCCCTTTATGAATCGATATATCCGCCAATTGTGAAAGCGGAACCTGCGCACCCGTCTGTGTCGGCACCAGAACACGTTTCAAAGCCTCGATATTGTCGCGGTACTCGCGGCTATAGCGAAGATTGACCGGGTAGCGTTCCAGTCCCTCGACGGTGAAGGTTACATTCATGCCGCCTACGGCCGACATAAATATATCCTGCACATCCCCAACCGTCAGTCCATAACGGGCGATCTCGTCGCGATCGATTTCGAAATCGACATAATTGCCCCCAACCACACGCTCAGAATAAACGGAGAGAGTACCCTTGAGTTTCCTTATAACCGATTCGATTCTCTCACCTATAGCGCTTAAACTATCCAGGTCGTCGCCCATGATCTTGATACCCACAGGGGTCTTGATACCTGTGGCCAGCATGTCGATCCTGGTTTTTATGGGCATGGTCCAGGCGTTGGTCAGGCCGGGGAATTGTATGGCCCGGTCGAGCTCCTCAACCAGCTTTTGGGGAGTCATCCCCTCGCGCCACTGATCCTCGGGCTTGAGCATAATAGTGGTCTCGATCATGGTGAGCGGCGCCGGGTCGGTGGCCGTCTCGGCCCGCCCGATCTTACCGAATACTCTCTCCACTTCGGGGAATGACTTGATAATCCTGTCGGTCTGCTGAAGAAGCTCTCTGGCTTTGGTGATCGATATGCCAGGCAGAGTTGTAGGCATATACAAAAGATCGCCTTCGTATAAGTGAGGCATGAACTCGGAACCGAGATTAAGCATTGGATAGAGTGTTATCAACAATATCCCCAGCGCAGCCGCGATCGTCCACCACCTGTAGCGTAGAACCAGTTTGGCAACAGGCATGTAGAGCATGATGAAGAACCGCGAGACCGGATTATCTCTCTCCGCTCTGATCTTACCCCGAATAAATATGGTCATCAGTACCGGAATGACCGTGACTGCCAGTATCGCCGAGGCGGCCATGGCGAAAGTCTTGGTGTAAGCCAGAGGCTTGAAAAGCCGTCCCGATTGCTCGCCGAGGACGAAGACAGGTAGAAATGATACTGTAATTATCAAAATTGAGTAAAACAGGGCCGGCCCGACCTCTTTGGCGGCGTCAAGTATGATTTGGGAATGTTCTTTTTTCCCTCTGTCACGTTCGAGATGCTTGTGGGCGTTTTCCACCATTACCACCGCCGCATCGACCATGACACCGACCGCTATGGCGATGCCGCCCAACGACATGATATTGGCGTTCATGCCGAGGTAGTTCATCACGAACAGGGAAACCAGAATTCCCGCCGGCAACGTGAATATCGCCACAAACGCCGAACGGAGATGTAAGAGAAAAATGATACATATTAGAGCGACAACAATCATCTCCTCGATCAGCTTCTCTCGCAGGTTGACGATAGCCGAGTTTATCAGTTTCGAGCGGTCGTAGACAGGTTTTATGACGACACCATCGGGTATGCCTCCGGATTCCTCAAGCTCTTTGATTCTCTCCTTAACCCTTTCAATGACTTTGAGGGAATTTTCGCCGACACGTATGACCACGATACCACCTACCGCCTCGCCTTCGCCGTCGAGTTCAGCCAATCCGCGCCGGAGCTCCGGACCGAAATGGATATTGGCCACCTGGCTCAGCAGAATGGGAGTTCCATCGGGAGATGCCCCGATGGCGACGCGGCGCAGATCGTCCAGACTCTCTATGTAACCTAGGCCACGAACTATGAACTCGGATTCACCCATTTCCAGGAGTCTGCCTCCGACGTCATTGTTCGAACGCATGATGGCATGTTTGACTTTGGAGAGGGGAATAGCATAGGCAGCCAGCTTGTTGGGGTCGACCTCCACCTGATACTGCTTCACGAAACCGCCTATCGAGGCCACCTCCGAGACACCGGCAAGTGCGATCAGTTCGTATTTCAAAAACCAATCCTGAAGGCTGCGAAGGTCGGCCAGATCGTATTGTCCACTGGTGTCCTCTATCACGTACTGATAAACCCATCCGACTCCCGTCGCATCGGGACCGAGTTGCGGGGTTATCCCCCTGGGAAGTTGGCCTGATACGAAACTGAGGTATTCGAGCACGCGGCTTCTGGCATCATATAAGTCGGTGCCGTCCTCGAAGATTATATAGACAAAACTTATCCCGAAAAAGGAGTAGCCTCGCACCGTTTTGGCGTTGGGAACAGAAAGCATCGTTGTGGCCAGCGGGTAAGTAACCTGGTTTTCGACAATCTGGGGTCCCTGACCGGGATATTCGGTGGAGATTATGACCTGAACATCGGAGAGGTCGGGGATGGCGTCAACCGGGATGTTAAACAGAGCATATACTCCGGCCAGGCCAATTATCGCCATGAAGATAAAGACAACCAGTCGGTTGTTTATAGAGCTTTCGATTATTTTTTCTATCATCGATTGCTGCCTTAAATTGTTTTTTCAGCTAACTTCGTACCGCATTTTGGGCAATGCCCCAGCTCCGCTGAGACAAAGCTGTCCTCGGACATCGGGCATACGCAGGCCATGCTCCTGGAAGTCTCCTCCGCCGGCACCAGTTTCATGCCACACTCCGGGCATTTTCCCGGGCCCATCTCCACTATATGGGAGTGTGAATCCATGGGGCAGGTGAATATGCCGCTGAGCTCTGCGGATGGTGATTCTTTCCCATCATGCTTGTTCACATCATGAGACTCCATCTCTTGATCTTCGCCGCCGATTGATTCCTCCACCAGCTTCACGGCGCCTTTATCGCAGCACCCCGGTTCGATAGAGAGGCTGTCCTCGAGCATAAGGCAACTATAGAAGGTCCTGCCGGACGTCTCCTCCGCCGGCACCAGCTTCATGGCGCACTCCGGGCATTTTCCCGGGCCCATCTGCACTATATGAGAGTGAGAGTCCATGGGGCAGGTATAAACGCCGCTGGCCGATTCGGGCTCGGACTCCTCCTTCTGTTCCATCTTCATCTGCTTCATTTCCGCTTCCGGATGCTCTCTCTGCGAAGGCTCCTGCACCTCCACCGGCTCATCTTTGACCACTGTAGCCGATGCCATCTTCGCCCGAATCTTGCTGGTCGCCTCCCTCAGACGCGATTCGGAATCGAGCATGAACTGCGATGATGTAACAACAATGTTCCCGGCATTGAGACCTGAAACAATTTCGATCATATCGTTCTGTCCCAGAACGCCCAACTTCACTTCGCGGGGCATGAATTTGCCGTTTCCTAACGATATAAAAACCAGATTCCGAAGTCCGGAACGGATGACCGCTTGATTAGGTATGACAACCCGGGTTCCTGGAAGAGACGAGCTTATGAAGGCGGTAGCATACATGTTTGG
Organism: uncultured bacterium; assembly: GCA_965541585.1. Classification (GTDB taxonomy): domain Bacteria; phylum Zixibacteria; class MSB-5A5; order UBA10806; family UBA10806; genus CBDVBL01. Next base: position 38,765 of record CBEUCH010000019.1, on the reverse strand, counting down.
TTTCAAATAGAGGTTGGGATTCGGAATCTCTATCCTGATCCGGACGTCACGGGTCATTTCATTCAGATAGGGGTATATGAAAGAGATGCGTCCGGTAAACGTCGTGCCGGGAAGGTATGAGAGGCTGAGCCTGACTTCCTGACCCATAGAAATGAACGGCAATTCATATTCGTATATGTCGGCATGTGCCCAGACCGTTGAGAGATCCGCCACCTGGAAAAGCTTCATCCCCGGCATGACTTTATCACCGTCGACCACCATCCGTGATATAACCACGCCGTCGGCCGGGGAATAAAGAGTGAGAGTTTTCTTTACGGCACCTGTTTGTCTGAGGTTTTCGATCTGTTCCTCAGTGATATCCCAGAGCAACAGCCGGTCTTTGGCGGCCACCAAAAGGTCAGCCGCTCCCTTGCGGGCGGATTCCAGCGAGACGTCTTTCAAATTCTCATGATTTCTCAACGCGGAAAGGTATTCCTGCTGGGCGGTGACCAGATCGGGCGAGTAGATCTCAAGAAGGGGATCGTCTTTCTTGACAGACATGCCCTCGAAATCGACATAAAGATTCTCGATCCATCCAGGGACCTTGGAATTGACGCCGTATAGCTTCTCCTCGTCATATACTATACGAGCCACAGCAGTTATCTCTTTTGTTAACTGTTTTTGCTCGGCCGTTGCCATTTTCAGGCCCATGTTCTGCGATGTTACCGGATCGATTTTGATGATACTTCCGATAATCTCGTCTTCATACACTGGCACCAGATCCATCCCCATGGGGGATTTCCCGGGTTCGTTGCGAATATAGGCGGGATCCATGGGAGCCACCCAGTAGGCAATCACTCTTTCGCCCGATGATGTTCTCGCTGTCTCTCGTCTTATGGGGGTGAGCCTCATCTCACATATGGGACAATACCCGGGCTCATCGGATATGATCTCAGGATGCATGCCGCAGGTGTATTGTTGTTTCGCTGCAGAAGCTTGTGTTGAACTGCTATCTCCACCGGTGCCGAAGAGAGCCAGTCCTAATAAGACTCCTGCCCCCAGCGAAATCACTGCTATAGGTACGATCCAGAATCTTCTCATCGTATTCCTCACATTTTTAGTTGTTCGAATCAGCCACGGCATCCGCCGTCAATCTGTCTATCTCGGCCAGCGCCTTCAGGGCATCGGCCAATGATCTCTGCAATTCCAGCTCGGCGTTAAACAATTCCATTTGAGCGGTTATAACATCGAGGAATTCCAGCTTACCGACCTGATAAGCGGCCCTGGCCGATTCCAGGGTCGCCTGCGTCTGCGGGATAAGGGATTGCCCGTAAAGAGCGTATTTCGATCTGTTGCGCCGGTATTCCAAAAGATGCTTCTCAAGCTCAAACGTAAGCCGGTTTCGCAGATCCGATCTCGTATATTCCGACTGGCGAAGATTCGCTTTCGCCGATAAGATGATATTTTTCTGTTTCCACCCTGCCCAGAGCGGAATATTCAGTCCGGCAGTCACCGTTAGCATGTCCCTGCTGAACATCGGAAACATATCGTTTTCCCATCTGAAACCGTAGCCGGCGCCCACGGTGATATCCGGCAGGTAACCGAGCCTCGCCTTTCTCAGAATATCCTTACGCATTTCGATAGTGAAAGCCGAACTCTTATAATCCGGATTGCGCTTGATTAGACGATCTCTCAATGATTCGTTGTCCCGCTCAGGCAGGTTTTTTACGTCAGGCAATGACGCGTACAAAGAGCCCGGATTCATATTCCCCAGAAGTTTGGACAGCCGCCATCGTGAGGTTTCGACCATCTGATCGATCATGAGTTCTTGATCCTCGAGACGCGTCAGGCTTTTCTGGGCCTGTAGAACGTGCACCTGAAGTCCCTGACCGACTTTGTACCGTTCCCTGGCGACCACCTCCAGTTCACTGACGAAATCTATATTCCTTTCGACCGTCTCTTTGGCGTCGAGCCAGTAGGCGAGATCGTAATAGGCCGCTATAACCATGGTTGCCAGTCTCTGTCTGGCAGCCTCCAGAGATTCCGCTAAACCCCTGGCCCTGTTCTCGGCGGCGTTCTTCGAAGCTCCCAGTTTGCCGGGGAATGGAAACTTCTGAGATAAACCGAGCTTCACATTCGGCATCGCCATCGGCTCTCCGATCCACGATTCAGCCAGCGGCCCCGATAGCCCTACTGATGCCATCGGATCAGGAAGGGCTCCGGCCGGGGAGACCATATACTCCGCCGATTTTACTTTCTCGGCAACCGCCCGAATATCGGGGTTGTTATTCAGAGCCGATGATATCAGCGAATCCAGTACCGGATCACCGGGAATCGGCTGCCCCGGTACCGTGCTGGGCATCGCCAGAAGGCTTAGAAATGTTACGAAAACTATTATTCTCCACACTCTCCTGTCCTTTTGCAAAAAGTTAAAAGACGCGGCCTGCACCGGTCTTTAGAATACTATAGTCGCTGCAAAAGAATCAACAGATAAGTGGAGTGTTTATACTACTATTTGTTAATGGTGGCGATAAAGAACGCGATTCGATGAATCTACCTGAGAAATTTTTATTGCCTGATAGCTCGATTTCATTGGAAAAGGCGAGAGATACCTCGGTGCGAACATAATCAGGAACACTGATCGCCTGGGCCATGGCCGGCTGAACCGGCATCTGTGCCGCTTCCCACATTTCGCACCCGCAGCAGGACGATTTTTCTAAAGAGGTTTGTTCAGTCGCTTCAGGCTGGCAGCAGCAATCCGCCATCCGGCATCCCTGCTGGAATGCCATCGGTCCGGCGAGCAGAATAAGGCTCAACCCAAAAATAACCGTTGATTTTGCTATTCCCAACATTGCCATCACACTCTAATACCGACTTTCTCCCCCTCAAGTTCCAACAAATTAAGATATATATTTATTATCGGTTAGCAAGGCCAAATTAATGATCGATCTTTTCAAGCTCAGGCACATAATTTCAACAGGGTATGTAAGTCCCCGATTTACAGCTAGTTACTGTCCCGTTACGATCTCCGATGTCCCTTTATTCTCCCAGAAGATCCTCGATATAATACTTAGCATTAAGCGGCTCTCCCGTTGCCTCTTCAATCAACTCAAACCAATCTTTGGATGCACCGGGCTTAAAATAGTTGTTTATAAGAAATTCCGATGTTGCCTTATTATCTATCACCGTCCCGTTGATTCTCTCGAGATGGGCCAATGTCTGAGCGGCTATCAACCCGGCGAGTATATAGTTATGCACGTAAACCGGATTGTCGGTGTAATGATGAACTAAAGCCCAGAGGGCGACATCATCATGGCGAGCCCCGGAAGTAAACCTTTCGTACATATCCCAGTACAATTCTGTCGGATTTTCGGCGTCGGTGCGATATAACTCTCTCTCGAAATAAACATTTACAAGCGCAAACCTGAGACTGACAATCCTCGCATCATGCATTAGATTTAATGATGGAGAAAGGATTGAATCTGGAACTCCGCTGTATTTTATGAGCCACTCAGGTTGATGCAATATCGCTGCGTTGATAGACGCCATTGCCTCCGCGAAGCAGCCGGCAGGAGATTCACGTAGCATATAATGGGGCTGATCTATATACGATAAATGAAGCGCATGCCCGAGCTCATGAAACAGGATTCGATATGATGAATAACCATCATCGATATTGGCTAAAATTCTGATATCATCCGGCACATCAATGGGAAAGCAAAAGGCGCTCTGGATCTTCCCCGGTCTTGGCTCAAGATCGTATTGTAATGATAGGCTGTCCATATTGTATCCGAGCCCGGTCATCGTCCTATTTAATACTGACATCAGGCTGTCTCTCTTAAAACAGGAATCAAATACCGGCGCTAATGTATCTGGAAAATAGGCCAGATCCCAGGGTTCGACTGCCTCCACACCGAGTTTGATCTTCCTTTTTTGGAGGATCTTCAGATAGGGCTCCCTGGTCAATGCGTCGAGTTTATCCAGAACCGTAAACAAGTTATCCACTGTCATGCCCATGCCGCTCAATTGAAATCCATAAAAATCGTCGGCATCACATTCCCGGGCGAGCCTGTTTCTTTTCTTTATCAGTTTCCGAAGCTTGGGAGCAATATCCGATCCTATAAGCGTATTCGCATACCATGCCCTCCTTCGCCTTTCCCGATCTGATTCTTCGCGCATTAATCTTCTAAAGTAGTTTCCTGTACGTTTCTCCCCTTCGAATTCGGCACGATAGTTTATAAATGTTTCCATAATCGAGGATTCCAGGCCGTAGGCATCGGGTATAAATCTATTTTGTCCGGAGAGGATTCTTATATAGAGTAGTCTTGCAATACGATTAAGTTCAGGAGTCCCGAACTCGCCCTGAATTCTGTCGAGCTTCTTGCGGCTGTATCTGCTAAATATAATTTCGCCGCCTTCTCTGGCAAATTTCTCGGGTATATCAGGATTTATACCTGTCGTATAATAAACCCATCTGGCCCTGGAAAATACTGAATCATTCCCTTCCAATTTTTCCTGCAGCTCCAGAAGCCAGACCGAGTCAGCGGCAATATGCCTCGGTTTTGTGCCATAGGGCCTCGCCTCAACGGCTAATAAGACTATAAATATGGATATATAAATTCTCATACAACCCTCCCGTTTAGGTTATTCGGAAAGATTCGAATCAATTTTCCCTGCAGGTATATATTCTTTCGTCGCCTCCACCATGTGGCCGTCACGATAATCGAAAACGACAATAGGCACCCCTTCATTATAAAGAGAATCCGCTTTTCTTTCAATATCTATCGATCCGGCGACGGCGTCATTGGAAACAATAACGTACCGTTTATAATCCATTTTATACATCATGGGCGGTCCGATGATAGCACGCCCCGGAACGTTATCAAAAAGAGTGAATTTATGCTGGTTGAAATCAACACCCGATTCCCTCAGATCCTCGATAATATCGGCGACAAGCGCCTGCGTCTTATGATACTCCAGGGATGCTATATTGATGGCCGCTATGCTGATCCCGATATAGGTTAGCAATGCAGCGAGGCACGTCCGTCGCAGCCACAGGCTGATCCCCTTATTCCATATCAGACTATGAAATATGTAGCCCGCTATGACCGCAATCCCCAGCGATGGCGGATAGATGTTTCTCGAGCCGACCTTGTACTCTAATGGCAATATGGGAAGGAGCATTATGGGAATGAGGAGAATAAAAAACCTGACCGGTTTCGGCGATTTTATATAAAGCCATATCGCAAGGGGGATTAATCCGGCCATGGTCAGAAAGTTCGCTCCTTTCCAGATATAAAATATCGGACCGTTTAGCCTGGCTGCCAACGACTGGAAATAAGCGTGTTCCGGGGATGGAACAACAAACCACCCGAGATACTCGAAAAGGACCCTGAACATATGAGAGCCGAAATAATAATACTGTTCTGTCACTCCCGGTCGAGCGATAAGAGCGGTTCTGAGTGAAAAATAAACCAGAAGAACGATGACGCCGGAGATGATGACCGGCTTCAGGGCTCTTGCCATCCTGCCTTTGCCGGCAAACAGTAGAACGAAAACCGGAAATGCGAGCGGCGCTATCACGAAATCCTCCACGACAAAAAGCCCCAGGAATGTCAAGACCGCAAAAAGCCAGAATGATTTCTTCGATTCACCGGTTACAAAACTATGTAGATGCCATAAACAGGCTATGTAGAATATGGCTTCGAACTCTCTGATAATGCCATAAAGCCATATGACAGCCTCATAATGTTGAAAATATACAGCGAAAATGATAGCGGACAGGAAAGAGGCCGTCGGCTGTAGTTCGATTTTCAAAAGAAGCCTGTATAACATAATGGACACGAGCGCATGTAGGATAATGTTAAGGGTATAATACAGGAAAGAGGTATCAACTAAGACCAGATATCTGAGATAAAGAAGGATGTTGGTGAGCGGCCTGAACCGCCCGGGATTCTCCATCGATAAGAAATCGCCAAACGAGAATCCGTCGCGAAGATGGCTCAATACGACCCAGTCATCGGCATGAAAGTCATTTACAAGGCAAACGATATAGGTCCCAATAGCCAGGAGACCTATTATGATCTCTTCTCTTCTGGCTTTCAGGATTCTCAAAATGTGTCTTTCCGGTTATAGAGGGCTTGAAATCCAATCCGACCTGTGATATAGACCCTACCGGGTGAATTTAACCTTTTTCGGAGGTAATTCAATGAAAAAAATCATCCACACCGATAAAGCTCCGGAGGCAATCGGTCCCTACAGCCAAGCGGTCATAGAGCCAAACTCAGGCCTTGTTTTCACATCGGGCCAGATCGCTATCGATCCGTCCACCGGTGAAGTCGTAAGCGGTGATGCGACAGACCAGGCGCGGCAGGTATTTGAAAATCTTAAAAATGTGCTAGCGGCTGCCGGCGTGGATTTCGATCATGTTCTGAAAGCCACCGTATTTCTGAAAGATATGGAGGATTTTGCTAAGGTGAATGAGGTTTACTCCGAATACTTCAAGGGAGCTTTCCCTGCCCGCTCAGCGGTCGAGGTAGCGCGACTTCCCAAAGACGTTCTGGTAGAGATAGAGATGATCGCCCATGTTTAAAAAGACTTTTCTCGAAAAATCCGATAATTGTTGACAAGGCTGGCGCCGGATTGTAAGAAGTTAATGGTTGGAATCAGGCCGACCGCAGTATGACGGCGGAACTGATTTTTAAGATGCGGATCGTGCGGAGGAATTTGGATTCTTTTTCTTAAAGCTTATACCCGGTTGGATAAAGATGCTCCGGAGAACGACTCTTAAAAGATCGATACTGTTTTCCCGACATATCACAATTACATATGTTATAATGTTGTTATCAGCGATCCCCGTTTCCATACGGGCCGATCCCGGCGAATGCGCCCTGGATTTTCTCAATATACCGGTGGGAGCGTATCGAGCTTCAATCGGACAGGCGGGGTACGCAAGCATAAAAGGGCCGGAGGCCATTTTCGTCAATCCGGCCCTGACAGGTAAAAGGACCGGCGGTTTCGCCTCTTATCAAAAGCTCTTTATGGATATGCGCTCCCAGGCGGCGGCGGCCAATTTCTTCCTGGGAAGGGGTTATTCGACCGGTCTTGGAATCCATCTGTTCGATCCGGGTGAGATAACGGGATATACGGAAGGTAATGTCAGGGCGGGGAAAATCAGATCGGGTGATATCCTGATGCGTCTTGGCCTGTCGCGGACAGGTAAGCTTTCATACGGTTTGTCGGTCTCATATTACAGCCAGCGTTTGGATGACCTATCTGGCAGTGGATTCGGATTTGGCCTCGGGATCTCCCATGATTTTAGCGTTACACGGCTAGCGCTCAGCGCCGATAACATAGGCCCCGATTTCAAAATCGGAAACTCATCATCGCCTCTGCCTGCGAGGTATTCGGTTTCGGCCTGGATACCGCTTCGCAGCTATTTCATCAATATAAATCTCGATCTCTCCTATAAGCGAAACATCGGGTTCGTGCCATCGGCAGGACTGGAGTATTCCCCCGTCTCCGGTTTCTTCATGAGAGCAGGAAGTAATAATGATACACGCCTTTCGGTGGGACTCGGCTTTGCCATTGAGAGGTTGAGAATTGACTATTCCTATCTTCCGTCAGGGCTTTTCGGGGACCGCCACATCTTCAGCTTTTCGATCTTCAGATAATTTCCGCACATATTGTGATAACTCTTGACTTATTATAGATCCAAGTTTACTTTGACCGAAGAATGCATGACAACAGGAGGTTAAATGAAAAAACTTTTGCTGATTTTTATGTTTCTGGCTATGACAGGATCTGCCTGGGCGTTGACGGATATATCGGTCGGAGCCTTTGGCGGGCTGAATGCCCCTATCGTCCAGGATGATGCCAAATCGGGGACTGGCTTCGGATTGAAGGCCAGAATCTCGCCATCGCCTATGATAGCGGGCGCCTTGTTTTTCGAGTCCCGTTCATTCGGCGATCCTGAACTGACAATTCAGGATGTGACCATGAGTTCCGATGGCGGCAAGGTCACCGCATTCGGAGTAGATGCCCTGATAGGCAGCACGGGAGGCGGTCCCGGCCCTCACTTCTACTGGACTATAGGCCTGGTCAGCTATAAATGGACCCGTGACGGTTACGATGACGTCTCCGAGGTCGGCTATCATCTGGGACCGGGATTGGAGATAGTATTTCCCGCAAAAATCGGGGTCGAGGCTCGCGCCCACTTCGAAATTGTGCCCACCGACGGTGGCGGATCGCGGAAGAACATATTGATTTTTGTCGGCGCAAACTACCATTTCGGGATAATGTAGGAGGGTTGAGATGAAAAAGTATCTGACATTTGCGATGGCCCTCCTGCTGTTAACCTATATCGCGGGATGTGTTGCATCGGGAACCATCATCATTACGTACGATATCGACGAATTCATATCGTCAAGCGTCGGCATGGAGGTCGTAGAGGTCGACCTTACAACCAACGAAGACTACAACGATAACAAGGACAAGATCAAATCGATCGATCAGGTGACGGTTACCGGCACTCTTGCAAATCTCCAGCCGGAGGATAACCAGGCCGAGATCTGGCTGGCCGATTCCGGAAACTATGTCACCCCAGCGGAAGTGCGGGAAGACGCTATAAGGATTTTCACCTCCCCGGTCATTCCCGGCGATAGTACGATATTTATCAGCTGGTCGGATGGGTTAAGCCATATAGAGAACATCGGCGCCCTGAAGGATGCCGCCGAAGAGGGTCATTTCTGGCTCTACGGCCTGGCGGAGAATTCACCGTTTACGGTACGGTTCAAAATCACTCTCGTCATCACCATGACCGCAGGGCTATAACCAAGATACCTGTAGGGACAGAACACTGTTCTGTCCCTACTCCAGATATCCTATAAATATTTATTTTATCAGCGTTATCTTCACCGGGAAATCACCGGCATCCATACCCCATTGGGAAACCTTAGCGATATATGTTCCCGATGATACCGGCTGGCCTGAATCATTCGTGCCGTCCCATACCGCACGGTAAGTCCCCATCGCCTTTCGCTCATCCACCAGGGTCCTTACCACCCGACCCTGAATATCGAATACCTGAAGCTTGATCTCCGGCGGCTGAGGCCCCAGGTTGGAGGCCGAATAGACAATCGTGATATCCGAATTGAAAGGATTGGGATAGGCCGATTCTATTACCGAGTATTCCGGTAAGAGACTCCCGTCCTGACCCCTGACAATGCCCGCCGGTATGACGGCGACTTCGTCGGAAAAGTCGGAGACGTTGCCCTGGTTATCCACGGACGTCAGCCTGTAATAATAGGCAACTCCCGGATCAATATCATCATCCTCATAGTATGACGAATCCGGTTCGGCGATCATGTTGAATTCGGACGGCTCAAAACCGGACACCGTGTCTCTGAATATCTGGTAGCGATTGAAGTCAGCCTCGGAATTAAATCGCCAGTTGAGCACGACATTGTCTCCCTGGACATCAACGGTGATAGAATCCGGTATCTGAGGCGCCAGGTCAAGGTAAGTGTAGGAGTAACCATAAGGCCCGCCATAAACCCCAATATCAGATCTGGAACCGTCGACATCAAGTATGTCCGGGTGACCTGCGTCTATAAGAGGAGAATACGCCTGCAGATGAAAATCCTCATCGGAATAATACATTGGGTATGAGTAGATGTTCCCGACGGAATCAATCTGATGATTTCCCGGATTATATATATCTGTATCATTGCCCCAGAAGTTATTGTAGCTTATCTCCGTGGGACTGTAGGCAAACACTCCAATAATGCAACCGGTTATCGAATTGTTGAAAATAGAAGCGTCATCATTGGGATACCCCGAATCCAGAATACCCCAGTTTGACACGCTCGGGTAATTGATATTCATGATTACGTTGTTGTAGATGCTGTCAAAATCGACAGCTATTCCCCGCGAGCCATTTATCACAATATTGTTTCTAACAATTGCTCTGGTACCCCACATCCCATCCATATTGTCATCCGAATTAATAATTATATTATTCTCGACGATGGCTGAACCGACTCGTAGCAACATAGCCTCAGCTTCATACCCATTTACTATAAGGTTGTTACTTATATAATAGTCCCCTAACCAGCCCGGAAGGAATATCGATCTTCGGCAATTGTCGAATATACAGTCGGTAATCGTCGTCGGCCCACCTGCCACCTCAAGACCAATTCCTGTATTAATGAATTTACAATTCTTCACTTTTATATCAGCATACACCCTGGCCCGGAGGCACTTCCAATTATCATCATGCCAGAATGTGATCCCCTCGACCGAACAGCCATAATCGGTAACCATGACCGTAATCCGGTATTCGTCAGTGTGGCAGAAAGTGCTGTCTATCCCCATACCGATAATGGCTATAGAATCATACATATCGGTGGCCACTGCCTCAAACCAATCCCCAGCACCTATATACAGCGTATCATGGGCGTCAGTAGCATCCACCGCATCCTGTATCAGATGCGCCGCCGTCTCCCAGCTTGTATAGGGGTATTCGTCGCTCCCCTCATGGCTGGCGTAGTGGTAGTCGGCCCGGGCGGAGAGACAGAAAAGCAGTATGACAATTAAGGAAACGAGCTTTTTCATGTTACCCCCATCTCAGATGGCCTACAATAATAATATAGCTGAATATACGGGATTAGCAACTCAAATTTGCTTAAAGATACCTGTAGGGACAGAACACTGTCCCTACATTATTCCAAACAGCTATAAATATCTATTTTGCAAAAAAGAGGGGCGCATCATTATTCGCCCCTGCAAAATTGTCATTTTCAATAGGAAATCAATACGGCACAGACCACTTTGCGCCCATGCCGGGACCGAGCAGGATGGCGTTGACCAGCATCCGTTTCGACCCGTGGAACAGCGATCGCAGATATGGGTGGGAGGCGAAGAGTATCACCTGCCCTTTGCCTTTGCCCTCCCTGGTGCAATAAGCGGTATTGGCCCACCTCTTCCTCGCCTCCGGCCAGGCCAACCCCGATAACCTGATATTTTCCTCATCTTTGAAACGGGCCGCAACTCGCACCGGCGGTTTGGCCAGATAGACATTTTGCGTGTATATAGTCACCGGCAGGCTCTCCTTCAGGCCGTAGGTTATCCACTGTGTAGTATCAATCCGGCAATCGAAGATTGCACCCTGGGGATAGAACTTACGCGCGAACTGATCGAGACGTTTAAGCTCCTCCGCTCCCGGCTTTTTACCCTCTTCTTTTTTCTTATCTTCCGTCTTCGGGGGTGCGGTATTTTCCCAGATCAGGAGGCTGTCGATCACCACCTTATCCGCGGAGAACTCCCTTTTCAGTGCGTAATCGTACTCATCGAGCTTATCCAACATCTGGGATTTCAGGCGCACCTTCGATATCTTGACCGTGGAATCGGCGCAGAAAGCAGAGGCGTCACCGAACGCCACCAGCGTGCCGCCGTCGTCAATCCACTCTTTCAGTTTCGAGATACCGCCTTTACCGAGAACCGATTTGAGCATGCTGTGGCTGCCCCATATCGACGGCATTATCAGCACGTTATACCTGGTAAGATCGGCCCGGCCGACCCGGTTGACATCTATGGATGCCAGTTTCAGGCCGAACTCATAATCGAGCATATGCCAGATGGAGCCATAATTGGAGAGGCTGATAGGCGGAGCGGTCAGCATCGCTATCCTCGGTTTTACAAGCAGGCGGTAAATATCGCCGCCCAAGTCGGCTCCGTCCGACGCCAGCGAGGTGTTGATACCTGTTACATCGACTCCATATTTCCCGGCCAGTTCATCGAGTATACTTCTCAACTCCGGTGGATTTTCTTTTTTGACGAAAAGCAGGCTTCCCCTCTCGAACCGCCTGCCCTCGATAGTGGTCGGCCTGGTTGCCACGCGGACCTTCAATTCGCGGGTTAGCGCCTCGGCCAATAAATAAGTCGCCGCATCATCGGTGTATTCTACAATGTAGCCATACATGGGGTCGCCGGCCGAGACCTGGCCGCTCGATTTGGTGATCCCGGATATCAAGTTCGATGATGCCGATACTCTCTTATCGGAAATATAGCTTTCCAGTCCGAACGCCATAGGCAGGTTCCAGGCGGAGACCTCATACATGCGTGAGCCCCAGTTCTTCTCTATGGAACGTCGTTCCTCGAAAAGCGCCTTGTTGGTCATCCTGATATCATAATCGAGGAGGACCTGCAGGAGATTTCGCGAGGGCTGGGCGAAGTCTATGATATAAGTGCCGGCGGGAAATTCCCTGCCACGGCTCCGGCCGTACTCATTGTAAAGGCCGGAAACTTTGAAATCCGATTCAGCTTCTTTAATCTCGATCCCCTGCAGGAGCAAGGCCTCGATAAAGCGGTTGGCTTTATAAGGATTCTGCGCCGGATCGACTATGAAGGATCCACCGATGGAATTTTCTTTATTATCCACGGCCACCCGCCGGGCGTCATGGTAATGTCTCAACAGCTCTTTTCTTTTCACGGCAGCCGTTTTCAGGTTGGCCATGGAGCTGACGATATGATGATGCACGGATTCGGCAAAGGTCAGGATTTCACCGGTTTTCCGCTTCACCAGCGTTCCGTCGACCCCGGCCTGTTCGTACAAAATTCCCACCATGCCGAGGAATATCCCCCATGACGATGTATAACCCGGGAACCATTCCTCGTTCCATTCGCGGGTGAAGTAGCTCCAGCCGTATTGATCGAACGCCCGGGCCTGATCGCCCGCGAAAATATCCCACCACTCTCTGGTATTGCGCGGCCAATGCGGATTGAACGGTTCTCGGGGAGGAGAAAACAGGTAGGTGCTCATGGCGCCCATCTCATGAGAATCGATCATCAGCTGTGGCCGCCACTCCACGCAAACGGAGACCTTGCCCCTCGTCTCGGGATGAACCAGGCTGAACATATCCCGGTTGAGATCGATGAAATAATGGTTGCCCCGTCCCCACGGCCAGACCCCGGTATGCTGAATGCTCTGTATGTCTGGATTGGGAACCTGCCCTGAGAATTGCCGAACCTGCGTTAAAAAACGTTCCCTGCCGTCGGGATTCTGCATGGGATCGATCACAACTACGAGATTATCAAGGAGAAAGCGGGTGTCATCATCCGCCCCGCCCACCATCTGGTATGCCACCGCTATGGCAGCGTCAGTGGAGGAGAGCTCATCGCCATGGATACCGTAACCGGCCCAGACAACGGCGGGAAGATCATCAATCAACCTATCGGCCTCGCCTTTTGATTTCAATTTCCTCGGATCGGAAATAAGCTCATGCCCGTCTTTGATAGATGAAATGTTAGACATGTTATCTTCAGATGTCACCAGCAGGTAGTAAAGCGTATGTCCCTCGTAGGTCTCGCCGTACTCATATAATTGGGCTTTTTCGGACGATTCTGCCAGAAGCTTCATGTACCCGGCCATCTCGGCATGGCTGGTCGGCTTCGATCCCAGCGGAAATCCAAGATACTCGGATGGTTTCGGGACTCCCGGGTCATACTGACTCGAGGCAAAATACGGTCCCGACGGCGACGATGCCGGATCAACGTCGGCCCCGGCTGGTGAAACTATAAAGGTAACCCATACGACGAAAACCAGCGATTTGATAATGGGGGTGAAAGATTTCATCCTTATTCCTCCTGAGGCAAATAATTTTGCCCGCATAATAATGCAATGGTGAGAAATCTCCAACCTTAAAGTTTGAGGCCGGCAAATAGCCAGGAGCGAACAGGCTGGAGCTGCTTTTTACTACCTTGAAATTGGAGACCGCTCCTCAGGGGGAAAAATCTATGCAGTTATCGCCACGATGCAAAATGGCACTCGAACGGGAAAGATGGGACGCCAAAGAACGTGCCTAGAGAATACCGATATTCCGAAAAATTATTTCGGCTCAAACTCGGTTCTGGTCACCTCTAATGTAACCTTGCCCTCCCGCATCCGGATAACTATCTCGTCGGCCTTCTCGGTAGTCTCGCCGAAAGAACGGATTCTGATTGTTTTCTTATTCGATAGCGTTACCAGACCTCTTTCGGGATTCTTCGTATTCCTGCCATTGAGAAAGGGTAAGACTGTATAGGCGGAAATTCCGTCGACCGTACTCTCCCCGCTGATGTTTATCTTCCAGCCATCCTGTACCTTCACACGAATTATATCACCGGGGGAAATGTCGACTTCGAAGGGAGGGTCCATTATCTGTGCAGACGGAACCTGGTCGGCCCATTCCGGCAGTTCCGGCGGTTCCTGCGGCTTACGCCCGAACTTCTCCGTTTTTTCGTAACCGGCCGGCACCCGGAATAGAGAATCGTCCACAGGACCTTCCTCTATATCCCGTAACTCCGTTATCTTGTCTCTGAGAATGTGGTTTACGATTTTAATCGGGAAGTTGAGCTTCGGAGATACCCATTGGGTTGCCACTTTTTCCTCCCTATACGAGATGATGCTCTTTTCGCATTCGTAGCCATTCACGGTTTCCAGTCCGAGAGATTCGACCTCTGAACTGTCTATCATCCGTTTTAATGCCTGGAAGGGATCGTTTTTGAGGCTTAGCCGATCATCGCAGGCTATATCTATATATTCCTTATTGCCAACCGAAAAGACTTTTGTTCTGCAGTCTTTCTGGTCCACAAGAATAAGGAATTGTTCTCCTCTAAAGGTCTGTTCCATTTGGTACAATGGACCTTTTACATAAATATTCCCGGTCCGGGTTATATCCCCCATACTCTCGTATAAGATTGCCTTAAATTCCGAAGCCGGGGACGAAACACAATAGGACGAAAGAGCAATACAGAATAGTATCCCGATGCGTACTACAGATAAAATCGAATGTTGCATGATTATCTCCTTTTCCATTTAGCTATATTATACGCCTCAGCTCAAGCGCGGATCTTCGGTTTTTCAGGTAATTCCCCTTACGTCGAATTCTAAACCTCATGTTTCCCAATATATAATATAATTACACCGGTCAAAACAAATCCTCAGGAGGATATCATGAGGCCGAAAAACGGAATCGTGTAAAATAGCCATTGAGAGAATATAGATAATAACCGCTTTTAGAACCAGCCCGAGGTCTCTAAGCCTCCCCCCATCAACCAGAATGCCCCCGGGGACTTCAAAAAGCAGGGCTAATCCCGTTCTCATGATGGTGAATAGGTCGCTGGCGGCGTAAAGCGGCCTCACTGTCGCTGCATATCCGGCGATATCCTTATAGGCCACCACCTCGTAAGCCCGAGTTCGGAAGCCGGAACCTAAAGCGCCGCAGGCTGATTCACTCGGTCGGCGGCGTTTTTATTGCCCGGGACCTCTGAATACAGGAGAATATTTCTATTGCAATTCTGATCCGGGATTAGTTATAGAAGAACACACTGAGGGAGAAATCAGACGGATCAAACGGGGAAAGAACTTGAATAAGCCGCTAAGCTGGGAAGAATATTTCATGACACTGGCCCTGGTGGCCTCGCTCAAATCCAAGGACCCCAGCACCCAGGTCGGGGCGGTCATAATAGACAATAAGACACGAAAACTTGTGAGCTCCGGCTATAACGGATTCCCCCGGTATATCGATGACGATCAGATCCCTCAGACCAGGCCGGAAAAATATCTCTATGTGGTGCACGCGGAGCTCAACGCCATCCTCCACGCACAACGGGAGCTTGACGGATGCAGCCTCTACGCCACGGTGTTTCCATGTTCAGAGTGCATGAAGGCAATTATTCAAACCGGCATCAAGCAGGTGGTCTATCTAAATGATTTGAACGGTGAAGCCTGGGAGGAATCCAAAAAGGCAACGCTTAAAATGGCCCAGTTGGCCGGGGTAAAAGTCAGCAGATTCGAGACGGAAAACGAGATAATAAATTTCTTGCGTTCCAGGGTGAAGGTCAGGGATAATTAGAAGAACGCTGAAGACTAAGTGCGTTTTGGCTATTCCTTTTACAGATATTTAAAGATCAAAAATCCATTTCAGTGAACCGCGTTCGGGATAGGATATGCGAGGATCATTCAGTCGTGCCGATTCCAGGCACGTCTCGGTTTCTCAAAAGCATATTCCATCCAATTGAGCGTACTAAATATCATCAGTCCCTCTTGAAAATTAATATTTTTCCGATAGAATGACAATAGAGACTTTACGATGGGATCGATATGCGGTTTATACATTCTGCAAGCACAACAATAATTCTCAAAGCCGTGGCTCTATTCGGGGGCCTCGGAACTTCAATAATTATCAGTAGAATTCTGGGACCGGAGGGGAGAGGAATATACGGAATAATCATGACCGTTATCGTTCTGTCGGCCAGCTTTGGCGTTTTTGGATTCGCTGCGTCCAATACCTACTTCATCGCAAAGGACAGAAATAGTGCGAGAGCGCTCGGAGTACAATCGATCGTCGTTGGCCTGGCAGGTTCAATGATATGCGGTATGGCGTTTTACTTTATCCATACCTACCAGCCGGGAATGGTAGCCGGTATCGACGGTGCTCTTCTCGCGGTTACGCTTTTGATGCTGCCTTTGTTCCTGTGGGGAAATCTCTTTTCGCAGGCATTCCTGGGATTGGGCAGGATCATCGCATATAATATTTTTAACACCGGTCAGCGAATTATCTTTCTGGGTGCCGCACTATTGATGCTGATCGTGTTCGATCATGATTTCGAGAAATATATGATTTCAGTTATTGCTGGTATAGCTTTGCTGGTGGCCTTCTATATTTACTGGTATATAAGAGTCTCGCCGGGGAGCGAGTCTATTAACATAAAGCTGGTTTCGAAATCGTTTTTCTACGGAAGCAGACCGTATATCGCTACTATTTTCGCAATGGCCACTCTTCGCTCCGGTATCTTTTTCGTCAATCATTTTAGAGGAATATCGGACGCCGGGCTGTTTGCAGTTGCGCAGCAGATCTCGGAACTTCTGATAATTGTCCCCTCGGTCATCGGTGGCATTCTTTTCCCCCGTGTAGCCGGCGGAGATTCGAAAGATCTTACGGCGAAGGTACTAAGAACAATGAACGCTTTATTCCTGCCGCTTTTTATCACTCTGGCGCTGGGGGCTGAGCCGATCATAACGCTATTATTCGGACCTGAATTCTTGCCATCGGCAAATGCCCTTTTAATAATTTTGCCCGGGGCATTCCTGCTCGGGTTGCAGGTGATAATTGCCGGAGACATGGCCGGTCGCGGCTATCCCTGGCCGGCCGCCCTGATATGGATCCCCATATTTATTCTAAACTGTATCGGATATGTCTTTCTGATACCGGCTTACGGGATTAACGGGGCTGCTCTGTCAACATCGCTGTCATTCTGTGTGGTTTCCATATACATGATTATATATCTGACGAAGACCACTGATTTTCGGCTGGCTGACCTGTTCATACCGCGAAAGGGAGATTTTGTGACTATCTTATCGATAATGAAACCATTAAGATCCAGGGAAAAGAGCGACGGCAAGGCAGCACAATCCGGGACAGTTAAACAGCAACATAAATACATTACCCCTAGCTGATATGGCAATCAATTGTAAATATTCGAAAGATGTTCGATTGGCGAGAGTTGCAGCCGGAACCACGATCCCCGAGTATAACGACGATCCTCCATTCCATCCGGACACCCGCTACCCTGAATTCCAGTTTGCAGAACGTTCGCAGAATTCAAATCATCCATATAATCTGTTAAGAAACCTTCTGCATCGCCTTGGATATGACAGTGACCGCTACGGCACATCGCAATGGAATCCGCTCGGGGCTATCATCGATCCTGGGCAGACGGTCTTAATAAAGCCCAATTTCGTCTTGAGCTTCAATTCCAGCGGTGATGATTTATTCTCCGTCGTCACCCATCCATCGATATTAAGAGCTTTGATAGATTACGCCTTTATCGCGCTGAAAGGATCGGGCCGGATAATCATAGCCGACGCTCCCCAGATGGATTGCAACTGGAATCAACTGATGGCCGCCTTGCGGCTGGATTCTATTCAATCCTTCTATAACGAGAAATTTGGGTTTGATATCGAGATCTACGATTTGAGAAATTTTGCCCTGAAAGATCCCACCATTCCGGCGTATTCGTCAAATAGAGAATCCCGCCCCGGCGATCCACTCGGCAGCGTAATTATCAATCTCGGAGAGCAAAGCCGGTTTTATGGGCTGCCAGGTGAAGATTATTACGGTGCTGATTATAACCGAAGCGAAACCATAAGACATCATCGCGGGGCAATTCATGAATATTGCGTCTCCAGGACCGTTTTATCCGCCGATGTTTTCATTTCAGTCCCGAAGATGAAAGTTCACAAAAAAGTCGGCGTTACTCTTAATCTGAAAGGACTTGTTGGAATAAATACAAATAAGAATTACCTGATCCATTACCGGCTGGGAGCTCCCGATTCCGGTGGCGACCAACTTCCCGACAATCAGCTAAAAACTGATCGCCTGTTTACCAGAGCCCGGCGATGGCTTTACGATCACGCCCTGGCCAGGCAAAATAGGTGGGGAGATCTAGCCTATAAGACGTCGCTGGCCTTTTACCGTAACCTGATCAAGCCCATTCGCGGTATATCATATGAAACCCTCAACCGTGATGCCGGGAACTGGCACGGCAACGATTCTGCCTGGCGGATGACCACTGACCTAGCCAGGATCATAGCTTACGCTGATTCCGATGGGAAAATCCGTGATAGGGTCCAAAGAAAGTTCTTCTGCGTTGTCGATGGCATAATCGGTGGTGAAAATAACGGCCCTCTTTCTCCCGCGGCAAAGGCCTGCGGCTGCCTGGTGGCCGGGGAGAATCCCCTGGCGGTCGACCTGGTGACAACCAGGCTGATGGGATTCGATATAAATAAACTACGGCAATTTGATTTGATGAGTGATGATAGTTCGCATTTCCCTTCGCCCGGCGAGATAGATGTCTTGACAGATGGGGAAGAATTATTAGCGGAGAAGTTGTTCGATCCCCGGAATAAAGATCCTATGTTCGGCTTCAAGCCCCATCCCGGCTGGGCGGGTCATATAGAGATTTAAGATAATTGGGCCATCCTACTCCGGAAACCTCATTTCATATATTTCGTCTGCTCTCTCCTCCCAGATTCTCCAACTTCCGCCTTCGCACCACTTCACCAGCGTGCCGTCGTGGAAATACATCCAGTATGGCGTCGGTGACGTGTGATTCGGCTTATACAGTTCGTATTCCCAGACCTCAACTAGCTGCCCGTATCTGTTCGTCAACGATTCACGCACCGTAGCCGGCTCGTCGAGAACCGACATAACATTGGCTTTAGACATCTCCAGATGGACATTCAAAAGCTGTCTGGTCGAATAGCTGGTGCAGCTCATTATCAGAACACTTAATACGAGAGTAGCCGTTTTGATTTTGATGTCGGTAATACTCATGGATCATATCCTCCCTTGATGAATATTACGTATCAACTATAAGAAGAGTTCCGCCACAAGTTCCCCGACAGAGGCGGGTGTCGGGTCTCGAGACCCGACACCGCGTAATGCTCTAATTTAGCTGCCTGCGCTCAGCGTATCCTCTTCAAATATCTAAAGAAATCCGAATCGGTGGTCAGTATAAGCCAGGATTCTTTACCTATAGCATCAGGGTAAGATTCAAGGGCCTTCAAGAATGAATAGAACTCGGGGTCTTTGCTATAAGCGTTAGCATAGATCTTTGTAGATTGTCCGTCGGCCTTGCCTTTGATCTCCTGCGCCGTCCTGTAGGCTTCGGATGTAATCTTCTGGAGATCCCTTTTCATATCTCCCAGGATTTTGGAGCGCTCACCCCGACCCTCGGAACGGTATTGCTCGGCAATCCGCTCTCTCTCGGCGATCATTCTCGAGAAAACCTTTTCCCGCACACTCTGGACATAATTGATATGCTTCACCCGAACATCGACCAACTCGATCCCATACTGGGGAGTCATCTCCAGGGCTCTTTCGAGAATTTCACGCGTGAGTTGCTCCCGCCCCTTCTCGATTTCCAGCACCTCTCTCTCTATCTCTTCGCCCTCCGATTGCACCAGGGGCTGGTTGGAGTTCCTGACCACCTCGATTAAGAGTTGTTCGGTTACGATGTCCCGCACAGCGGCATCGATGACGTTGTCCAGTCTCGTCTGGGCTCCTAATTCTCCCCCGACGGATTGGTAGAATTTCAACGGATCGGCTATCCGCCAGCGAGCGTAGGTGTCAACCAGGATAAATTTCTTATCCTTGGTGGGAATCTGGGTAGCGCGGCCGTCCCATTCCAGGATCCGCTTCTCGAAAGTCGTGGCCTGCTGAACGAACGGGGTCTTGATATGCAGCCCCGGATCCTTCACCACTCTGATCGGCTCTCCGAATTGCGTGATGACCACCTGTTGCGTCTGATCCACGGTATACAGAGCGCTGGAAAGCACGATGAGAACTGCAAGGGCAATGGCCCCGCCGATGATCAATTTTATATTTTTCATTGTCCTTGCCCCTTTCTCGATGTGATAGCGCCAGACTCACCCAGGGGGAGGAGCCTGAGAATTCCATTTTCGCTTTCATCGATGATATATTTCTTCTCCACCTGCGGGAGGACCTTGGCCATGGTCTCCATATATAGTCGTCTTCGCGTAACATCCTTGGCCCTGGCATACTGTTTAAAGAGCTGAACGAATCGCGAGGCGTCTCCCTCGGCCCGGTTAACCCTGTCGATGGCGTAACCATCAGCCTCTTTGATCATCCTTTCGGCCTCCCCCCTGGCTTTGGGGATAATGGTATTGTATTCCTTCATGGCCTCGTTGATCATCTGCTCTTTTTCCTGCTTGGATTCGTTGACGGCATTGAACGCCGGCTTGACCTTATCGGGCGGCGTCACATCCTGAAGCTTCACGGTCACTATCTGGATACCTGCCTTGTAGCCATCCAGAATCTCCTGCATACTCCGCGCCGCCTCCTCGCCGACCAGGATACGCTCGATCGTAAGGACGCCATCCACGCTTCTATCTCCCACCACCTGACGCATGGCAGCCTCGGAAACGTCTCGAATAGTCTCTTCCACGTGCACCACATTGAAAAGGAATTCCTTGGGGTCTTTCACCTTATACTGGACTATCCAATCAACCACCACCACGTTGAGGTCTCCGGTCAGCATCAAAGATTCGCCCAGGAAAGCTTGCTTGCTTCGAGTCGTCCTGACTCCGGGCCGTGCCGTTCTGAAACCAAATTCCAGGGTCTCAATGCGCGTCACCGGCACCGTGGTAACCACCTCGATTCCTAATGGGATCTTCATGTGCAACCCGGGCTGAGTGGTTCTGGTATATCCCCCAAAACGCTGGATCACGCCCACCGAATCCGTACGCACCGAATAAAAGGTTGTGGCCAGAAAGGCGATCACCGCAATCGCCCCGATGCCCAAGACAATGAGTCTCCTTTTACTCTTGCGTGGAATCTTTCTTAAAAATTCCTCTATGCTATCGCTTTCAAAAGCCATCCCTCGCCTCCTTTACGGTTTGTTGAATATTCCTCCAAAACAATTCTCAAGTTAGGTCTGCAAACAGGAATAAACAAGGGTAATCTTCCTCCGGATTCTCCCTGGCTGCAATATTCCCAGAAAAATACTCATATTTCTCGTTAACATATACACCCTTTTAATTCCGGAATTCAAAATGAATGGAAACCTGATCAGGCCTCCGGCTGCCAATTGCTTTAGAA
The DNA here is from genome assembly GCA_965541585.1 of uncultured bacterium. Classification (GTDB taxonomy): domain Bacteria; phylum Zixibacteria; class MSB-5A5; order UBA10806; family UBA10806; genus CBDVBL01. The sequence continues at coordinate 17,124 of CBEUCH010000019.1, read as the reverse complement.
TGATCCGAAATCCAATTTCTCTTCTCAGCCCCCCAAATCCTCCTGGAAGCGTTTCCGCTGATCCTTATAAGAATCGTTTTCCGGGTCCTGCTCGATAGCCATTTCGATCAGCCTGATCGCTTCTTTCGTATCGCCGCGGATATAGATCATCTCGGCCAGCGTATTCAGCACTGTCGCCCTGAACTCGCCGGCATACGCCCGTTTTCCCGCCTCGCGTGCATAATGTTCCGCTTCTACGAGCATTATCTTTCTCTCCAGACACCATTTGGCGTATCCATAATATTTTTCCGGATTGGACGACCAGTTATCCCCCATACCTGCTTTTTTGATCTCGACCGCCTCGAGCGTATCTTTTCTAACATATAATGCGTAATCGGCCGAAAAAAGCCTGTTGGATTTCCGGACCGATTCAGTGCGGCCATTTGCCGTCGCATCGATGCCTGCCTGAAGGTATTTCGCTATTTTATCCGTCTTATCAAATTTCCGCGCCAGCCTGGTCATCATCCGCGTCATCTTGACGATATTATTCGTTCCTTTTCTCTTTGAGTTCAATACTCCATCGGCGGCGGGCAGGACTTCATCGAACTCAGTCATATCTTTCCATACCGCATTAGCGGTATTCTGGAAAATCTCATACGAATAATCGGAACCCTTTCTTGTAGCGAGGCTTCCCGCCTGCCGGTAATATTCCACGGCTTTCAAATGTTCCCCCGCATCGGAGTTATAGCTGGCAAGAAATAAAGCATCAGAGAACGAGGGGTTGGCCTGTAGTCTGCCTATACGCTCATCTAGAGTTGTAAGATCCGATAATCCTTTTTTCAGGGAACTGATAAAACGACTCGATCCCGTATAGCCGGTCCAGCGGTATATGATATCGCCGGAGCTATTTGCCAGAATAAAGACCGGAAAATGACTTCCTATCTTATACTGTCTGGATAATTCGACGCCCTCGCCTTCCTTGGCATTTAGCGGAAAATGTATTAACGATTGCACGGCATTCTTAATGACATCCTCCGATTCCGCTTCACGAGCGGAAAGCTCACAGTACTCTCACCCCTCGCGAAAGAATTCCAGGAGAAGTAGCTTGTTTTGACTCGCCGACAGCGATTTTGCTTCGTCAAAGCTTTCGGGCTTCTGCGCATCTGCAGTTCCGACGATGATAGCGCCTATAATTAAAACGGAAGCTGCGGTTTTTCTAATGTTCATCATCTCCTCGCTGTTGTTCCCATTTCTCGAGACCTTGCCTTTATTGCTCCTCACGTTACTTCGAACTCTTCAGACTGCATAATAAGAATAATCCCGACCTTGTTGTCAAGATCCACATTTGAGGGCGACCCGGATCGGAAATCACACCGGGGATAGGTTCCATAGCAAAAGCTGCATTTCAAGAAAAAACTTGCCAGACAAAAATGCTGATGATAATCACGCCAATTACAAATTTCATCAATCCGCCTGCCAGAAAACCTAAGAAGCTTCCCAGGCCGGCCCGCAGTGCAACCCGCGTATCTTTATTGATTAGAAGCTCCATTGCGTAGGCCCCGGCAAAAGCGCCGATGATAAAACCGATGAGGCCCACCCCCGGTAGCAAGAAGCCTACAACCATACCGATAAAGGCACCGATCATACCGGCATAAGAACCGCCCATTTTCTTCACACCCATGACGCTTGCTATCCAGTCGAGAACAATTGAAAAGACGGTCAATAGAGCGAAGATGATCAGCGTCTGACCGCTGATGGTCGAAAAACCGGTAAGCAGAGCATATAATAAAGCCGCACCGAAAATGATCGGCACTCCCGGCATAACCGGCAGAACTACGCCCACCAGGCCTATCAGCATAACGACTACAGTTAAGATAAAAAGTACTATTTCAAACCAGGACAAATCCGGACTCCTTTAAGGAAAAATATCGACAACGATCCGAAATGATCCTGCGCATCGAATAAAACATCCTTGATTCATAGTACCCCTCACGTTCTTCTGCGACTCCGCTCGAAAGCATGTATCGGTTCCTATCTAATCTATTCCCGATTGCGTATAAAGGCAAACAATTATCGTTTCCGATAGCTCAAAGCTTGTGAAAAATGGCGCTTGACGCTTAAGACAATATGTATATCTTATCGGCTAAATGAATTGAATAGATTCAAGAGGAAGGGACCATGTTTGTAAATAAAATCGCCAATAAGAAGCTGGAGTTCGGGGCAAGGAGAGGCATTTATATCGACATTTCCGAACTCCCGGATCAACCCAACCCCGTGAGCGCAGAAACCATCAGCGCCTTGGATAAATACGATCTCTGGTATCGTACGTTATGCGCTATCCTCTACAATTTTGTTCCCACGTCGGGTCATCCGGGAGGCAGCGTATCCTCAGGGCACATGGTTGCTTCGGCCATAATCGAAACCATGGACTACAACATCGGAGACCCTGACCAACCTGATGCCGACCTCATCAGCTACGCCGCAGGCCATAAGGCGCTGGGTCTTTATGCCATGTGGGCCTCCCGCAACGAGATGGTTCGCGCCAGCCAACCCGATCTACTGCCGGAGCCGGAAAAACAACTTCGCCTCGAGGACATGCTCGGTTTCCGCAGGAATCCTGTTCAGGATACCCCTCTTTTCAAGAAATTTAAGGCCAAGCCGCTCGACGGTCATCCGACGCCGCTAACGCCGTTTTTGAGATTGTCCACCGGGCCGTCGGGCGTAGGCATCCCCGCCTCCTATGGTCTGGCTCTGGGAGCTCTTGACAGATACGGCCGCAACGCTCCCACCGTTCACATTATTGAGGGAGAAGGAGGGATGACCCCGGGAAGGGTTTCCGAGGCTTCAGCAGCAGCCGCCACGGCCCAGCTAAAGAATCTGATCGTCCATGTTGACTGGAATCAGGCTTCCATCGATTCCAACAGGGTCTGTCGTGACGGGGATCTACCCGGCGACTATGTTCAGTGGAACCCCCTCGAGTTCTTTTACCTTCACGATTGGAATGTGATCCGGGTTCCTGATGGTTTCGATTACGATATGATCATACGCGCGCAGCAACTGGCCAGGGAGGGGATTAACGATCAGCCAACAGCGATAGTTTACAAGACAGTAAAGGGCTGGAAATACGGGATCGAGGGGAAAAAGTCTCATGGGGCGGGGCATAAATTCTGCTCGCCGGAATATTATGAATCCTTAAGGGAGTTCGAGACGGCTTTCAAAGTAAAATTCCCCCGTCATGCGGATCAAAAATCACCGGAAGAAATCGAGCAGCTCTATTTCGATACATTGCTCATTTTGCGTGACGTGGCCGAACGAGAAACGGACATGTCGGGCTATGTCGGAGAAAAAATCCGTCAGAGCAGGGAACGTCTTGCCGCCCTGGGGCGTACTCCCCGCGAAGGTGTTTCCGACCTGAGCCTTCTGTATACAGACAGCTCAATAGATTCAAAGGCGATTCCTGAAAAGCTGAAGCTCAAACCAGGGACACAGGCGACGCTGCGAGGGGAGCTGGGAAAGTCTCTCGGTTACCTGAATGATCTAACCGGGGGAGCGTTCATCGCCGGGGCTGCAGATCTTCTGGGTTCAACATCGGTAAACAAGCTCGGGGATGGTTTTCCCGATGGATTTTACAATTTTATAAATAATCCCGAATCCCGCCTCATCGCAGTCGGTGGTATCTGCGAAGATGCTCTGGGCGCGTTTATGACCGGTCTATCGTCATTCGGATATCATATCGGGGTAACTGCGTCTTATGCGGCCTTCATCGCCGCACTGGAGCATATCGCCGCCAGGGTTCACTGTATCAGCCAGCAGGCCAGACACGCGTTTTCAGGTGAACCGTTCAAAACCTTCATTATGATCTGCGGTCATGCCGGGTTGAAGACCGGAGAGGACGGCCCCACTCACGCCGATCCGCAGGCTCTCCAGCTACTGCAGGAAAATTTCCCTAGAGGACACGCCATTACAATCACGCCCTGGGATCCGCAGGAGCTATGGCCCCTTACGATCGAGGGTTTGAAAAAGAGACCCTCGCTTCTGGCCCCATTCGTTACCCGCCCCAACGAGACGGTATTCGACAGAGAAAAATACAAATTGCCCCCGGCCACGGCTGCGGTCGAAGGTGTATATCAGTTCCGCAAGGGCGACCCGGATAAAAAGCCATATCATGGCACGATCATTATTCAGGGAAGCGCTGTCGCCAACGATTTTGTCCCGCTCGTATTGCCTCATCTGGATGATAACAATTACAACATCAACGTCTATTACGTTTCGAGCGCCGAGCTTTTCTTCCTCCTTCCTGAAGACAGGCAAAAAGCAATCTTGCCAGAGGAAAGAAGACATGAGGCCATGGGGATCACCGATTTCACCATGCCCACCATGTATTACTGGATAACATCCGATTTCGGCCGCAAGCATTCATTGTTTGCATACTTGCGGGGTATCTACCCCGGCAGCGGCAAGGCGGAAAAAGTCCTCGAGGAGGTAGGCTTGGACGGCCCCACACAGTGGCAGGCGATACAGAAATATATTAAAGACAGCGAATCTAAAGGATAAAATTGCCGGAGGGGCGGCCCCTCCATAGTATAATTGGATTTCACCTGAACCGTCGAAGGCTTATGTATCTGCCCGACACCCGGAGAATAGCTTCAAATAGATGACTTTCTCATATATCTGTTGTTTCTTCCGAAAAATAATAATGGTATACTGCTAACACGGAACTTGAAATTATGCTCCGGGGTAATAGTTGGGTGATGCAGGAGCAGGTTGTCGATAATCTTCTATTGGAGGAGACGTGAAGAGATTCAGAGACCTTAGAACACCCGTCTTTCTCCTTATGGTCTCAGTCTTGTCATTATCGCTCTTTACCGGCTGCGGTAAGAAGACCGATATAGGCATTCGGTTCGAAATGGAGAAGATGATGGCCGATGCCGACCGGCTGGGCAAAGAGTTATCGATAAAAGGGCCTTCGCTGTCAGAGGAGGATCTCAACTCTCTGGTTGAGGCATATGCGGCCATCACACTCAAGATCTCGCCGCCCCGGGATAGCCAGGAGGTTGCTGATGCCGCCGATGCAAAAAAAGAAGCTTGGGCGCTGGCTTTAATGGCGAATACCAGAATGGGGATCATATACCTTGACCAAGAGATGTATGACAAGGCCCTGTTCCATTTCGAGGCCGTAATTGGCCACCCCGCCACCGATGATCTACGGGAAAACGGCGTCATAAACTTAATTGCCCTGACGATGGAGAAAGCCCGGCGATTTCCGGAGGCAGCAGCATCTTACGATTCTCTGGCCATCGGTTACAGAAGAATTATCACGCCCGACAGCCTCAATCTCAATGCACTCGCCGCCCCCATTAAGGCCGCCGAAATGTGGCTGATGGCGGGTAACTCGCTAGAATTCGGAAGACGGCTGGAAACTGCCAGAGACTATTATAATGACCTTATCCAAAAATACCCCGATTCACCGCTGGAAGCCGCCGCTACCGGAAAAATAGCCGCAAGCTACTTAAAGCAAGGCAGGTTTACCGAAGCAATAGAGGTATTGCAATCGACCCGGAACGAAAACACGCGGATTATTTCTCCGAATATATTGATGATGATTGCTAACATCTATATGAACAATCTGAGAGATTCCAGAAAAGCCGAACAAACTTACCGGGAGTTTATCTCATCCCATCCCGATGACGGGCAACTGGCCTCTGCTTACCTGGGGCTGGGTCTCAGCCTGTTTGAACGGAGAATGTTTTCCGAATCTCGTCAGGCCGTCGGCAACATCGAAAGGCTGCCTCATGTGAACCAGGCGACTATTCTGGATGCCAATTATCTAATCGCGCTCTGCTACGACATGGAAGGGAAATGGGAATTATCCAAGGGTCAGCTGGATTATATTCAGGGTAGTTTCCCGGGTACGGACAAGGCTTTCGAGGCCGCCCTGTATATAGCCAATCGTTACAGGTCGAGGGGGCAGACTGAATTGGCGCAAAAAGCTTTTGATAACGCCGAGAAATATATCAGCAAGTATGCAGATCTGACCGGGCAAAACCCCGTCTCCATCTCCCGGGCTATGGGATATCTGGTGAGATGCTACACCGAGCAAGAGGATCACGACCAAGCCGCCCGGATACTCACGCAATTATATCAGAGTTTTCCACTTCTGCCCGAGGGGAGATTCGCTCCCATCAGGCTCGCGAATCTATATGAGACTGCATTATACGATACCTCCAGCGCCATCCACTGGCTCAAGGCTTTCGTGGACGGCAATCCCGAAAATGAAAATCTGGAGACGTTGAAGGCCCGCATCCGGAGGCTTGAGGCCGCCACAGGCAAATAGACAAACCGCCCTGGTTTCCGGTCTGGTTTTTTATGCAGGCATCTGCCTTTTGAACGTTTGAGTTTACCCTGTGCTAAAACTAAATATGGAATTCAATAACGTCTTTATCGGAGAGTATGAAACTGTTTTTCACTCTCTGGCCCTCGAATTTCCCCTCGCCCCAGATCTTGGCGAATTTTAGTTTGTGGGCGAAATCCTTATGAATCGCCCTGGCGGCATCCTCGACCGTTCCCCCGATCGGTAGAACGATCGGATCGGTGTAATCCACCTCATGCCCGGTACGCTTGGTATAGACTCTCATTATTCCCAGCGAGTCAAAAATGGCAGTCCTGAAATTATCCAGCGAGCCCTCATCGAGAATGGATGTGGGGATGATTGTAAATTCCGAATAGCGCTTCCTGATCTTATCCAGGCCGCTTTCGCTGTTTTCATCGAGAAATTTATGAGCGGCTATGATTGCTTTCTTGTGGGCAAATCGGGGATCGTCGATCTTCTCAGGAATCATCGAAGTCAGGATAATTCTTTTTTCCTCCAATCGATTAAACAGCGCTTTTAGACGATTTTCGACACCTGTGGTGGAAACGTCGGCCACCACCACAATCAGGTCGGCCTGGCGGATCAAGTTCGGCATGAAAGACTCAAACTGCTCCTCCGAGATAGGCGGCGTGTCGATCAATTGGTACTGGACGGTTTCGAAGGTCATCATTCCGGCCATCGGGGCGCGCGTGGTATATGGATAATCGCCGACGAGCGGTTTGGAATTGGTCAGGATATCGAGCAGGCTCGATTTCCCCGAGTTGGGAGGGCCGATCAGGATGATCTGGGCCGCGCCTTCTTTATCGATATGGTCATGTGAATCGACTCGCCGGGCGCCGTGCTTTTTGGCGCCGCCCTCGATCTGTTTCTTCAGTTTCGATATCTTGGCTTTGAGTTCGGCTTGAAGCTTATCCGTCCCTTTGTGCTTCGGCATAAGCGCCAAAAGCTCCTTGGCCAGCCGCAATTTCTCATGACTGTCTTTCTCTTTTTTGAATTCTCTTTCGAGCTCGTAATATTGTGGCGGCAAATTTGCAGGCATAGGCTAAACTCCAGGAGGAATTTAATCAATGAGGATAGACTCTTCAAGGAAAATTGAAAAAATGCCCTCTTTACTAATAACTGCCTTTCCGCTGAATGCTCTCAGTCACGGTGCTTCCGATCGATCGCCACGCTATCGGTCATTCCTCGCCCCAACGATTCCAGCGGCCCGGATTTTCGATATGGACGCTATCCGCTTCGGCTCTTGTACGAAATTTACAGATCACCGGAATCACGGGTATCAAAATTCGTATTGGATATTCGGCTTTAATAATATATCAGATACTGTTCTGCCCGATCGTGTGTCAATTCGACAAACAAGTATCGTCATTTAAAGGTTACAACAAATAAAATCGACATAATGTGATAATTATTTCAGATTTCTCTTGACAGACGTCACCCGATTATACTATTATCCATCAAGACAAGCCGACGTGCGCTTTGATACTTAATCTCGTTGTATAGCATCTTGGTTCTGAGCGGGGGATTGGATCCGGGCATATGTGTCTGATAGGCGTTTACACTATCTGTATTAAGGATAGTAAGATACCACTTAGTTTCAAACATTGTATCTTTACAAATATATCAACCATGTTGTCAAATGTAAGGACCTCACAGTAACCGTATGTAACTTTAACCATTTTCGAAAGGAGGTACGAATAGTAATTAATCTGAGAAACAGCCATCTGCCACAACCAAACCTTAATTTCAAGGAGGAGATTATGAAAGGATTTGTGACATTTATACTTCTGTCGATTTTATTTGTACCGCAATTCTCCGCGCTTGGATACGTTCACGAGAAAAGCACCTATTATCATGATACGCTCTTCGGTAAGACGTTTGAATTTGAGCCATCGCTCGAAGAGATCGTGGTCGTTTTCAACCGGGGCGCGGATTTCGACGCATTTGAGGGGACCTACAACCTGGATCGGGCTCAGGTGTTGGATCGACAAAAACTCGTTGGAGTCTATCGCATTCCGGACGGACTCGCCGCAGGCGACGTTATCGATCTGCTCGAAGCCGACCCGATGGTGAATCGAGCGGCTCCGGCTTACATCGATCAGGAAGACTTCATAAAGTATTGTGTTCCGACCGAATTGACGGTTCGTTTTAATGATGGCGTGGCCGAATCCCGGATGACGGCGATTATCGAGGAGGTGGGTTCTTCGGTGGTCCGGAGGCAATGGACGCCCGGTTATTTCACGATAAGCGCACCGGAGACAAGGGGTTATTTTGAAACCGTCCGCAAGCTATACAAATACAAGGAGGTTAAGTTTTCAGAACCGTCGATCATTTCCTACAATGATTTCTGTTTTACGCCCGACGATCAATATTTCGATCAGCAATGGGCCTTGAAAAACACCGGCCAGATTCCAACATGTTCCGGCTGCACTCCTTACGGGGATCATGATATTGATGCCGAGCCCGGGTGGGATATCGGCAGAGGCGATCCCGGGGTTGTAATCAGCATTATCGATACCGGCATGGACCTCGATCATCCCGATCTGGCGGGCAATCTGCTGCCTCGCAACGGCCACGACTGGGATTTTGCCGACCCCAATGACGATTCTCCCGATGATACTTACGGACATGGCACCAAATGTTCGGGGATAGCGGCGGCGGTTACCAACAATGCTATCGGTGTCGCCGGAATCGGCCATCTCTGCCAGATCATGCCTCTTAGAGTAAGCTTGACATCCGGCCAGAACCAGAACCGTGCCGATGCCATCAATTATGCCACGTCGCGGCGGCCCGATTTTGACGGGCTGGTGCTCTCGAATTCCTGGCGAATGTCCTCCGGCGATTATACGGCGGTTCACGATGCTATTGTTAATGCCTATGCGAACGACGTTTTGGTCTGCTTCTCGGCGGGCAACACCAATGGATCGGTGAACTATCCCGCGATTTATCCCGAGGCCATGGCGATTGCGGCGAGCAGCCCTTGCGACGAGCGGAAAAACCCGTCAAGTTGCGACGGAGAAGGGTGGGGCTCCAGCTACGGACCCGAGCTCGATTGCGCCGCCCCCGGCGTGAAAATCTATACGACCTCCTTGTACGGCAATTATACGCCGACCTTCAACGGAACCTCCGCCGCCTGCCCCCACGTGGCAGGGCTGGCGGGAGTGATCTGGTCTCTGGACCCGACATTGAGCAATGTGGAGGTTCGCGAAATAATCAATGAGTCGGCGGACCAGGTCGGCGGATATTATTACGACCCCGGAACCGGAAAATCATTGGAACTGGGACATGGCCGTATTAATCTCGCGGCGGCGGCGGAAATGGCTATGCCTCCTGCGGAAATAACCTGGACAGAACACAAGATACCCGGTCATTTAACCGGTAGCCACGACGTCTTTGCCATAGACCTCGACAGAGATGGGGATCAGGACGTGCTGGCGGTGGCATTCAACGAAGATGCCGTTATCTGGTGGGAAAACCGCGGGCCGGCGCAGATTTTTCCGTGGAGAGAACATTATATCAGCGGGAATGTCGACGGCGCATTTACCGTCCATGCCGCAGATCTTGATCGAGATGGCGATATCGATATAGTCGCCGGAGGAAAGTATGTCAACGGCTTCTACTTGTGGAAAAACGACGGTTTCCAGAACTTCCAGGAAATCCGGGTCAACGGCGGCTACGGAGTACTCGACATCAGTACGGTCGACTTAAATAGCGACGGCCATATGGACGTGCTGGGCGCGGTGGCCGGAGACAACAGAATCAGCTGGTGGGTCAACGACGGCCAAATGGACTTCCGTGAAGTGGTTATCGTAAGCGATTTCAACTACGCAATCTCCATTTATGCCCTGGATATGGATTTTGATCGTGATATCGATGTTCTGGGAGCGGCCATGGATGATGATAAGATCTCGTGGTTCGAGAACGATGGCAGCCAGAACTTCAGGGAACATGTTCTTACTTCGCGCTTCAATGGAGCTTCTGACGTTTTTGCTATCGATATAGATCGCGATAACGACATCGATATATTGGCAGGCGCCGCCTTTGAACCCGAAACTATCCTCCTCTGGGAATATGTAGGAATCTCGTACGAGCCGGTTTGGATCGAGCATCAGATTACCGGCCACTTCACCGGAACCATGGATGTATACGCTGCCGATTTGAGCGGCGACGGTCTTCCCGATGTTATGGCCGCCGCCCCTAACGAGGACGCTATTATCTGGTGGGAAAACCTCGGCGGATACAGCTTCGACGAAAAGCAAATCACGAGCGCTTACAAAGGGGCATGGGAGGTCTATGCGGTAGATCTCGACGGCGATACCGACATCGACGTTATCGGCGCAGGGACCGGCGTAGTCGGGAATGTTTCCTGGTGGGAGAGCGATCTGGTATCAGGTTCCCCCAAGCGTGAATCTGACGACCAGATGGTCGATCTTCCCAGGCATTTGTTGGTCTCCTCGCCGTATCCCAACCCGTTCAACGCCTCTATCACCATTCAATACGATCTGCCGAAGGATTCCTATGTGACTATCGATATCTTCGATATTCTCGGCCGGCGCGTTACAACTCTGGTGAACGCTGCTCAGCCAGCCGGTTCTCATCATATGATCTGGGATGCCCCGGATCGGTCGTCCGGTATTTACTTCTACAGAATTCAGGCGGGCGAATTTACGGAAACGAAGAAGATGACGTTACTGAAATAGGAAAGACCATCGATGTAAACACAATAGCCGGGTTCTCTTGCCCGGCTATTTTTTTTCCTCAGATTCCGGTATCTCTTCGGGTTCATCGACAATGCTGATCAGTTTCTCTCCCTGCTCCGGCAACGGTTGGCTGATTGCGGTCCAGACTTTCAGGTTTCCCGATTCCGTGATAACAAACATCGGCAGCGCATCCTCGCCGTATTTCGATTTGAAGGCGGCGAAATCGAACTCTTCGGTTATCGAATTTTTCTTGACGACAGCTCCGCCGCGAAAGCGAGCCTCGAGATAATCGCAGGTGGCCTTCTTATCGAAAAGGAACCTTCCGCGAAGATGCCTGGGCATCACCCCCCGGCTTTCAACGCTGCTTTTAGCTGTAAGCGGCAGTTGATAAACCTCCGACCGGCCGAAGATATCCTCAAAATGCAGAGTGGCCAGCGAGTTTACCTCGTCATTGGGTATCACTGCCAGCAGGCGGCCGATGCCATCCAGCTGGATTTCGTGCAATAGATTCTCGGAGAGTACATTGGCATAGTGGCCCGTAAGTCCATCGCTGCGAGCGGCGGTAATATTCCCCCAGTTGGAGTCGACCAGGGCTACCTGGAACCCTTCGGCCTTGAGCGTATTGGCAATCTGTTGAACCCACGGCTGTGCTCCTGCAAAAAGGACGCCCTGCGGATCAGGTTTGGCGACCTTCAGCCAGCGTGCTACGAAGGGAGCGGTGATACCGTAGATCGCCACTGTCCCGATGATCACCTGGAATGTCAGCGGCATGAGACTTTCGCTACCCGGAATGCCTATCTCAGCCAGACGTATGGCAAAAACCGAGATCACTGCCGCCGCCACTATACCGCGCGGCGCAATCCAGGCCAGAAAGAGACGTTCTCGCCATTTCAGCTCGGAACCGTATGAGGAAGCGAAAACCGCTACCGGGCGGATTATGACAATCAGAATTCCGACAAATACCCAATTGGCCGCATTGAATAAAGACAACTGCTCAAAGGTGAGCCTCGACGCCAGGATTATAAACAGGCTCGAAATTAAAATGACTCTCATGCTTTCCTTGAACTCGGTGATATCCCTGACAGAAACGAATCTCTGATTGGCCAGCGCTATACCCATTATGGTTACCGCCAGAAGACCGGATTCCGTCAGGATGGCATTCGATGCGGTGTAACAGATGACAACAAGCATGAGGGCAATGGGATTTTGCAGAAAATCGGGGATCAGGTATCGTTTGAGTAATATCACCAACGCTGAAGCCCCTGCCAGACCTATCATTCCGCCGGCAATAACAGCTTTGACCACGCCCCAGATGGCCAGCGATGATCCCTCGCGCATGCCGCCTGCCAGAATTACCTCAAAGACTAAAACCGCCAGTATGGCTCCAATCGGGTCGTTGACGATACCTTCCCATTTGACTATCGACCCGATATTTCCTATAGGTTTGACATGCCTTAGAAGCGGAATTATGACCGTGGGGCCGGATACCACCAGGATCGCACCCAGCAATATGGCAGGGGCCGGCTGCAGGCCGACAACAAAATAGGCGGCCAGGGCAATTAACGACCAGGTGATAAATATTCCGATAGTAATCAAATTCCTGACGACGCTTCCGACGCGGCGAAGCTCGAAGATTCGAAGACTGAGGCCGCCTTCGAAAATTATGATCGCCACGGAAACCGACACCAGAGGAAAGAGCAGATCGCCGAAGAGCTCGTCGGGATTGAGGATTCCGGTGGCGGGGCCGGCTATAATGCCGGATATCAATAGGAGCAATATCGCCGGCAGATGCAGCCGCCAGGCGAGCCATTGCGCAACAATACCCAGCGCTATGATAGTGGCCAATCCTAAAAGCAGATGCTCGCTCATAATAATACCCCCTGGAATGATATTATATCTAAGGATATAATTATTTCAAGGACGAAGAGTAGATGCGGTCTTATAGATGGATGCTGGCGGATTATATTTCCATGCAGTCAAATGCCAGAGGATTAACCTACATTCCCTCCCTGCCGACGCGTACCACCCTGATCTTACCCCGATCATCCTCTGCCGATCCATAGAAAGCCAGTATTTCCGAAATGCCGTCGTTGTCGCAGTCGGCGGCCAGTATGCTCGATGGTTTGGGCAGTCTATATGACCAGCCCGGCTTACCAGCCAGCACCGTCCCGATAGCCCCGAAATAGATATCCAGTGTGCCGTCGCCGGTTTCTATCAAGAAATCAGAAAGGTTATCGCCGTTGAAATCACCTGTTACGGCGATATTCTCTCCATAACTTATATTACCGGAGTTCAGATCCACCGTGGCGCTGATGGATGTGCTCAACGATGGTTCGTCGGGGTAACGCCCGCCGACGTCCTGGAGATATATATCCAGACCCAGATCGAGTCTGCTCAATATCAGCATCTTCATCAATGCCGTGACCCCGATCTTCAATGCCGGTATCACGATGTCCACACGCCCGTCGTTATTGAGATCGTGCAGATAGGTCGTACCGGCTGAATTGGAGATGTTGCGGCTAAAGGACGGGGTTTCATTGTATCCCTCGCGTGCGTTACACAGATATATCTTTATGTTCGATTCCAGGCTCTTGACGCCTCCACTGATGAGAGAGACAATCAGATCCGCCAGGCCGTCCCCGTTGAGATCCTGCACCTGCAGATTAAACTCCGTATTTCCACCTTCAGCCTCCGGCCAGAGGTTTTCATACGAACGGTCATCCTGATCTTTTAAGAATCCTCCCTGGAAGGTGCCTGCGAAGATGGACATGCGCGTATCATCGATAACAAATATATCTTCCACGCCATCGCCATTATAATCGCAAAATTCGATTACAGGAAGGGAGTACTGATATGTAAGCGCCATTCTGTCTCTCATCTCCGAAATACCGGGAGATTGTGCTGTCGCCCTGTGTTGTATCGGTATATCGGTGACCGGCGAAATTCTGCCGTTACCGACAGAGTATATAGACAAACTGGAGAAGGTCGGAATCAGCAGGAATGTCCGATTGCTCTGGGGCGAGACTCTATAGAAATCCCAATAGGAGATGGATTCATTCGTCGGGAGATAGAATATGCTTGTTCTTCCTATTACCAGACGCGGGTCTTCCACCCCGCCATCGGTTACCTTTAAGGCATAAAGACCCTCATAGGAGAGGTAGAGAATCTCCGGGCTGTTGTCACCGTCGATATCGCCGATGTCAAAGACCACCGCGTCCGGGGGGATATCGAAAACGAGATCCGGATCGGACCTGTAAGCTCCATCAGATTGATAGAACAAGCACCCTTTCCTGATTGGAACCGGAGCATAGCGGTCCGCGCATAAGGCCAGAATCTCCATAAGAGAATCGCCATCGAAATCGGCCATCATGAAATCCGAGAGTTCGCTTGGAAGATTAAGTTCTTCGACAGATGCGGTTCCCGATTCTTCCTTGCCGGAGCAACCGGAACTTGAAATAGATGATAAGGCCAGAGCAAATACCAAAAACAACCTGACAACTGATTTCAATTTACATTCTCTTTCAGATTTCATTCCCAAGAATTCGGTCACCCATTTATCTTTTGATACACACAACCGGCGGAGTTATTCAAAGGTGCTCCCGATTATACTTACATACAACCCCGGGGTTCAGTCAATTCTTCCCGGATCGCTCCAGTAAAATCTAATCAACCCGCCCGGCGTGGCGATCCAGACGTAATCGCCGTCAAGAACGATATTCCTGACATCATCCGAAATCATGCCATCGCCGACGGTGAACAGCCGGCTGTAGCCGTCCTCTAACCTGTATTTCCAGAGACCTATATCCGTGGCGGCCCATACGTTCTTACCGTCAACCTCGATCCGCCGCAGGCGCCATTGTCCGAAATACTTATGATCGGTTATCGTGGAATATTCCTCTGTTTTTAAATCGATGATCACGACATCGTTGCGTGTGACGAAATACAGACTGTCTCCGGAAGAGGC
Organism: uncultured bacterium; assembly: GCA_965541585.1. Classification (GTDB taxonomy): domain Bacteria; phylum Zixibacteria; class MSB-5A5; order UBA10806; family UBA10806; genus CBDVBL01. The sequence goes on along the minus strand of CBEUCH010000019.1, from coordinate 2,111 downwards.
GATATCGTAGATTTCAGTTGAGAGCATCCGGTTGGGCGTATTAACATACTCGAATTCGGTATTCTCGCCGAGAAGGCGCCGTAGAGCCCCTCGATCGGTTGACAGATACAGGTATTGGCCGATGATCTCGACATTGTTAATGCGCCATCCGATCAGCCGTTGCCGTTCGAACTCAATCGTTGCGATGCTACTCAGACTGGTATCTTCTTTGCTCGTGGAATTGGCCGGTTCCTTGCCTTTCGATTTGCTGCCTGAATCCTTCCTGCCGATATAGCCAAGACCGTTATCTGTTCCTGCAAAAACCCACAGGCTGTCATCGGCAACGGATGAAATAATTACCGACGGCAGAGTTGAGAAGTCGGCATAAGCCGTGAAACTATTATCCTTCTTGTCGTGGCGAGTCAGCCCGTATTCCGTCCCCAGCCAGACGATACTATTCCCACCGGCTGCCGACGTTAGCTTGGACGAGGCCAATCCATTCACATAACGGGGTTGAAACCAGTGCCAATCCCCGGTCAACCTGTCAAATTTGCTGATTGCCCCGCCGGTAAGACCTCCAAGACCGTCACCCATCCAGAATTCCTCTCCGATCTTGACAATAGTCGAAATATTCGCGCTGTACGGGCCATATGGCATGATGCTTACATCCCGGTAACGGGTATTGATTACGACCGGGCCCATACCCCAGGTGCCGACGAAAAGACTGTCATAACCGTCATTGACTCCTCTGGTTAGAGGAAACTCCTGCATGTTGAAATCCATCAGCCGGCCCTCCTGGTAGCTGTATCCGAACTCGGTGTTCAGCAGAGGAAAGGCTTTGGGGTCGAAGTCGTTGTGCACCAGTTCAATAGGAAAATCCCCGCCTCGATACCATTGCTTGAATATTGGCTGGTAATAGGCGTTACCGTCCGGCGTTGTTACCCAGATCCTATCCCAGTCGGGGTCAAAGGCAATATTATCGATCCACGCGGACGGGATACCGTCGGTGACAGTCAAGGGGTCGAGCCATTTTCCTGCATAACGGTCATATCTGATAATACCTCCGGTAGTGCCAAAATATACGACAGATTGGCTTATCGCTACCGAGGTCACATACCTGAAATCCGTATAGGTTACCCAGTCGCCTTCCTCGAAGTTGCCGGCGTAGATCAGGATAGACGTCAAGGTCAGGATTGCTGTCATTGATATCATTTGTTCTCAATATACATCAGGCGATTATCGCTGAAAAGGATAATTTGACTAAATTCCTGCCCTGTGGTATTCACTGAACCGTGGGTTTTAGAGCTGCTCATCAGAGGGAGGTATTGATTGGCATATATAAGAGTTATCGGGCCGGATGAGGCCGACGGTTTCTTAAAAAAGCAATATGACGCCGCTATAGAACGTGCCGGCAGCGTAGCCAATGTAGTCAGCGTTCAGGGGCATAATCCGAAGGTCCTGGAGTCATCCATAAAGTTTTACCGCGATGTCATGTACGGAGAATCACCTCTCTCCCGCGCCCAGAGGGAGATGATGGCGGTGGTCGTCTCCAAAGCCAACCAATGTCATTACTGAGTGGAAGCGCATGCGGTCGAGTTTCGGTCGGAATGTAAAGACGATGATTTGGCCCTGGCGGTCAAGACTGATTGGAGGAAAGCCGACTTATCGAATCTGGATAAGGCGCTCTGCGGGTTCGCCGAGAAATTGACATCCGAAACATGGTCAATCGAGCAGACGGACATTGACCGGTTGAAATCCTCCGGCCTCGACGATCGCGGGGTCACCGACGCCGTGGAGGTGATCGCCTATTTCAATTATATGAACCGGATCGCCGACGGCCTGGGAGTCGATCCCGAGGACTGGATGTCATAGGTCCGGGAACAGCCCACATTTGCCTTGACAACATCTGCTAAACGAATTTCATTGTTTACCGATAGATTTATTACACTCCTCGGTAGCTCAGCTGGCAGAGTTCCGCTGCAAGCGGAATTAACCACCGGGCTGCTTGTGAGAACGAGACAAGAATAAAATTGAATGAAAAACACTCCTCGGTAGCTCAGCTGGCAGAGTTCCGCTACAAGCGGAATTAACCACCGGGCCGCTGACGAGAACGAGACAAAAATAAAAGTGAA
>CBEUCH010000018.1:0-63765 GCA_965541585.1 uncultured bacterium | reverse complement strand
TCAACCCCTATGGCGGTGGTGTCTATGCCATCATTCTTGACTCCGGCTATGTGGAATGGGATTACAATCTGGTCTTTGGGAACGGCGGTGGCGACTACATAGGCATCGAGCCTGGCCCCCATGATGTTCAAGCCGATCCATTATTCGTTGACAGGTTCTCCGGGGATTACAGTCTTCTCCCCAACTCGCCCTGCATAGACGCGGGTGACCCGGATTTCCCATTAGATCCAGATGGCAGCAGGGCTGATATCGGCGCATATTATTTCGATCAGCCGGTTGGGATTGATGATCCGGCGGAGCCGTCCGGGCCATATCAGTTTCAACTCCATCAAAACTATCCAAATCCCTTCAATGCGCAAACCATTATATCATACACTTTATCTGAAAGCAGTGCTGTCAGTCTGATGATATTTTCTATAACCGGTCATTTTATCAAGTCAATCGTCAACAAGGAGGTGCAACCAGGAGGAGAGTACAGATATATCTGGAACGGAGAAGATAAGAGCGGGCAACGCGTAGCAACGGGGATCTACTTCTATGAACTGTACGTTGACGATTACCGCGAATCGAAAGCGATGATAATGATAAAATAGTTCTTGACAATTAGAACGGTTGTTATTATCTTTTTTATGTAAAAGCGATTTGAGTTGAGTTGACAATGAAAGCTATATTTGTGATAATATCTATTGCAGCGTCAGCGCTTTTAGCCCCTGTTGCCTCTGCTGTCATCATTAACATCCCCGGAGACTACGCCACCATACAGGAAGGTATAGATGCCGCCCAAAACGGCGATACCGTGCTGGTGGCACGAGGGGAGTATATTGAGGAATTGGCGATAGAGGACAAGAATATTCTGCTGACCAGTTCTAATGGCCCCGACGTGACAATTATAAGGGGCATAATGATAATTGAGGGAGATTCGGTTGACAGCACATGCGTGCTGAGAGGATTCAATATTATCTATGAATATGACGCATGCCCTTATGATTGTCCTGCAATAATTGAGAATTATACCGGTTCACCTCTCATTGTGGGTAACATTATCCAGGATGCGCAAGACTTTTGGGGAGGAGGGGGAGGCATTTATTCCAGGCATAATACGATAATCCGCAATAACATCGTAAAAGACAACTCGGGGACAGGTATTGGAGGCATAAACGATGTCGTTATTGAAGGGAATATAGTTTCCGGTAACATAGTCTATTCGCCATCTCACGGCGCAGTGGGTGGAGGGATAGGATTTGTTTCGGGTATCCTGAGATATAATCTTATTATCGATAACGAAGCCGCGAGTGGATATATACCTGTGGCGGGCGGAGGGATTTATACAAGCGGACGTCCTAATTCTAATAGACAAATATATAACAACACAATCGTGGGAAATTCAGCTCGGGTATCGAATTATGATGGGGATGGTGGAGGAATACATCTTCGTGCGCAAGGCGGTCGAAATGAGAATATTTCTTTCAAGAATAACATAATTGCATTTAGTCTTTATGGCGGCGGGGTTTATGGCCAATTAGTAGATTCGGCTGAGGTCGATTGGGATTACAATCTGGTTTTCGGCAACGAGACCCTAGATTATATCGGGATAGAGCCGGGCCCTCACGATATTCAAGCCGACCCATTATTCGTTGACAGATTTTCCGGCGATTATCACCTGTTGCCAAATTCACCTTGCATAGACGCCGGCGATCCGGATTTCTCCCTTGATCCGGACGGGACGAGGGCCGATATAGGAGCCTATTATTTCGATCAGACCGTCGGTATTGAAGATCCGGGGGAACCGTCGGGCCCCTACCGATTTCAACTGCATCAGAACTATCCAAATCCGTTCAATGCGCAAACCATTATATCATACACTTTATCTGAAAGCAGCGTCGTCAGTCTGATGATATTTTCCATAACCGGTCATTTTGTAAAATCAATCATTAACAAGGAGGTGCAGCAGCCGGGAGAATACAGATATATCTGGGACGGCGCGGATAAGAGCGGGCAGCATGTCGCAACGGGGATCTACTTCTATGAATTATATGTTGACGACTACCGCGAATCGAAAGCGATGATAATGGTTAAGTAAAGTCTATCTAACTTACGCATCATCAAGGAGGGAGCGTGTATCTTAAGAAAATCCTATGTCTAGCGGCTGTTCTGTTATTGACATTGGTAGTGCCGTCGCAAGCAGTCGACGACAGCCTTAATGTTCAGGAGATCGGCCACATCCCCAGCGATACTATTGGGGGTTTGTACGATGTTTGGGGCTGGTATGACGCCGCAAATTCTAAATATTACGCCCTTATATGCAATTATAGTCAAGACGCCGGTTTGATCTTGATTGAGACAACTGACCCCTCAAATCCAGATGTAATAGATACACTCGGATATGGCGACCTTCCCCATATTCATGCGGCAGACGTAAAGGTATCGGGCGACTATGCTTTTTTGGCAAGCGAAAAACCTCCATTTCACTTCCTTCCGCATTCAGAAGATGATACATCATATATTTTGATCTACTATTTGCCTGATGCGGTTTCTAATCCCGATACTTATGTACCGACAATACTGAACCTTATTGACAATGAAGACGATCCTGCTCAGGACGTACGCTTAAGAAGTTGTCATAACCTTTTTGTGACATGGGAATATCTGTTTTTGGCAGAAGGGTGGAGAAGCGATGACGATACATTTGAGGTTGCGGTACTTAGAATTAGAAACGGGGCCACGCCTGACAATCCATCTTTGCTGACGACCTGGACGTCTTCCGATTTCGATACCGGGGTCTATACCTGGCCCCATGATTTCTATGCTCAAGGGGACACGGCGTTTATTTTCGCCTTCAAGTCCGGCGTTTACAGAGTCGAATTTGACGGCAGCGACGGAGACATCAACAGCTGGACGAAAATCTGGTATGACAGAGTGCGGGGCGACGTCGTCAATAGTAATCCCTTCGGAACCTTTGACTGTAATGATGAGACCCTTGACAGAGGGCCCACGAGCCACAGTGGCTGGCTTACAGATGACGGCAGATATCTTGTAGTGGGCGACGAAGGAGGTAACGAGGGGTCCATTGATTGTAATAAAAGGATTGCGCCATGCCTCAGGGTATTCGACGTGGACGATTTCTGGGATGTATCCGATCCCAGTCGAGATACGACTATAAGTCTTGCAAACGCGTTTGACATCATCTGGGACGACGCCGAATCAGCCGACGAATACATTTTTGGTGCTGTGGCAATTGACGAGGCCACGGACCCCGATGATATTACGCCATGTCCTTTTGGCACGGGCAACTGTGGTGACCTGGGTGAACTCAGCTACATGGGTCTTGGCGTCCATAACCCCCTCATTAAAGGACGGTTAGTCTTTAATGCCTGGTACTCGCGCGGCTTACAAATACTTGATATAACAGATATTGACACTATGAAACATGCCGGCTTTTATGATCACGGTATTGAAACCAGCGGGGGGCCTTGGAAAGGGGAAGCCTTTGGCGTTTATCCATTTTCTCCGGACGGCTATATTTATGTGAGCGGGTCTGACGGGCTGTACATCTACCGTTACGGCTACACGGGGGTATTAGACACCAACGCCACCTGGGCGGGGGACATCTACATTTACGACACGTTGACGGTGGCCGATACTTCAAGGCTGGTCATAGAGGCGGGGACGAATCTTTACATGTTCGAAGACGCGCTTCTTAAAATCGACGGTACTCTTATAGCCAATGGCACGTCGTCGGATTCGATTAAGTTTATAGTTCTCGGTGGGGCACCTAAGTCCGGTGACTGGAAAGGTATTTATCTGAGCACTAACGCCGCCTGCACACTTTCGTATTGTTCCATCACAAAGGCTTACAGGGGAATCGATATGGCCGACAGCACCGATGCGAAGATTACCTTTAGCAATATAAGCACTAACAGCAGCCACGGCATCTATGTGGACGGGGACGGCGGGAAGCTGTATGTCGCACGCAGTACGCTGAATAGGAATAGCACCGGCGTTTATCTTCGCGAAAACTCGCTGGGAATTATAAAGACCTGCACTTTTTATAAAAACGTTTCGGCCGGGGTGATTAACTATAAGGGCGAGCTTCATATGACCGCTAGCACTGTAGAGGATAGCGGCATCTATGGCCTGCTGGCCCATGAATCAACCGATTCCGTTTCCACCACGACTTTCATTAACGGTAAATACGGAATCAGAATTTATGGCGATACCGATGGCGTTTACGAAGACTGCTCCATAACCCATCCCTCGACCGCGGGGTCATCATATTATGGAATTTACGCCTTCAAATCTCCCTCGACGATGCCAAGAGTTTTTGTCGGGAGCGATTCAATCAATGGCTTTTTCCAGGGAGGGATCTACTTCAGCGGTGTATCCAGCAGCAGCATAATTACAGAAACAAAGGTGGTTTCAAGCGGTACGTATGGAGTCTACTACAAAGATACAGCCGGTGACATAGTTGGTGGTACAGGGGCCTACAATCTCTTCGAGGGACACACTAACGGACTCTACATAACCGGTTCGTCGAGTTCTCCGACGGTTAGAAGGACCAAGTTCTGGGACAATTCAAGTGAGGGCGCATATGTTGCCTCAGGCAGCTGGGCGGATTTCGGAACTACACTCGATTTCGGCAATAACTCCTTCAAAAATGCAAATCCAGGCCTTGGCTACCATGATCTGCACAATGCCAATTCAACATCGGTAGATGCGATTAAAAACTATTGGGGCGAGGTTCCTCCGAATCTTTCGCAGCTTGTGAATGTCAAATACTTTCCTTACCTGCTGTCTGACCCATTACCGGCAAAGGTCGCTCCGGGCGAGGATCCCGGTAATCTTCCTGAGGACTTTGCACTGGCAATTTCTTATCCGAATCCGTTTAATCCGACCACGGCCATCAGCTTCAATCTGTCTTCACCGCAAGCCGTTACCTTAAGAATATACAATATAATGGGGCAGGAGGTCAGAAGGCTCATCGATGGCCCCATGCCTGCCGGCCAGAATACGGTTATCTGGGATGGCCGGAACTCAAAGGGTGAGTATGTTTCATCAGGGATTTATCTATGCCAGATGAGAACGATAGAAAGACAAAAGACGCTGAAGATGACCGTATTAAGGTAGTATTGACCCAAGCAGAAAGGAGATAACGCCATGTTTTCAAAGAACATAAAAAGATCCTTGATCTCGTTGATTGTCGTTGCCCTGTGGTTACCTTCATGCGCTCTGGGTTCAATCGATTCAGTTGATATAGATATCACCACTGGAGCATACCTTCTCAACGACGATTCAACGGATGCCCGAGTTTTGCTTAGATTCAATCTCCCGGAACAGCTCTCGAATGCGGATTTATTCTTCGCAGAATTGTTCATACCTTTAACGAGTTATGTTCCCGATTCCTCCGCTCTAAGGGTTTTGATGCACCCGCTGGTAATATCCTGGGACGAAAATACATCATGGGAAGACGTAGGTGATTCTCTGGGCAGAGAAGTCATATCAGACGAGGGCACTCATTATGCCACGTCGGCCGAGGGCAACCAGGATGCGTATTTCGATATCACACATATCGTCACGGCCTGGAAGGAAGAAAGGATCAGCAATAATGGGCTGATTCTGTTTTGCTCATCGGATGAGGTTCCTTATTTCCGGTATAGTCGCAATCAGAACTCTCCCTATGCCACGGTGAGGATTTATTTCGATCAATAGTTCTTTTCTTGGGATCGAGATCAGAATGGAAAGGAATAGGCCCCGGCTTCGGTCGGGGCTTTTTCGTTGCCCTCAAAAAGGACTAGGATCCAGGTGTAGAAAGGAGTTCGTCTAATCAGGCCTTAGACGAACTTCATCGGGTTTGGATGGCCTCAGGAGCGTTTCCGATAATCCCCACTTGTCGGAAACGGACGCTTGAGATGTATATGCGAAAATCACGGTCTAAAGTCTCAACGTGACTCTATCCATTTTTTCGGCATGTATGGCATGGGGTCGTCATCTGGCCTCTCTATAAAATGTTGGCGAAACGCTTTTGTGACCATATTGTGACCACCAACCACCAAAACAGACAAAAACAGACACAAACAAACACAAAACCTAAACTATTGAAATTCTTATAGTTATCCCGTATTTTATTGCATAGTATGGGATTAGCTAGACCTATGTCGGAGAATCCCAGTCTCTCCGTTTTTGTAGCATATTTTGTAAGTGATTGAGCGATAACGGCCTCTCTGGGATTAGAACCCAGATAATAGGGGCCCATTGTGGTTTAAGAGCTAAACCCCACCTCTTTTTCGAATAATTGTCATAGTGGCATAATATAAGCACTGGTCATTTTATCTATATTGGATTCGATAGGGGTGCTCCTGGCTTTAGTGTAGGATTTATGGATCTAAATTTAACCTGTTGATCTGGCCCAAATGATCATACCCATTTAGGCTATTCCCATCGTAGCCAAAATCAAGTTTATTTGTGACTGAATAGATTCAGCTGCGGGAGGCACATCCTGGGGCGTCGAGTAGCCACGTTAATAATACGTCAACAACGAGTTGTATATCTGTGGTGTTTTCCGGTGTTCTCTGGTGTCGAAAAGTGTAGGTCGGATTCGGTGTAATTCCTTGCGTGTCAGCGCAATAGACTTTCTTTCAACGGATTAGCAAAAAGGCGGTCAGAGGAATCATCTCCTCGTATCCGGGGTTCGAATCCCTGCGCCGCTATTTGACTTTCAATAGTTGCTTGATCGTACCGGTTTGCCATACAGTTGATGATACCAATGTTTTATCTTATGAATGGTACAAACTAATCAAGCATACTTACTGCATCCCCGCCAAACGCTATTCCCATCTCTTTCAGCAATTTAAACGGCGGTATCCCGCCCGCAAAAATGAAAATGTAGTCGTTTGGAATTTCAATTATCTCATTTTTTTCCTCTATCAGAACAGATTGATCTTTAATCTCAGTGACATTAGAGTTAAATATCGCCGTTATTTCTCCTTTTCTGATCAGCTCGTTTATCCTCTCTTCGTTTTTCTTTTTAATTCTAAAAAGCTTTTTCTTTCTATAAGAGAGATAAACTTTATTTCCGGGCTGACGAGCCAGACCAATCGCAGATTCAATCGCGCTATCGCCTCCTCCAACAACCAGTATATTATTATCATTGTAAGATTGAGCGTCAATAAGCTGGTACATCACCTTCTTTTTATTCTCTCCGGGTATCCCCAGTTTTCTTGGTATTCCGCGACGCCCCATGGCTAAAATTATATTACGCGCTTTGATCGATCTATCGCCCGCTTCAATGGCGAAAAAGGAATTCTGATTATCGATTTTATCCACTTTGATTTTCGTCTTAACATTAAGTTCAAACTTGTCTATCACGGAATTCCATATTTCCAGAAGATGTTCTTTGGAATATTCTGAATTATCAAGTCTGCCGTAAAGCGGAATATCCACTGGCTGAGTCATTACAAGTTTTTGTCTGGGATATTGCAAAATGGTCCCCCCAGGATTCTGCTGATCAAGAGCTATATAGGATATTTTTTTCTCCGTCGCGGTCAGAGACGCGCTCAACCCCGCGGGTCCGCATCCCACGATTGCTATATCATAATCAATTCCACTTCCCCCGCTTTTTTTCATAACTTCAGAAATCCTGTTCACCACCATTTTACCCTGAGAAATCGCGTTTCTGATAAGCGATATCCCTCCAAGCTCGCCCGCAATATATAAGCCGGGTACCGACGATTCATTATACTCATTTAATACAGGGATATCGTCGCGATGTTTAATATCTCCCAGGCCCACATTCAACGCTCCGACCGGGCATACCTGTTCGCAATACCCATGTCCCACGCACCTGTCCCCGTTTATGACCGCCGCTTTTCCAAAAACAACACCGAGCACGTCGCCCTCAGGACAAGCCTCGACACACGACCCGCACCCTATGCAATCCGCGTTATTTACAAGAGGATACTGCGATCTCGGCCTGCCGATACCGATCGATTCCGCTTCCTTTTTTCTCTCGATGTCCGCTTTCTGTTTCTTGCGAAATTTCAGGTAATATGGAAAGAATATCACCGCAAAAACTACGGCCACTGATAACCAGATAATTATTGATTCCATAGTATGAATTACCTGAAATTATACCCGATCTCCGATATGAATCGATAGCCCTCGATATCGTCGCCGGAACTTGACTGAAATTCTGCCGATAAGAAGGCGGATCGCATAAAACGGAGATATGCTCTTAACTGTATCCATTTGCTCGATCTTCGCGTATTTGTCGCGTCATATTTATACTCGTAGGACCCAATATTCAAATTCAGGTAATCTCCCCGCCTGAAATATTTCCCCAGATTGTAGGATAAATTCAGGCCGTCGCTGTATAAATTGGAGAATACCGATACCTGAATCCCTGCACTAAGATGAACGGCCGGAATATTCGACTTATTCAGGCGTATGAAATATGATTTAGAAGCCTTTTGCTCTCCCTCCCTCATCCTAAAACCGTAGCTGGAGTTCATATTAATGTCGCCGGGGAGTTTCACAATCAACGAGGTTTTTAATCCACGTCTGGTTAAATCGTCGAAAAGACTATCGGCGAGAGATCGCATCTCATATGTCCAGTACCTCTTCCTGTTATCATATGTCAGGCCTGCACTAATTCTTGGATTAAATCGGTATCGAGCAGAGAAATAATAATTCGAGATCGAAAGCTTCTCATTTGCTTTATCCATACGCCATGAGCGATTGATATCAACATCGATGCTCTGGTAAACGCTGAACCACCGATCACGGTTAATACTACTCTTAAAATGCAAGAATTCACGACTTACGGTGGACAGATGATATTCAGCGACAAGCGCCAGAGATGACGTAAAGCGCCAGCCGTCCTGCGTATTCTTTCTGACGGATAGATATAAACCATATTTTTGAATCGACGATTGAACACGCGCGTATTGCCACTCAGGTTGAGTTCCTCCGAAAACGCCCGCCCTAAATGAATTGGACAACCTCTTTTGAATTAATATCCCATCAATGTATCCGGTGCCGCTCAGGCTATTGGGAATGATACGACCGATTCTGAATCCGTTATCAAAATCTCCGCCCCGGCCAAACGAGAATTCGTAGATCTTATTCCTCCACTCATTTTCCGGAACATTGGCTGAAAATCGTTTCGATCTCTGGTTGTACCTGGAGCGCAGCCGGGCCCTTAAAAAATAACCGCTTCCCAAAAGATCACTCGCTGTTATCTTCAGCCTTACCCACGGCTGTCGAAAATCGAGATCACTTGAGTTTCTGTCATTCCAGCTTAAGAAACCAACGGCCACGTTCCCTCTAATCCTCGCCGATTTCTCGATTTCAATAGTGTTCCTATCGGCCTCCAGAACTTCGCCCGATTCACTTTTAAGGACAGATAATGAATCGCGGGACGTTTTAACAGCTGATCCGGATCGAGTTTTAAGCTTTGCCAAATCGCCTTTATTTATATCCGCGACCTTGCTTATAATTTTACAGGATGATGAGTTCTCTGCGGTGTAGACAACCTCAACTTCCGCCACTTCTATCTCGCTGCCAATTATAATTAGCCTGGTTCCAGCTTCCAGACCCTCTTTCACGCCGGCATCTATATAAACATGTTCGGACGATATATATTTAACCCTGAAGAAATCCTTTTCCGACGCCGATATATTAGCAATACATACCATTGTCAAAATTGAAGTCGCGATTAATTTATTCATCCTTCAAACCTTTGAATCGACAATGATCGGCGATTAGAATAGATTATCAGCCTTCGCCATCGGGATGGCAATCATAGCAGGCTTGGCTATTATACAGGTAGCCCGGGACCTCAAGATGAGTTTCATCGGTATCTTGCTGATTGTGCGCGTGGCAGAAAATGCATTCAAACGTCTCATAAACATCAGGAATAACGTGGCAATCGGCGCAAAGGTTCCAGTCTCCCTGATGTCTTCCAGAGAATATTGGGAAATATTGAGAATCATGATTCCAGGCTGTTCCCCAGTTGCTTGTTGTGTGACACATCTCGCATTCGATCGGAAATCCCATTAGCTGGTGGTTCGGATCAACCGTATTATTGTAGTTCCCTTCATGGCAGGCGTAACAGTCCGATGGCGTATTCTCATACCCGTCAAAATGGCAGGCCAAACATTCAAGACCGATATGAGCGCCGGTCAGGGGAAATTGCGTCTGGCTATGATCGAAACTGGCGGGAGACCAGCCATCCGTCGTGTGGCAGACGGTGCAATCAGTGCTGAAATTATTTGTCACATGGTTGGGATCCTGAACAGAATTGTAATCATCCTCGTGGCAGGCGAAACAATCGGTGGGTGTATTATCGTACCCATCGGCGTGACATAGAATGCATTCCAGAGAAACATGAGCTCCGGTCAATGGAAACTGGGTCTGGCTATGGTTAAACGAGACCGGCAGCCAGCCTGCAGTCGTGTGGCAGACGGTGCAATCAGTGCTGAAATTGTTGGTCACATGGTTAGGATCTTCTACCGAATTGTAATCGCCCTCGTGGCAGGCAAAACAATCGATTGGTGTGTTATCGTAGCCATCCGCATGACACAGGATACAATTCAATCCTATGTGAGCCCCCGTCAAAGGAAATTGTGTTTGATTATGACTGAATGTCACCGGCGTCCATCCATTGGTAGTGTGGCATTGGGTGCAATCGATTTCGAAATTGTTTGCCGCATGATCCGGGTCCTGAACTGAGTTATAATCGCCGTTATGGCAATCATAACAGTCGAAGGGTGTACCGCTGAATTGACCGTTTTGATGACAATTTTCACAGGCAAGAAAATTATGGGCTCCCGTTAACGGAAACGCTGTCTGCTCATGGTTAAAAGTCGCGGGACTCCATGCGATATCGCTGTGACAGAACACGCAATCATCCGGAAATCCTCCTGAAATGTGATCCGGATCGATGACATTTTCAAAGTCAGTCCGGTGGCATCCGATACAATCGCGCGGGAGATCCAGCTGATTGTCGATATGGCAATCAACGCATGTTATCGATACATGAGCCCCCAGTATTTCAAATCCGCTCACAGCGATATGGTCGAACTGTGCTCCTTCCCATCCCGATTCACTATGGCAGATTTCGCAATCGGTCGGGAAACCAAGGGCAACATGAGAAGGATCGGATGTTCCTGCTAAATCATCCTCATGACATCCTATACAATAATCCGGAGTACCCGAATATATCTGCTGATGACAGTCGGCACATTCAATTGTTGCGTGAGCTCCCTTGATCACAAAAGGCGCCGGATGCTGATAATTCGTTTGCATCCAGCTTGATGCCACGGGAATATGACAAGCCTCACAGTCACTGGCAAAACCCGCTTTGGCATGATCAGGATTTCTTGCCTCAATAAAATTATCCGCGTGGCAGCCGTCGCAATCGATGGGGGTACCAATGAACTCCTCCCTGCCTTGCCTTATATGACAGGCATCGCAATCGGCGATAGTATGAACCCCCAGTAGCGGAAAACCACGTTGAGAGTGTTGTTCAAGAAAATCGCGACGCCCGACCCAATCCAATGGAGTGTGACAATTTTCGCAGTCAATACCGAATTGATTCCTGTGAACGTCCGTATGACAATCAGCGCACTCGACCCCGATATGAGAAAATTCAAGATGGTTGTGACAGTTAATACACTTGACATTCCTATGAGCGCCCAGCAATGAAAAACCGGTCTGACCGTGATAAAACTCCAGAGGTTTTTTCAGTATCTCCCACGATTCGACAGTATGGCAATCCTGACAATTCCATTTAATTTCTCCATGCGGGTTTTTGCCGATCTCGCTCTTTATAATCCTCTGGGACAAAAAAGTAATGCCACATAGTATAATAAATAATGCCAAGTATCTATTAGTCTTCATTTTCCATCTTCTTTCAAGGTGCCGGAGGCGTGACAACTTTTGCACGCTGTTCCAAGCGGCTTATATAATACGATGCTTTCATTATTTCTCGCCACCTTTTTGTGACAGGCCCGGCACTCGGTTTTCCGATGAGCACCCTCGAGTCTAAATCTGGAACTTTTGTCATGGTCAAAATTATCCGGATACCAACGATCCGGCGTATGGCAACGTTCGCAGCTTGCTCTTACGCCCGAATCGGCTATCATATTTAGTGTTTCTGAAAATTGATTGTTGTGAATATCACGATGGCAACTCTCGCATGATCTTGACACTCCGGAAAGCCTTAAGACCGACCTGTCTGATTCTGAATCTCCGCTCCAGTGGCATGCTCCACATTTTACCTTCGAATGGCCGCCAGAAAGCCTGAATTCCGTTTGATCATGATCGAATCCGATCACCCTCCAGCTCACCTCAACGTGGCAATATTCGCATTCTCCCTTTACAATATATTTATCAACTTCTTTTCTATGCGGATTTTCATGGCAGTTATTACATCTGGTAGATTCATACCTGAATTGTATTGTCTCAATATTATTCGCTGTCGCGATTTTTTTATGACAGGACAAGCAGGGAACCGCCAGATGAGATCCGGTCAACGGATATTTGGTGCGGTTATGCATTTCAATATTAACAAAGGACGGCGAAAAACCTTCAACCGAATGACACTCTTTACATTCTCCCTTTGTTTCCCTTTCCGAAAATTGCCCCAAGTGGTAATCCGAATGGCAGTCTGTGCATAATGAAAAACTCAATCCCGCAGCCGGCTTTCCTTTCAAGTGGCATTTAATACACGACAGAGCGAGATGTTTACCCTTCAGCGGAAAACGAGTTCTAGAATGATCGAATTCTGCCCTGTTAACCTCCCGCCAGCCCGACGTTGAATGGCATTTTTCGCATACTGAGCCCAATTTCCCATTATGATAATCGCTATGACAATCCACGCAACTTTCATGGTCAACGTTTTTGAAGACGGCATATTCAGAATCACCTTCATACTGGCTATCGGTTACCGTTTTATGACACTTTTTGCAATCAGTCTCAAGATGACGACCGGTTAATTTGAAATTGGCGCTGTTGTGGTCGAACGTTCCAGGTGTCTTCCATCCGTCCATAACGTGACATCTCAGGCATTGTGATGAGAGCTGGCCACGGTGCTCATCATGGTGGCAGGGGATACATGCTTTTGAAAGTCCCAAAAACGTAAAGTCAGGATCCTTGCCGCTTTCAAGAATTCTATTTCCTTCGTATATATTCTGGCTGTTATGACATCTGCGGCAAGATATTCCCTGATGCTTACCCTGAAGAGTATATCCGGTTTGCGAATGATTGAAATTTTCGATCCCCTCATTCCACCAGATCATTTCAGACTCTCTGCCCAGATGCTCAACATGGCAGTTCGTGCATGCATCGAAACCTTCATTTGCGTGAAGTCCCTTACCATACTGAATATTCTCAGCAATAAATATATGACACTCTAGACATTTTTTCCCGGTTATCTGCTTGCCCGTCTCGTGACATTTCTCACAGTTTTTTATACCCTCGAGGTTCGCGTGAGAATTGTGAAGTTCTCCTGGAGATAATTGCGCGTAGGCTCCTTTATCGGATACTAAAAGGAATAATAATACCAGGAGCAGGTGACGAGATATAGATTTGCTACCCGCAATATGTATTTTCATAGTTGCCATAAGATTGATCAAAACATCCACACATAACCGAGCCATACGGCGACGGCCACATGTACCAGCATTATCAGATACATGATTATCGCAAAGGGTTTATGAAAAACATGCCAGTAATGAAAAAGTGTTTGAACCTGATTAAAAAACGCGATTTTCCTGTTTAATAACGATTTATCCAATGTTAGGATCAAAATACGATCTCCAAGTTCATCCGGCAGATCGAGCTTTTTCAAATACTTTCGCCTGAACCTTCTTATCTTAAGGGGCCGCATTAAATCATCAGATAGAATCGCCCAGAGCGACATGAACAACCCGCCTTTTTCCTTTCTATCCAATGATAAACTTTTTTCAATAAATTCCATTTGATTTTGGTCAAATTTGGTTGCGTTATTTAATTGATTCGAAATTTCATCTTTTAATCTTTCTATTTCCTGGATGCCGAGCTGCTCACCCTCAATATCGCGCGGAATCTGCAAGTACAAATATCTTCCGAAAACTCCACTCAGCGCAACGGCCACCATTGACCAGAAGCTGACCGCCACCAGGCCTTGCACCTTGAAAGACGTATGCAGGATTATCAAAAGCGGTCCTGTAATTCCAAAATAGATATGAATATCGAGCCAGCTCTTCAGCCTGCCTAATTTCCCGAAAGCCCCTGTCCGTTTACGAATTGAATATAAAAGCATAAACAGCATCATAGCCGAACCGATTATCCCAAACGCATGTCCTTTCAGTCCCGCGGGCCTCAAGACTCTATAATCTTCGTGTCGCGGTCTTTTCATATAAGAAGTTTTGTAAAATGAAAACCCGTCAACCGTAAGATAGAAGATAACGGCGAAGGATACCACATAGAGAATACTCAAAAATGTCTTAACGCCCGATTTATTGCTTTTAGCGGATCCTCTGACCATGCCAAGTTAATTTAACAACAATACGAAAGAAATGCAATTGTGTTATGTAAAGTAAAGAGTACAGCTGCGATATTCATAATTATGGATCGATCTCCCCTTTTAACCATTAATAATTGCCACTAAGATTATAGGCACCCAGGAACTTGATAATGGTAATCATAGTTAAAATATACGATGAATACATCTTGATAACTGAATCAACAAGCGAAGGGAGAAATCATGAAGGAAAAGCTATCGGGCTTCGTATTGTCGGTTGCGCTATTTATTGGCGGCCCGGCAGCAGGCATTGAGTTCCAATGGGAATATCTGGACTCGCCGACTACTCTGCCGATCAACGACGTCTTTTTCACAGATTCTATGAATGGATGGTGCGCCGGCGATCAGGGTATCCTGCGCACTGTCGACGGGGGAGATAACTGGACTATGTTCTTCACCAACGATGACGCCGAGGCAACCCATTTCATAAATGAAGACGAGGGATGGGTATGTGGTAATGACGGGATGTTGCTGCACACAACCAATGGAGGCGATAACTGGACACCCCTCAATTCAGGCGTCGCCGAAAAGCTTCGGGATATTCGGATGGCTGATAATTTAAGCGGCTGGACGGTCGGCAGAGATGGGATCTTGCGTCATACTACAGATGGAGGCATTAGTTGGAACCATCAAACCAATCCAGCAGTCGACGACCTTTATGCCATTGCGATTTACAACCCGTCCACGGCCTGGATCGTCGGTAAAGATGGAATGATCCTATTTACATCTAATGGTGGAAATTCATGGGCCTCTCAGCCTTCAGGCACATTCGAAACTCACAGAGGAGTGTTTTTTATTGATTCACAAACGGGTTGGGTTTGCGGTGATCAGGGTATAATCTTAAAAACCAATAACGGTGGAACTTCCTGGACTCTTCAAAATACGCCGACCGTCACTATTCTCAGAGACATTTACTTCGTGGATAGTAATAATGGCTGGGTTGTTGGAGATGGTGGTGCCGTCCTATCGACAAGCGACGGCGGAAACACCTGGGTTGACGCTGATGCGGGGATATTTTCGTCCTTAAACTCTGTCCATTTTGTTAACTCGGAACTTGGCTTCACTGTCGGAATGAATGGCATTATTGTACGTTATAGCCAGATCCAAACAGGAATAGATGATGATATCGTTGAAAAACCCAAGCGTTTTAACTTAAAGAAGAACTACCCCAATCCTTTTAATGCCACGACGATAATTCCTGTAGAAGTCGAGGAAAAGACGTTTGTGAAACTCGAGATCTTCGACATAAATGGGAGATTAATAGAATCCTTATATAACGGAGTGATCGATGCGGGTAATCATCTAATCGCTTGGAATGCAGCCGGAAATTCGTCAGGCATATATTATTATAGCCTTAGTTCTAATGCGGGGGTTAGCTCGAAAAAAATGCTGTTAATTAAATAAGAGCGGTGCTTTTTTTCACTCTTATCAAAATTGCTGTCTTTTTGGATCTTTCGGACTTATGGCGCCAAGAGTCTAATCCGCCGCGTCAACACCGAGTGGTAAATCGTTTGACCCGTTGTTATTGTTGTTCATTACCATAGTTGTTATGGAGATTAGGGTTATGGACTCGGAGATAGAAAGTATCTTGAACATGATTTTACCTGCCTCCGATCACTCCAGGGACCTATGGCTGATATAGTATTCTAAGGTTGGATCGTTAACATCCACCTATCAAAGCAGTCGAATCACTCCATGTCATCACAGGAAGCACACTCTCCTTCGGGTCCATTAGAAACGGTTTGAAGTTGTTTAATCTCGTCCGGTTCTATGTCAAGATACCGAGCTTCAAACATCAAAAACTTCCTCGTAAATTGAGCAAGTTCCTTATAAAAGCCCTTCTCTGCCTTTCCAACCAGGCGTTCCAGGAAAATGGGCGCCCATCTCCCCAGGTGTTCCCTCAGAAATGTTTTCTGCGCTTCCCGGCATATTTCGGCACTCTCCTTGCCATGATTTTCCCGAGCATAAGTCTCTTTATAGGTAAGGAAATGCATAAACTCAAGCTGGGTGCTGATGTGATCCGGTCTCTCCCGGATATCATCCGAGACCTCTAAACCAAAAGCGCTGTAGAATCCGGCAATGTCTCCAAGTTCCTGTGCCTGCTGAAAAATGTGCATACCCCCATATTCGGTTTCATAGGCGGGACATTCTTTCGAAATCGTGTGGCCAAAAACTCTCCTGTGTTCCGCCTGCAGGTTGGCAAGGGTAAGACCTTCAAAGGTTGACTCGAAATCCTGAATTGCTTTGAAGAAATCGGCCCCGCTATCTTCTTCAATGCCACGGGCATACGTTCGCAACTCCTCGACTATCAGGCCATCCTGAATATATGCGGTCAGTTCCTCATCGGGATAGAGGAATGCACTTGCAAGCACCCGGTAAATATCGCTCCTTTCAGTCCTGATTCTTGATTCCATTGATTTCACCTCGCTCATCTTAATCCTAAATTGCATTGAGATATTTTTTCGGTCTGATATAGATCGGTTCCTCTACCGTCGTCCTGACAACCTCTTTCCCTTTTTTATCAAACCCGATTACCGTGTCATTGTACATCGCCCACGGCTTTCCATTGATAGACGTTTCGAAGACTTTCTCCCCTTTTTTGATGTCGTATTTGAAAATGATGTGCTGGGTAGTTCTGAAGAGTTGGAGCACCGCTAAAAGCTTTCTTGAAGGGGCCATATATCTTTCAATAGCCTCATCCACTCCCGGGCCAAACATCTGCCGGAGATAATTGCGAGGTACCCAGCGCGGTGGTATATAGTAGATATTGGGCTCCGTTCCGAACTGAGGGTAAAGAGGCAAAGCCACTTTTTCCTCGTGCACCATAAAATAGAGAGGATTTTCCGGATCTACGGCCCATGAACTCTCGCCCATTTTTACTAAACCCTGCATCCGAATCTTTCCCACGCATGCTGCCATGCACCGGGCCTCCCTTGGCCGACCGGACGATAACGGTTCTTTACCTTCAATCCTCGGGTAGCAGGCGATACATTTTTCCGTGATGCGAGTAGCACCTCTGAACATAGGCTTCTTGTAGGGACATTGCTCCACGCATTTGCGATACCCCCGACATCTCTTTTGATCAACCAGAACAATGCCATCCTCAGGCCTCTTGTAAATGGCTTTTCGGGGACAGGCCGCCAGGCAAGCGGGATAAGTGCAGTGGTTGCATATGCGCGGGAGATAAAAAAACCACATAGCGTGCTCAGGGAGTTCACTGCCGTGAGAAAAGCCATCCTTATCTGCCGGTGACTTGAACCCTTTGGCCGTATCCTCATAAATGTTTGGAAATCGCCACTCTTTGTCATCGGGAATGTAGCCTACTGCCTCTTGCCCAAGTTCTTTAAATTCGGCCGCCTCGAAAAGTGTGTCGCCTTGATAGGACCCATAGGGAGATACCAGATTCTCTTTATTCTCAGGTGACCAGCCCTGGTACCCGAGAAGAGATAAGGTTTTCACATCCCAGTTCTGAGGATATCCTCCGTATGGCTTGGTCTCGACATTGTTCCACCACATAAACTCCTGACCTTTGCCAAATGTCCAGGTACTTTTGCAGGCCATGGTGCATGTCTGACAGGCGATACAGCGATTCAGGTTAAAAACCGCGGCAAATTGGAGCTTGGGACGTTCTTCAGGATAAGGGTAGGTCATCTTTCGTCCCAGTTGCCAGTTATATGTTTCAGCCATTCTTTTTCCTCCGTGTTTTCAGGGCTTTATTTCATTCCGGCTCGATCTCGAATGGGTGCCAGCGGTCACTGACAGACTTCTGCCCATTCCGATCCGCCGCGGAACCATTCCATACTGCCAGGCTGAAATAGCTCTTCTGGCCCGCATATAGTTGAGTATCATTTTCATCTTCGGTGGACAGTTTTCTCGCCATAACCGCCGTCCATCTCTCCCTCGACCAAACAGCATGACCGTAAACGTCCTGATGTTCCTGTGAAGTCAATGTTCCGAATTTCGCCGCATTGAGGTCTTCCACAGAACGCCCCCGATCCTTATTCGAGAGGATATTGCCGCTTCCCCAACCCCCTCCGGCCTTGTCCAACTCAAGGATGACTCCTTGTCGATCCTCCAGCGGGGCGTCAGCATATTGCGATTCGATCTGGTTTCCGGAATTCGTGCCCCGCAGATCCTCCTCCCAATCCGCTTTCCAATGCCAGATATTAACCGGTTTGTCTATATCCCCCATTCTGGGACTGAAAATTGAATCCACGGACATCTCTCCCATAGGGAAAAGGATAGCCACGCCGTCGCGATATTGGTGATGCTTAATGACCTTGGTATCCTTGCTGTTGTCTACCCAGGAGAAAAGAAAATAGATCCATTCCCCATTGTGAAAGGCCTTCAACTCAATCAAGGAGATGGAACCGCCACCATGGGGGAGCGATGCATCCTGTATCTTCAAAGGGAATGTTAGAGATTCATAGGAATAAAGAATATCCTCTACCAACGAGGCGTCGACATCCGTCAACTGCTCATCTATGTAATGTACTTTTAGCGGGTAACCCGTAGGAATTAAGGACAAATCATCCTTGCTTATGTCCTGTGCAAATAGGGGGTTATTCAGGAGCAGTGCAAGAAACGTTACCATGATTGAGTTTGTTACGAACCTGGTCTTCAAACTCATTTCTCTCCTCCTATTCAATTTCCACAAATTTTCCGTCCAGGTATCTCTTCATCAAGGCGTTTTCGGATGCCGGGGTAAACCCGCTTTTGGCCGGTTCCCAGATTCCCTTGCCCCCGATGCCACCATCTTCAGCTTTCGTTATCTTTACCAGTGTCTCCTTCGGTACCGTATTCAGGGCGTGATTGTCAGCTTCCCCGCCAAAAAGGAAGCTCATATACGCTTTGGATTTGTGGAACAAGCTGTCTGTTTGATGCATAGGCATGTGCCAGTTGCGCGTTATGGATTGCTGAGACCCGTACCGGAAATTAGACTGGTAACCGGTGCCGGCGGAAAGGGCTCTGCCGTCGCTCCTGGTTTCGTGGGCCCGTACTGATCTTTCGGTGGCTATGAAGGGGGCATGTTTCATCATTACTACATTGTAGGGATATGCGTGATTATATTTAGTTCTCAGCATGAGCCGTGCTACTCTATAGAAGGGATCATCAGGCTTCCATCCAATGTATGGCCTATCCATTGGATTGGCATCTACGTATACATAATCCCCGTCGTTTATGCCAAGATCCTTTGCCGCATCGGGATTTATATGCAACTGGTGCTCTCCAACTCCGGGAGATCTTTTGTCCATTCTATATGGATCTCCGAAATTGGAGTCCCAGATTAGATGCCAGTCAGTAACACTCCATTGGGAATGGACTCGATGTCGAGTTTTGGGAGTAAGGCAGTAAAATTTGTATCCCTTTTGCCAGAGAGGATTCTTTGTGTTTTTTACCTCCTGCCAGGGCATTTTTATATTCCTTACAGTCCTCTCATCCCAGTGCATTGCATCAGGTGGAATGCCATAATCATCAGGCCTTATGTACGGATTGGAGCTTACTATAACATTAGGCAGATACGGTGTCCCTTCAGGCCCCTCGCGATGAACGACGAAGTTTTCGCCGTATTCAATGGCCTCGGGAATATCGCAATAGGCGTTAAGGCGACCGGTATCAGTATAAAATGGGACGCTGTCTGTGATTTGTTCGAAGAACGGATTACGCGGATACGTGCGGAACAACAAGAGAGCTGCACCGGGCTCTCCGTATTTTCCTTTCATGATATCCGATAATTTATAGCCGCGTGTGGTGATCGAGG
The DNA here is from genome assembly GCA_965541585.1 of uncultured bacterium. GTDB lineage: Bacteria > Zixibacteria > MSB-5A5 > UBA10806 > UBA10806 > CBDVBL01. The sequence goes on along the minus strand of CBEUCH010000018.1, from coordinate 43,444 downwards.
AGTCCAGGAGACGCTGGATATAAATTTCCCGTTTTTCCTCCAATATAAACTTCCAATATTCTGAAAAACGCTTATCACCGATCAACTCACCCATTCTCTCCGCAATCTTCGCCAGTATGACCACGTCGTCCCTGGAGTCATAAAGAGGTTTAATGCCCCCTTTCCAGATTTGAAGGAATGGATTCGAGCAGGATGCAGTAATCTCAAGCCCTTCGAACTCCATCCATGAATTCGCCGGCAAACCAAAATCGGCGTATTCAATGGAAGCTGTCATTTCAATATCCGAGGAGATTATCATCTCGATATTAGGGTCAACGTTTTTTATCATCTCGTAAGCGTGCTTGGCGTTATTGATCAGATTTACGTTGTTAAAGAATAAGGCCTTTGTGGGCGTTGGCATATGTGACCAGCCGGTAAAAACCTTGCGACCGTACTTCGGTGTATCAACTATAAGCGGCTTGTCGCCGTGATTCCAATAAGCCGGTTCCTCATCCTTTGTATATGCATGAGCCTTTATGGATTTGCCATTGGCGCCGGGATCCAGATTAGGATTAAACGGGTCCTCAGCCACCCATCCCTTAAAGCCGGGTCCGCTCCATTTTGAACCCTGGAACAAGCCGGCCTTATAGTTACCGGCCCAGGTATGCGATCCCGATCCGGGGATCCCTATATTGCCTGTAAGCATCAGGGGAAGATATGTTGCCCGGTTATGCAGGGTTGCATGAAACCAGTGATTGATTCCCTCTCCATAATGGATGGCGGCGGGCTTAATAGTAGCAATGTCGTTCGCCAGGCGTTTAATTAATTCCTTCGGCGATCCGGTGATTTCAGCAACAGTGTCCAGATCATAATCCTTAAGGTGAATTTTATACATCTCCCATAAAGTCATGACTTCGACTTCTCCACCGTCTGTAAGCTGCACCGTAGCCCTGTATGGAAGGACCGGGTCTAAGCCTTTACCTTTCAACTTATCGCCGACATCATCGCGGGTGATAGCCTGTGGACTCTGAGTCTTTGCATCAAAAACGACATAATCACCCAGTTTTTCATACTGTTCTCGCTTTATGCCCTGGATCTCAAAACTAGCCCCATCCTCCGTCAGGCCTAACTTATAGTCCGGAAAGACCTCATGAGCACGCAACCGCTTCAGGTTATCGGTCCGAACAAGCAGTGGGAAATCCGTAAATCTCTTCACGAAGGCTTCATCATAACGTTCAGTATCAATTAAGTATTTGGTGATTGCCAGAAAGATCGAAGTGTCAGAAACGCCGGGGCGCACTGGAATCCAGTAATCTGCCTTGGTTGCCGGCGGGCTGTATTCAGGAGCTATCACAACAATTTTCGCGCCCCTCTCCATAATCTCGATGAACCAGTGTGATTCGGGCATCTTGTTTTCAACAAGGTTTTTTCCAACCTGGATATGAAGCTTGGAGAAACGGAGATCATTGAGATCAATATCCGAGCCTTGCAGACCATGCGTGAAAGGATGCCCCGGGGCCTGGTCACCATGCCAGGTATAGTTCGACCAGGCACGACCGGCGAGGGTTTTGGCAGGGCTAACCTTGCGTATATTTTCGTCAAGTAAAGCAAGGGTGTTGGCCAGGCGGTACATGCCATATTTCCCGATCACGCCCAGAAGCCCCATTCCTCCTCGAAATTTGCATGTACGGGTGCCGGCTCCTTTCATCTCCTCGATCATCTCCGGGGCATAGCCCTGGGCGGCCAGACGTTTGGCTCCGCCCTCGCCGCTATACGTGGTGGAAATATTGATAAATCCCTTAGCTATATAATCTGTGGTCTGATCCCAGGATAATCTTAGGAATTCATCCTCTCCGCGGGCATCAAATTTATATTTGGTTTTATTTTCCTTGGTTAACTCAGGGAATCCATCATCAGCCCATTGTTTCCAACCTTTACGAACAATTGGATATCTGAGTCGGTGAGGACCATAGACTCGTCGATGAAATGTATAGCCTTTGAGGCATCCCCTGGGATTCCAGCTTGGGGTGGCTTTGTTCCCAAAGAGGTCGGAGTATTTATCCACATCATAGTTCTGCTCGATTCGCACTACCACACCGTTTCTCACAAACGCCCGCAGCCGACACGCATGAGTGTCATTTGGAGAGCAGACGAATGTGAAAGAGCTATCATACCGATACTGATCACGATAAATCTTTTCCCAACCCCTGATGGGGTAGGCCTCCAACGGGTTTCCTATCTCAACCGCTGGCTGCAGCATTTTTAACGCTAATGCCTTGTCCGTAAAGGCTAACGCCGCACCGGTAATTCCGGCAGTCCGAAGAAATCTCCTCCTACTTACTCCCATTTTTTATCATCTCCTTATCTCTGGTTCTTAGACATTTGACGACCATTGTCCCGCTCTAACCTCATAACCTTCAATACACTGCTCACAAGCTCCCTTCACCGTCTCCCAATGGGGATAGTCCTTTTTGATGAGTTTGATGATATCTTCATCAAGCATGTTGATATCATGCTTCCAGGTAAACGTGGGGAAACGGCAGAGGGGGCAAAGTGAACCGGGGTGCTGGATACTATTTCCTGAAATTCCAATTTCAGGGTCTTTATCTATCCCGGCAATTGCTCCGAACCTCTGCAGAAGCCTGCCCGTATCAAAGGCCAACTCCAATATCTGGTTATGAGTCAGCTTCTTTAATTTCCAGAAACGCTCGAATATAGTCGTTCGGTTGGAGCGGGGTATCTTTTGATACAGGGCCTCAAACTCTCGACACCTGCCACGTTTGTCCGAGATCGTCTCTCTTCCTGACCTTATCAGCCTGCTGTCGATATAAATATCCCATAGGATCCTATACCTTTCCCTTACAATGTTTTCTTCAGCAGGAAAAGAAACATCCAACCTTTCGCTATATTTGTACTCATATTCCTTATCCAGCAAATCAGAGATATGCATCAACTCATGTCTGAGCAGCTTCTGGAGATCGCGTTGGTCGAAAAATCGCTCAGTTCGAATCTTTATACCGATGTTTTTAAAATCCGTGCTCAGGTCGGCACGTTCATCATGTTTGGAGATGGACTTTCCAATAATAATCGCTTTCACCTTCTCCGTCAACTCTGGAAACTCGTCAAGCGTTTTGTTAACAGGTTCACCAAAGCCCAATTCTGAGAAGATACGCTCGTGCAGCTTGCCAAATTGCGTATCTCGATTCTCAATAGGATACTCTTCATAAATGGGATCAGCAGCCTCGTGGTACTCTCTAAAGAGGTTCGAATCACCGTCTTTCTCTCTGCGTTCTATTTCTTTTAAAACCAGATCCTGGATCAGGCCTGGGTCGTATTCAACTTTTATATTTGAAGAAAGATGTTCCATCCCCTTTTATTCCCTCGACATTTTCTCCCCGGCCAATGAAGCAATCATAAAAGACCTCTACCTTGAAAGTTTGAAGTCAATTATAACAATTTCTCCTTCGACTACAGTTATATCCTGTTCCTTTTCTCTTAGTTTCTCATGCCACGTTTTAATTTTATATGTTCCGGGAGGGATGCTCTTAATGCTAAATTTTCCGTCTGGATCGGTAATGGCAAAATAAGGGTTTTGAAGAATAATAATGAAAGCTGACATCTCCGTATGTACATTGCAGAGCACATTGGTGACTCCTGGTGTATCAAATGTAACCTCCCGAACCACTCCAGCATCGTAGGTCCCGAGATTGAATTTGCAGCATTTGGACGGCGAAAACACATTATGTTTAACCTTATCATTGTTAGTGAACAAAACTGTTGTACCTACCAGTACAGGAAGAACGTGTGGTATAAAGGTCAGATCTTTTTGATCGACCACTGGATTTTCTGGAGGCGGCTCAAACGTGCCCTCGACATTCTCCAGATAAACCAGAACATCCTTGGCATTTCTTAATCTTCTAACTTCAATTGTACCGCTGATGGTCGCGCCTTTATCCGCCGCATCTTCAGTTTCTTCTGCAGTGATGGAACCGGCAAAGCCTAAGCAAAGTGCTGCTAGAATGATTTTCTTCATAGTAGTCCTCGTCATCTAAGAGTGATATTCAAACCGGGAGCATGAAAGTGGTATCCTATAACTCTTCATTCTTTCCGGTCTCCAAAGAAAATGTTTTAAACATTTCTCTTCCGTAATTGTTTGCTGGAATTATGCAAGGGCTTTCTTGAAATGTCCTCAATGGTTGTAGATTCCAGAAAGCGAAGTAAGACAAACTGTACTTTCCTCCATAATTCGTGTGCTGAACAAGGGGAGTGATCCGAACATTCATGGTCATCACCAAGAAAACACATCGCTCTTTTCTTCTTTCCTTCAAATATCTGGATTACTTCGATAAGACGGACTTCTTCCGGCGATCTGCTAAATTTATATCCTCCTGTCATTCCACGAGCAGCGGTTAATATATCCGCGTTGCGTAGAGCCAAAAGAATCTTATAGAGGTAGTTAGTAGGAATTTTCGTCTCCAGAGCTAAATCTTGGCAGCGCCTGGCTTTTCCATTTTGCATTCGGGCCAGGGAAACAAGGGCTTTTAACGCGTATTTTGAGGTGGTCGACAACATCTCGGATTTCTGGATGTTAAAGTATAGAATCCCAAAAACTCTGTCAACATTTTTTTATTTATATCTGACCTGCTTCTTAAGATCGGCCCGGCTTATACGGCTGGGTGCATTGGGTACAGGGAGCCAATATCCCGGTGAACCGGGCAACCGCGCCAACAATATGGCAACAGCAAATGACCTATTTGCAGTGTTCTCCGGACTTGCCCTCCCGTGCAATCAAATGCCGAGTTGGCAGAAGGTAAGCGGATGGTGAAAATCCACTAATGGATCAAGCCGATTCTTGTAGCATATTTGTAGCAACTGCTGTAAGTTATTGGTGTGAAAGGGCATTTCTGGGTTCGAATCCCAGTCTCTCCGCCATCTTTTTTTGAGATTCTGTAACTTTATACTTGACAAAAGATTCCGACATAGTATACTGAGGCTGGACAGGCCGTGTGGCCATATTGTGACCATCAGAATACGGGGGTTAGCATGGGATCAACCTACAAAAGAGGCAATATCTGGTATATCGATGTACGGGCCGGTGGGCGAAGAGTCCGTAAGCGCGTAGGCACCTCAAAGAAGATTGCCGAGCTTGCTTTAAGGGATGCTGAAGTCAAAATCGCCAGGGATGAGTTCGGCTTCGCCAAGAACGATGCTTCCATACAAATGTTTCTGGAGCGGTTCCTGGAGTATTCCGATGCCAACCATTCGAAGGCCACCTACAATCGCTACAGGGCTGTTTTAGATCACTTCAAGAAGTTCTTAACCCTCCAGCCGGAGATTCTGTTCCTATCCCAGATCGGGGCAAAGGAGATAGACGGCTATAAGGTATTCCGCAAAGGTGAGTGGGTCAATCCGAACGGTTCTCAAGTTGAATCTGACGAGGATATCTCTGACTACACGCGAAAGGGAGCCAGGGGGAATACCATCAACTTCGAGATCGGGACGCTGCGAACCATCTTCAACATGGCTATCAAATGGGGCTTCATGAAGGAGAATCCCACAAAGGGTGTGGTCCGGCTCAAGGTCAACGATTCCAAACAGCCGAGATTCTTGACCAAGGAAGAATGCAGGCGGTTGCTGGAGAACTCCCATCCGGATTTGAGGAATATCTTCTACACATTCCTGAATACAGGTATGCGGAAAGCTGAGTTGGAGAATCTCGAATGGGCAGATATTGACTTCAAACGCCGTAAGATCAAGATCCGACGTAAAGATTTCTGGCATCCCAAGACGGGGGAGAGGGAGATACCGATGAACCAGGGGACCTATGAACTCCTGAAAAATCTCAAAGTGAAGAATGAGAAAGGTCTAAAAGCCAGCTTCGTCTTCCCGCATGCAGACGGTGGCAAAATCAAAGAAAAGCTCCGCAGGCAGCTTATCAGGGTAGCGCAGAAGGCCAGAATCGAGGGTTTGACCAAGCTCCATTCATTGCGCCATACCTACGCCAGCCATCTTGTAATGAGCGGTGTCGATCTTCCAACCGTTCAGAAACTGATGGGGCATTCAGATATCCAGACCACCATGATCTATTCTCATCTCGCGGCGGATCACCTTGCGGATGCGGTGGAGAAGCTGGAATTTGATTACAAATAAAGGTTGCCCTAACTGACGATTCCAATTCATCTCAACCTGACTATTTTCCTCGGGTTACGAGATCATCCACAGCGGCTAGCAATTCCTTGGCATCGAATGGCTTCGTAATGTATTTGACTATACCTGAGTCAATAGCTTTCTTGTAATCTTCAGGATTCGTGCTAGCGGTTAAGAAAATGATTGGGACTGAACAGGTTTTGGAGGAGTTTTTTAACCGCTTTGCGACTGTGTGGCCATCGCCCGCAGGCATGTTTATATCCAGTACAATGAGGTCCGGTTGCTCAATGATGGCAATATTCGTGGCCTGCAGACCATCCATTGCCGTGACGACTTCGTAGCCGCTCGCTTTTAGTCGAATACCGACTATCTTGACAATATCCGGTTCATCATCGACAACTAAGATTTTTCCTTTGAACATATAATCCTCCACTAATCTAAATTTTAAAGATTCACCTTTTCTGCCAAACGACTTTCCCCTTTTTTCTCTTCCCCCAGCAAGTAGATGGCTTTTCGAGCTAACTCATTTGCCATCTGTGTTTTTAAAAGGAAATCGTCGGCGCCTAGATGCATCGCATCATCCATAAATTGAGAATGTCCTGACATGACCAATATTTTCGCATGGTTCTTGTGAGGGTTTTCCTTAATCTTTTTCAAAACCTCAATACCGTCAAAACCCCTCATTACGATATCGAGTATAACAAGATCCGGGGCAAAGATTCCAAATTTGATACAAGCATCGTAACCACTGGTAGTTGATTCGATCTTCAGATCGAGATCTGTCGACTCCAGAAATCCGGTAATTACAGGTAAAATATCCTCCTCGTCATCCACTATGAGTACACGTTTTCGGACGGCCAATCCCTCCATACGTTTCAATTTGTTAATGGCAGAATCGAGTAGTTCCTCGGCGGCAATCTCCGTTCCAACTTTAACAGCTGAATAGAAAATCGGATCATCCAATTCTAGACTATCAACAAGCGAACTTCCCAAACGATTCACAAAAGCCCGGGCTCCGTTATCATCGGCTTCCATCATAATTGCCAGCAGACCTTCAGATGGAACCAAAAGAATTTCGTCATCATTTCGTCTTAAAATTCGATCAGTAGTTTCTTCAATCCCTTTCAGAGTCCCTACCTCATTTTCGCCTGGGGATTTCTGGGAGGAAACACCATCTCGGCCAATCTTCAGCAGAATCAAAAACAAATTCATTCCGATCGTTTCTGCTATTTTCGCACGATCACTAATGAAGCTATACAATTCCTTCTTCTCGTCATAAATCGGAAGAGCAAATGAAAATGTGCATCCCTCGCCTGGAGTGCTATCTACCGTTAATATTCCGTCATGCATTTCTATTATTTTTTTAGATATTGCCAGCCCCAAACCTGTGCCTTTAGCTCCAGGACCAGCTTTTCGTTCAATTTGAGTGAATTTGTCAAAGATACTTTTCTGATCCTCATTGCCGATACCGGGGCCATTGTCTTGGATGGATACAATTACCTTTTTATTGTCATGATGGGCTTTTATGATAATCTGGCCGTTTTCCTGGGTGAACTTCTGAGCGTTACCCAGTAGGTTCACTAAAATCTGCTGGATTTTCTCTTCGTCGCTCAGAATGTTCGGCAACCCTTCCGGAACGACTAATTCCAGTTGTTGATGCTTGCCCTTGCAGCGCGGAAGGAAATCGTGATAGCAGCATTTCAATAGAGCTGAGATATCCGTGCTTCTCCGCTTTAAACGCTGTCTGCCGGATTGTATACGCTCAAAATCAAGGATATCATTCAGGAGATTGCCCAGGCGATTGCAATTCTTTAATGAGGATTCAAGACACTCCTCCTGTTCCTTATTGATGGGTCCGGCCATGCCGTCTCTGACTATTGCAATATATTGTTGAATTATGGTCAACGGGGTTCGAAGCTCGTGAGAAGCTGTCATTAGAAAATCAGTCTTTAGATTATCAAGCTCCTTTAGCCTCTCATTCGATTCCATGAGCCTTTGGTTTTCCTCCGACAATTCTTGACGCAGATTAGCGATTTCCTGTTCTGACTTCTTGCGTTCCGTAATATCCCGTAAGGATGCCAGGTACGCAGGCTGTTCCTGCCATTCGATTTTGACTACCCGCATTTCCACCGTGGCGGTTTTCCCGTCTTTTCTCAGGATATCGAGCTCTGCATTTTCGCCTGGCACGACAGGGAAGCCGAAGGGATCGCCCAGGATTCCATTCTTTTGACGCGCAAACAGATTTTCAGCTGCCGGATTGACAAAGCATACAACTCCGTCCCTGTCCACCACTATGATACCATCTGCGCTTTTCTGAATGATCTTATGCAGACGTGATTCGCTTCCATCCAACTTGCACAATAATTGTTGCCGTTCAACAGCAAATCTGAGATACCGCCCTAAGAGGCGACTATTCATATGTCCCTTAACCAGGTAATCCTGGGCGCCGCCTCTGATAGCCTGAATTGCTACTAATTCATCGTCCAAACCGGCTAATATGATTACCGGGATTCCTGCACCATGAATTCGGATTTTGAGAAGCGATTGAAGACCATTAGAATCGGGCAACGAAAGGTCAAGTAAGATCAGGTCAAATTTCCTTTCGCGTATTTTATCAAGGGCATCTGCAAGCCGGCCGACGTGAACTAATTCATAGGAAAAGTCGGCTGGACGAGACGCCTGAATATTATCAAGCATCTCCCGAATCAATTGGGCGTCGCCCTGATCGTCCTCGATAAGCAAAATTCTTAAATTCTTGTCGCTCATACCTGTACCGCCCGAGTTTCAATTGCCGAGAAACGGCATTTCCTGTCTCGTATGCTGTTCAGCCGCTCAGACACATTCACCTATCTCACTTTTTCCATTTCTTTAAACATGCTTCCCGTGCGTTCTATTTCTCCCGGGCTCACATGGACAATGTGGCCGGACAATATACCTGAAACGTCCCGGAACGGTCTGCCGATATGCATCCCTTCTCCGTCTATAGAAAACTCCCGGATGTTCTTATCATGCATTGAACCACGCATTTTCAAAACTGTTATGCCCCTTCGCATCTCTCCCAACAATTCGACATATCTGAGCAGCAGGATCGAGTCGGTGATGGTTGAGATATGGCCCTCGGTTACCGATGTTCCACCCATCAATGAGGTTGTCGTAGCTGTGAGCAGGCCGGCCGTTTCTTTTTCCTTGACGAAGGAAGTCAGCCCGATCACAAATTCGCGGAAGCTCTTCGTAGTTGACCCTCTTTCAAGCGCTGAGAGGCTATCTACCGCAATACGCGTCGGCTGAAAACTTTCGATTTCCCTTTTCATAATAAGTAAATGGTCTTCCAGCCCGCGGCTCTCAGGGTACTCGCAGACAATTTTCAATAATTCGGATTCTTCCCACTTCTGGAAATCAATACCCCAGCCAATGGCATTTCTCAAGAGCTGCGCCCGAGATTCCTCAAAGGCAAACACGAGAGTTTTAGCGCCTTTAAGGCAGCCGTCGTTCAGGAATTCCGTAACCAGAAGCGTCTTGCCTGTGCCGGTGGCACCGGACGCAAGTATTATCGAATCTCGGAAAAAACCGCCGCCGGTCATTTCATCGAGAACATCATTTCCCGTAGAGACCCTGATATCGGATGATCTCTGGGTGAGCTCCATGGCGGAAAGGGGAAGCACAACCACCCCTTCATTGGGGACTATTGTAAAGGGCCATTCTCCTTTTTGATGACTGGTTCCTCTGAATTTGAGTATCTCTATGGTTCGGCGACGCTTCTCTTCCTCCAGTACATTCCGCATTATAATCACATTATCTGTCACGAATTCCTCAACGCCATGACGTGAGATTTCACCGTATTCTTCTGTCCGCTCAGCTGTCAAGATCGCGGTGATACCCATTTTTTTCAAAGCTATTGCTATCCGGAATAGCTCGATCCGCACAATTCCGCTGTTTGTAAACTGGGAGAAAATGGCGCCGAGAGAGTCCATTGACAGGCGTTTCGCGTCAACCTTCTTGACGCCATGTTCGATTCGAGCCAAAAGGGCTCCTAAATCGTAGTTCCCGGTCTCGATTATTTCTAACCCCTCTTGCGGTGAGGCATCTACGAACGCCCATCTGCCCTCGTCTTCCCATTTCCCAATGTCCCACCCCAGGCCGAGCATATTCCTGCGAATATCCTCGGGCGGCTCTTCGAACGTCACAAAGACGCCGTTCTCATCGGCTTTTTGGATTCCCTCTGCAAGAAACTGCACCGCGAACACGGTCTTTCCACCTCCGGCTGTTCCGGAAACCAGAGTTGTGCGGCCCTCCGGAAGTCCGCCGTTGCTGATAAGGTCGAAGCCTGGAATTCGAGTTTCCAGTTTCTTAATCTCAAAATCGAGAATATCTTTATTCGGACACATTGGATTCCTCCGTCTTTTGTATGCGGACCTGAATGTCAAGTCCAATTAAGACCTTTTCTAAATTGGAAAGATCTCCTATGATTCGGCGAAGGGGTGGAGGTAAAACCTTAATCAGGGTTGGCGTCGCCAGGATTTTCTGGTCCTCCGCCAGTTGAGGATGCTCGAGAATATCAACAACTTCAATTTCATATTGATCGCCAAGCTCCTCATCGCAGACCTTCCGTAGATTGGCGATAGCCCGTTCCGATTTGGGCGTAAGCCCCGTGATGTACAATGTCATTTTTTGCTTATTCATTAGTCTCCTCCTCGGATATTCAGTTTCTCTTATTCTCAGTCAGAGCCATTTGAGCAGGTATTCTGCTTTGATTGGCGCGGTAAACAGAAACCAAATAGCCCATAAGCTCGAGCACCATCAGTCTTCCCTCTTCCATAAATGCCTGTGCCCTTTGCGGAGGGACCTCCGTTGTCCTTCTTTTTAGGGCAAGGCTGTGAATCTCCACGATATCCCGAGGGCCGGCCTTCAGAAAGCCAATCTTTTCCGCCAGGGAGTAGAGCCTCTTGGAAATCGTATTATCCACCTTGAATGTCCGTTGTTCGAGAGATAGATCAAGGAGATCACCATATATTGAAACAAGTTCCTCGAATGAATCCGGTATAGTCTCGCTTAGTAAGCCCACTCCAAATGAACGGGCCGTGACAGATGTCGCCAAGCCATCCGAATACTCATCAAGCGATCTAATCTCCCGTTCTTGCTCTTTCCGCAATCGCGCGAGCTCCAGCTCTTTTAATAAACGATAACGTTCTAAACCGTAGCGAATCGATCTTTGAAGCACCTTCTGATCGATTTGGCCTTTAATCAGATAGTCCTGGGCGCCCATTTGAACGGCTTTTGCCGCTTGTGCTTCATTATCGTTTCCCGTCATTACAATAATGGGAACGTCAGGTTTCCCATCGAGAACACGTAAAAGGGTATCCATGCCCTGGCTGTCGGGCAGGCCCAGATCCATCAAGACAATATCTATCCTCTCCTTGTTCAGGACTTCTACCGCCCTGGAGCAACGATCAGATATAGTCAATTTGTAAGAAATGTCCCGATTTGCCCCGAGCATTTCTCTAATAAGCTCAACGTCTCCCGGTTCATCCTCTACCAGAAGAATGGATATTCTCATGATCTTTGTCCTTTTCAAGTTCGCTGTCTTTCCGCGGGGGGAACTTTACAACCGTAAACCAGAAATCTTCGAGAGATTCCACCACCTTGGCAAACTGTTCCAACCCCACTGGCTTGGTAACATAGCAGCTTGCGCCAAGCGTATATGTTTTAACAACATCCTCATCTGCGTCGGATGTGGTCAGGATTACTACGGGTATGGACCTCAAGCTTTCCTCATTCTTGATTTCACGAAGCACTTCCCGGCCATCTTTTCCGGGCATGTTAAGATCGAGCAATATCAGGTCGGGCCTGGTTGAATCAGCGTATTCGCCCTCTCTGCGCAGATACGCCAATGCTTTAACGCCATCGCTCACCGCGTTCATCTTGATTTTTAACCTTGCTTTACTCATTACTTCGGTCATCAGCTCAACGTCGCCCGGGTCATCCTCGACGAGCAACACCTCAATGGGGCTTCCGAATTTCTCGTCATCCATCGTCTTAACTCCTTGCCTTGACTAATGTTTTGTTATCTTTTTTGGCCACATTTTCGCTTTTTGGTATAGTGAAATAAAACGTTGAACCCTCCCCGGGGGTTGATTCAACCCAGATACGGCCCCCATGACGTTCTGCGATCTTCCTGCATATAGACAGGCCGATTCCGCTGCCGGGACTTTCCTCCCGGCTGTGTAATCGCTGAAAAATTATGAAAATGCGTTCCGCATACTTTGCTTCAATCCCTATACCATTGTCTTGGATCGAAAAAATCCATTCGCTATGTTCATCCTTCGCCGAAATATGAATGCGCGGAGATTTTTCTCCGCTGAATTTTATAGCGTTGCCAATCAGGTTTTGGAACACTTGTATCAACTGTGATTCATCAGCCACAATTGAGGGGAGCTTATCGTGCGTTATCTCCGCGTCGCTCTCTTTTATTGCCATCTGGTAATTACTTATTGCATAATCGAGTGCCTTCTCGCAGTCTGTCATCTTAAAGGGTTGACCTTGACTGCTCACCCGTGAATATGATAGTAAATCATTGATTAGTCCCTGCATACGGGCCGTACTATCTATGATGTAATAAATATACTTATCCGCTTTCTCATCGATTTTCCCCTTGAAGCGCTGGGCAAAAAGCTCTGTAAAACTCTTTATCTTTCGTAACGGTTCCTGCAGGTCATGCGAGGCTACATACGCAAACTGCTCCAGTTCCTCGTTTGACCGTGCCAGTTCCACCGCTTTCCGCTCGCTTTCCTCGGCTATTTTGGACCAGTGGGCGGCGATGTTTTCCAGCTCCGATACGTCGGATAGTATTGAAAAGATATTAGTTTCAGATTTCCCGCCCTTTTGAATGGACGACTTGCATTCTAACGTGAGTCCTTTAATTCGGAGCTTTTTGATAATAAAATCCTTATTCCCTTTTGCCAATTCCTCCGTAATTTCGCCCGGTATTACCGATGGTTCTCCGGCCTTCACTTTCAAGAGTTGCCGGGCAGCATCGTTAGCCCAGACAATTTCATGCCTCTCATTCTCAATCAGCGCGGCCTCGGGCATTTTGAGGAGTACGTTCTCAAAATCGATCTTGGCTTCTCTCACTAAATGCTGTGTCAAAGCGTTAACCCCCGATCTTCCGCGTTTCGTCATCATGCAGTGGAGGAGGACCAGTGCGAACCCCCAGGCGGCGCCTGGCGATGATCCTTGTTCCCCTTCCTGCTTTCGTTTCAATTTCCACCATATCCATGAGCCGATGCACCACACCGAGGCCCTCGCCAAGGTTGTGGCTCAGCTCCAACTCCTCGTACTTCCTTAAATCCCACGTCAGGATGCCGGGACCGTTGTCCTCACAACTGACAGTTAAAATGTCGCCCTCGATCTGGAGATTCAAATCTCCCGAACCCGCATACTGCAAGGCGTTGGAAGCCAGCTCTATAACAGCGGTGGCGATCTCAGCCTCCTCTTCGGGCGAACAGCCCCCATCCAACAATGCCTTTATCTTGCCGGTCAGATTAATGACTTCAGCATGGCTGGCTATCCTGACCTGCAGTTGATTGCTCTGTTTTCCGCCCCGCGTGTTATCTCCCATTTCGTCAGTACCTCACTACAGCTACAAGGCTATCGTCTGTCTTTTTGCTGTGACTCTTCATCAGGTGTGCCGCCAGCGCCTCCGGCTCCATTTCGAAAAGCCAGCGGTTTTCGGGAAATACCCATTTGCTGTCGAGTCCGTCGGTAAACATGATTATCAGGCTGGCAGGTTTCAGTTTACAGACCTGTTGGTTGAGTTTGGGAAGATCGCACCCCACAATACCGGGAGTAGAAATCAGCGATACCTGCTGAAGCTGCCCCTCGGTTTCGCGCCAAACTACCTTGCCTTCAATGTTTCCCACTCCAGACCATGTTAGACGGTCGCGGCCATAGTCCACCAGACACAGTCCGATCACTGCCCCGCGGGTATTCGTCATCGCTGCGCTGCACTCCGTCAGAATGGTCGCCGGATGCGGCTGCCCCTCAAACATTTCAATGACTCCCCTGGCAGTCTCAGCAGCTTTAAGGGCCTCTGGGCCGTGACCCAGGCCATCTATGACGGCCATCAGCCACTGCTCTCCAAATTGCTTCACGACCCATAAATCCGCCGCCATCTCCTCTCCTGGCGAGGAAACCGTCTTGGTTCCGAAATTGAGTTTCGTTGCAGTCGCCATCCTCTTCATAGCCATTTGAGTACCTCCACGGTTGTGCCCCTGGCTGGCTCGGACTCGATACTGAATTCATCCATTAGCCGTTGGACGCCTGATAGCCCCATCCCCAACCCCCCGCCGGTAGAATAGCCCTCATGTTGAGCCGCCTCCAGGTCCTCTATACCCGGTCCTTTGTCGATGGCACGCAGCCGAATGCCCCGGCGGGACCCGTCTGAAGTCATCTCAAGCAGCATCTCACCGGTTTCAGCGTACGATAGGATGTTTCGCGCCAGTTCAGAAATGGCGGTCGAAATCAGCGTTTGATCAAAAACGCCAAAGCCTATTTCCTTTGCCATATCCCGCCCCTGAAGGCGGGCGGATACCAAGTCGTTCTCGTTCTTGATGGGAATTGAGGCGGTATTCACCGGCGCCTTCCTTTTTTGAGTACCGCCAGGGCGTCCTCAAGGTCAAGAGCCGTCTCAATCCCCGTTAGCCGCATGCCCAGTTGGACGAGACCGTAGGCCACGTCCGGCTGGATGCCAACCATTATAGTGCGCGCCCCCCGTAGCCGCGTGGCGTTGGCCATGTTGCGAAACTGGCGGGTGGCGAAGGAATCGATCACGTCCAGGGCGCTTAAGTCAATAATTACCGCTCTCATCCGTTGGCGACCCACGGCGTGAAGCAGTTTCTGCCCGAAATTAACGATATCCTCATCCGAAAGAGTGGCTTGAACCGTTGCCAGAAGGTAGTCTTCAATCTTTAAGATCGGAACCTGGGACAGCATGGAATTACTCCTTGGGCATGTCCACTGCCTTCTGAGCGCTTAATGACCTAATCTCCAACCCCAGCGCGGTGATACCTTGCTCTATTCCGCTTTGGAGGTCAAGCACTGCCTTGACGCGCGATAGATCGAGGCCCAGTTGTACCATCGTCTGCGAAATCACCTCTGAAACGCCGGTCAGAATCACGTCACAGCCGAGCATACGTGCGGCGTCAATTGCCTGAAGGATATGGTTGGCAATCTTGGAATCCACGGACGGTACTGCCGTAATGTCCATTATCGCCACCTTCGCCCGCTGGCGACGGATGCCAGCCAGCAGATTCTCGGTCAGCTGCTTGGCCCGGACCGTGTCGATTGTTCCAATTATAGGCAATACCAGAAGTTGCTGCCATACGGCGAAAACGGGCGTCGACAGTTCCCGGATAGCCTCCTGCTGTTCCTTGAGCGACCGCTCGCGCTCCTCCACGAAGGAGGCGGACACGATGGTGGCGATCCGGTTCGCGGCTGGCTCGTATATGTCCATCACGTTGTTAAGGTAGGTCATGTCCCCTCGATACTTGTCGTTGAGTGAGCGCGAGAGAATGTCGCGCAGCAGGAGAACAATTCCTATGACCTCGCCGGTTGATACCCCGCGAGGTATAATGCGTTCCGAGAGGCCCCGGGCGTAGGCGGTAAGGTCCTCCTCTTTGCCTGTTTCCAATACCGCAATGTAGCTGTCGTAGATGTTAGAGGTTTCTTCCGTGATTTCCTCTTTGTTCATGGCCTTGAGCAGGTTGCCCTCGATGATCCTGTCTATCCACGTGCTCCTGTTGGTCTCCCGGGTCATTCGAAGGTGGGAGCATAGTTCCTTGATTAGGATCTGGGCATCGT
Source organism: uncultured bacterium (assembly GCA_965541585.1). Taxonomy (GTDB): domain Bacteria; phylum Zixibacteria; class MSB-5A5; order UBA10806; family UBA10806; genus CBDVBL01. The sequence goes on along the minus strand of CBEUCH010000018.1, from coordinate 27,463 downwards.
ATGGCTTCTGCCCCGCTGCCTCCGTAGGTCTCTGATCTGTAGTTACTTCCGGCGTCATGGCCTTCCTCCTTTACTCTGGTCACTCTGGACCGGTTATTCTCTCCTGGTTTCTTTGTTTCATTGCTGGTCTCGCTTAAAGCGCATGTTACCTCAAAACAAAAAGGCGCAGCCAAGATCGCTCAAAAAAGCGACTTGATTGCGCCTCACTCTTGCAAGCCCATGTCTTACACGACAAGGCATTCTTCGTCCGTTATTTAGTTTTCTTCATTACAGTTTTCGGTCATATTCTCGGTGACTTTAAATCCTCGAAATCTAACAAAGACGTGAAGCTGTTGCAGGGTGACACAGCTCACATGTTGATTCCTGCCATCATAATATCTGCAACCTTTTTAATGTCCTCCCATTATTCTCTCTCCTCTCAATCCACCTGTCCACCTGGCTCAGCCTGAACCTCACCCGATTCCCCAGCTTTACATGCGGAATGAACCCCTGATGCGTCCACTGGTAGATGGTAGACGGCTTGACCTGCAGGTAGTCGGCGATCTCTTCAACGGTCAGTAGTTTCTGCATCGATCAGAGGCTCATTCCTGTATTTTCACCCGAATTATTAACTTCTTGAAATATAATCGGTTAACATTTTCAGCCGATTTTTTCATGTCAAACCACATACCCCCTCGAAACGTCCGCTGTAACTCGTTGATACATAATATCAATTTTCCCTCAAAATGGGGGAGTCCGGGACGTTCTTCCGTTTCCGCCATTCCCGCTTCCTGCGAGCCTCTTTTCTAGCTCGTTCCGATCGGGCAATCCGCTTTTGCTTATAACTGGTCTTGGCTTTTTCGAGACGCCGCTGTAACCGCTCTTCATCGGTCAAGGGTCGCGCTATATCGTATTCGCCTGTAGCCCGGTTGAAGAGCTTCAACGACAGATCATTAGTCATTATACCCTCAATGATGTAAATCCTTCGCAGGAACGCCGCCGCTCCCACCAGCGAGCAAGGTCGCAATTCGACAATCTCGATATTCTGCTTATCTCTCATCATCCTTCTGTGATAATCTCCATAGCCTATGAATTCCTACTCTCTTTTGATCCATTTTTCGTATCAGCGGTCTCGTATTTCAGGAAATTCCCATTTCCTATGTGACCGTTCTTGCCTGAATTTTCTCTGCTAATCATGCTATGTAGAGACGGTTTTCTTAACGTTCTTAAGGCATTCCATGAATTCATCAAATCGATCAACCGGAACCGAGATGCCCTTCCTGGTCGGTTTCCGTTTGCCGGAACCGGGATCGTAGTATACCCTGATGTCGATCAAATCAGTGCCCCGGTATTCCTGCAGGGAGAACCGGATCTCCTCCTGCGAGTTTTTTTCCATGGTTGTAATGGGTCTGTCAGTCATTGTTTTCCCCCTCATATTAATATTCTTTTTTTTGTGTCTCATTTTGTCCGTCAAACAACCTCTCAGGTTGGCTCTCCAGCCAATAGGAGAGCTGCCATTTCGGCCTCGTCTCGGCTTAATCCGCCGTCAAATTCCATGATGGCCGCTCGCTCCTCGAACTCTTCTCGCAATTCTTCCGGCCAATCTTTCAGATTCGTTGGTGAGGTTGGGGAGCCAATCCGTAAGGCTTTGAAATTTGATGCATCTGGTTCACCAAGTTCACAGATATTGTCTTTCAACGGGTTATGTGGTGAATCAAATAATGGTGATATTCCGTTTGCTTCACTTTCGTTCACACTTGGTTCACTAGTTAACTCTTTGTCTTCCAGCGGCTGTGAAGCAAGTGAACCAAAATTATCATCTTTACGGAAACTGATCGGATATCCGTCCCTGGTCCGCTCGCCGATGGTGTATGTGATGCTGTAATCCTGCAGATTTGCCTTGATCCGCTCCAGATGCTTGCGCAAGGTCCGGCTGCTTCTGGGAAAAGTAGGGTCTTTCCTATCTGGATCGGCGATTTCCCGGAGCCTGTTGTGGGCTTTCTTGACAGTACCTTCCCAGGATTCTCGTTCTGACATTAGGGTGAGGACCGCCTGAGCCAGCGTATTGCTTTGAATGGCCTCATCGTTTTGCCTGTCAACGTTGCACTGATATGCTCGGAGAAACTCCTCTCCGCTGAAACCGAGCGCCTCGGCGATAGCTGCCCCCCCATCTGGCAAAGTCCGCCATCCGGGGGAGACAGGGGAAATTGACGGTTGGGTATATCGCCATAGCCCTTGACAGAGCATCGAAAATACCGCCAAGTATCTTTGGCTTGGCCTCATCAAATGATCTCCAAATATCGCTTTCTTCCAGCCGTGTCCGGCTATCGATCCTTTCGAGATGAAGCAGAATACTTCGATCCAGAATATCAGATTTGATGGTTAACAAGTTTATTCCGTTAAGCCCTACGCACCTTTTGATCTGGTAAATGATGTCATCGTCGTCGGTGTACAGTTGTCTTTTGCTGAACCCTCCGCCGGTGCACGCCTGACATAAGATATCAGACATCCAGTCGGGTAAATTACTCATGTTGTCGAAAAGGCAAACATGATGGTGGGCCAGTAGCTGTATCAGTTGGGTAGGGTTTTTGGGTGATATTAAAGTTTCAATAGTCGACGGATCACAAAGTCTTTTTATTAATACGCAGGAAGAGGTTTTCCCGGACCCGTGCGGACCATGGGGATGGAAGATCGGGTGGGGGATATCAGGAATAAAGTATGAGATTAAGCAGGCCAGCACCAGCAGCTCTTGGTCACCCCTGACGTTTAAGAACTTAAATACAGCAAAAGGATCACCACCGGGCGACGGCGTTACTTGAATTTGCTGATGGGAATATCTTCTAAATAGAACCGGGGATTCTGCAATTTCCCATTTTCCTGGAACTGTCTTAATTGCCTGCCCGTTGCCTAAATCATGCCAGAAAGCTCCTTCGTGGGAGGCTACACGGTTATTAAGCGTTATTTCCGGGCCATCGAAAAGTGCCTTTGCCTCTAATGCCAGTATTGCCTGGTTGAGCGTATCAGTGTTTGGAGCTTTTCCTTCGTCTTCATAAAAGCATCGTGTTAACCAGCGTTTAGCTCTCTTGGCACTCAGAGGGACGGAATTGCCGTCAATAAAGGCAAAGGCCTCTTTGTGTTGATCATGAAAAAGGAATAGTAGCGATCCATAATCAATCAGCTTTTTATTTTGAGTTTCACCAGACCGTGACGTTTTCTTCTTTTTCTGATCTAAGGGATCAATTTGAAGTAGCTGGAGCAGATCACCGACCGAGTTTTCCGTCAGAAAATCGTCCAATCCCACTTTCTCATGGTTCCCACCGGGTAGCCTAATAGCTCTAACGACGGCGCCTCTTGAAAAGAGTTCTTCCGCTAATGCCTTTTCCGCTTTCAATACCGATGGTTTTTGGATGGCATCTGAATCAAAGACGATGAAAACGTGCCTATCATTCCACTCAAGCAAGTCGAGATCTCCTATGGGATGACTTTCCCCCGAGTGGTCCTTTTCTCTCCAACACCATACTCCAGATAGGGCGACGCAGTAGAGGCCTTCCTGTACGGCCTTAAGCGCTTTCTTTTCGCCCTCAGTTATATAGATTGCCTTGAATGTATCCTTCAGTGATGACTGAATCCCCGGAGGAATATAAAGACGATTCCCCGATCCTTTAGGGCTTAGGTATCGTGCCGTCTTGCCATTTATTATTGGCGGCAAATCAATTTTGACGCGAATGAACGGGTCAGATGCGGTTCCTTCCGGCAAAAGATATGGGAAAGCCAGGCCCGCTGATTTTGTGATGTTGAATCCCAATATTCTCTCTACGGCTTCATCTGAAATCGAGTGAACATTCGCTTCTCGGATTGTCTTTAAGGAAAGACCGGATCTCTGTAAGTCTTCAATATGATGGGGCTCCAATGGCAGTCTTTTGACAGAATTACTCATGATGCCTTTCCATCTGTCTGTGCAGTAAACTCTCTGCTGATTTCGTCGGACAGGCTATCGACGAGCGATCGTAACTCCCGGATCGCTGCTGAGAACACCTTTGGCTCAACGAGGGCTTCGCCAAGCACATATCTGTCCACTTCAGCCCGGGCCTTCTTTTCGTCGAAATAGAAACAGCCATATCTGCCAGATCGCTGGACTCTCTCTATAGGAATCTGTTTTGCATGCAGATAGGCAGCAAGTTTGATGTCGTCAATTGCAATCTGTCGTCTTTTCTGTTGTCTCATTTTATTTTCCTGTTCTACTGATTCGAGTATTGCAGATAACGTGCCAATCCATGTAAGTTTATGAACTGAAGGGCGTTAGCAACAGTAAGAGCTTTTCTGGCGCCGAGTTGAGGACGGTAAACCGCCCGAAAATAGCGATATTGGCCACTTTTGATAAACTATTCTAATATTGATCTCAAGGAGCTTGCTTATATTGACCTTTTTTGCTTGATCCTTACCGCCGAAGGGTTATATAATGGCATAGACAAGACAAATATGACAGACAGGAGATTGATGGGAACTAAGCGACCTGAACTTAAGACAAAAGGTCAAAAATCCCGTTCAAAAGACTCTACGTCTTCCCTTGATGTAAAGGAACTCGTAGGCCTCAGCAAGTCGATGAACGATCTTAAGCGGATGGCGGATGACATTGCAGATTTTCTCTCGGTAGACAATCGTATGAACTCTGTTCTGGTTACAGGCGATTCCGGAACCGGCAAAACTGCCCTGGTTGACTCTATTCGTCGGCGAGCCTGGGGAAAAAACAGGAAAAATTCCTTTACACGAAACTGCTCAGAAATAGAACCCAATCTAATCAGGAGTGAATTATTCGGGCATTTGGAAGGAGCGTTCACCGGGGCGGTGAAGGACAAGGAAGGCTTGTTGAAGCAAGCTGATGGGTGTATCTTGTTTCTGGACGAAATCGGCAATCTATCAAGAGAATTACAGAACGCCTTATTGAGCGCGCTCGAACACCGAGAGGTCATGCCGGTCGGGGGAACCTTTGAAGATCAGTATAGAACGAATTTCGGTTTGATTTGCGCCACAAATAAGAAGGTTGTGGATACCGACGAGTTTTCCAAAGAACTATATTATAGGATCGCTCTTTGGCACGTGGAGATCCCACCGCTTTCAGAAAGGAAAATCGACATCATTCCATTCATCTGCGATATCCTGTCAAAGCATGGAGAGTCAAGAAACGGCAAGAAGAGGCATTGCTGGAGCCTTCACAATCTTTATTGCCTTGTTGAATACGACTGGAAAGAGGGGGGATATCGCGAGCTCGAACAGGAAATCTTGCATTTGCTGAGAAATAGCAGGTTATCGAATGGATTCTATAGCCGGTTCAGCCACCAAATTGATCGCCAGCCGATTATAGAGAAAGACATGACGCTGGAAGTTCTGATTGAGAATAATGGGCAGCCCGAACAAATCAAATATGCTGGCAATCAGATAATTGCCTGGTATTATCGACGGAACCCTGAAAGAACTTATAAGGCCGTCTTTACAAAGGGAACCCTTGATCATTTAGTGAAACAGAGATTTCTTATATATCTGGACCTTCCGGACAAGACCAATATTGCAAGCTCCAGCCGGCTTCATGACCGATTGAAAGATACGGACGTCTATATACTACCCGATGAACTATTGGAGCTAATCAAAAAAGAGATAGAATATTTCCGGACATATAACCCCGAGAATATCAAGGATCCACGGGTATCGTTTGATACGGCACTATTCTTTATGGGGCTAATGAGTCCTCATCAGAAGTACAAGCCGGAGAGATATACTCCTTATATATCGTTCAAATTGACAGAAGAGGGAAAGCATCCCACTCAGAATGAGGAGCAGATTAAAAAGCATTTTGAGTTACCGTCAAGTCGCATTCAACGAAAAAAAGTGAAGCAAATAAGCATTCCTGAAATGAGGGTTTCAGAGGAAGAGCAGCGTATTATGTTCGGATTACTGCGCAAATATGGCTATACCGATGTAACCGAGGAGCTGATGAAGCTTCTATTGAAGCAAAAAACTGCACACGGATTAACATGGGATCAGATAAAAAAAATGCATGCGGTCGATCGAAGAAGCTTAATCAAGATTAAAAACAAGAGCCAATAAGGATTTTAAAACCGGTTTTAGATATCAATATTTGTGCTAAAAACGAAAACCGGGAGATATTAGAAAGGCCTTCGGCATTAGCTAAATTTCATTTACTATTTCAGGTAAATTATATATAATATTGGAAAAAGGCTAAACGACTTACTACCAATAACGTTGTGGGTGAGAATCCTATGATGAGCTCCGATACTATCAATTTCCTTGCCGGTTATGAATACCGCCCGGGTGAATTTCCGAGAATCGAAGGGTATAATGCGAGAGGTCTCATTCTCGGCAAAGGAACGCCCGGTTTAGAACTGCTTGTGTATACCGGTACGCACAGACCTTCAAAGGACGGACTGCACAAGGCCTGGAAGGAACGTTTGACCGGGCGAGGAATCCCACTTCTTATAGTGGCCATATACGATCATCATTGCTCCATTTGTGGCCATAGCGAACGGTCACGTGGACAAATACCGGTTCAGCCCGATCTGCCTGTTGAGCACGCCGAGCGTCTTTGCGCGACGGCCCTTGAATTACCGGATCACCATACGGTAGATAGATTCTTGCGCGATCATTTACCGGAATCCCAGTCTTCTATATTCGGAATCCGAAACCAGGGGTTATTAGCCACATATGTATTGCAGCGAGGGGAAGATGAAATCGGAACCGATGCCTGGCATAAAGCAGCCCAAAAATCGATCCGTTTACGGGATCTTAAAGATAAGGAATTACTATCCGGACTTGGTTATGCGATTGAGCCATTAACTGGTCCAGCGTCCATTTTGACGGCAAAAGGCTCACAATTAGCGCTTGCCATTTTCCTGGATCAAAATGAAATTGCAGAGCTTCCATCTCGGCGGTTTGGTAATCAAACACCGGTATCCTACGCTTTACAATTAGCTCAATCCCATAATCTCAAATGGGTGATTGTCAGCAGGGGAAGTGAAATAAGACTTTATCCAACGCGAACTGATGTTGGAGTTGGACGTCGGGGCCTTACAGATACCTATCTGTCTCTTGATCTGCAATTGCTTCCGGAAAAAAGGTTGCCGTTTGCCTGGCTTATTTTGTCTGCAGAAGGACTTCGGGACGACGGCTTTTTCAAAGTCCTTCGGGAAAAATCTGAACGATACGCCAAGGATATCGGCGAACGCCTTAGAGACCGTATCTATACATCAGTCATACCGCAATTGGCCATGGCAATGGTGAAGGCCAGGAAGCTTAAGAAACCGTCATCTAAAGACCTGGATCTTACCTACCAGATGGCCATGCTTGTTCTCTTCAGGCTCTTATTTGTGGCCTATGCCGAAGATCATGATCTTTTACCGTATAGGACAAATGAGTTGTATAGAAGCAGGTCCCTGACGAGGCTTGCACATGAATTAAAACGGATTATTGATGAGAATCATGGTTTCGATCCGGGATCTTCTCTCTGGAATGAGGTCAATCGATTATGGAAGGCCGTTCGTGATGGTCAATCAGAATGGGATATACCTCCGTACAACGGTGGTATGTTTGAAGAGGGTAAAGATCATCCTGCAGGCGCAGAATTGGCTAAGATCAGCCTCTCTAACCGCGAGTTTGGTTTGATTCTCTCTTTTCTTCTTCTCGATGAGGATACCCCCGAAGGTCTCGGCCCGGTTGATTTTCGATCCCTCGGCGTTCGGGAATTCGGGACGATCTATGAAGGCCTTCTCGAAAATGAGCTTTCGGTTGCGGATTCCAATCTGACAACCGACAAAAAAGGCCATTACAAACCCACCGACAGTAAAAAGAAGGTAGTAGTCTCCGAAGGCGAAATATACCTGCATAATAAATCCGGCGCTAGAAAAGCGAGCGGTTCGTATTATACCAAGAGTTTCGCGGTCGATCACCTGCTCGATCATTCGCTGGAGCCTGCTCTCGACGAGCATCTGGAGAAGGTGGTGAAAGCGGCGAAAACGGATACCGATAAAGCGTCCCGGATGCTGTTCGAATTCTACGTGGCCGATATAGCCATGGGCTCCGGGCATTTTCTTATAAGCGCCATCGACCGTATTGAGAAACGGTTCCTCTCATTTCTGGGCGATAATCCTCATTTTAAGGGTGTCGATGCCGAGCTTGAGAAGCTCCGTGCGGTCGCCAGGGAAAAGCTCGGCGAGGCTGTTGACGAGCGCCGACTGGAGAAAAACCAACTTCTGCGTCGCCTGATTGCTCGACGTTGCATTTACGGGGTCGATCTCAATCCCCTGGCGGTGGAATTGGCCCGCCTGTCGGTCTGGATACATACGTTCGTGCCGGGACTACCGCTGTCATTTCTTGATCACAACCTGGTTTGCGGGAACTCACTGGTGGGGATAGGGACTTTCGACGAAGTGCTTGAGGAACTAACAAGCAAAGGGCATACTTTGGACTTATTCGAGGACCCGGCAAAAAAGTGGCTGGGAGCTGCCCAGAAGGAGATACAGGCTCTGCGGGAAATCTCCGACGCTGATATTGGAGAAATAGATAAGGCGAAAAAAGCTCATGAGGGGATTGGGAAAAGACTCTCTGAATTAAGCGCCTTTTTCGATATCCTCTCAGCCGCCCGTCTGGATAAGGAAATAGTCAAAAAAATGGGCTCGGGAGCAGCCGGGTTTCTTACAAAGCTAACCGAGTTACAAAACCTGTTCGGCTACGCGCTGCACAAGAAAGCCCGAAAAGCCACGAGCGACATCCCGCCATTTCATTTCCCCATTGCCTTTCCCGAGGTCTTCCTGCGCGACCGGCCAGGTTTTGACGTCATCATCGGCAATCCGCCGTGGGAAGAAGCCACAATAGAAGAAGATGCATTTTGGGCAAGGCATTTTCCTGGCCTACGGGGGATGCGTCAGAGCGACCAAGAAATCTTGAAAAATGAGTATAGAAAAGAGCGATCCGATCTGGTTCGAATCCTCGAACAAGAAATTAGAGAGAATGATCTTCTCCGCCGGGTGCTTACTACCGGCCCTTTTCCCGGTATGGGAACGGGAGATCCCGATCTTTACAAAGCCTTCTATTGGAGGTTTTGGCATCTTATTTACAAGGATGGCGGGAGATTAGGGGTAGTTCTACCTCGTTCAGCATGGTTTGTCAAAGGGTCGGAGATGTTCAGGAAAGAAGTATTTACAGATGGCCGAGTTGAGGATATTACTTATCTTCTAAATAGCGGAGGTTGGGTTTTTGATGACGCGGAACCGAGATATACCATAGCGTTAACGAGTATTGAAAAATCGACACCTGAAAAGAATGATCATTCCCTATACCTTCGAGGGCCCTACCGCAGTAAGTCGACGTTTGACGAGGGTATAACTAATCCTCCTGTTTCCTATAAGGTTGAAGATGTATTAGGCTGGACCGACACCGCTTCTTTACCATTGTTGCCTTCAGAAGAATCTGCGAAAGTATTTTTGCAGATGCGTAAGGCTCCTCGTCTCGATGCCGATATCGGATGCTGGCGCTGCAGACCTCTACGCGAACTCGATGCGACAAATGACCGGGATCTTTTTACCCTCACCAACGATCCGCCAAAAGGCTATTGGCCGGTTTATAAAGGTGAATCTTTCGATATCTGGAATCCCGATACAAGCAAATACTACGCCTGGGTTGAGCCTGAAAAGATCATAGAACACCTGCAAAAAAAGAGGGAGCGTGGCCATCGAAACGCCAGGTCGGTTTTCTTTGAATTTTCGGACGAATGGATTAAAGATCAATCTACGTTACCCTGTTTGCATCCACGGATTGCTTTCAGAGATATTAGTCGTTCAACTGATAGTAGGACAGTTAGAATCGCTCTAATTCCTCCCAATGTAGTTATTACCAACAAGGGTCCTACCTTCTTATGGCCGAAGGGGAAAACCTCGCACATTGTATATTTATTGGCTATTTTATCTTCGATCATTCAAGATTGGTATTCAAGAAGATTCGTTGAAGAAAGCATGAATTTCTATCTTATAAACTCATTTCCCATCCCTCGTATCGCTGAGGACGATAAGATTCTGCCACGGATATTAGCAGTTGCTGGCCGCCTTGCCTGCTTGGATAGGCGTTTCGCGGAATTCGCAAAGGCTGTCGGGGTCAAGTATGGTCCGCTAGCCGAGCATGAGAAGACGGATATGATCCATGAGCTCGACGCCATAGTGGCCCATCTTTACGGGTTGAGTGAGAAACAACTAATCCATATATTCGAGACATTCCACGTCGGCTGGGATTACGAGGAGCGCCTGCGGGCAACATTGAAGCATTTTAAGGAGTGGAAGAAGAAGGTGTGATCTTGAGGTTCCGTTTTGGGATATCAAGTAATGTTTGGAATAAGAAATGAGCAAACCTGAATTTGTCGACAATCTTGATGGCAACACGCTTGCCATTGCTCTGAGAACCCACCTCGACTGGCTCAAGCAGACATATGCCGAACCGGTCGAGCTTTCTATCGCTACCGGTTATTTCAATCCGGGTGGATTCGCCGAGATAGCAGATCACCTTGACGGTGTATCTCATGTTCGTTTGCTTCTGGGCGCTGAGCCGATCTCCCCACCGGCCATGCCTCGCCGTGACCCGGAGCGCGATCCGAGGGGTGCAAAGTTTTATGAAAAAATACTCACTGATAAGCTGGATGAAAGCGAAACCGGTATTCGTAGAGATAGGGATCTCTTAGAATTCGAACCTCGGGTTGACTCCACCGTCAAACGACTCCTCAATGTCCTCCGAGCCGGTAAGGTAGAGGTTCGACGATATGAAAGTAGATTTCTTCACGGCAAGGCGTTCATTTTCTCAGGTGATGAGGGCGTACTTTCCGGTTCCTCCAATTTCACAGCCGCCGGGCTAATATCGAATCTTGAATTGAATCTGGGGCATTATCAACCCGGATTGGTGACTCAAGTGAAGGAGTGGTTTGATCGCCTGTGGGACGAAGCTAAGCCCTATGATTTAGCCAGCATCTACGAAGAGCGATACGCTGAATATGACCCATATCTTATATATTTGCGCGTTTTATGGGAGCTTTATAAAGATGACTTGCAGGAGGAGCGTCAGCCGAGTGGTAGGATTCCCTTAACGACTTTTCAAAATGACGGTCTCGACCGCGCTCAAAGAATCCTCAAGCGATATAATGGCGTTATCATAGCGGACGGTGTCGGCCTTGGGAAGACGTTTATAGCTGGTGAGATGATGCGACTCATTCAGGAAAACCGCCAGAGAGTTCTTTTAATTTCACCGGCTGCTTTGCGCGACGGCACCTGGGACCGTTTTCAAAAAAGAACGCAGCTGCGATTTGAAAATCTTTCCTATGAACAGCTCGTCTTAGGCCCGCCTGATTTCAGACCGGAGGAATATGAACTCATAGTTATTGATGAAGCCCAGGCGTTTCGTACCCCCGATACACAGCGAGCGCAGGCCCTTCGGAAGCTCTTGCGAGGAAAACCGCCCAAAAAGCTCGTTTTAATGACGGCCACACCGGTGAATAACTCTCTATGGGATCTATACTATCTGATGACCTATTTCATCAAGCATGATGCTGTTTTTGCCACTAGAGGAATCCGCTCCCTTAAAGACCGCTTCTCAGATGCACAAAAGACAGATCCTTTCGATTTACGTCCGGACGTTTTATTTGATGTGCTTGATCCAGTGACAGTAAGGAGAACACGGCGTTTCGTGAAAAGATGGTATCCGCATGAGCGCATTCCAATGCCGGACGGCGTCATGATTCCGGTTCGATTCCCGACGCCTTACGTGGATCGAATCGAATATGACCTGGAGGAAGTCTTGCCGCCAGGATTTTTCGAGGAATTTGCGGAGGCTTTAGCACCCGAGGAGGGAGAACCGGCTTTAACAATGGCACGTTACAAGCCCTCCGGCTACCTCAGGGAAGGAGGAACGGCAGGGAGTGAAATGGCGCTGGTGGGATTGATACGGTCAGCCTTACTCAAGCGGTTTGAATCCTCGGTATTTGCATTTGGGCGGACTACCGCAAGAATGGCTGAATCAAATGAACGCTTCCTTGCGGCCTTGGATGCAGGCTATGTGCCGTCTCCCCAGGCAATGGAGGAGTTGATAGAGACTGACTCAGATGAAGCCATTGAGGAATTATTATTAGAGACCGGCTCTCAGCCGTTATCACTATTTCGAGCTGAGGAATTGAGGGCAGATGTAATGCGTGATCGTGATCTGCTGCGATCCTATGCGAACATAGCCGAAAAGATCACACGGGATATGTCACCCAAACTGCACAAACTTCTGGAATCGCTACTGATGATTTTGAATAAGGCAAAGAAAGAAGCTGGTGAGGGGGAATACCCCCGTGACAATATAAAGGTGCTTATATTTTCATATTACGGCGACACCGTCAAATGGATATATGAGTATCTCATTGATAAGATCGAGACCGATCGTAGACTGGCTACGTATAGGGGTCGGCTCGCTGCCCTTGTAGGAGACCGATCGCTCCAGGGAGATAGCCGGGAAGCGACAATATTTGGGTTTGCACCTATTTCCATGGAAGCGCCGGCGCGGTTCGCGAAAGACCGGTTTGACATTCTTGTGACCACCGATATTTTGGCCGAGGGAATGAATCTGCAGCAATGCCGTCATGTAATCAATTTCGATTTGCCCTGGAACCCAATGAGGCTTGTCCAACGGCATGGCCGTATTGATAGAATTGGCAGCCCTCATGAAAAGGTATTCATAAAGTGTTTTTTTCCGGACGTGCGCCTGGATGATTTATTGGCACTTGAATATCGGGTGAGAAGCAAGCTGGCTCGCGCCGCAGCGTCGATCGGTATCGAGTCAGAGGTCGTCCCGGGCGGTGCGATAGGGGAGATCACGTTTGCAGAAACCCAGGATCAGATCGAAGCATTACGCCACGGTGATGCGGACCTTTTCGAGCGGGGCGACGAAGTCGAGGGTGCTCATACGGGAGAAGAGTATCGTCAGGAATTGCGGAAAGGGTTGGAGGAATATGAACGAGAGATAATAAGCCTTCCGTGGGCTGCCGGATCAGGTATCGCCCATGGAGTTCAGAAGGGATGGTTCTTTTGCGCAAGTGTAGGGAATAAAATATTCTTGCGATTCATTCCTGCAAGCTCTGATGGCCTATTATTGTCTGATACGCTCGGTTGTCTAAGACGGATATCGTGCGAAGCCGATACTCCTCGTAATTTGAATGACGAAATGATTTCCGGAGCGTATGTCGCATGGCAGCGTGCTCGACGGGATATCTACGAAGAGTGGACTAGAGGTACTGATCCTAAAAACTTGCAGCCTAGAATCAGACCTCTATTCAGAGAAATCGCCGAACACGTCCGCAAATTTCCCCCTCAGAACGTCACTCAATCAGAAATCCAGGAATCTGTCGAAGCATTGCTTGCCCCATGGGGTATTCGTTATGAAAGAGAATTTCGACCCATCATGCGGGATGAATTGCTTTCGGACGAGGAAAAATCTATCAAAATACACGAAAAGGTCCAGGAGTTGGGAATGTCCCCATATGCCGCTCCAGAGCCTCTACCGATAATCGATGAATCGGAAGTCTTTCTGATTTGCTGGATGGCGGTGGGCGAATAATTGTTCCGAGAATTCCCCCAAAAAAGAACTTGACAACCAATATGCGTTCTTGTTATAAATCGCATAATTCCCTCCCCCCGGGAAGGCGTGGTAGTAGTATTTGTAACTCGCAGCTATGATTTTGCCCGCTTTGGTAAACGTGCAGGGGAGATGTTGTATCCGAAATATAAATGGACAAAATTAGAGACACTAAAAGCAAAAGGTGGATATGATGAGGTTGCATGTTAGCCTGATCAAGGTACTGACGATTCTGGTCATTACGACCGCGATTGGGATGGGAGCGATTACCTGCGGGAAGAAGGATGCTGGAGAGATTAGGATAGGGGCTATTTTACCACTAACAGGATCCGCCGCTGTTTGGGGTCAAAATGACAAGGAAGGTATGGACTTAGCTATTGAGGAGATTAATAATGACGGTGGTGTCATAGGCAAAGAGATACAACTATTATACGAAGATAGCGAAGCAACTCCTCAAAAGGCGGTAGGTAGTTTTCATAGGCTAATAAAAGTTGAAAAGGTTCAAGCTATCATAGGGGATATAGCAAGCTCACCAACTCTCGCAATTGCTCCATTAGCGCAGGAAAATAAGATAGTCCTGCTCTCACCTGGAGCAACAGCGCCAAAATTATCAGAGGCAGGTCCATACTTTTTTAGGATTTGGAATTCCGATGCAGATGAAGGTAAGGCAACTGCGGAATATGCGTATGAGGTTTTAGGTTATCGAAAAGTCGCTATCATATATATTAATAATGACTATGGCAAGGGCTTGAAAGATGTATTCGAAAATGAGTTTAATGTTATAGGGGGCAAAATAGACATTATAGAAGTATTCGACCAGAATGCCACTGATTATAAAACACAGCTAAATAAGATAAGAGCGAGGGAATTAGATGCTGTTTACTTGGTAGGTTATCCGAGGGAAATTCCTTTGATACTTAGACAGGCTAAAGAAATAGGATTAAAAAAACAAATAATTGGCAGTGTTGCTTTTCAGGATCCTGGTATTGTGGAACTAGCGAAAGAAGCTGCAGAAGGAGTCATTTACCCTTATCCTATTGACCCTGATCTTGAATCTTCGGCGGTTGCCCACTTTATAGCAGCATTCCAACAAAAGTATGGAAAAGAACCTGGGATAGGTGCGAATGCTGGTTATGATGCCGTCAAGATGATAGCAAAGGCGATAGAACTATCTGGTGAATATACAGGAGAGGGTGTTAGAAAGGGGCTAAATAGGCTCGAAGAGTATCGAGGTTCTTCTGGGATAATGACGTTTGATGAGAATGGTGATGTGCATAAGCCGATTGGTTTTAAAACGATTTCGAAAGGTAAATTCGTCTGGTATGAGTCATGAAATTCCTACAGATGCCAGAAACCAAAATAGAACTTATAGTTATGGCGAGTTTTGTGGCTTTGACATCGGCATTTGCAACAAATCAAGCCGGTCCAATTCTGGGTTTTTTCCTTGGTATTTTTGTTGGCGTCCTTCAATTGACTATCGCAAAGGTGGTAAAGGTGGCTTATAAATTATTCAAGGACAGAAGAATTCTATACCCAGTGAGGGAATTCATAAAGGAACCTAAATATAGAGAAGGCATTTTAGTAAGCCCTGCCCAATACAATGAGGTCTTGATATCCCTTTTGGATATAGCTAATAAGCGATTTAATGCAATTTGTACGATACTTCCTACGGAATTTCTTAGCCATACAAGGTATATTGACAAACAAAAAGAAAAAAGCGATAATATGCAAGATAAAAAGAGGTTGATAGTTCGGGAGAAAGAAGAACTGAAAGTAGACAGTAGACTTGAAGAGTTTGTCGATTGGCATTTGGAGCGCAAATTCAAGCTATATTGGATGCCGTCAGGAAATTTTACATGCACGAAAGATGAGTTTAGCAAGGGAGAAATTCCCTTTGATCCTGATGACCTCATCGTATATAATGGCTGTGTACTCAACGGCGAACGGTATGTGAAGGATAACGTCGTTGAATTTTTTAGAATCAAATATATTGATGAAGCGAAATCGCTAAAAAGGTGTTTGGAGTTCTTTGACCTATGTTGTCAGAATGGCCACGAAATTAATGACTTTTCAGAATTTCTTAATAGACTATCATCTGATCAATGATTATACTATATGGATGAGGATGTTTTTGATTTTTGCCTTCAGGTAGCTATGAAGGACTGTAGTTAAATAAAGAAAGGGGAATTTTTTGTCTGCTCTAAACAACATCCCATTTGAAATAACTAAAATAATGGAGAGAACTGGGGGAATTTCATCTTCAAGAATTTCTAATATACTTGATAAGTCAAATGATTCATTCGATTTAGATCTTAGTGATATTGTTGCAATACTTTTGTCCAATGACCGAGAAGTATGGAAGATAGTATATGAAAAGGCGAATTCTATACGGGGCAGACTATTCAAGAATAAAGTATGGTTGTTTGCGCCAATCTATGTGACAAACTTATGCCGAAATGAATGTGTCTATTGCGCATTTAGAGCGAAAAATAGAACTCTCTTAAGACGAACGCTCTCTTCCAATGAATTATGTGAAGAGACGGCAATATTGTTGGCGCAGGGCCATCGCAGAAGTTGCCTCATCTACGGCGACTTTCCTAGTCTAAGGAATCGAATTGGGGAGCATCTATCTCTTCTTTATAATACCTGCTATAGTGGTAATTCGATGAATGAGGTATGTATAAACGCAGAGCCACCAACGGAAGACGAATTTGTGCAAATGCTCCAATCTGGTTTCCCAGTTTATTATAGGGTTTTTCAAGAGACTTATGATCAAAAGGCGTTTAAGCTGTATCACAAGCATGGGCCCAAATCTCATTTTTATGACAGGCTGAGGGTGTTTGATAATGCAATTCATATCGGAGTAAAGATTCTCGGTCTTGGGGTTCTTTTTGGATTAACCGACTGGAAATACGATGTTGCCTGTATGGTTGCTCATGCACAATATCTTCGGGAAAAATATGGAGTGGAAGTAGTTTCCATTTCCATACCGCGGATACGTCATGCGCTGGGGACTATGTTTACATCTCCGTATTCTATTACGGATGAGACGCTTATGAAAATAGTGTCAATTATAAGAATCTCCATACCGTGGGCTCACATCATAGTAAGCACAAGGGAACCTCTGGAGCTCCGATTGAAGCTGTTGGAGATAGGCGCAACAGAATTGAGTGCAGGTAGCTCGACAGCGCCAAAGGGATATTCTTCGAGAATGGTCTTAAATACAGAATTAGAAAAAAACAGTGAACAATTTGTAATTGAAGATCGCACTGATGTTGGCAAGATGACTAGGATTCTTACAAGTAAAGGCTATCAAGTAAATTTTGATCGGCAATTCGAGCCAACTGTAGATTCATTATTTGGTAGTGAACAAGCAGCGCAAAAGTCTTGTAATACTATCGTTGATTGCTAGGCATAATGGAAAGTCTGAATCTTAAGCTTCTCGTATATATTTGCATAGTATCAAGGCACAAATAAATTAAGGTTAATTTTGCTCATAACTCAACTGCTCTTCGACGGCCTGATCGCCGGTAGCATCTACGCGCTGATTGCGCTGGGGTTTGCGGTTATCTATAAGACCGTGCGATTTTTTAATCTGGCGCACGGGGTGGTCTATACTGCCGGGGCGTATCTGGCATATACGCTGGTTGTTCAGCTTGGCGTAAATCCGATCGTCAGCTTTTTTTTTGCCTCAATTCTGGCCGGGGTGATCGGGGTTGCTATCGATCGGCTGGTCTATCGTCCGCTTCGTAAGCAAAAAGCAGCCAACCTGGTATTCCTTATAGCCTCGTTCGGGGTATTCATATTCATTCAAAACCTCCTGCAACTCATCTACGGCGCGCAGATCCTGACCATCCGCACCGGGCCAGTCAAGGAAGGCCACCATATTCTCGGGGCGGTCATCACCGATATACAGATACTGATCCTCGTAGTCAGCATCGTACTCTTAGGCGCATTATGGATTTTCATACAGCGAGCGAAGCTCGGCAAAGCCATGCGGGCGGTTGCCGATGATCCCGTCGCTGCCAGCATAGTCGGGATCAACCCTGAGAAGATCATATTCTCCTCATTCGCCATCGGTTCGGCGTTAGCAGGAGCCGCCGGTATCCTGATCTCGCTTGAGACCAATATCGAACCGACCATGGGCTTCAACGCTATCTTCAAAGGTATCATCGCCGCCATCATCGGCGGGATCGGAAGCATCCCCGGCGCGGTGGCCGGAGGGCTTTTCCTGGGCATCGCCGAGAACCTCGGCATCTGGAAAATCCAGTCGGGCTGGAAAGACAGTATCGCGTTCGCCATCCTCATAATCTTCCTGCTCATCCGTCCAGGCGGCATTTTCGGCGTAGCGGTGGAGAAGGAGCGAGTATAGTGGAATATCTCTTGCATATTCTGGTCATCGCCGGAATCTACATCATCCTGGCATTGAGCCTGAACCTGATCCTCGGCTATACCGGCCTGCCGGCTTTGGGCCACGCCGCCTTTTCATGCGTCGGAGCTTACGTATCGGCTTTGCTGGCTCTTAATTACGGTATCTCCCCATGGATCGGCCTTCTGATCGGAGCTGGTGCCGCCTCCCTTGTGGGTGGGGTAATCGCGTTCCCGTCGCTGCGTCTTAAAGGCGACTACTTTGCGTTGGCCACGTTCGGTTTTGCCGTGATCGTATATTCAATCGCCAAAAACTGGGTAGCGGTAACGCGGGGACCTCTGGGGCTTCCGGGAATCCCCACCTTTTCCATCGCCGGTTTTCAATTATCGTCGATCTGGTCTTACCTGATTCTGGTAACGTTACTGGTGTCGTTAACAGCCTTTCTCCTGACACGCGTAGTAAACTCGCCGTTCGGACGAATCCTCAAAGGGATCAGGGAGGATGAAATCGCCACCGAATCGTTGGGAAAAAATGTCAACCGTCACAAGATCCTCGTATTTATGATAGGCGCGTTCTTTGCGGGTATCGCCGGGAGCCTGTACGCGCATTATATCACCTTCATCGATCCTTCGAGCTTCACCATCATGGAATCCATAACGATCCTGTTGATGGTAGTGTTCGGCGGTATGGGAAGTATCAAGGGTTCATTCGTGGGCGCGGCTATACTTGTCATCTTGCCGGAGATGCTTCGATTCCTTGGAATGCCAAGCTCTATCGCCGCTCCTATGCGTCAGATGATATATGGGCTTTTATTGGTTCTTCTAATGCTAAAACGTCCGCAGGGGATTCTGGGACGATATCGATTCAGGTAGAGTATATGGCTTTTTTCGAAGTTAAAAATCTTTCGAAGGATTTCGATGGTGTCAGAGCTATCGACGATCTTTCATTCGAGCTTAATAAAGGCCAGATAACGGCGCTTATAGGTCCCAACGGCGCGGGTAAGACCACCGTTTTCAATGTGATCACCGGTTTTCTGAGACAAGGCAGGGGAGAGGTACAGATCAATTCTAAGAAGATCTCCAGTCTACCGCCGTATAGGATAGCCAGAATGGGCATAGGAAGGACATTCCAAAATATCAGGCTTTTCCCTCAATTGACCGTGCTGGAGAATTTAATGCTGGCCTTGAAGTATGATACGGGGGAAAGATTGACATCGGCTCTTCTTCGATCGAAAAGGATGATTCGCGAGGACGATGAAAACAGATCCGTAGCGATCGATCTTTTAAAGAAAGTCGGTCTCGAACATAAGCAGGATGCTCTTGGCCAGGAACTTTCGCATGGTCAACGAAGGCTCGTAGAGATAGCCCGGCTTCTGGCTTTAAATCCTCAATTGCTCCTTTTGGATGAGCCTACCGCGGGATTATTCCCCGAGATGGTTACGGAAATGAAGAGGATTATCAAGCAGCTTAAGGATGATGGTAAAACGATTCTGTTTATCGAACATGATATGAAAGTCGTCATGGATATCGCCGAACGGATCATAGTCCTCAATTATGGAAGAATCATAGCTGACGGTTCGCCGTCGGAGATACAAAACAACGACGAGGTAATCACGGCGTACCTCGGACGGAGGAGGTCGGTTGCTTCTAAAAGCGAATAATCTGTCGGTCAATTATGGAGCCGTGAGAGCGCTGGAAAACGTATCTTTCCATGTCGAATCGGGCGAGATTGTGGCTATGATCGGCCCCAACGGAGCGGGGAAATCGACAGCGCTTAAAGCTGTCAGCGGTCTGCTCGATGAATATGGGGGAGAAATTATTGACGGGAGTATTGAATTTAACGATAGATCGATAACCGGATTGAGGACCGATCAGTTGGTTCGAAAAGGTATAGCCCTGGTACCGGAGGGCAGACGGGTATTTCCGACGATGACCGTTTTCGAGAATCTTGAAATGGGCTTATTCAGTCGGGATGGAAAAAAGAACGCTAAAGGGGAATTAGAGGTCATCTTCGATCTTTTCCCTAGATTGAAAGAACGTGCCAAACAAAAGGCCGGTACTCTGTCAACGGGGGAACAGCAGATGCTTGCTTTGGGTCGTTCGATCGTGTTAAACCCGAAATTGCTTTTGGCCGATGAACCATCTCTGGGATTATCGCCCAATTTTGTAGATCTTATATTTGTTAAACTTCAAGAGATTAACCGAACGGGTACCACTATTCTCTTGGTGGAGCAAAACGCCCGCATGGCTTTGGAGGTTGCTACCCGTGCATACGTTTTCTCAGTCGGGAAGATTGAGCTGGAAGGTAAAACTGAGGAACTCATTGAAAACGAACAGGTCAAAAGGGCGTTTTTGGGTGGATGATAGTACGATATGAATATATGTATGCCAAATCTCGGTTTAAAGTCTCAGAATGGTCCCATCCATTCTGGCGGCGTGTATAGCATGGTGTAGTTGTTTGACCTCTCTATAAAATGATGGCGAAACGCTTTTGTGCCCATATTGTGACCACCTACCACCAAAACAGACAAAAACAGATACAAACAGACACAAACAGATATAAAACCTAATCTATTGAAAATCTTATAGTTATCCCGTATTTTGCTGCTGTGTATGGGATTAACTAAAACCTATGTCGGAGATTCCCAGTCTCTCCGCATGGATTCTGCCGCTGTAAGTTATTGACATTAAAGAGAATGCGACAAAAGCATGTCGTAATCTTGGAGGTCTGGCAGTAAAGTAACTCTCTATATATATCAATAACTTACAACAATCGTATATAGCAAATTTTTAGCACCTAATAGGGAAGTAAATTGATCTTATCGCTATTCACATCGGGTGCGTGATGAGTATAAATCATCGTCGATTGAATATCGAAATGACCCATCCATGCTTGGGCGTCTCTGATTGGCACACCGGACGCAACTGCATAAGTTCCGAAGGAATGTCTGAGATCATGTAGCTTGCCCTTCTGTCCGAACTTTATCAGGAATCTTTTATAGGCTAACGATAACTCCTGCAACCGATGGAAATTGAATGGTGCCCCATCTTTCATCGTTCAAGGTAGCACCCATGAACCAGAAATGGAACCGGTAGATTTCAAAATTCCGATGAGTTTACCATTTAGAGGGATTGTCCGCGGCCGCTTACCCTTAGGCGTGTAATCCTGATCTGATCGGATTTTGATCTCTTTTCTCTTCAAATCAAAATCGGACATTTTAAGCTCCGCTATCTCGGACCGGCGCAGTCCCCCATATGCCCCAAGGCCTATAATTCGCTTCAAGTAAGGCGTGGCGTGTTTCAATTGAAGCTTGATATCATCGGCCCAGCTATTTTTGGATGCAATAAGATATGATTTGAATCGACCGATCTGGGCGGTATGACAGCAATAAAATCATTGCCATATGGGCCATGTTTCTCCTAGAATTTCCGCATAAAGGCGTTTTAGCATCTGAGAATAGACCAGGAAACCAAAGTGGCAGTCAAAAAAAAGAGAACTCGGCGAAGCAGGCAATTAGTTCTAGGCCATTTAGAACGGATTTCGAGTAAAGTATTTTCAGACTTCCCAAAGCAACTTACAGATTTAGTGAGCAAACAACACGGTGTTTACGCCCTTTATAAGGGCAACCGTCTCTATTATGTTGGGCTTGCCAGCAATTTGAGAAATAGAATCAGACATCATTTGCGAGACAGACATGCAGGGAAGTGGGACAAATTCAGCCTTTATCTGGTAAGAAAAGCTGATCATATAAAAGAGCTTGAATCATTGATCTTGCGAATTGCGGATCCAACAGGAAATGCAACAAGGGGGCGATTGGCCCGAGCCGAGAATTTGAGATTTGAACTTCAGGCCAAAATAAAAACAGCCCAGGCGAAACAACTTATTAGCCTACTTGGCGCCAAGAAAAGAATTAAACTGAAACAGAAAAAATCTCAACCGCAAAGAAGGGCGAGAATCGCACGCCAGCCTTCTTTAGCATCCTATGTCAAGAAGCGTTTCAAAATTCGGGCTAAGTATAGAGGAAAATCGTACGAAGCTAAAGTTAGAAGCAATGGCACAATCAACTTCAATGGGAATCTTTTTAATTCACCTTCCATGGCTGGAAAGGCGGCAACAGGTCGTTCAACAAATGGATGGTGGTTTTGGCACTTCAAGAATAAGAAAGGTGAATGGGTGCGTCTGAGGGAGTTAAGGCGTAAGTAGATAATACAGAAGGAGGTTTGTAATGGCATCTAAGAGGAAAGTCCGTTGCGCCGGCAAGACATCAGCAGGAAAAAGGTGTAAACGCAAGGTGGCGCCTCCAGCGAAACGCTGCCATCTTCACAAGAGACAAAGATAATGATCTGTCTTAGGCGGTTGGATTCATTCCAGCCGCTTTTTTAATAATCCCTCAAAATAGCATTTCAATAATGGTATAAGTACATAGATAGCTGAACACCCTTGGCGGCTTCTTGATGTTCAGCGTGCAATATCTAACCGAATCGCTAAATGATAAAACAAAAGGGAGTTTTGGCAACTCCCCATTGTTTTGACTATATCGAAAATTCTATTTCAGCATCAACATCTTCTTTGTGAATGTCTTGTCTTCGGCCTGCATTCTGTAGAGGTATATTCCGCTCGATACGCTCCGTCCGCTTCGGTCGGCGCCATTCCAGACAATGGATTGATATCCGGCGTCCATATCGGTATCGACCAGCGTCCGCACCTTCTGGCCGAGCACGTTGAAGATTTCAATCTTCACATGCGCGTTTTCAGGAAGCGCGAATTTGATCTCGGTCGCAGGATTGAACGGATTCGGATAGTTTTGCGAGAGAGAGAATTCAGCGGGGAGATTGATCTCCTCTCCGTCGATTGCAGTCGGACCGACGATGAAAGTGCAGGGAACGATGATCTGATCAACAATATCGTTCATGTCGTAACCCGTGACGATCAACTGCCCGGTATAGGTGCCATCTTCGATGAATGAAGCATCGAATATGATGTCAACATCCATATTATCGCCGGCCCCGACTGTGCCTGCACTCGGATCTGCAGATAGCCAGCCAGTGGTTATCATCACAGCCAGATCGTCATGAACGTACGGTTGGTCAAAAGCAATCTGCAGGCCGATGGTTTGAGTGCCATCCTGGATACCGATAGTAGCGCTCGCAAGCGGCGGATACATCTCCAGATACTGGTATTTTATGGCGCCGCTAGGGTAGAGTATTACCTCGAAGGTGAAAGGACCCGTTCCTCCGTCCCAGTCAAAGGCGGGAACGTCGATCCAGGAAAAGACTGTCATTTCCTCGTCGGCGTAGAGGTAAATCATTCCGCCGTTGTTGGGGGCTATATCTTCCCAGAAAGGAGCAATCAGATTCTCGGGAGCACTGGAACCCGGAATCGGGTCGTTGCTCCAATCGGTGCTTGTACTTGTGAAAGATAGGAAGCCGTTTGAGCAAAGCCTGATTGAGTTATAGAACGAACCATAAAACGGGAATTCGAAAGCCATCTGGAACGGACCCTGGTTGTCATCGTCAGTCATAGAGATTGGATCCCCGATATCGGTAATATCAATCCAATCGAAAGTCGGTCCACCGGGCTCGTCCGAATCTATCCATACGTATCCGAACTCATCGGGGCCGCCGCGATCGAGAATCACGGGTGGATATGTTTCCTCCTCATGGGGATTCGATTTGTCGTACTTTACCGAATATCTCGTGAACTCCGTCTCTTCGATCCTATCAGAATATGGATCGACCGGAATCCTGAGCCTGCGGTTATCAGTTTCGGCTATTATCACGAAGTCGAGATCGAGTCCGCCGGGATTTGAGATATTGAGGGTTTCGGTGACGATCTCTCCCGGGCCGGCCGTGGCCGTGAATGAAGTTGGATCGAGAACCATCCTGGCGCCGAGCACAGGCGTGGCACTGGCTTCATTTGAAGGAGGCGATTCCACGGAGTCCGGCCAGACTGCTGTTACGACATAATAATATGTTGTGCCGTTTTCAAGGTCGCTGGAATCAATATAGCTGGTCGTATCACCCGGAATATCACCTGTAATCAGGTAATCCGGATCGACCGGCACCGGACTGCTCTCGGAACGATACAGATTGTAGTGTACCGGGGGAAAGCCATCGGGGCCGGTAGCAATTCTGATTGCAAGTTCGTCATGAATATAGTCGGCATTGTAAGCGATCTGCAGGCCGATGCTACCATCACCGTTCTGTATGCCAACGGTAGAGGAATTCAAAGGTGACAACATCTCCTGGTATTGATACATAATCGCTCCGCTTTGCCGTAAAATGATTTGGAACGTATAAGGACCACCGGACCCGAAGTGCGGAACGTCAATAAAAGAGATTACGAGCTCAAAACCGTCGGAATAATACCAGAACTCTCCGCCATTGGGTGGATAAAGGTCATCCCAGAAAGGCGCTATGAGGTTTTCCATCAGGCCGGGATCGGGAATCGGCTGGTTAAAGTAGTTGGTTTGAGTGCTGGTGAACGATATCCAGCCGTTCGAGCAGATATTGAACGTGCTGAAGATTTCACCATAGAAAGAGAAATCAAACCCGATGTCGAAAGGTCCCAGGTTCTGGTCATCGCTGGTTATAGGTATCTGCTCGCCGATGCCTACGATATCGATCCACGAATATGACGGACCACCCGGCTCATCTGAATCGATCCAGGTATAGCCAAACTCGTCAGGACCACCCTGGTCGAGGATAACGGGCGGGTTTACGTTACCATTGTCTCCCTTATGTGAGAGATCCAGATGGTGTTGTTCAGCGGGCGCTTGGGAAACGATGTTAGACCGTTCTTTCCACTCCTGGGCAAATGGTAGTCCGGGATCATCCGGCGGCGGAGGTGCGCGCCACGTTCCGGGCAGGCTCCAGCTGAGTGGCACCTGAGCGTCCTGTTCGCTTGTCGCCACCAGATTGCCAGGAGGAAGATGTCCTACCGAGGCATAGACTACATTAGACGGACCGGATTCCAGCGCCGGATCTCCGTCATCAAATGCAGTAACACGGTACCCATAGACGCCATCCTGACCATCAGGAATAATATCGGTATAGCTTTCGTCGACAGATGTTCCTACCAATTCCCATTCCCCGGAGGGCATGAATTTGCGATAGATTGCGAAGTGGTCGAAATCACCAATCGGATCCTCAAATATCCATGTCAAGCTTACCTCGAAGCCTAAAACCTCCGGCTCATTGAGGAACGGCGCTGCGGGCGGGTGATTGACCGCCGCCGCGGATGCTTGATTAGATGGCCCAACTTCGACAAATTCACCGCCGCCGATATCGTAAACCGCCGATCCCTGGTAGTAATAAGTTATACCATTGACGATCGGTCCGTAAGGATCATCGCCCCAGTCGTCATAGGTGAGATCGGTGATCAGTTCATCGTTAATTATAAAACCGCTATCATACGGCCCGGGAGCGGTATCCCGATATAAGTTGTACCCGGCCAGGACCTGAATATCCAGAGCCAGCGGGGGACCATCCGGCAAACCCATTCTCCCTGGAGCTATCCATGAGACCGGGATATGATGGTCGAGCCCGGAGACGGCGGTCAGATTTATCGGCGGGCCCTCGGTGCCAGACAACTGCACTATGTAACTGTCGTCCGCGTCATTGAATATGAAATCGTATGAACTATCCACCGGCGGCGTATATGACAGATCAGCACCGCCTATCCCGCCGGAGCCGTAGCTGGCAACATCGGAGTGCATGACATGAAACCGGAATGTATAGGTGATTCCTTCATCCAGCGCCACAGCCGCTCCCCATTTGGTGGGGGTGTTATCGATGCCCTGCACCAGATCGAGCGAGAGGCCGTTATCGCCTTCCACCGAGATGACCCAGTTGTTATCGGAACCGGACGGATCGACGACCAACGTGGCCACATCCGGCGGGTTCAGATCGGGAATATCGAAATCGGCACCGTCATCGAGACGGGCATCTTCGTCGCCGTAAGTCTCACTGTATATTGCCCAGCTATAGGTATTAGCCTGATCGCGGGCGAGCATGATGGTACCGGTATAAACACCGTCTTCAGCAGTTTCATCCGGCGCTGCGCCATCGTCATAAATGGCAATGTAATCACCGGCCCAGGTTTCATCATAGAAACCATCGTTATCCCAGCTGCCCTTGATATAGAAGGCGCGATAGGAAGCATCCTCCGGGTTGGCAAACGACGCCATGAGAGTGACGGTGACTTTGCCCTCAAGTGCGTAATCGACATAGAGGGTTTCACCTTCCGCGACCATCTGCTGGTCGAATACAGGCAGGTGGGTCGGTGAATTATCAACCCTGATATCCCAGAGGGTGTCAGCCGGCATGAAAACCCTATAAAAGCCTACGCCGTTGGAGGTAGCGCTCCATGGACGATCGATCACGCTGACCGTAGCGCCCTCGATGGGATCTCCGGAGGCCTGATCAGTAATGTAACCGGCCAGCGTTCCCCAACCCTCGAGATAGGCTAAGGCCATGGTTACCGCCTCGTAGGCATCGACGATGCCCATGCCGTAAGCGTTATCCTCACCCTCCTGGCCGAGATCCGCAGCCGTTTCCAGCATGATCTCGCCTATCTGATCGGTAGAAAGGTTGGGATTGGCTTCTCTCATGAGGGCTACAACGCCGGCCACGTGCGGGCAGGCCATGGAGGTACCGCTCCAGCCGCCGGCATACCCGCCGCCGGGAACCGAGCTTCTGACATTCACGCCCGGAGCCGAAACTTCGGGCTTGATGGTGTCGGTTCCGTCGGGGGTGCACTCAGTAGGCCCACGAGACGAGAAACCTGCAATCGGCAGGTTAGGATTGTTTCCATCGAGAGCGCCGATTGCAAAACTTTGAAGATCGGTTGACGCCCTGGTAGCAGGATTCCTTAAAGTGCGCGCTCCGGGTCCCTCGTTGCCTGCCGCGAAAACCACAAAAACTCCGGCGGCTTCGCAGCCGTCGAGAACATCCCAGAATATCGGATCGCAACGTTCGTAGCCGTGGAAGGTCCCCACACCCCAGGAGTTGGAGTTGCAATCAGGCACGTCCCAGACGGTTGAGGGATCATCGTCAGGATCTGCAATCCATTCAAATGATAGTATTGCGTCTGCAACGGTGCGAGGAATCGAGACTCTATCTATCACGCCGGCGGAGATCCACTCTGCACCGAAAGCGACACCGATGGTATCGCCGGTGCCCTCACCCAGACCGCAGATGGTTCCCATGGTGTGAGTTCCGTGCGAACCGGCATCAAATGGGAACTGGGTATTGGTTACTGGATCGAACCAGGCCCATTCGGGATTGTCGGCGTAACGGGGATCATATCCTCTCCAGCGAGCGTTCAGCGCCGGATGGTTGCCGTCGACTCCGGTATCGAGATGGCTGACGAGCCGTCCGGCGCCGGTATAACCCATGGCCCAAACCTCGTCGGCCCTAATCGCCCGGAGGCCATTCTCAACGCTGGCTATCAGCGACG
>CBEUCH010000017.1:0-84873 GCA_965541585.1 uncultured bacterium | reverse complement strand
TCCGCCAGGGCCTGGAGAAACCGCTTCCTCGGCGACCTTGCACCAAAGGAGTATGAGTTGTTTCCCGAAGAGGATATGCAGGAACCACAGCTCCAGGACAGTGTCAGGTTTCCCTTAAATGAAACGTCGCCCACGGAAAGAAAAGCCGATATTGATCAGTCCGGGAAATGAAAATAATGATTTATGTGCAGAACTGAGAATGAAGGGTGGGTGATGGGAATTGAACCCACGACCCCCAGGGCCACAACCTGATGCTCTAACCGACTGAGCTACACCCACCACGCAACATCAAAAATCAAATATAAATATTATCGGCATTATTCGTAATGTCAATATATTTCGGGCGATTCGAACTGCATAGACTCAAAATATAGTGTGCTCTATGAAAGAGAGTAAGGCTTTAACTTTTCGGAGCAAGATTCTCTTTTCCGGTTGTCCGTCGGGAATTTTCCGGCATCACCTGTCTCAGTTTCCTGATCAAATCAACGTTTTTGAAGGGCTTGAGAAAATATCCATCCGCTCCGGCGTCCATGGCCACCTTTGGGGTGTACTGACCTCCGTAGGCGGTAATCAGGATCACAGGTGTGTTTTCATATTTGTCTTTGACAACGGTCATCAAATCAAAGCCGGACATTTGAGGAAGCATGATATCGGATACAACAGCGTTTACCCTGTTGGTTTTCAGGATATCAAGAGCTTCCTCGGCGCTTGCAGCCGCGAAAACCTTGAATCTCTCCAATTCCATCACATATTTCAAAAGCTCCAGGATCTCCTCTTCGTCATCGACTACCAGAACCGAATGCTTCCCATTGGACAATGCCTCTTCCACTTTGGACAGAACGACTTTTTCATCAAATGGTCTGGTGACGATTTCACTGGCTCCCAGAGCGGCGCTGCGGACAACTATATCATGGTCGACCCTGCCGGAGGTCATTATGACCGGGATAGTCGCCAGTTTCTGGCTATTCTTCACATATTGCAGGAATTCCAATCCCGAACCCCTGGCCATCGATATGCTCGCCAGTACCAGATCGATTGACGGTTCGGCCTCAATCAGCTCGATAGCCTTCTTGACCGACGGAGCCGTCAGAATCGAAAAATTATTTTTCTTCAGAATTCCCGATAGCGCCGATAAGTCTTCGGGATCACTCTGAACCAGTAATATCTCTTTCATGTTTATGCGCCGGACATTGCCGCCTGCTCCCTGATCAGTCTATCGGCAAACCCTGCTCCGGCTGTTAATCTTAGAACACCTGAATAATTGCTGACCCATTAATATCCTGCGGGTGTTTCACTTTGAACAGGGATGATTGCGATATTTATAGTTGGGAGGGGAGATCGAAAATTAAGAAGAATCGGGATTCGTGGGCGGCCTCAAACACCAGGCCCGATCAATTTGAGCCGGGGCAGTCCGGGCATCCCGATACCGCGGCCAGATCCCTATAGGCGCCGATTTCGGTAACGACATCGGTTAACTCGTAGGCCACACAGTTTCCGTTGGGGTCTGCATGTGGGGTGAAAAAGTTGCCGTGGGGTGGGCAATTACATGTGTAGCCCGGCAGAATATCACCCCTGTACATTCCGACCATGGCTATAACATCCACCAGTTCCAAGGGGGCACCGTTGCGATTACAATCGCCGGGGATGTATGTATCGTCACAACGTACATTAATGAATCTCAAGATTATAAATGATGTACGATCGTTCACGTATACGTAATTGTCGACAACGGAGATATCCGATGCTTCGTAGGGAGTGTTATAGCTTGCAACCATTGAGGGATTGGCAGGATCAGTAATCCTTATCACATATACGCCGTCCACGCTGCCTGCTATAAAGGCATGAGATCCCGCCACAAAAACGTCTGGAGAATGATATCCCGTACCGCTTGACCAATCCCCAATAATGCCTGGATTGGTCGGATCGGAAATATCGATTATTGTCAGACTTGGGTTAAGAGCTGATAAATAAGCGTAATCATCGGCCACAAATATACCGGATGGCTGGTCACCGAAAGCCAGGCTCGATACGGGCGACGGCTGGGTGGGGTCGCCGATGTTGAAGATATTAAACGCACACCATCCATGCAAACAGAAAAGACCGCATGCATTAGTGGCGATATAGACGTATTCACCGGCAGCAGACATCCCCATGACGCAGGCGTAATCATCGAAGTTGCTGTAATAACCAACCTGATCGGGAGCGAAGGGGTCGGCTACATCAATAATCTCAAAGAATGTATGTCCACCTACGTAGGCATAGTTTCCACGCAAGAATATCGAGAACGCAAGATCCAGGGTTGAATAACTTCCAATCAATGAGGGGTTCAGGGGATCGCTTAAGTTAACTACCTCCATGCCTTCGGTGCCCACCAAATAGGCATATTCATTTTCAGCGAAGATATCATAAGCATAATACAATTGCGAATTGTAGGATCCCACTATCACGGGATCTGTGGGATCGGCGATTGAGACAATTCGCAGGCCGAAATCCTCCTGGGCGATATAGGCGTAGTTACCATCCACATAGACAGACGATGTGGGCCACGGTACTTCGCAACTCCCGACAAACGCCAACTCCTGTGCAGCGGTGTTCATGTTAACGGCCAGGGTAAGCGCCAGCAGGATGAGTATAGGCGTTTTCGGGGTGTTCAGAGCCGTCTTTTTCAATAATATAAACATACGCTGCTGTCCTCCCCATAGAAGCCTTATTATAACTATGTTATAAATAATATACTTTCCTATTTTTGTCAAGCTATATTGAACTGTGATTTAGTGGTTGGCATACCTCTCGTCCGCCAACCTGAAGGAGCTACGAATCACTTATAAAAAATACCCCCGCCCTGGCTCGAACAGGGAACCTACTGCTTAGAAGGCAGTTGCTCTATCCAGTTGAGCTACGGGGGCAATTCGGAGCGCTATTCAATTTTATCGGGGTGAGAGGATTTGAACCTCCGACATCTTGCTCCCAAAGCAAGTGCGCTGCCAGACTGCGCCACACCCCGTTTATCCCGATGAGAATATACGGGCATTTGGATACCCGGTCAATATTCAATTGTCTGCGGCTTTCGATCAATCTGCCGAAAACGCCTTGATTATTATCGGCTTTATTCCGGCGAGCGCCCGGCTTCGGTGGGAGATTTTGTTCTTTTCCGCCGGCGGCAGTTCCGCCAGCGCAACGTTCATTCCTTCAAAGACGAATACCGGATCATAGCCGAATCCGAAAGTTCCCTTTGGTTCGGTGCCGATAATTCCCTCAAGGACACCGTCGACCGTGTGAATCTCACCACTGCTATCGGCAAACGCGATCACGGTTTTGAACCTGGCAGTGCGCTTCGCCGGAGGAACCCCTTCCAGCATTGATAATAATTTATTAACGTTATCGTCGTAGCTGCCGCCCTCGCCGGCGAATCTCGACGAATAAATCCCCGGTGCGCCATCGAGATAATCAACCTCCAGGCCGGTATCGTCGGCCAGGCAGGGGAGACCATATCGATCCCGGATAGTCTCGGCTTTCAGAATTGCATTCTCTGCAAGTGTCTTGCCGGTCTCCTCGATTTCGGGAAAATCATCAAAATCGGATGCGGAGAGTATTTCGAAGTCAGCATCTTCCAGGATGCTCTTTATCTCATCGATTTTGTCGCGATTATTTGTCGCCAGTATGAGTTTGTTCATGATGCTACTCGTTCGATAATTGGAAATTGCCCTGTTCTTCTGTGGGATCTTGCATGATTCTGAAAAAACAAAGGCCAGGGAAATCAATAAGAGTTGATATCGATCAATTCCACCTTGCCGATTCGCTGTCGCAAGAATCGCTCGCCGATCTTTTTAAACTTCTCCGGTGAATCCGACACGTAAAACTTCTTCTTTCCGGCCTGTCGACTTTCATTCAGTAA
Organism: uncultured bacterium; assembly: GCA_965541585.1. Lineage (GTDB taxonomy): Bacteria > Zixibacteria > MSB-5A5 > UBA10806 > UBA10806 > CBDVBL01. The sequence goes on along the minus strand of CBEUCH010000017.1, from coordinate 80,978 downwards.
TCCAGATTTTATAAGTGCCGCCTTTAGCGCCCTGGTCGTTTCGTCGGCTGAATCTATCAGTTCGACGGCTCCGCCCATTACGTGCTTTATAGTCTTCTTAAGAAGCGGGTAATGAGTACATCCCAGAACCAGCGTATCGATCTTCCTTCTTTTCATTTCCCTTAGATAGTCCGCGGCAATCATAAGGGCTGCAGGCTTGTCAACGTATCCTTCCTCGGCCAGCGCCACAAACAGCGGGCAGGCTTTAGCGTAAATCTTAAAGGCGCTATCCAGTGATTTGAGCGCCCGTTGATAAGACGATGATTCAATCGTGCCCTGCGTTCCGATGACGCCGATCCTCCTGGTCTTCGTTTTTCTGGCGGCGGCGGCCGCACCGGGATGGATCACGCCGATGATCGGGACGCTGCATATCTTCTCAATATGACCGAGGGCCATAGCGCTGGCGGTATTGCAGGCCACCACCACGAATTTTACGCTTTGCTCCAGAAGGAAGTTTACATCTTGAGCGGAAAACCCTTTTATTATCCGTGAGGAGCGCGGACCGTAAGGATATCTTCCGGTATCGCCAAAATAGACGACATCTTCATTCGGCAGTTGCCGGAAAATCTCGGCGGCAACGGTCAGACCTCCGATTCCGGAATCAAAAATACCGATGGGCTTATTTTGAGGCGCTATTATCGGATTCATATTTTTCCTTGAAAGCCACAATAGATTCGTATATTGCCTGTGCCACCTTGGATTGAAAATTCTCATCCGCGAGAAGTTGTTCATCCATCTTATTGGAGATGAAGGCGGTTTCGACCAACACGGCCGGCATATAAGCCTTATCCAGGACGAAAAATCCCGCCTGGTCAACTCCGCGGCTTTTTATCCCTGTAGCCTTTTTGATCCTCTGCTGGATAATATCCGCAAGATCCGCCGATTCGCGCTGGAATTCAGTCTGTATCATATCTCTCAATGTGAAATCTAAATCCGTAAGATACTGTCGCTGTGATTCCACATCCTCAAACCTGATCGAGGCATTTTCAAGGGTGGCGGTGGCTCTGGCCTCATCGGTCTTGGCGTCCGCCAGAAAATATGATATAATGCCCCGGGCTTTTTCGTTTTCGGAGGCGTTGGCGTGTATCGAAACAAACATATCGCCGCCGACTGAATTCGCCAAGGCCGTCCTTTCGGATAACAATACAAGCATATCGTCCTGCCTGGTCATGATTGGATTGAAGCGGCCATCGTCTTTCAGAAGCCTGTTAAGGTATCTTGATATCTTCAGTGCGACATCTTTCTCCTGAGTACTGGCAGGTCCGATGGCACCTATGTCCTCGCCGCCATGCCCGGGATCGATAACGATAACATCTATGGGATTGTTGGAAAAATCAGCGATGGTATCCTTTTGGGCGCTCATGGAGTGATCCATAAAACCCTCACCACGGACGAGTATCTGGATTCTATATGGATTCGTTTTTAGTTTGGTGGTGAATGTGAAATCACGTGGCCGCAGACGAACTGAGACCTGTGCCGACCTGTCGAATTGGTAGGTTTTAACCGCGTAAACCGGGGGAACCGGAATTCGCCTGGTAAACGCCAGGCTATCGACTTTACCGTCCGAAACGGTTACGATCAGCCAGCTGTCGTCGGTTTTGACGGCATCGAATCGAAGCTTCTCTTTAAGCTCTATCTCGATCAGAAGGCCGTTTATTTTTTGAATGGCGTTAATCCCCGTTACATTATAGACCGGCGGCGAGACGGTAAGCGTCTCGCCATCCCAGCTGAAATCATCAGGGGAGACCCGATTAAGAATGTCGGACAGATATCTCACAGGAAGAATGAAGGCGCCGTCCCTGAATTGCACCGGCTTATAGATATTGTAGATATTCTCACCGCATTTTATGAAGGTCGAAAACAGGCTGTATTCGATCTCGAAATCAGCGAATTCGATACCACCCGTCTTATCGAAAAAATCAATAGTCTCTTCACCCTCCAGGAATTTTGCCAGGGAGGAGGATTTGATATAATACTCACCTTCGATCCGGAAAGCCTCGAGCCGGGTCTCCTGCCCCTCCGGAAGCTTCAGGCCGGTAATGGTTGCCCCGTAGGCCGACCCGATCAGAAACATGCTCAATAGTAAGGATCGCATCAACAGGTTATACAGATAAGAGCATCTGAAGTTCATCGTCGGCGCTTGATTTCCCTTTCCATTTCCCTGCGAGTCTCTCTTTCGATTATGACGGCTCTCTTGTCGCGGCTGTGCTTGCCCCGGCAGACGGCCAGCTCAACCTTGGCATATTTGCCTTTGAAATAGACCCTGAGAGGTACCAGGGTCATCCCTTTGGTCTCGGTCAGCAAAATGAATTTTCGTATTTCCTTGTCGTGCATGAGAAGCTTCCTTGGACGTTCCGGCTCGTGGCCCGAAAAGCCGGTCTTCTCGTAAGCGGCAATATGCATATTCATCAGGAATATCTCTTTACCTCTTGGCAGGGCATAGGAGTCCTTGAGGTTGGCATTGCCCGACCGAAGCGACTTAACCTCGCTGCCCAGAAGCGATAATCCCGCCTCGATTGACTCCAGCACTTCGTAATCGCGGCGCGCCTTGCGGTTGGTGGCTACAACCTTAACGCCGTCTTTGGATTCTCCGAGGTCTTTGGCTGCCATAGCTGGTTTATATGACAGCTATTTTGAACATTCAAGCTTTTTGTTGGCCGCCTGGAGTGCATGCAGGCCAATTATGGCTTGCGCAAATCTGCAGCGTCTTTTATTATTTGAATACCTTCGGGGTAAGTAGAAATCCCGAACGGACAGCATTTCAAGCCGGAGTGGCGGAACTGGTAGACGCGCTGCGTTCAGGGCGCAGTGCCCGCAAGGGTGCGGGGGTTCAAATCCCCCCTCCGGCAATGATTTGATTGTCTATAAACACCTTGACATATTAGTAGAATTAGCTATCTATATTAGGAGATCAACTTGGTTGCATCTGCGATCGGCTTGGAGATAAATACCTCACAGGAGGCTGTGATGAGAATAGCCGTAATTTTGATGTTGGCAGTATCATGCCTGTCATTCGCCGGTTCCGCATTAGCACAGGATGTTGAATATATCGGATCGGCATTGTGGTCCCATGCCAAGGACGTAAAGATCGACGGCGATTATGCTTACTGTATTTTCCATAACGGCCTTGTAATATACGATATTTCTAATCCGGACGAGCCAACTTTTGTAAGTCGATTTTACATCACCGGGTCACCTATGGCGGTAGATATTTCCGGCTGGTACTCTCGCACCTACGCTTATGTGGCTGAATTCCGGTTTGGTCTTCTTATAATTAACGTCACCGATCCCGCGAATCCAATACTGGTCGCATCGCACGAAACAGATGGATATTGCAGGAATGTTGCCGTAAGAGGCGATTACGCCTATGCAATCGGCGGACCGCCCGGTCTGGAGATTATTGATATTTCCGACCCCTACAATCCCTCGCCAGCGGGAGATTGCTATGTTTATCCCCCGCGATTCGAGATATTTCTTCTGGACGATTATGCCTATATAGCGGCAGGCAATAGCGGATTACAGATAGTTGACATCTCCGATCCGTATGATCCTGTATTAGTGACTAATTGCGAAACCGCCGGCCAGATTGAAGATGTCGCTGTCTCGGGAGGCTATGCTTACGTTACAAACGGAACTTCCGAGTTACAAATCGTGGATGTCTCGGACCCGGCGAACCCAATGCTGGCAGAAAGTTTCGATATCCCCGGGTACGCATTTCATGTTTATACTCTGCTAGACTACCTGTACGTGGGAACTGGCCTGGGATTTGAAATCCTGGACATTTCTGACCCGCCGAACCTATCGTTGGTGGGCAGTTGTAATCTCGAGACAGGATACATTATTTACGCTTCGAATAATTTTGTTTATCTGACCGGTGGAATGACCGGTATCGATATATTCGATGTCTCCGACCCCACGAGCCCGTTCTTAAGAGGAGGCCTCAATATTGCGTCAGAAATTAAGCATGTTTTCGTAGAAGGTAATTACGCGTATGCCGCGGGCAGTTTCTCGGGACTGTATATTGTTGACATCTCGAATCCAGCCATCCCGTCGGTGGTTGGAAGTTATGACACTCCGGATCTCGCATATAGAGTTTTCGTAGACGGCGATTTCGCCTATGTCGCTGATAGAGAATCCGGCTTGCAGATAATAGATGTTTCCGACCCCGCAGATCCTACATTTGCCGGAAACTATACTATTCCGGGCCATGCCAGAGGAATTTTTGTAGCGAACGGCTATGCCTACGTGACTACTACTTATATGTTCGGATTTTACATAATTGATGTTTCTGATCCAACAAACCCCGTTCTTGTCGGAGATTATGACATTCCCAATTATGCTTACGGAGTAGTTGTTTCTCAAGATTACGCATATCTTGCAGCGTGGGGCGCGGGAATACAGATTCTGGATATCTCCAATCCGACCAATCCCGAATTTGTCGGAGATTGCGAAACTTCCGGTAACGCTTACGATATTTTTATTAAAGACGATTATGCTTATATGGCGTTAGATTCGGACGAATTTGTTACAATAAACATCTCCGATCCTTATAATCCTTCCGTAGCGGGGAGATTTAGAATCTTTAACGGCGCACGAGGAATATTCGTTTCCGGCGTTTACGCGCATATCGCTACCAGGAGTCGAGGATTATATATACTCGATGTTTCAAATCCCGCCATGCCTTCGTTGGCAGGAATCTATGAAGCCTCCAATTTCGTCTCCAACGGAGTTTTCGTCTCAGGCGCATATACGTATCTGGCAAATAATCGTTCTCTTGTGATCCTGCAATATGAGGGCCAAACCGGAATAGATGATGAATCCGAGATAATCTCCCAGACCTTCTTCCTGGCCCCCAACTACCCCAACCCCTTCAACGCTTCAACGCGAATCACCTTTTCATTACCGGAACCGCAACAGGTCACCCTCACGGTTTATAATCTGCTCGGCCGGAAGGTGAGAACGTTGTTGGATGAATACCGGCAAGCAGGCATTCACAATATCAGCTTCGACGCTTCCGATCTTGCGAGCGGGGTCTATTTCTATCGGCTGCAGGCCGGTGTTCTTGTTGAATCAAGGCGGATGGTGCTGTTGAAATAGGATTTAGAAGTTCCGGCAGTTCGTAGCTGCAAAGCGTGGACTGCCGATTTTAGCTTAATAAGATCAGTCAGGTCACGGCTTCGCCTATCCATACGGATCCGTAGGACGATCTGACTGAACAAGTGAGACTTCACATCGCAGACGCGCTGCGTTCAGGGCGCAGTGCCCATAAGGGCGTGTCGGTTTAAATTCCATCCCCAGCAGTATTGATTATTATTATGGCAGGATAGAGCGGAACGGAATATGGCGTAAGTCCTTCTACGGCAACGCCAATTGCCCCAAAAGAACCTAAATAATAACTTGACACCATCCTCTGACATTCATAGATTCTGTGGGTCTATGTTTAATATTACGCTGAGAGGCGTTCTGACACTCGAGGCACCGTCCGCGGACTTACGCACCTGAACCATAAACAATGGAGTTCAAATGAAGAGAGTATTAGTATTTCTCTACGGCGTTTTCGCTTATGTATTCTTCCTGTGCGTTTTTCTTTATGCGATAGGATTTGTGGGGAATATCTGGGTACCTGAATCTATCGATTCAACAGCCGCCGATCCGCTTGGAAAAGCACTTTTGATAAACGCTCTCATTCTTGGCTTATTCGCTCTCCAGCATTCGCTAATGCCCCGTGCCAGTTTCAAGGCCTGGATTACCAGGTTTATTCCGGAACCTGCCGAACGCTCGACATATGTGCTGCTCACGAATATCACTTTCGTGCTGATATTCTGGCAATGGCGTCCGCTCAATGGCACTATCTGGCATGTGGAGGGCACCGGAGGTATGGTCCTGCAGGTTCTCTTCTGGCTCGGCTGGGGATTGGTGCTTATTTCGACATTCCTTGTCGATCACTTTGAGCTTTTCGGGCTGAAGCAGATTACGCGCTACTTACAGAAGAGAGACTTTCAGCCTCCTGCCTTTGTAGAAAGAAGCTTCTATAAGCACATTCGCCATCCCATTATGCTGGGATTCGTCATCGCATTCTGGGCCACTCCACATATGAGTATGGGACACCTCTTTTTCGCCATCATGACCACAGGTTACATTTTTGTCGGTATTGCCTTCGAGGAACGCGATCTGAGAAAACTCCACGGCGAGACTTATATACAGTATGCCAGGCGAGTTCCGATGCTCATTCCGTTCTTGAAGCTCGGTCGCCCGCGCGAGGAGGCGGATCCGGATCCCAAATAGGAGAATTAGCCCGGTAGATGAGGGCCTTGAATAGTCGTCCGACAAAGTAAACAAAGCTGAGGAAAGTCAATGAGCAATGAAAATACGATTGCTTCGTGGTCTAAAAGGCGTCTCGAGGAACAGGGTCTCCGTGGTTTTACAGATGCTCAATTACGCCAGCATCGTTTCGGAAGCAGGTTCGCTTATTTCACCTGTATGAGTCTGGTGATAATAGGCCTGGCCTTCAAAAGCCAGCCGTTCTTGCTGATCGCCAACGGTGTTGCCTTATTGGGAATGCTGCCACCTTATCATCCGATCGATTACCTGTTTAATTACGGAGTCAGACATTTAATAGGCCGCCCCAAACTACCGCCCCGGCCCAACCAGGCACGGTTCGCATGCGCAATGGCCACGGTCATGCTGGCGGTTATCAATTACTATTTTTATCAGGGTAATTTCACAGTCGTCTACATTGTGGGTGCCGCTCTACTCTCTTCGGCGTTTCTGGTCACTTTCACTGATCTGTGTATCCCTTCAAAAATCTACAATGCGCTGTTTGAGCGGAGTTCTAATTAATTACGTTCGATACAATTCGCTGTAAGGAGATTTACTGTTATGGCAAGATTTCTTATTGAGGTTCCGCACGAAGCTGAAGAATCAGCGTGCATTAAAGCAGTCCAGGTTTTTCTTAGGACCGGCTCACATTTCCTGACGCGTGCGGACTGGGGCTGCAAGGACGGAGAACATAAGGCGTGGATAATTGTGGAGGTGGACAGCAAGGATGAGGCTCGGATGATTGTGCCTCACGTTTACCGCTCGCTGGCCAAGGTCGTGAAGTTGAATCGGTTCTCGCTGGAGGAGGTTGACGAACTCATGGGCTATCACCCGGATTAGCGTCAGCGTAGACCGCCGCCGAATCGGCTGAGTCGAGGCGGATGGTTTTGTTGAAATAGTGATAATTTAGCCTGAAAGGCGCGCTGCGTTCAGGGCGCAGTGCCCGCAAGGGTGTGGGGGTTCAAATCCCCCCTCCGGCAGTTTTGATTGTCTAGAAACATCTTGACATTTTAATAGAATCAATTATCTATATTGATAGACAAGTGTAATTTTCATCTGGGATCTGCAACAGGGATAAATACCTTGCCGGGAGGATATTATGAAAAGGCATTTAGTGCTAATCGGGATGATGTTTCTGTCTTTTTGCTCTATTAGCAATGCCAGCCAGAGGCTCGTTCTCGGCGAACTGTTCAGCAACACTTCGGGGGGAGGCGGCTGACCCCAGGGCAACCTGTATCTCGACCAGTTGGTTGAGCAGTATCAAGAAGAAATAGCGGTCATCCGCTACCATACCTGGTGGCCTAGTCAAAACGATCCATTTTATTATTACAACATTGCTGAAAACACAGCAAGAACGGTCTTTTATGAAATAGAATGGATCCCATATCTGATAGTTGACGGCCTCCTGGATGGGAGCTACAATAGATCCATCTGGGATAGTCTGTTGGTTTCCCGAATGGATTTTGACAGTCCTCTGGAAATGACGATTTCGGGCAGTTACGATTACCAGGATGGAGAAGGGAACCTCGATATATCGGTTATTGCTACCGATGAAATAGCTCATGATAGTCTCCGTTTACACTGTGCCATAACCGAAAGCGGCATATACTGGCCGGCTCCCAATGGCCTTGAGATCCATAACCAGACAATGAGGGATATGGTACCTGACGCCGAGGGTGAACCCTTGACTATACAATACGGTGACACTCTCAGTTTCGCCCGTCAATTCGTTCTTTATGAGCCCATTGTGGCAGATAGCTGCGAGGTCGTTGTTTTCGTTCAGGACAATGAATCAAAAGAGATCTTGCAGGCCGCCAAGATCCAGATAATCGATCTCGTTGAAACAAAGATTGAGGACCAATCCGGTGAACCTCCTTCGGTATTCGAGGTCTTTCCGGCCTACCCCAACCCGTTTAACTCATCGACGACCATCGCCTTTTCGATGCCTCAAGCTCAATTCGTGAGGCTAACGATTTATGATTTGCTTGGCCGAGAAGTGAGAACGTTGTTGGATGAATACCGGCAAGCAGGCATCCACCATATCAGCTTCGACGCTTCCGACCTTACCAGCGGAATTTACTTCTATCGCTTACAGGCCGGAGAAACGGCTGAATCAAGGCGGATGGTTTTGTTGAAATAGTGATTTACCCGGAAGGGCGTATTGCAATATCCTACGGATCTGTAAGACGCCCCTACAGAGGACTTACAATTCCAGTTTCGTAGGTCGGCCTTTATCAAGCCAAAGCCGAGAAAGGGCCGACGGTTCAGCCTATGTCGGGTTTCTCAATCCTCTAACCATAGCAAAACCCGACCTACTTCTCTAACTCATTCTAATCTCTTGACAGCCTGCGAATTTTAGATATATTGGCATTAATAATCATTTGCAAGAGAAGGAGAACAGATGAAAAGACTCCATATCGCAATATCAACGGTTGTGTTACTTATCCTATTAAATACGATTGGGTTTGCGCAATTCGTTCCAGTTTCAGTTCAAAGAATCAATATAGATGAAGGCAACGCTATCCAGACCGGAGTTGATATTCTTTATACCGACCAGGGTAATATTGTGATCGCCTGGGGGGATCGACGGCACAATTACTCTATGCACGACGCTTACATGAGAATCTCCACCGATGGCGGTCAGAGCTTCGGGGAGGAGATCAAAGTCAATGATATTAACGGTCAAATAAGGGCGGGGGCGGAGGAGAAGGTCGGCGTCGCGCAAAACCTCTCCGGTGGTTTGGTATTCTACTGGACCGATATGCGAAACGGCGGCAATAACGGAGATATCTTCTGCCGGATGCGTTATGCGGACGGTGGCTTTTCAGACGTTGTTCGTCTGAACGATGATCAAACCAGCAATTATCAGCTCTTGCCTCATATTAACAGGATGGGGCAAAGCGATACCCTGCTTTCAGCGTGGCTGGATTTCAGAGAATGCCAGTCGTGCCCGGAAGTTCGCACTACGATGTCTATCGATGGCGGTTTTAACTGGTCGACCAATATCCGTGCCGATATCCAGGGGGAGGATGACGAGCCGTGCGAATGCTGCCATCCGTGGATCGCCGATGGCTCCGAGGGACAGATACTGGTTGCTTTTCGAAATGATCTTGGCAACGTCCGGGATATCTACGTGGCGCGGGCTAACGATGATTTTACCAGGTTTTCCCCGCCGGTTCGAGCCAGCTTCGGCGGCTGGGTGATTTACGCCTGCCCCACTACAGGACCGGTCTTAATCCAACACTCGTCGGGCGTCTGGATCTGCGCTTACACTGACGGCAGGAACGGTACATACAGGGTTTACACATCGAGATCTTTAGATGACGGCTATGAATTTCAGGATGAAGTGGCCGTCGCCGATAGCGGCCGGACACAAAACTTTCCAACGCTGTTGGAGCTTACCGACGGTCGACTTTTAATAGCCTACCAGCAGGCCCGGGAAGATTATCAGGGTTCGCGGATCTTGGCCGCCATCTCGGAGGACGCCGGCTATTCATGGAGCGACGTTTTTGAGATATCCGATTCAGAGGCCTCCAACAAATCCAATGTTGGACTCGCTGCAGGCGACGATGGGAACGTATTTGCAGTCTGGGTCGATAATAGAAGGGACGCCGGGGATATTTATTTCGCCGTATTATCCGAAGCTACGCCGGCGGAAGAACGACAGCAAAATCTGCCACAGTCACCTGTTTTGCTTGGCTCATATCCCAACCCCTTTAATGCCACATCAATAATCAGCTTTTCATTACCGGAACCGCAACAGGTAACGCTTACGGTTTATGATCTGCTTGGGAGAGAAGTGAGGATGTTGATGGACGAATATGGACAGGCGGGCATCAACCACATTACCTTTGATGCATCCGATCTTGCCAGCGGGGTTTACTTCTATCGCCTGCAGGCCGGTGAATCGGTTGAATCAAGGCGGATAGTGTTGTTGAAATAGTGATCCTACCCGGCGTGGCGTATTGCAATGCGCCCCTACAAAAGACTTTCAATTCCTGTGGTGTTGGGTCGCTCTACGAGCCGTATGGCCTGACCCGACACCTTTATTATGTAAAAAAACGGTCGGGTGAGGGCACCCGACCGCAAAGAAATATCAAAGCTTCAGCTGCGGTCATAATTAATTATGACACGCGATTAAATCTTACTTCAACAGCACAACATTTCTGGTGACCGTTGCCTCGGCCGTCGAAAGCTTCACCAGGTACACGCCGGATGCCACGGCATTGCCCGAATCGTTTATGCCATCCCAGATGACCGCATGTTCGCCGCCGATATAGTATCCCTTCGCGAGGGTGGTCACGTGCCGGCCCCGAATATCGAACAACTCCAGGCTGATATCCGATGATGTCGAAAAACTGAATTCTATAGTCGTCACGGCATTAAACGGATTCGGATAGGATCTCAGCAGGGCGGTCTTGGTGGGAACAGGGAGATCGTCCTTGATTCCGGTCGGTGGATCGAATAAACTGTCAACATATGCCGCGTCGTGGGAGAATGGGGCGAAACGGCCGATCCGGCCGTCCTCCTCGATGATACAGGCATCGAAATGAAGATTGGTCAGTTCGCCCGAGACCTCGATTTCAAATGATCTTATCTCCCCGAGGTGACTCTCGTCATCGAGATACCCTTCCGCCGGGTCGAAGAATTCTCCTGCAGAATCAGGCACTGCATTTCCGACCCCGCCGATAGCCTGTAGACCATCGATATCAAGAACGAAATACCAAGCCGGAAACACGCCATGAGGCGGGAATACCGGCGGGAAGGGAGGGCTGCCGAATTCCCAGCCGTCGTCAGGCAGGGAATTGCCGTTTATCATAACCGTACCGACCGGTTCGGTTTCGCTGTCGGTGGAGATTACCAGTTTCACGTTCTCCAGCATCTCCTCACCCGTTGGGATAGCCCCTACAACGTATAGATCGAATTGCGATTCACCCTCGATCACCCACGTCTCGGTATCGTGGTCATAGCCGGCGCCATCGATATACAACTGCAAATTCGGTAAAGCGCTTGCGACCGAAGAAACGGTGAAAATCATCAAGATTGCCAAAATAATTCTGTTCATTTTAAAACCTCCATAGTAAAACCGGTTTTACTATAAAGCAAGAGGCGTGCCTGAAAGGCTGTTTTGGGGAGCATCTAACCAATTGTTATATAATGGGTTATATTTTAGTCGCTCAATCCGCGTCCTAAATCTATTCGTAGTGTGCATGATAATGCGCTGTTTGTGAAAGATGATCAAAAAACTTCACGCCAGGTTAGGTGCAGGATTTCAGAGCAGCGAGAACATCAAACGTTGACAAAATTGACCTACTATATTAATTTCCGAACCTGAATTTAAACGATCTGATAGGACATCGGGGAGGGACATGGAAAATTCACCAGATAACAGCAGGGAGTTTGAGGGCAAAGTCGCCCTTGTAACCGGCGGCACTAAGGGGATAGGCAAGGCTATCGCCATGAAGCTGGCCGGGGGAGGCGCCAATGTTGCGGTCAACTACCTGCGCAGCCGCAACGCTGCCGATGAGACGATCGCACAGATGAATGAATTCGGCGGCGACCATCTGGCCATAAGGGCCAATATCGGTAACCACGAGAAGATGCCGAAGGTTTACGATGAAGTCCGCGAAAAATACGGCCGCCTCGATATCCTGATATCCAACGCCGCACTGGGTCTGTTCACATCGGCCATGGAGCTTAGCGACAAGGCCTGGCAATTATCCATGGACACCAACGCCTGGGCGTATCTAAAAGGCGTCCAACTGGCCAGCGATATGATGCCGGAGGGTTCCAAGGTGGTGGCCCTATCATCGCTCGGCTCGTTCAGATATATACCCGGTTACGCCGCCATCGGGGCGTCCAAAGCCGCCATTGAAACGCTGACGAGATATCTGGCATTCGAGTTGGCATCGAAAAGAATAAACGTTAACACGGTTTCCGGCGGCTTCATCGATACCGACGCTCTCAAGGGATTCCCCAACTACCAGGAGATGGTGGACGAGGTCGTTCGGCGGACGCCGTTTGATCGTGTCGGCAAGCCGGAGGAGATCGCCGACGTGGTGGCCTTTCTATGTTCTGAGAAGGCCACATGGCTCACCGGCCAGGTGATAGTGGTCGACGGCGGCTATTCGCTGGCGTAAGGGTTTCTCGATAAAGACAATTCAAGAGTAAACTATCCGATGAAGCAATTCAAATACTACGATATAATACTTGGTCTTTTCGTGGCCGTGCTGCTGATATCCAACGTTGCCTCGTCGAAGGTGCTCGATCTCGGGCCGTTCACGTTCGATGGCGGCACCATTCTCTTCCCCATAAGCTATATCTTCGGTGATATCCTGACCGAGGTCTACGGCTACAAAAGATCCCGCCGTGTGATCTGGACCGGCTTTCTTGCTGCTTTGCTCATGTCTGTTGTTTTCATGATCGTCGGAAAGCTGCCCCCGGCTGCCGGTTGGGAAAATCAGGAGGCTTATGATAAGATTCTAGGATTGACACCGCGGATTGTTCTGGCGTCGCTAATTGCCTATTTCTCAGGAGAATTTTCCAACGCCTATACTCTGGCCAAGATGAAGATCTTCACAAAAGGCAAATGGCTCTGGAGCCGGACCATCGGTTCGACTATCATAGGGGAGGGAGTCGATACGATGTTGTTCGTCATGATCGCATTCTACGGTGTTTTCCCTGGCGATCTCCTCCTGACCATCCTGGTTTCCAATTATCTCTTCAAGGTCGGATTCGAAGCGCTCTGCACTCCCTTGACCTATGCAGTAGTCCGGTTCTTGAAAAGCAAGGAAGGGGTGGACGCCTATGACCGGGACACCAATTTCAACCCGTTTTCGCTGAGGACCTAAACCGAGTTTTCATAGACACCAAATTTATCTTTCGAGGAATAATCTATATATGCTGCTTATCCATCAGATGTTCTAATGGCTGGTAACAGTATCCCAGGCTAACAGGGACTCTTGGATCGCCGTTTCATTTTGAACCTACCTGGGGGGAATATTCGACAATAGAATTTTCAATACCCATGCCTCTGGCATTTAGTCCCGAAACTAATTTAAAACGATCAGGAATATGGTGTACATGGTAATCGGCGACCCGAAAGAACTGGAGAAGACGAAGGGCTTCACCAGAGCATATAAGAAAAGATGCATAGATAATAATATAAATCATATTAGATTTTTACGCGATGGCGATAGATTCAGTTTCACATGTCAGAGGACGAATGCCTGCTGCAAGAATTTCACGCAACAGGAGAGGATCATACTCGACCCCTACGACGTTTACCGGCTGAGCCGAAACAGGGAAATGTCGACCGGTAGATTTCTAAAACTCTATGCTGATCTTAGACTCGATCATGAGACACATATCCCCACTGCTCTATTGAGGTATCAAGGCGAGGGAGATCGCAATAAATGCAATTTCTTAAGATCCTATGGCTGCTCTGTGTATAAGGATCGTCCTTTGCGATGCAGACTCTATCCGCTGGGGAAAATTTCGAATGGCGGCGTCTTATATTTCTGCCTGGTCAATAATTGCCAATGCGGGGATGTTGAAAACGGCAGATCTTTGACGATCCGGGGATGGGTCGAGGAATCGGAGGCGGAACCGTATATCGAATCTCAGAATTTTCTGAATAATATATACGAGAATATGGACAAACCTAAATTCAAAAAATTGCCTGAACAGGTGAAGTTGCAGTTCGGGAATGCCATTTTTGATATAGACTCATTAATTAGAGGCTTGCCGCCACAATCCATACGCTCGAACAAAGAGAACATTATGATAAACGTTGGCAAATGGGCACTGGATTTCCTAATCGATCGTTCGTGTCTCGATCCCGACTACGATAAGGCCGAATATCGAGCGTCTGAAGAAGGGCAATCTGGCTACCCTCCCGGAGGAAAATCGGACTTTGTGTCAAGAGAACACCCTCTGCGAGATGTCTCATCGGCGAAGATCTTAATCCCTTAATAGTAAGCAAGTTATGTCATTTTATTTGCGTATCGCTTTATATGATTTTTAGCGGCCTCTATCGAATGAATCCATCTAATATCATTAGAATCTTTTCAGAGAGAATCTCCTCAGGATGTCTGATGTTTCATTCTTCATAATAGCCATAGCCAGATCCCGGGCGATTACCATTCCCAGCCCGAATCCATGGGTGTTGAATCCTACTGCCGCCAGAACGGCGCTATTGTGAGGCAGAGCGCCCACGAGCGGCAGGCCGTCGATAGTGTTGCCCATTACGCCGCTCCAGCGTGTCTCGACTCTAAAGGTCCTGATTCCCAAGTTGTCTTTGATATAGTCCTCCAGTCCGTCCTGTAATCCGGGATTCGGGCTATCGTCATAGCCCATTTCTTCAGCAATAAACCTATTTCTCAAACCGCCCATTAATATCGTATTGTCGGGAGTCTGGTTGAAATAATCGTACCCGAAATTAGCATAATATATCGACTCACCGAGGAGATTCTCAGCCAAGGGAGAGGTCGCCAGCATCTGGCCCCGAACAGGAAAAATCAAACCCTCGAAATAGCTATCCAGGAGGGGAGCATACCCATTGATTGCCAGAACCACCATAACCGATCTGATCTTGCTTTTTTCACCGATCAGTTCTATCGCGGCATCGGTCTTTGCGATCCGCTTTATCTCGAATCCCTCTATTACGTCGATGTCACGAGCAAGACCTCTGACAAAAGCGAACGGATTTATTCTGCCGTCGACCGGGCTAAAAAAAGCACCTTGATGACCTTTCAATCTCGATCCTGCCGCACCAGGGATTACGGGAAGATACTCGGCATCGAAGCCATCGCGCCTGAGAAGATTGACCGATTCCTCCAGTTCGCCCCGTTCGACCTCGGTAGCCGCAAGATGATAAGATCCCGATCTCTCATATCCGCAGTCTATGTCGTTGTCCGATACGGCGCGCGCAATAAGGTCATGGTTTTCGATAGTGGATGAGTAGATTCCGCGGGCGGCATCATGGCCCATACCGACAATGAGGCGCGAATATGGCTCCGCCAAGCCGGATAGCAGGAACCCGGCGTTTCTACCGGAGGCGCCGTATCCGATAAACTCTTTTTCAAGTACCAGCACACGATCACACCCCAGTTGATTCAAATAATAGGCCGTGGCGATTCCAACCAATCCCGCACCTATGACAACGACATCGTATGACTTATAACGCGATGATTTGCCTTCAGGCGTGCCTTCCCTGACCTGTGCCAGCTTATGCCAGTAAGATAACGTCATAAGAATAATATAGGTATTTGAAAACCATTCTACAATTTAAACTGGATCAGGCTTGATTTTCTGATGAAAAGATATTAAGAGAATAATCGATCATTGGGTGCGAAGTGCCCGGAGCGATTTTCAAACCTGAACAGCGAATCCTGTCGAAAGGAGGGGAGTTTCGGTATTAAAAATAATCATAGGATGATTATCAAAGTAATTTACATATTAAAGGAGGAGTGATGACGCGTACTGTAGGATCAATTATTATTGTTTTGATGGTGTTTTTTGCTTTTTCTGTTGCCAGTGCAGATAAAGAAGTAAAAGTCGGCGGGGAGATTTTCGGACAGTGGTATTACGATATGTCCGATACACTGGATTACAGCCGCTCGGATGTCGATTTCGATAGTTACAGCGCCTTCAGCATCCAGAGAGCGTATATCTACGCCAAGGCTAAACTCTCGGATAAAACCTGGGGTAAGGTCACGGTTGATGTCAATCCAGGCATCGCCAACATCAGGCTCAAATATGCTTATATCAACTGGAAGCTACTCTCGCGGGAAAATTTCGATCTCTCAACACGTTTCGGTCTTCAAGCAACTCCCTGGATCTCCGAAATGGACGCTGTCTGGGGCCGCCGCTACCTGGAGATGACCCCGACCGAACAGCTGAGCATGGAGACCTCCGCTGATTTCGGCCTGTCTTTTAAAAGCAACTTCGGCGAAGAAGGAAAATGGGGATATGCGAAACTGGCAATCTTCAATGGGACATCTTATGAAGATCCCGGCGACAACAATCCCACAAAAGATATCAACCTGGCGGTATTTCTCACTCCTCTGAACACCAACCCGGATTTCGGCAAATCGAAGATAGGGTTCCAGGTTTATTCCGGGACACTGAATTCTTACGTCGATTCTGCGCAGGTAAAGGACGACTATAAGAAAACCATGATCTCGATCATGGGAAATCTGCATTACCGTGAATTATTCGCCCTCGGGATTGAATACGACTCGTATAAGTCGCCTCAAATCCTCGACGTGGCAGATATGGGATTTGGTGGTGCCTGGCCCGATTTGTCTGATAATAAGGTTACAGCCATCGCCCTATTCGGGACTCTCTGGTTAACCGATCTAGCGGAAAATACTCCCCTTTTGCGGACCACCAGTCTATTTTTCCGCTACATGATGGTCGATCCGGATGCCGATGACCATGAAATCATACCTCCCGGCGGCATTAATTTCGAGACCTCTGCCAATGAGTTCATATTCGGCGTTGAATGCGAACCGGTAAAGGGGCTGGCAGCGGCATTGAATTACCGGGCCGAGAAGATAAAAGATATCCCCTTCATGGCTGACGATATCTCCAATTCGTACCTGTATCTGAATATGCTTCTTGCTTTCTGAAATTTCCACAATCTGCGATCGAATGCCGGCCTCATCCGGGGGCCGGCTCTCTTTTTGGCAGAATCGCAATACTTGATCATATGCCCGAAATTCAAGATCCTCGCCGAATGATCGATAACATATGAGAGGGTATCCATATTCCCGATAAAACTCATTAAGGGCAGGATATTTCTTATGTCGCCTAACGGAGTACTTGAAATATTCCTGGGGGTTGCGGTTTTCCTGGGAGTGTTCGCTAACGGAAGAAACCGCCGTATCTCGGATTTCAGCAGATGTACGCTGGATATTCTGATTGGTCTATTTCTAATTCTCCAGGCAATAACCACAAATTTCCAATATCTGCATCTCGATTCTGCCATCCGATCCCACCCCGGAATATTGATACTCCTATTTCTTCCGTATGCCTGCTGCCTGGAGAATAATGTCGGTGGAGTAAGAAAGCGCGAATTATTATTGAACTCCTGGCTTTTAGCTGCAATAATCTTAGTGGCTCTTCATCTTTTGTACAACCACAAGCCCAACTTCGCAAACATACAGGGTATGGCAATAGAATTTATCGGGAGCATTTTTCTGGTGGCAGGCCTGATACGGTTTCATGGTTTTCGCAGGCTCCTATTGTCCTTGGGAGCCCTTATCTGGGTCCTGCATCATGCACAGGCGTCGCAGGTCTATATATCAGGATGCAGTCTGGTTATGGGCAGTTTGGTATTCTTCAGGGCGGGCTTTCTAAGCAGAGCCCAGAGATTTATGGATTTCGACTTCGAGTCGAAGGATCTAATAGACGCCTTTAAGAATCCATTTCTAATACTCAATCTCTCGGGCAGAGTCGTTTTCGGCAACGATGAATTTCAGATAATCTCCGGTTATGATAAAAGAGAACTCATAAATAAAGAGGCAATAGATATTTTTGAGATGCCGAGTAACTGGAGACTGAGACTGGGTCCATCCAGAAATTCCAGGAGGATTAGATGTCATTTAATCCGACAGGATGGAGAAAAACATCCAGTATTTATGGCGATAAGCGAGATCTATCGAAAAGGCAGGGCTGTGAAAAACCTCATGTGCACGATAAACGACGAACAGGAATATGAGAGAATGGGGGCCAGGATAAAGGCGGAGGCCCGTCGTTTCTCCGGGCTATATGATACCAGCGTGGCTCTTTCGGCGTCGCTGGAGATGAAGGATGTTCTGGAGGCCATTGCCACGGCGGCTGAGACCCTCACGGATTCTGATACCTGCACCATCTTCTCTCTGGATCACGCGCGACAGGTTATAAAGCCTATTTACTCGACCGAAGAAGTCTTCAGCGATGAGGTGATGAATTTTGAGTTCCCTGTTGGTCAGGGGCTAACAGGCGCAGTCGTACGGGATGGCAAACCACACATTCAAAACTGTGACGATGATACGGAGATTGCAGTTCTTGTTCCCGGGACTACCGATGTGGACGAATCGCTGCTGTCCGTGCCATTGTTGGCCAAAAACGTGGTGATTGGCGCTCTGACCCTGTATAAGATCAACAAGAAAAAATTCTACGAGGAACAGATTTCGACTCTAACCGTATTTGCTTCTCAGGCATCGTCTGCAATAGAGACAAGCCGGCTGTATATGAGACTTAAGGAGTCTGAGAAGGTTTACCGAAGTTCGGTCGACATGGCAGGCGACAGCATCTTCTTTGTTGATTCCGAAACCGGGAAAATCACCGATGCTAACGAGACCGGCATAAGAACTTTCAAATATTTAAGATCGGAGCTGGTTGCTAAATATATCTGGGAGCTCCATCCCCAACCTCAAATGCCGATTGCCAGGCAGTTATGGCAATCGGCGGTCACCGATGGCCGGGGAACGCTCGGCGAAATAGAGTACGAAACTAAAAATGGCACTTTCATACCGGTCTCTATCAACGCCTCAAAAATCGCCACCGGCGATATCAATTTTATCCAGTGGATCGTGAGGGACGTCAGCGAATATAAAAACACCATAGATAAAATCGGATTTTCCCACAAGATCCTGTCGGGACTGGCGCAGCCTATGCTCATTACCGATACCGCAGGAATAGCTTCCTTTTTCAACACCTCTTTTAAGGAGTTTTTCTCCCTGGAAGATAGTGCAGCGGAGGGTATGAGTATAAAGAGCTTAGCTCTTCGCAGTCCCAACCTCACAATCCTCCATTCGGTCTGGAGTAGCCTCAAAGGCAAAAGCAGCCTCACCAGAGACCTGGTCTTCAATCCCGGCCAGAATAATCAAATCACAATTACCGTATCAGTGCTGCCATACTACGATGAATGCGATAATCTGACTCATTATATATGGGTATTCTTGCCGTCGGCCAGACCTGAGGATGTCGATAAAAAGATGCCTGAGGCCAGCCAGACGCTCCCCGGGACTCAATAAAGACATACTTGATAAGTCAGCCGAATTATCTATAAAAAAAATGCCGGAGGTCGGAATCGAACCGACACGGAGCGTTAACCCCACTGGATTTTGAGTCCAGCGCGTCTACCAGTTTCACCACTCCGGCGTGCGAGAAGAAATTATGGTTTTATTCTGCCCGGTGTCAAGATGATATTATTTTAGGTTATTGCGATCCGCCCCGCCTTTGGCGGGGTCCCCGGCCGACGACGACCCTGTTGGGGCATCGGGAGATACGCCAACTACAGAATAAAATCCTTGACGGGCTTTTATGTGACATTGATATTTGACTCGTTGAGCACCAGGAGAGCATTGGATTGTTAAACTAACATGGGCCTGCCCTTCCAGAGAAGATTATTTCTTATAGCGCTCTATATCCTGATATCCGCATTGATAACCGTGGCCTTCGTAATATATCCGGGGATAGACCTATACGGCGCAGCCTTGTTCCCCGATATGGTCTACGGCAAGGCACATAAACCGTATGTTTACAGAATTCTCCTGCCGACCATAGTAAGAGTGGCGACAGAGATAACTCCTGCAATCGTCGAGGAAAAAGTCGAATCCGCCTTCACTGGAAGCCTTTCTGCGCAGAGGTTCATCAAAATGCTGGGATGGGAGAACGAATATATCTATGAGTATGCGCTCATGCTGATTCTGATATTTGTATGTTTTATCGGTTCTGCATTGATGTTGCGCCATCTGATCAAAATCTTCTACGATTTCCCCGACTTTGTCGCAGATTTTGCACCGGTCGGTGCAATAATGGCCCTTCCCATATATTTCAGGTATTGCAGCTATATATATGATCCCGGCGCTTTCTTTCTTTTCACCCTGGGGATAGCGCTTATAATGAAAAGGAGATATCTTTTATACTATCTGGTTTTTATCCTGGCCACCCTGAACAAAGAAACCTCCATATTGCTGGTTGCCTTATTTTATCTCCGAGAAGGCAGTGAAATGCCAAGATCAAGACTTGCACTGCATCTGGTATTTCAGGGTTTGATCTGGATAGCGATCAAGGCACTGGTTATGATCCTGTACGCAGACAATCCGGGCATGCCGTTCGAATTTCATCTATTCGATCACAATCTGATCCTCTTTCTGCATCCCCTGGCATTCTTCTATTTTATTGCGGTTGTTGCATTCCATCTGCCGCTGCTTATCTATGGGTGGAAACATAAGCCCGTTTTCCTT
The DNA here is from genome assembly GCA_965541585.1 of uncultured bacterium. Taxonomy (GTDB): domain Bacteria; phylum Zixibacteria; class MSB-5A5; order UBA10806; family UBA10806; genus CBDVBL01. The sequence goes on along the minus strand of CBEUCH010000017.1, from coordinate 60,381 downwards.
CGGCGCGGCATGATTGTGACTTTAGTACCGCTTTTGTCGCTGGCCTTTGTATTCGGCTTTATCGATGAATTGCGGGTCTACTACGAGGCGTTGCCATTTGTATTTCTTCTTTCACTACCGACCATAGTCCGAATATTCGGGCTGATGCCTGAAGTGAATGAGCGCGGCTCCCGCGCTTAGATTGCTTATGTCAATATAGAAAATCTGAAGGGGAGGGGAGTCGTAACTAAAGGTGATTGTGCTCGGCCCCGCCTTTGGCGGGGTCCCCGTCCGACGACGATCCCGCTGGCGCACCGGGAGGTACGCCAACCACAGTTATGATGAGAGCATACCCCCTTCGCTTATATACGCGACTCCATCCTCGACCCAGTGCTTCCAGCGGGATTGGCTTATAGTATGCCACTTGCGGATGCTATGACATAAGCGCCGTTACTCGATGATGTTTTCCATACATCGCCATCGACGTAAATAGTGACTGTAACTGAGCCATATTCAGTTTGATTTTGAGCCGAGATATATACGAATTCCCCCGCAGACCGCGTGAAACTATAATCCCATGTTGGATTTATATCAGCATACTGAGATGTTCCGCCTTGTTCATTTTCAATCGTAATATTGACGGATGCAGTAGTCCCGGTAGCCTCATATTTAACAGAATAGATAACAGGCCCGGTTGCTTCGTCTTTTTCACAGCCGAATAATAATGTGACGGTTATGAAAACGAATAATATATATTTTCTCATTGTTCAACCTCCGTCTTGATGGCCAGAGAAATCTCCTTCATTTGGTTATAGGTATAGGTATCCTTCCGAACGGGCTGATATTTGATTTCATCTTCTTGGAATAAACCTTGATCCATTGCGTATTGGCCAACACCTCTCATTATCAATTCACAATATCCGGAATCGGATTCAATAATTTGTGTTGTGATACTGACTTTAAAATCCTTTGCCCCCAGTGCTGCCAAGGCAAGTCCTCCAGCAAAACCGGGCTTTAGATTTACATATTTCGTGCTTATTCTGCCAAGAACCGGATCTGATGATTCGATTTCAAAGCCATACTCCATTAGTTTTGTTGCGGTGATTTGATAGATTTTTTCTTTTGATGCTTCAACCTTGGTTCTTAGCGGAGCTTCTTCTTCTTTCTTCTGCATTCCTGTCGTTGCACATGAAAGAATGAAGGTCAATAAAACCATGACGCTAATTAGCCTTAGCATTCTTTTACCTCCCGGCTCAAAAGTTATACTTATCCATTGATTCCCGGGGGAAGGAAACATAGATATATTAGTTCATCAATTATTAAAACGCAATATATATCTTTTTTTTTAGAATCCTATAACGCTTCGCGCACCGCCGCCACCGCCGCCTGTATATTCTCCAGCTTCGCTTTGGCCTCGTCCACCGTGCGGGTTTTCAGGCCGCAATCGGGATCGATCCAGACTGCTTCTTTCGGGAGGTATTTTAAGGCCTGCTCGATCCGGGACTTGATCAGATCGACATCCTCGATCACGTGCGAGTGAACGTCCACAACGCCGAAGGTGATATCCTTGGTGAAGGGGTAACGCTTGAAATATTTAAGCATGTCGAGGTCCGAATTCGACATCTCCAGGTCGATATTGTGCACCGGCAGCTCCAGCATGCCGGGATATATCTTCTCGAACGAGCCATAGCAGATATGGGTGATGAAATAGGCCTCCTGCCCCTCGGTGACTATATTCAGCGCCTTTTTCGCTATCTCGAGTTCCTCCGGCCTGACGCTGATGGCCGGTTCGTCGACCTGGACGATCTTACAACCCGCCTTTATCAATTCGGCCACCTCCTGGCGAATTAGTTGCGCCAGAGCGCAACTGGCGGCGGCTCGATCGGCATAAAACTCATTGAATGACCAATCCATGATAGTATAAGGTCCGGTCAGCATCCCCTTGACCGGCTGGTCAGTCAGTGATTGCGTCTTCTTCCACCAGTCAACCGTTATCGGCCCCGGGTATTCGAGTTTTCCCTTGATGATGGGCTTGTAATAGTAGCGGTTGCCGTAGGAGCGCACCAGTCCGCCGGGATCGAATCCGGGGATATTCTCGGCGAAATAGGCGACCATATCGCCGCGATACATCTCGCCGTCGACGATGACGCTGATATCAATATTCTCCTGGAATTCAATCCATTCCCGGGTGGCGCGATCCTCGAGATCTGCCAATTCTGAATCGCTGATTTTGCCTTTCTTGCGATCCGATCGGCCTTTGATCAAATAACGAGGCTTGGGGAAACTGCCAACCGATGTCGTCGGCAAAATCGGAAGGTCTATTCCCAGTTTATTCAAAACTTCACGGCTCATTGCATTTTATCCTGCAGATCCGTAGGACCCATTTAACAGTTCAGCCACCCGTGATGTCAACTCGAGCTTCCTGATGGCGTAATCGCGGGGGAGAAACTCCAGTCCACATGATGTTGTAATATGGCAGCAGTCGGAATCAACCTTCGCCAGGGCTTTCTCCAGTAAACCCGCTAATTCATCCGCAGATTCCATTCTGGTATTTCTGCCATCCAATAGACCGAACGAAACCGACCCGGGGAAGCCATCTGCCGAAATCCTATCCATTAAACCGGGGGAGTAGGTGAAATCCAGGCCGAGGAAATCCGCGGGAAAATCAGGTAAGTGATTCCATAATGGAACGCAGTCTCCGAAATAGAAGGCCAGGATAATTTTCGCTTTGCCTTTCGATCGCGCAATATTCTCAAGACAGCTTATGAATAGATCGTAATGCTGCGGTTCCCTGACGAAGGCCGGCTCCTCGATCTGTATGAATCCGGCACCCGCATCCGCCAGATGGTGAACCTCGTCGCTTAAGATCTCGCTCAGGCGCAGGCAGAATCGCTCGAATTTCATCGATGAATTATTCTGCGACATCCTCGCCATGCTGTAAGGCCCCAGGAGTGTCGCCTTGACCGGGCTCTTCGAGCTATTTGCGGCAAAAGTGAATTCATCAGAAAAGGTGCCGTCTCCGGCGGAGATGCTGTCTCCAGCCACAGGTTGGCGATAATAATAGTTGGTATCGAAAAACCGCAAGAGGCCGTTTATTTCGAACCCCATCAGTTGTCTGGCTATGTGGGATACGTGATCATACCAGCGGATCATACCGTCGGTAACAATCTCGCATCCGGCTTGCTCCTGGATGGAGATAACCTCCTTAACCAGCGAATCCTGAGCTTCCCTGAACTCGGCCTCCGGGATTTTGCCCTTTTCATAGCCGGCATATGCCCGCCTGAGTTTCTGCTGCTCGGGCTTATCCCCGACCCGGGGAAAGCTCGAGTGTGTAGCAGGAATCATTACCATGGACGCCAAGCTATCGGCGAGGGGTGGAAAAATCAAGTTTTAAATGCCTGATTATCTATTATATTGGAAAGTGTGGAATTTAATAACCACCTTATCTGTTTTAAGATTGTAGAAAAACCTGATTCCCGGGAGGAAGAATGAAAACCTTATTTGCGACGATCTTAATTGTCTCTTTTGGAGTATCCTCGAGCGCTTACGCTTTTACGACCGACGGAGGATTCGAGACGGAGTCGATTTCGATTCCTTACTATGATGACCAGCCGGTATTTTTGTCGAGTCTCAGCGAACTATCATCGTTTGATCCCACAATAAGCGATTTCATCGGCCGGCATGGGAATTGGGCTATGCAGGTAAATGAAAGAACGGGACTGATTCGGCAGGGGGTGGGAGGCTCCGCCTATATCGGAATCCCTATCGACGATGTCAGCGCCGGCGAGCTGGCGAAAACGTTTTTGAGATCGGAGTTCGATCTGCTCCGGGTGCCTATCGAGGATATGATATTGCTTTCAGCAAGGCATATCCTGGACCGCTGGGTAGTGCATTTCGGCCAGCAATATGATAATCTGAATGTTTTCCGGAGCCTTGTCACCGTCGTTATTTCAGACAGAGGCAATGTGGTCCTGTTCAGATGCGGCTATCTCCCCGGGATAGATATTGCGCCGGCGCCAGCCCTCTCGAAGGAGGCTGCCAGCCTGGCGGCGCAGACCGGTTTGTCATTAGCGGAATACGTATTCACCGAACCGGAGTTGATCATAATGCCGCTGCCCGCCGAGAGCGGGTTCGATTACAGACTGGCATACAGACTGGAGATTGAGTCTGATCAGCCGTCGCGCTGGCTGTCGGTGGTGGATGCCAACAGTGGCGAGGTTCTTTACCGTAAAAGCCTGATCTATTATGAAACGGTAGACGGTTATATAAGCGGCCAGATTTACGAGTCGACGCCCTTTGATCCACTCACCACCATGCCCTTCGAGTTCGAGTCGGTCAATATCGACCAGGTAGGTCGGGTATATACTGACCAGGAGGGTTTTTTCACTTCAGAGGTCGACGGCCCGGAGACGCGCAATTTTAGCACGGAGCTAAATGGATATTTTGTGAACGTCAACAACACCGGGGGCGCCGATGCCCTCTATGATGGTGAGATCACCCCCGGAGATACGCTCTATTTCGAATGGGATCTCATTACCGCCCGCGCGGATGAGCGAACCTGCTTTTTCCATACCAATGTTATCCATGATTACATCAAGGCCATCGATCCGGGATTCACGCTTCTCGATTTCGCCCTGCCCTGCAACGTCAATCTGAATCAAACCTGCAACGCTTACTGGGACGGCAGCTCCATCAATTTCTTCCGCAGGGGAGGAGGTTGTGAGAACACCGGCGAAATAGCCGATGTCATCTACCATGAATACGGACATGGAATCACAGATTTTCAGTACCGGCCGCAATCGCCATCGGGCGCCCAGCACGAGGGGTGGTCGGATTACATAGCTGCTACCATCACCGATCAGCCGCTCATCGGCAGGGGATTCCAGGGAGAAGGAACATACCTCCGCACGGTGGATAATACCAACCGCTGGCCCGACGATTGGAGCGGGGAATCGCATAATGATGGTCTGATCGTCGCCGGCGCCCTCTGGGATTTGAGGGAGGCGCTTGACCCGAGAGTAACCTACTGCGACACCCTTTTCCACTTCGCCCGCTACTACTATTCCACCGACTACTGGGACTACCTTATCGACATACTCTTAGTCGATGATGATGACGATGATCTTTATAACGGCACGCCGAATTCCGATTTGATCCTTAGCGCCTTTGCGCTTCATGGAATAGAACCGGCCGGAGCCTCATTTATACATGAACCTCTGGGCGATACCGATGATGACTCCAATCCTTATCCGGTGATCGCAACTATCACCGCCCCTGTTTTCCCGATTGATAATGACCTCGTTTTCGTGTTTCACCGGGCAGTGGGAGACGATGAATTCGATGTGGTTCAGATGGGGCCTACGGGTAATCAGGATGAATATAGCGGTTCCATACCGGCACAGCCCCTGGGAACACTTGTCGAATACTATATCTCGGCCACCGACGTTGTCGGTAGAGAATTCTTTCATCCGGCAGGAGCACCCGATCGGACACATATTTTTGTGATCGGGGAGCCCATATTGATTGAATTTGACGATCTTGAGTCGGAAACCGGCTGGCAAGTCGGGGCTTTCGACGATGACGCCACCTCCGGCATCTGGGAACGGGTCGATCCCAATGGAACATACTCCGATAGCGACCCGAATTTCCCATATCAGCCGGAGGATGATCATACGTCTGCGCCGGGCATTTACTGTTTCGTAACCGGCCAGCATCCGCTGGGAGATCCGAACAATGGTGCCAACGATGTCGACGACGGCAAAACGACTCTCTATACCCCGGTTTACGATCTGGAAGGGCAGGAAAGCGCCCTGATGGAATATTATCGCTGGTATACCATCCGCACCAGTATGGATGACACCTTCTTCGTGGATATCTCCAATGATGGCGGCGCCAGGTGGACGAACCTCGAAATGGTTACCTCCACCGAGAACTACTGGCAGAGATCCAGGTTTTTGCTGGAACAATTCGTGGAGCCAACTTCGGAGATTCAATTACGATTCGTCGCCATGGACCGTTCGCCGGGATCGCTGGTGGAAGCCGGAGTAGATGATTTCGCCATATACTCATTCGTCCCCACCGGCACGGAGCCGAATTCGAATACTCAGACCCCGACCATATTTGCCTTGCATCAGAACTATCCGAATCCATTCAATGGGCGAACAGAAATCTCGTTCGATTTACCGGAGCAATCGGATGTCGAAATCCAGATATACGATATCGCCGGCCGCCTGGTGCGTGGTTATGAGATTGCCGGTCTTCCCGCAGGCGCTCATTCGGTTGTATGGGATGGCCGCGAAAGTTCCGGCGGCGACGTTGCCAGTGGCATCTATCTGTATAAGTTGCAGGCAGGGGATTTTACCAACGCCAGAAAGATGCTATATCTAAAATAGAATTATTTCTCGAAAGCTGACACAAGATCCGCCCGGTGGACCATTGAATGGGAGATCCGCCGGGCGCTTTCTAATTATCACAGAATCTTTAAAGGGCTACGCTATCTCGATTGGCACCGGTATGAAGCAGATGACGAAGGCAATGATGCTTAGTATGCCTATCAGTTTCCGCCACTTTCCGAGCGGCAGTTCGTCCATCACCGTCGGCGGATGACCGGGCTTGAGTAAAATGCCGATCAAGATCCATATCGTCCAGCCAAACCAGTATAATGAGAGGACGACCAGGCCGGCTATGACCAAATATGCCAGATTCTTCTGCCATTTCCCAAGGAGGGCGTAGCCTATATGGCCCCCGTCGAGCTGGCCGAGCGGCAGGAGATTGAACATTGTCACCAGAATTCCGACCCATCCGGCAAAAGCCACAGAGGATATGAAAAGGGCGCTGCCGTCCGGAATGGGGCCCTTGATGGCATAGGTAATCAGTTGGAAAAGTATCGAGTCGCCGTAAAATACACCGCCGGAATCGGACGGTATTTGCTGCACCGAGGAAGTCTTGACACCTATTATGGTAACGATTATGGCGACAGCCAGCCCTGCCAGCGGTCCTGCCGCGGCCACGTCCAGAAGCTGTCTTTTATTCAAGAAGGCGGATCTGGATTTGATAAGGGCTCCCAAGGTGCCTAACAGCGAGAAGGGAGGAGGCGCCGGTATGAAATATGGTAGCGATACATTCACCCCATGGATGCGCGCGGCTATGTAATGGCCAAACTCGTGAAACAGCAATATGGACAAAAGCGATGCCGAAAAAGGCAATCCTGCTAATATTATTCGTAACGGCTCATTGAATATCAGGAGCGGATCTGCTATCCAGTCCGCACCCTCCATTAAGGCCCCTGTGGCTAACGTTGTCAGAACGGTGACGCCGAACAGGATAACATTCAGCCAGGGGAATGCCCTGGATTTAGCCGTTTCAAGCAATCTAAGGCGAATCACCAGAGATGGCTGAGTGGATATAATTTCCACTTTAAGGCCAAACTCAGCCAGCCTCGATTCGATCTCAGTCCGTATCCACGATGATTCAAATAGCAACTTGCCCTTTACCAGGATTTCTTGCCTGGAAGTATACACTGCCGAAACTTCGATAATCTCAGCCAGTGATTCGCCTATTTCTTGTGCAATATTAGCTGGGAGACTCTTCATATTCATCCACCCAAACAGTTCGTTCCCGAATTGAATACCGGGGGCTATACTCTTCCGTCATGAATAACTCCAGTGACCAGAAATCGGATCCACCGGTCTTAATATTTTCAAAATCAATCTCATAACTTAACCAGGAATTATATTGTCTCCTGAAACAAAAAGGCTATTATTATATTATGCGTACCCGGATATTTCAACAACAGACCTATATTTCAGGGGCCATGCATGTTGCCTGAGTTTCAAGCGCTGGATTCGATGCGCAGATTTGAAGGATATAGTCTTAGGAAAACAGGTTGCATAGCTGAACACGACCTTCCTCTCGGATCCATCCTTCCCAGAAATGCATTGACATTAATTAATGCTTGATTATTTTCCTATCAGGATCATTTTCTAATCGTGTGGAATTTCGCTGCCGCGAGGATATTAAATGACGGGGTCAAACGACCCGGGAATCCTGCCGACTAATAGATGGAATGAAGAATTCTAAGGATAAGAATCCGTCCAAAGATGCGACGGATAAGCTGGAAACGGTGGAGCCTTCCCCGACCGATAACATAGGTATCATTTCAGCCACCAATAAAAACCTTCGCAGGAAAATATTCGACTTATATACCGTTTTTGAAATATCCCGGCATCTGAGTTCCATGCTTGATATCGATTCACTCCTGGATGCCATATTATTCACCTGCATAGGGCAGATGGGTATATCCGGCGCCGCCATCGTCGTTCAGGATCAATCGACAGGCGATTTATCCAAGATCAGCATAAAGGGAATCAATTTGCCGGAAATCGAATCCTGGAGATTTTCGCGCGTCGGCCCCCTGGCCCGGTATCTCCAGCGAACCCCCGGTCCTCAGTTGTTTGATATCCTGCGAAAACATATTCCAGAGAATTCGGAGGATTTCGCGCGTCTCAAGATGCTGGAGGCCGAACTGATCGTACCCTTGATAACCAAAGATAATCTGCTGGGCATTCTTTTTCTTCCCCGGAAGCTTAGCGGCATGGCGTATCAGGACAATGATCTGGAATTCGTCTCGATTCTCGTAAATCAACTCAGCGTGGGTCTTGAAAACGCCGGTCTTTACGAGCGTGAAAAGAAGGCCCTGCAGGAACTGCGTTCGGCTCAGCAGCGGCTTGTCGAAACCGAAAGATTAGCTGCCCTGGGGAAACTCTCCGCTTCCATCGCTCACGAGGTGAACAACCCGCTGGGGATAATCAAAAACTACCTCGCCATCACCTCAAGATTGCCAACCGATGATCCCGATGTGAAGAAGAACCTGGCAATTGTTCAGGAGGAGGTCGGTAGAATAGCGCTGATAGTGAAGCAACTCCTCGATTTTTACCGGCCAACAGTCGAGCAACCGATGGAGTTCGATGCCTGCGAAACTCTGACGGCCGTTCTCGATCTGGTGAAAAATGAACTTGAAAATTCTCGAATCAGAATCGTGAGATCCTTTGACAATAAACCCTTATGGCTGGATGGCTCTCCGGAGAAGCTGAGACAGGTTTTCTTGAATCTGCTGTTGAATTCGCGCGATGCCATGCCTAAAGGCGGCAAGATAACAATCTCCGCCAGGAAGTTGAATAAGACTGTGGAGATGAAATTCATCGATAACGGAACGGGGATTCCCGAGGCTGACCTGCGAAGAATATTCGAACCGTTTTATACGACCAAGAGGGATGACGGTACCGGCCTCGGCCTGGCCGTCTGCTATGGTATAATAAGGTCCCATTATGGCACGATATGGGCATCGAACAATCCCGGCGGTGGAGCGACATTCACAATAAGAATACCTTTGAAAGCATAACATGGCGAGAAGCAGGATACTGATCGTAGATAATGAACCTCGCATGGTGGACAGTCTGAAAACGCTTCTGACCATGGAAGGTTACGAGGTTGTGGGTGAGAACGATTCCGCTGCAGCCTTAGACCTTATGGAAAAATCGGAATTCGATCTTGTAATTGCGGATATCAGAATGCCCCAATATGATGGTATTGAACTATTGAGACGGGCCCGGGAAAAAGACCCCTATATGGGCGTGATTCTTATAACCGGATACGCCTCGTTGGAAACGGCCAAGAATGCCGTCGGTGAAGGAGCATTCGGATACCTAACCAAGCCTCTGGAACTCGATGAACTTAAGCTGGCTGTGACCAGGGGTATTGAGAAAAGAGAGGCAGAACTCGAAAGACTGCGTCTGCTGACGGAGTTAAAGGTTGCCAATGAAACATTGCAGATGAAACTTGTCCAGCTTGACGCTCTTTCAAGCGCAGGCAACCTCCTTGCCACCACCGTGGATCTGAAGGAGGCCCTGACAGCCATATTATCGCTGGCCATAGATGTTATTGGAGCTAAGCTCGGGTCGGTAATGATCCTCGACCCCGGCCAGAACGAGCTCTATATCGGCGCATCATGTGGTCTCGAAGACAGCGTCGTTCAAACCACCCGCATGAAGCTCGGCTCGTCGATCTCAGGTTACGTTGCCAAGACCGGTCGTCCCCTAATAGTCGAGGATATCGAAAAAGACCCGAGGTTTGCGCGGATAAACCGGCAGAAATATGAATCGAAATCTCTCATTTCAGTTCCCCTGACTTATAAAGATGAACTCTATGGTGTCATAAATTTGAATAATAAGACAAGCGGAAAACCATTCTCGGAGGATGACCTCCGATTGCTGCACGCCCTTGCGGTGCCCGCTGCAGTGGCCATAGATAGAGCCAATCTTATTGCGGAAAAGACCGAGACCATAGACTACTTGACTGTACTTCACGGCCTGGCGGAAAAGGTCTCCATGCTCGACGACCCTAAAAAGATTGGCGAGGTTACGTTCGAGGGCATGCGAAAGCTCGTCAGGCTGGAGTCCATTTTCTGGTATGACTATCTCGAGAGGAGCGGAGAACTACTGCTGGAATTTTATCATGGTGAGCTTCCTGAGACCGCAATCCCCGGGCATTTAACGGCGGTGAAACTCGAAAGCGAGACAATATCGATCGGCAAGGCGGCCGATCCGGAATTAATGCAGGAGATCTTGATGAAGCTGTCTAACAGTTTCGGGAAGGTCATCGGACGCGACGTCAAGGTAGTACCGCTGCCGATCTATATCAGGCGCGCTCTCGCCGGAGTTGCGATGCTTGTTTTTCCACAGGACTACAGGTTCACCGATTCACTAAGGGAGTTGGCGGTTCTGGCGTTGACTCAGACAGCAGCCATCTACCAGCGACAGAAAGCCGTATTGAACGCCACTCAGCTTGTGACCATGGGGCGCCTTATCGCCGAGATCGGCCACGATTTAAAAAAGCCGCTTACGAATATCAAAGGCATCACACAGATATACAAAGAGAAAATCAAAGGCGAGAAAGCCCGTGAGTTTTTTCCGGAGGCAGAAATAGAAATCCAGCGGCTCTCCGAGCTGGTGAAGGAGATGGTGGAATTCTCCGATCCCAATAAATACGAGACCAGGAAACTCCACATAAGCAAATTGCTTGATAAAAGCTTGAAACTCCTGAGCGCCGATTTGCTGAGCAAAGGAATCCGCCTGATCAAAGACTATGGTCCCGGCGAGCTTGACGTTATGGTAAATGAGCCGGAGATGTTTCAGGTTTTCATTAATATTCTCCAAAACGCGGTCGATAGCATGGACAGAGGCGGAATCCTAACTATAAATGTGCAAGAAATTGCCGAAGATGGGCAAAATTGGCTGAGGATCAAGATTGAGGATACTGGCGTCGGCATCTCAGAGGAGGATTTGGGAAGGATCTTCGCCAGATACTATACGACGAAACAAACCGGCACCGGGCTCGGGCTGGCGATTGCCGAAAGGATTATACTGGTTCATAACGGCCGGATTTCCGTAAATAGTAAAGTCGGGGAAGGGACGACCTTCATGGTTGATTTGAGAGCTTAGATTTTATGGGCGAAAAAGCTGTACATATTCTGGTGATTGACGATGATCCGAAGGTTCCCTGGATCTTGTCCGAGGGGCTCGGGAATGGATACTCCGTGGATTCCGCGCGCGACGGGAAAGAGGGCATAAGCAAAATCTCCCAGACACCACCACGACAGAGGCCCAAGTTGGTGCTTCTCGATATACAGATGCCGGGGATGAACGGGATCGAGGTTCTGGAAAAAATCAGGACTATCGATGACAGCGTTGATGTCATCATGCTTTCGGGCCATGGCGACACAAAAAACATCGTAGATTCGGTGAAAAAAGGAGCTGCCGAGTTCATAAATAAGCCCTTTGACGTTAGAGAGGTCGAGATACATATACGCTCCGTGCTCGAAAAAAGAAAGCTGAAAGAGGAGCTTGTCGCACTTCAGGAAAAGCTCAGAAAAAGCGAACAGGGAACTCTCATCGGAGACTCAGCCTCCATGGTCGATGTTAAAAACATGGTCGAAGAAATTGCCGATTCTGAGTTGACCGTATTGATAAGGGGTGTTTCCGGTACCGGCAAGGAGATAGTCGCCAGAATGATTCATGCCAAATCCAGCCGCTGCAAAGAGCCTTTTGTGAAAGTAAACTGCGCCGCTATTCCTCGGGATCTCCTCGAGGCCGAATTGTTCGGGTATGAAAAAGGCGCCTTTACCGGAGCTCACAAGACGAAGCCGGGGAGATTCGAAATTGCGGATAAGGGAACCATGTTCCTGGATGAGATCGGTGATATGCCTCTGGAGCTACAGTCGAAACTGCTGCAGGTCTTGGAACAGCAGGAATTCGTAAGGGTCGGCGGCATTAATAATATTCACGTCGATGTCAGGATTGTCTGTGCCACAAACAGAGACCTCGAACAGGCTATTGCTGATGGGAATATGAGGGACGATCTGTTCTACAGGCTGAATGAAATCACAGTTAATTTGCCTCCACTCAGCAGCAGGCGTATCGACATTCCTCTTCTCGTTGACCATTTCCTCGAAAAATACTCGATATTGTACGGCAAGAAGCGGCGGGAACTGAAATCCGAGACAATCAGGCAACTGCAGAATTACGATTGGCCCGGAAACGTTCGCCAACTTGAGAATTTGATGAAGCAGATAGTCGTCAGATCCGACGAAAATATAATTTATGATACCCTGAAAGGCCCGATCCCTGGCGCCGGAATGAAAAATGCCATCGTAGATATATCTGATGGTGATTTCTCGCTAAAGAAGAAGGTTCATGATGTAGTGGGCGAAGTTGAGAAGCTATTGATTACCAAAGTCTTACACAAAACGAACTGGAATAGGCGGAAGGCGTCCAAATTGCTCGATATTAGTTATCGGTCGCTCCTTTATAAAATAAAAGACTATAAAATCATAGATTAGACCATGCACTATATGTGAAAGTTTTTGCAAAATGCAAAAGCCGGGCTGGCTTGACTGGCCCGGTTTCTTCTATGCAGACGAGAATGAATTTGAGTGTAACTTATTCGTATATAATAAAATAGGGCTGGCTCTCCACGTCAATGATCGCCTCCTGCTCCTCTTCCGATAGCGGCATTCATTTTGCTATTCGATAAGTGAATTAAATTAGCCGGTTCGACAGCCTCGAAATAGATGAGGTGCCGAAGCCTGTCGGATGGATAAAATGACAACAAATGCAAATTCACCGGATCTCGAATCGATGTACAATAATCTGGAGATTTTCAAAGCCCGGGCGACCGAAGAGATAAGGCGGGCGAAAAGATACCCCACGTTTATTTCGTTAGTCCTTCTGGACATTTCCCATATCAATTCTTACGGCGAGATCGAGAATTTCTCCGATCTCGATCAATTTCATTTCGGTCTCGGTGATCTGGTGAAAAAATCAATCAGGGAAACGGACCTTCTTTCAAATGACGGTTCAGGGAAGATGGCAATTCTACTTATTGAAACTCCCAGAGAAGGCGCCCTGGCTTTCTCCGAGAGACTTAAGAGAACCGTCAAATACTTCCTCTGCAACAACACCAAATCGCCTGTCAACTGGCGCGTTCCTACCAGGGAAAGCTATTTCCCCGGCTCGACCGGGGAAAATAATAGCATTCTCGGTATCCTTGAAACCCTGGGCAATTGATCAGAACTCTTCTTTTATTAATTAATTCTCATACATCATCAATCCAAGTCCTGTTCCGGATATGCGTCGGGACCCCAGGGCGGCAATGGGAGCTGCCATAGGGCCCTCACGATGGATCACCGTTACAGAACGGGTGTTCGGGCCCTGTACGACCAAAGAGCCAGATCCTCAGACAAAAGCTACCCGGGAACCTGACCATTGTTGACAGAATATTGATTTTCAGCTAAAATCCACTGCAGATGAGAATCGATCTCAAAAAGCGGCTGGACGCGGGAGTATTGGTTTGCGACGGCGCCATGGGAACCTATCTCAATCAAAGAGGGATCTCATACGATCGCTGTCTTGATGAGCTCTGCGTTTCACGGCCGGACTTGGTGGAGGAAGTTCATCGCGAATATATAAGTGCCGGTGCAGAGATTATAGAGACGAACACATTCGGTGGCAATCGTTTCAGACTTGCCAGCCATGGATTGGAGCATCTTGTCAGAGAGATAAGCTTAAAGGGAGCTAAGATCGCTCGCGAAGCAAGAGAAATTAGCGGCATCGATGTGCTGGTCGCCGGTTCAATAGGTCCGTTGGGAAAACCGATCGAGCCGCTGGGTAAAATCAAGGTCGAGGAAGCCAGAGAAGCGTTCGTAGAACAGGCGGAGGCCTTACTCGAAGGTGGTGTCGACCTCTTCATGATCGAGACAATTTCCAGCATCGACGAAATAGTGGCTGCAGTTTCCGCCGTCAGGTCCGTTGCAGACCTGCCTATTGTCGCCCAGATGACTTTTACCACCGAGGGTACCACCTATTTTGGCACTACTCCGGCGGAGATGGCCGCTCGTCTTTTGCCGCTCGATGTAGACGTGATGGGCACCAATTGCTCTGTCGGGCCACAGAAAATGCTGGAGGCCGTTGAGCAGCTTTCAGAACTCGGGGTGCCCTATATTTCAGCCCAGCCCAATGCCGGTCTGCCGAGGTATTTTGGCGGAAGATTCGTTTATCTATCATCCCCGGATTATTTTGGCGATTTTGCCAGAGCCTTCGTGAAAGCCGGTGCCTGTATAGTCGGTGGCTGCTGCGGCACAACGCCGGAACATATAGCCGCATTATCCAAGGCCGTGAAGGATTCGACCGTGGAAAAGCGGACGCCCACGGTGAAAGTAAAAGAGCTCGATCGATTACCTGCGGTCAAGCCTGGCCGCGGTTCTTCCACCAGGTTTTTCGAAACATTGAAAAGACAATTTGCTATATCGGTGGAAATAGACCCTCCCAAGGGCACCAATCCCGCCAAGATGCTCGAAGCGGCTCTAAAACTAAAGGACGCCGGCGCCGACGCCGTCAATATAGCCGATTCTCCCATGGCCAGGGTTAGAATGAGCTGTCTGGCTCTCGCGTACCTGATCTCATCGTCGGTGGATATCGATATTATCCTTCATTTCACCACGCGAGACAGGAATCTGATGGGTCTGCAATCCGATTTGATCGGGGCCAACGCCATAGGCATTCGGAATATATTGGCTCTTACCGGCGACCCGCCATCCATAGGCGATTATCCTCAGGCCACCGCCGTTTATGACGTTGATTCTATCGGTCTTGTGAAAATCATTGCCAGGCTGAATTCTGGTAATGATTTTGCCGGCAATTCTATTGGAAAACCGACGGAGTTTTCGATCGGCGTGGCCGCCAATCCGGCAAACCCGGATCTCGATGCAGAGGTATCGCGCCTGCGAGAAAAACTTGATGCGGGTGGCCAGTATATCATGACCCAACCGCTATATGAAAGCGACTTACTCCGTCGGTTTCTGGATAAACTGAATATATCGGGTGTTCCCATTATGCTGGGAGTGTTGCCTCTGGTAAGTTTCAAGCATGCGCAGTTCTTACACAACGAGGTTCCCGGAATCGACATACCGGAGGATATAAGACAAACTATGGAAAAGGCCGGCGAGAAGTCAGCAAATGTGGGGGAGGAGATTGCAGTAATGTTCATAGATGAAGTCAGAGACCTGGTCGCCGGCATATATCTGATGCCTTCATTTGGTCGTTATGAAACCAGCGTCAGGATAGTCGAGAGTCTGAAGAGTGGATAAGCATGAAATTCTGCCGACTCCCCTGAAACGTGGAATATCTAACTTGCAGGTCGCTATTGACAGGAAAAGTCTGATTGCATTATATGACCGTCGGTTGAATGTAATGATAGGGAATATCGGGTCAGTTTAAGATCGGGCAGGCAATCGGATAAAACATGAGAGAGCAATTAACACATAAGGAACGTGTCAAGAGAGTCCTTGAGGGGCGGGAGGTAGACCGCCCCGTTGTTTCCGCATGGAGACATTTCTTCGATAAGGAGAATACAAAACCGGATCTGGTTAAATCGATGATCGGTTTTCAGAGGAAGTATGATTGGGATTTTATCAAGATCAATTCGCGGGCATCATACCATGTCGAAGACTGGGGGATGAGGTTCCGATATTCGAATGATTCTATGGTGAAACCATCGCCCGAAATCTATCCGGTTGCTGAAAAATCGGATTGGGAGAAAATAAAACCGCTTGATTGGAGATCAGGAGCCCTGGGCGAGACCCTGAACGCCGGGAAAGAGATACTGGCTCAAACAGGATCGGAGGTGTTCTGTCTTCCCACAATCTTTTCACCGTTATCAATTGCCGGGGACTTGATAAAGGATGAGGGACGTTTCATAGAGATGATGCACGAGGCGCCTGACGATCTTCATAAGACCCTGGAATCGATTACTGCTACTTTCAGCGGTTATGTCGGGGAATTCATGCAGATAGGTATGGCGGGGATTTTCTTTGCGACTACCGAATGGGCCAGCCGCGATCGTATAACAGAGGAGCAATATCTCGAATTCGGACGTCCCTATGACCTGCGGGTACTTCAGGCGGCCGGCAGTGGCATATTCAATGTTGTCCACGTCTGTAAAGCCAACAATATGTTACCGCTTTTCAGGGATTATCCCGTCCCGGTTCTAAGCTGGAATCCCTTCGAGGCCGGAAATTTATCGATCCACCAGGCGGCCCAGATCACCGATAAGATATTTCTCACAGGAATCGATCAGAACGGCGTACTGATAAACGGTTCGGAAGACCAGATAAGAAGTCAGATCGAGAATTCTTTTCGCGACTCCCCGCCGGGGAGGTTGATGATTGGCCCGGGGTGCGCGGTAAAGGTAAATACCCCGGATGAGAACCTGTTTGCACTCAGCAACGCTGTCAAGGAATGGAAACGATGACCGATGAGTTTTTAGAAGATATCTCCAAATCCAGGATAGCAATGGTCGCCGATGATTTTATCAAGACGGCATCGAATAGCCAATCGGCAATGGAGGCGGTTGTCGGGCTCTTATACGCCAGCGTCCCCCATTATAACTGGGTGGGGATTTATATACTGGATGACGACGATGTTTTAAGATTAGGGCCTTACAGGGGAAAACCGTCTCAGCATGGCGAAATTCCGGTTAATGAGGGCATTTGCGGGGCCGCCGCCCGCGCCAAAAGAACTATTGTTATCCCGGATGTCAGCACCGATCCCAGGTATCTGGCATGCTCCATTGAAACTAAATCTGAGATAGTAGTCCCGATTATGATTGGAGATCAGGTCAAGGGAGAGATCGATATTGATTCTGATAAGTTGAACGCCTTCAGCGACGGCGATGAGAAGCTCCTGGAGACTATAGCCGCCAGGTTAGGGGAGATGTTTTAGGGCTGACTCTTTTGCGTGAGGATGGAAATGAAATGACATTCCTACGGATCCGTAGGACCTGACGCCTGCTTGATGAGACAATTGCCCTCAGGATGTCGAAGGCTTCCATCCTGAGGGAAAAGCAGCAAAAAGCTTATATAGAATTCTATAGATCGGGCGATCAAAGGCAAAGCCTGACAGTCCCGATCTCAGGATTTTAAAGGGAGGGCCGCCCGAAGGCGGCCCCTTCGCCTACTGAAGCCTTCTCAGCTCCTTCTGGATCTTTTCAATGTGAAAAGGTTTCAGCCGTTCGTTCAATTCCAGTTTTCTCTGGAACTCGCGGTAAGTCTCTACCGCCTCGTTTTTTCTTCCCGTTTTCTCGAGGCAGAGGGAGAGAGTCCCGAATACGCGACTCTGATAGAATAACGGCAGATTTCTATCCTTAAGGGTATTCAGGATACCTATGGCTCCGGGAAAGTCTGCGTCCCGGGGTTTCCCGGTAGTAAAATTACGGGCCGGTACGGATAGATTTTTCGCCTTGGCATAAAGCATGTGGGAGGTGATCAACGAATTAGGATATTTGCCGGAAAGCGTTTCGATTTGTGCCAGGGCGTCTTCGAGAAAATCGCCGCCCTCAAGGGCCAGGAATAGCCCGACCTCGGGATGATCGAGTATCAGATCGGCCTGTTCTTGCTCCGCCTGGTTTTGAGGAGAAAGAACGGTGAGCTGCAGAGGATCCGATTGAACTCCTTTGTAATGGACGACGACTTCATAATTCCCCGGTTTCGGAAAGTAATATCCTTCGCCGCCGTAGGATATTTGACCGCCTCCTTTTACGCTCTGGTTTTGCCTGAGCGTCCTGAGATCATCCGGTTCGGCGACGAATATCGGAGAAAACGCCCGTGTGTTGCCATCGGGATCGGTGATGAAATAATAGCTTCCATCGAACTCCGGCCCAACCTCCGAATAAACCCGGATATCCTGGGTCCCGGTATTCGTGATCGTGACATAGACGGCAACCGGCTCGCCCAATAAAAAGTCCGTTTTCTCCGCTTCCACCGCAACTCTAATACTGTCCTGCGCGGTCGCCGAAGAAATCAAACAGATGACGGCCGCCAGAACCAGAAGTGACGTTTTTCGCATCGGCTTACTCCTTACTTTGGTTTTCATTTTACAAGGCTCAATGCAAAGAGTTGCAAGAACGTGACGAGCCAAAGGCTTCTCCACCGGGACAGACTGCGTTGAGAGTGTGACCGCTCAGATGAGGACAGCTCGTGGTGGAGAAGAAGCAATGCCACCCCGCGGCCAGCGACGGCGTTGTGGTCATCAGGGTCTGGCTTGCGCTGGCATCGCCGTGCAAGCAATTAAATCCATGCCCCGATTCGTGAAGAGTAGTTCTGAAGTATTTCTGCATTCTATCGGCGTAGCCTGCGAAATCGTCCCAGAAGACGCCAAAGCCCTGCCGGCGATTGGCCGCGGGCAGACTGGGGGTGCTAAAGATGTTCATATACATGACTCCGCGAGGCCCGGGACCGTCCGGAATAAACGCCCCATGCATATAGCATCCTGCCGTCGGTGCGGCGTTGGCCTGCCAGAAACTGTACAGATCGGCAAAGGAGAAAGGCGTACCGGGAAGCGGGTCCACCAGCGAAGTGTCGTCATAGGCCAACTCAATCACCCAGCCGCACTCGCTGTAGCTTCGTCTGATCGTGTTTACCGTGTTGTTCTGCCAGACGTAATAGTCCGGAACCGGCGTGCCGGTTATGGCGTCGAATTCCATGTCGCAAACCCTGCCGGGGAACGTGAAATTAACCGTGCTGGAATTAATGCCGCCGGGATTCCGCGCCTGTACACCGTAAGATGTTCCCGCAACGAAATTGGAAGCCGGCTTGCAGATGATCAGATTGTCGACAAAACCGTGCGGTATCTGCCGTAACGGAAGCGATGACCCCGAATAGCCGGCGACCTCCACCCCGCCGATGAATACCTCGGTTAAAGTGCTGAAATTGCTGCCGAAAATAGTGAGTTCGGTACCCTGGGCGTTGCCGAATGCATAACCGTCGATGGCCGGGGTTGGCACGGCCGCGGAGCCTGTTACGTTGAACGTCTGGGCGGCCGAGTACTTCCCTCCGGAATACACCCTGACGTTCTTTCCTCCGGCTGTCGCACCATACGGAATGGTGAAGAAAAGCGTCTTGCCGATTCCCAGATTTCCTGCGTTACGTGTTTCCACTAAAGCACCATCGTATTCGATCGTCCCACTCAAGCCGCCTTTCGAGTAAACGACCTCGACAATCGTTCCTCCGGGCCCTGAACCAGGGGTCATGGAGTCGATAACAGGTTGCTCGCAATCGCAATTGGCGCCGAACTGTAGAATCGCGGCGACGAGGATTCCAAGCATCAGTATCTGTCTAGTATACGCTTTAAACATCCGGATAATTCCCTCCTTCCTTCTTTTAATGGTTAAATTCCTCTGGCGTGAGCGAATTCTCTAGCGCCATAATGCAGATAAACAATCCATCCTATTCCGAAGAAGATTGAAATCAGGCATATTGTCTGGGGCAGGTTTAATGCCGAAATCGGTCCGGAGCCGGCGTCGTCCCGGAAGAATTCGAGGAAAAAACGAGATATTCCGTAGGCTGTCAAGTAAAAGGCAAAAGTCAATCCGGGCTTTGATCTGTTGTTGCTCCAGAAACGGGATATTATAATAAACAAGATCAATGCGTTAATCGAAAGATAAATCTGGTTTGGATGAACCGCCGCAGATAGTTGAGAATCCGGCATTACCAGGCCGTCGCCTAAATGTGCGGCGAAGGCTTTACTTGCGAAAGGGTAACGAACCCCCCAGGCGACATCTGTGCGGGTTCCGTAATCACAGCCATACATAAAACAACTCCATCTGCCGACGAAGGTGCTTAAAGGCAAACTGGCGGCGATAATGTCGAGATAAGGAAGTATCCGCCGTTTCCTGATTAGCAGATAAAGAACGGCTCCGGTGAAAACGCCCGTATACACTCCCCAGGAAGCAGTTCCGCCGGATGACAGCAAATCGGCCGGCCTCAGGGAACCACCCTCCTGATAAATGAAAAGATAAAAAAGGCGGGCGAATATGAATGCACAAATAGATCCCCAGAAAGCGATATCCAGGGCGACGCGGATCTCTAATCCGGCGGTTTTGCATCGCCGCACGAAGACTATCACCACCAGCACGAATGAAAAAGCATAAATTACCGACGGATCGGGAACAAGCCAGCCGAAAATATCGATCCCGGTTATATTATTTAGATATTCAACGATTCTCGGACGCACGCTGTGAAATCTCCAAAGAATTTATATCCCGGGTCAAAAGTATTACAATGTGCAAATCAACCGAATCCTTCATCGAAGGCACCTGCGTATCGCCAATGAGCTTAACGCAAACAGCCGGAAAATCCTGGTGCATAGCCATACCCGGGGGGAGGGTAAAGATTTGCTGTTATACAAAGGTCAACTTAAGCAGTATGCGGCAACCGTGTCAAGATATTTATTAAACTTTTTTGCGACCCGGATACATTATAACATCTCTTTTGGCGAGGCCCGGCAGAAGTATAGTCTGACCCAATGTGATATTGTCATGCGTGATGCAGTATCAGCCTAATTTAATAACCGTCAAACCGGTTTCAAGAAAATGTTGCAATCCAATCCTATATTATCGAGTTAATGACAACCTGACGGTACTCCCCGCCCTGACGCCCGCATCGGACAACAGACTTGACAAATGGGAGCCGAGTCGGTTAATTCAACATAGCAGATGTTCGAGGAATATTAAGTTTTTGCGGATTATAATGATCTGCAGTTTGGTGTAGCATACTGCGGCCTGCAAATCGGGCATCACGAAAGGAGAGGAACATGAATATATTATGCCGCCCTGGAGCCGGACGGCTCGGAGGATTGATAGTAATTATGATGCTGGTGCCGACGTTTTACCGGATCGATTTTGTAGTCCCGACGGCCGCGGCGGAAGAGCGGGATAGTGGAAAGAGGTCGCCTCGGAATACCTGCTTTCTCGAGATTGCGCGAAACCCGGATAAACGAGCAGCCGACATCAGGGCGCTGGCCGATATACGGGCTCTCGCGGAACTATCGGACGGATACGGTCTCGGATTTGAGGGCACGGACGAAAAGATCGAGGCCCTCGTTGAATTCGTCATTTTTGAACGTAAATGCTGCGTCTTCCTGACCTATGAACTTGTCTTTGAATCCCATGAGAGAATGGTCTGGCTGAATATCCGGGGAGGCGCGGATATCAAGGAACTTATCGGGCAATTACTGCCCGAGAGAGTCAAGAAAAGAATCTTACGGCCGGGTGCAGACGACTGACCTGCGACGGTTTTGAACTTCTTCGGATTAGCCCCGGAATCAACCCTGGTTACAAAGCAGCCTCCATAAAAGTCAAAGTGGCCGTCAGGGAGTGATCACCGTCAGCACCGATCCCAGGTATCTGGCATGCTCCATTGAAACTAAATCCGAAATAGTAGTCCCGATTATGATTGGAGATCAGGTCAAGGGAGAGATCGATATTGATTCTGATAAGTTGAACGCCTTCAGCGACGGCGATGAGAAGCTCCTGGAGTCCATCGCCGCCAGGCTGGGGGAGATGTTTTAGGTTTACTGCTCCTGGAGTAACAAATAAAATTGCTTCCTGGCTTACCTCTTAAACAGATGCTTTAATATGAACAGGATATTCTCTTTTCGCTCGCGGAGCCGGCGGAAATAGTAGGGAAACCAGTGAGTCCCGAAGGGGACATAGACCAGCATGCCGTAACCCTCTGATACCAGCTCGGTCTGGACGGTGCGATTTATGCCGTAAAGCATCTGGAATTCGAATTTGTCTTTGCCGATATTTTGCTCATCGGCATACTTCTTTGTGGCCGAAATCATAGCGTTATCGTGGGTGGCGATTGCATGAAAGTAACCGCTGTCGAGAAGAAGTTTCATCAGGACGATGAAATTCGAGTTAACCTGCTCCTTTTTCGGGTAGGCGACGCTGGCCGGCTCTTTGTATGCCCCTTTGCATAAGCGAATCCTTATACCGCGCTGGTTGAGTTCTTTAATATCATTTTCCGAGCGGTATAGCATGGATTGAATAACAGTCCCCACGTTGTCGAATTCCTCGGCCCAGCGGTAAACCAGTTTCAGGGTCCTCTCAGTATAGTCGGAGCCTTCCATATCGATTCGCACGAAATTATCGCGCTCTTTGGCGGCCTTTATGATTCGGCCGACGTTTTCAAAACAAAACTCATCCGAGATGTCCAGCCCCATCTGCGTCAGTTTTAATGAGACGTTGGCGCTGATCTTCTCGGATGATATGGTGTCGAGAACATCGATATAAAAATCAGCAAGATCCCGGGCCATTTCTTTTGATGTGACATTTTCGCCCAGGATATCCAGGGTGGTCCTCATACCCATTTCGTTGAGCCTGCGGACGGCGTTCACGGCATCCTGTTTCGTTTCGCCTGCTATAAATCGTTTTGTCAGAGCTGTGAAAATTCCCAAGTGATCCTCTCCTGAAGCCAATCCGCAAAAATCGTCCGATCAATTTATAAGGAAAGGCATCTCTCGGCAAGTGAAATAATTCTCTATGAAATCTTGTAATGATTTTGTGATGCGTTGGTGCTATCAGGACTTTTTCTTCTTACTCTTTTCAATATCGATCATGTCCAGCCCCGAAGCATAGGAGGTTTTGACAGGTTCTACAATGGACATGAGCTTGCTGGTGGCTTCGCGTATCTGGATAGCCGATTTTTCGATCGTCTGAAGTTTGGCAATCGCATCTTCGGGCAACTTATCTTTGGCCATCAACAGAAGCTGGGTATTGCCGAGAATAGCGGTGAGAGGATTGTTGATTTCATGGTTGACGGTAACCGCCGTTTCATTGATGGCGGCCACTCGTTCGGATTTGACGAGTTTTTTGAAATCCGCTTTGAGCTTTTCGAACGATTTGATAATATAATCCGTATCTGCTACGGCAAGGCTTTCAATCTGTTTTTTAATAATGCCTATAACCTGTTTGGTGATATCCTGCTTGTCGGGGAATCCGACGGCAACGAAGTAGCCAGGCAAATCCGTGATCCAGACTCCGGCATCGATTTCCGGCTCCAGCCAGATCTGGCTTAAGATCTTCTCATCCATCTCCTCGCCGTTTTTCAGCGATTCAATATCGTCGGCAATGAGTGGATCGGTTTCCCGGCAGGAGGTGATTTCTTTCGCATGAGAAACGGAAATCCAGAAATCACCGTCATCGGCCAGTTGCCCGCCGACCGCTTTTGCCGAGGTATCATGGAGACCTCTCAGGAGACGCCTGCACAAAACCTCCACAGCACTCTGAGTACCGGGTGATAATATGGCATGAATACGGGCATTGAGCTGGGAGACACATAAGTACAGGCCCTCATCGAGTGGCAGAGTAGCGGTGTCTGATGGTCCTGAAAAGGCGGCGGCCACACCGATAGGGAGCCCGAGATGCTTGATTACGGCAAGGCAGATGATCTTGCCATTATCGGTTGAAATATTTACATAATCCGGGAGCCGTTGTTCACTATCAAGATCTGCTAATCCATAATCTTTCAGGGCCCGGGTTAATCTCATCAGGTGCCTTTGGCTGCCATTCTCGAAAATCTCCGCCGACAATCCCTCCAGCTGGATCGAAATTCTCACTGCCGAAGGCCGGGCGATAGATATCAGCGTCTTCCCGCAGGACTCCGCCAGATCACCTATACGACTACGGCCAATGCCTCTGAGAAGAGACATGGCATATTGGATTTCGGGGTCGGGCAATTTCAAGAAAACCTCATAATTATACGTACAAAACAATATACTTGACAGAACAGCAGGCGGTCAATATGATTCACAATTCGCGCCGGCAGTCGGCCCCTGATTGGGTTATCGGCTGGTTCTGTGAGTGATTTTACTTTGTCTGTAGATACTGATTCTGACGGGGCGGTAATTGCGTGATTAGAGACAAATGCGGCGTTTTCGCTGTCTATGGTGCCCGGAATGCCGCGGATCTTACTTATCTCGGGCTCTACGCTCTTCAGCACCGCGGGCAGGAATCATGCGGCATCATAACCGCCGATAAAACCGGTTTTCATTCTCGCCTGGGAATGGGGCTGGTCAACGAGGTCTTCTCCTCGCATCACGATCTCAAGGAACTCAAAGGGTATTCGGCTATAGGGCATAACAGGTATTCAACTACCGGCTCGTCATCCACCGAAAACGTACAGCCGCTTGTAATCAACTACAGCCGCGGCCACCTGGCGCTGGCCCATAACGGCAATCTGACCAATTATCGCCGCATAAAGAAGGAATTGGAAAAGCGCGGTTCCATTTTCCGCACCTCGTCGGATACGGAGATAATTCTACATTTTCTGGCCAGATCGAAGAAACGTCGGATCGAACTAGCCCTGGCGGAGGCGCTTGGCAAGGTTATCGGGGCATACAGCATGGTGCTTTTGACTCCGAAACATCTTGTGGCGGCACGGGATCCCGCCGGCGTCAGGCCGCTGGCTCTGGGGAAAAAGAGGTCGGCCTGGATCATAGCCTCGGAAACCTGCGCTTTCGATATAATCGGTGCCAGATATATTCGCGATATCAATCCCGGCGAGATAATCGTCATCAACGGCCATGGAATTCGAAGTTATGATATTCTGAAGAGAAGCAGACATGCTTTTTGCATTTTCGAGTTCATCTATTTTTCGCGTCCCGATTCGATGATCTACGGCATGAACGTGGATAAAGTCAGGAGGCGGCTGGGACGGCTTCTGGCCAGAGAACATCCCGTTGAGGCCGATATCGTAATATCGGTACCGGACAGTTCCAATACGGCCGCACTGGGATTTTCGGAGGAGTCCAAAATCAGGTATGATATCGGATTCATCCGCAATCACTACGTCGGCAGGACGTTCATTCGACCCGAACAGAAAATTCGCGATCTCGATGTCAAGAAGAAATTCAACGTTGTCCGCGGAGTAATCAATAAAAAGCGCGTTGTGATTGTAGATGATTCGCTCGTCCGGGGGACCACATCGAAAAAGCTCGTCGTCATGTTGCGGGATGCAGGCGCTAAAGAAGTCCACTTGAGATTATCATCGCCGCCTATAGTGAGTCCCTGTTTTTACGGTATCGACATGCCGACTAAAAAAGAGCTTCTGGCCTCGAGAAAATCGGTGGAGTCAATAAGGCGCTTCCTGGGGGCCGACTCAGTGGGTTATCTCTCGATAGAGGGAATGATAAACCTCCCGGCGCTCCCTCCGGATGAGTTCTGCTCCGCCTGTTTTTCCGGCAAATATCCGATAAATATCTTTCATAAATTCCGGTAATTCGGAAGCTGAACCTGTTTCCTTTCCTCAGGATGTCGCCCCGCCACTATGCTGAGAGGCGGAGCTTCCTCGATTTCCAATTAATTGGCGTCTGAGAGCGGACTTTCCCGGCCAGCATTTTTCAGACCTGACATCGGCTTAAGGTTTGCCGACATCCTCAAAATCGCATTTCGGGAACTACGATTCCCGATATACTTTATCTAAAGACGCTTGCCATTCATACCGATTCTCATAACGGGTTAAAATATGGTCAATACAACTGCTGTTTCAAAAGCCAGGATACTGGTTATAGACGATGAATCCAGCATGCGCGAGTTCATGCGGATAATGCTGGGCAGGGAGGGATATGAAGTCACCGCGGAAACATCCGGCGGCCGCGCCCTGCAAAATCTCATGCGATCACAGAGAAATCCCGAGAACCGTTACGATCTTCTTATCACCGATCTAATGATGCCCGAGATATCAGGCCTGGAAATCTTAACGGAAGCAAAAAAAATCGATCCCGAGCTGGAGGTCATAGTAATGACTGCATTCGGTTCAATAGATACGGCTATAGAGGCCTTGAAGAAGGGCGCCAACGATTATGTCACCAAACCGTTCAAAGTGGAAGAGATCAAGATTTCAATCAAGAAAGCCATCGAGCAGAAGCAAATCAAAAGACAGAACACGGCCCTTAAAGAAACGCTGACAACGGGATTTGAATCTTTCATGGGCGACTCGGAATCTATACTTGAAGTGAAAATGCTTGCCGCCAAGGCCGCATCTATGGATGCAAATGTCCTGATCACCGGCGAATCCGGGACCGGCAAAGAGGTATTATCGAGAGCTATTCATGCCGAAAGCCGGCGAAAATCAGGACCGTTTTTGACGATCAATTGCGCCGCCTTACCCGAGAGCCTGCTCGAATCGGAGCTGTTCGGACATATGAAAGGCTCGTTTACCGGCGCCATAAAGGATAAAACCGGCCTCTTCGCCGCCGCGGTCGATGGCACTTTTTTCCTCGACGAGGTAGGGGAGACCAGTCCAACTATCCAGGCTAAGCTCTTGCGGGTACTCGAGGAGAAAGAGATCACTCCTGTGGGCGCGACAAAGCCGATTTCCGTCGACGTTCGTGTTATAGCAGCCACGAATGCCAGTCTTCGGGAAATGGTGGATCATGGAGCCTTCAGGACCGACCTTTATTACCGTCTGGACGTTTTTACCATAGATATTCCTCCGCTTCGCCAGAGGCCCGATGATATCGAACTGTTGGCTGCACATTTCCTGCGACGGCATTCGGCCAAGCTCGATATAGCCGAAAGGACCATGGAGCGGGAGGCCATGCAGATGCTGAAATCGTATAGCTGGCCGGGGAACGTCAGGCAGCTGGAGAACGTGCTGGAGAGAACGGTTATGCTTGCCAAGAATGACGTAATTTCTATCGAGGATTTGCCGGAGGAGATAAGGCAGACCACGAAGAAGAGCGGCGCAGTTCTATCTGAATCTCTGGAGCTAAATCCGAATCTCGAGACAATGGAAAAGGCTTACATCTACTATACACTTCATCACACCGGATGGAACAAAAGCAAAGCGGCAAAGATCCTGGGGATCGACCTATCCACCCTATACAGGAAGATCGATCGCTATTCCCTTCCCAAAAAACCTTGATTATAGCCTTAAATATCAGTTATATATGCGGCTATGACAAAAGTAGATTTTCGTTCTGCCATACTGAATGGAGGAATGTTGGTGGATTTTGAGCTTTCAGGCAAGCCAGCCTCCTGAGAGTACCATGAAATTTATCAAGGTTCTGCCCGAGGGGCTGATAGACAGGATCGCCGCCGGTGAGGTAATCGAAAATCCCGCATCGGTGGTCAAAGAACTGGTGGAGAATTCTATCGACGCCTCTGCCGGGAATATCGAAATCTCGATCGCCGGTGGAGGTAAGGATGAAATACTGATCGTCGATGACGGCAAGGGGATTCCGAAAGACCAGGTGGAACTCGCCTTTATGAGGCATGCCACTTCCAAGATCCAGAGCTGGGAAGACCTCTTAAGAACCGGGTCCATGGGTTTCAGGGGAGAGGCCCTACCCTCAATCAGCTCGGTTTCCATAATGGAACTTATCACATGCGCCGGGGACGAGCACACAGGCATCCGGATAAGTTTCGAGGGTGGAAAACAGGTCTTTTTCGGTCCGGCCCCGCCCAAAAAGGGCTGCTCCATCTCCGTCAGAAACTTGTTCTATAATGTTCCCGCTCGACGCAAATTCCTGAAATCGGAATCGGCGGAAAAGAGGAGAATAGCCGAGACAATCCGGAGATACGTTATTGCCCGCCCGGACGTGGGATTTAAGCTCACATACGACGGCAAGAGCAAAAGCTCATTCCCGGCGACCGATGATATTTTGAAACGTCTGCAGGCGGTTTGGGGCTCGGATGTAGCCAGAGTCCTTATCCCCATTGAAGCAGAGCAGATTGGTCCCGTCAAAATCCATGGATGCGTATCGGCCCCGCCGTTAATGCGCGGCAATAGCAGTGAAATGTATTTTTTCGTGAATAAGAGACCGGTGCTGGAACGGGCTATGTTCGGAGCTGTTGCCGCCGCATACGAGGGTTCTATTCCAAAGGGGCAATACCCTTATGTTGCTCTCTTTCTCGAAATAGACACCGGTTTCGTCGACATCAACGTTCATCCGGCCAAAATCGAGGTTCGCTTCGCGGATGGGGGTTTCATATTCTCCACCTTGAAAAATGCCATGAGAAAAGCCTTGCAGTTGCCTGTGAGTATCTCGACAAAGACTCCCTCGCCGGCAGGAGACACAATTCCCTTTAAACAGGTCAGGCGGGAATTATTCGGTGATAGGCAGAAAGATACGCTACCCGTTGAACCGATTATCCAGCAGCCGCCGGGACAACAAGCTGCCAAGGCGAGCGAGCCAACATCCCCGGAAACAGAGGTCGATCCGGCCTTTCAGTTATTCGATACTTACATTATCAAGCGCAAAGGCGGCGAGATAATAATCCTGGATCAACATACCGCTCATGAGCGAATCCTCTTTGAAAAAACCATGGATTCTTTCGGCCGGCATCCGATGCCGTCGCAGAAGCTTCTCTTCGAGACAAGAGTCAAGATCACTCCGGGAGAGGCTGCTCTGGTAGAGGAGCTATCCGATCTGCTGGCGAAAGCTGGATTCGAGATAAGAGCGTTTGGCGATGATGAGGTGATTCTGTCGGGATTGCCTCAAGAATTATCCCGTATCTCACCTGAGATCGCATTTAAGGATCTACTGGCGAGTTTTTCTGCCAATCGAAAAGCAGGCGAGGAAACGAAGAAGGCTCTGGCGGCAGGTGTAGCCTGCAAGGCTGCTGTCAAAGCCGGCCATCGGCTTTCAGAGCCGCAGATGACAGGTCTGTACGTCGAACTCATGAAATGCAAGGAACCGTATAGATGCCCTCATGGCAGGCCGACCATGGCCTCTCTAAACCGTGATGATCTCGAACGGATCTTCCAGAGAAAATAAATCCATGAGAGCGGTCGTTATCTGCGGCCCAACCGGATCCGGCAAATCATCGCTGGCATTGGAACTGGCAACCCGTTACGGC
The DNA here is from genome assembly GCA_965541585.1 of uncultured bacterium. Lineage (GTDB taxonomy): Bacteria > Zixibacteria > MSB-5A5 > UBA10806 > UBA10806 > CBDVBL01. The sequence goes on along the minus strand of CBEUCH010000017.1, from coordinate 31,149 downwards.
GGATCGATAATCAGCGCCGACTCCCGTCAGATATACCGCCGCCTCGACATAGGCACCGCCAAGCCTTCTAAAGCCGAAAGACTGAAGATTCCCCATTATTTGATCGACGTCGCCGATATAAAGGAGAATTTTACCGCCAGGCGCTATGCGGACCTGGCGGGGGAGGCTATCGAACTTATCTATCAGGCCGACCGTATACCAATGATAGTCGGTGGCGCAGGCCTCTATATAGAAGCGCTGACCAGGGGATTATTTGAGGGTCCCGAAAGGGACGATCGACTCAGGAGTGAATTGGAAGCAAGAGCGGATCGTGAGGGATCGGAGACCCTGTATCGAGAGTTGGTGGAGATCGATCCTGAAACTGCCGGGAGATTTTCCCCAAATGATATTGTCAGGATTATCAGGGCGCTGGAGATATTCAAGCTCTCGGGTGAAATACCAAGCCGGTTGAAAAACGCAGGTCGACATTCGATCCCCGACGCTGAGTATTATTGGATAGGATTGAATCCGCCCCGGAACCAGCTTTATGATCGGATCAACCGTCGGGTCGAAAAGATGGTCGATAGCGGCCTGATTGCAGAAATCGAGGAATTGGTGGCCGATGGCCTTGGGGAGCAGATAAAAAAAAGGAAAATAGTCGGATATTACGAGATTATCGACGCCATGGAGGGGAACACATCAATCGATGAGGCAGTTGAACTTGTAAAACAACATAGCCGCAATTACGCCAAGCGTCAGATGACCTGGTTTAAGAATCGGACCTCCCCTAACTGGATGAATCCTGATGAGAACCGGTTCTACGATAAAGTTTTTGGCAGTTTAGACGAATATCTTAAAGGGCTTGACAGTGAAGGCGAATCTTGTTAAATGAGATGAAGTTATGAAAAAAGAGCACCTTGCGATCGTCCCGTTCCTAACCATGGTTTTACTAGCTTGTTCTCACCCTGATCCCACACGGCTGATGAGGGCCGACAGTGATAGACCGGTTAAAGGGGGAGATCAAGAGACCATTCAAGATCCGGCAATCGAATCCGATGAAATCCCGGCTGATGCCCTGGAGATAGATCGTGAGATCGACAGGGCAGAATACTATTATGCCAGGGCGGTCGCCTACTTTCACCAGGGTATCCTCGATTCGGCTCAGCAAACATACGAACAGGCTCTGGAGGTTCTTTCCGAAGTAGATCTCGATGTCGAAGAGTATCCTGATCAGGCTGTCAGGATTGACAGGCTTTTAAGCGAGATTGAACAGGATTTTCGCCTGACTTTGATGAGCACCGGTGTGCTTTATTCGCAATCATCGGTAGCGGCTTTCAGGGAGCTTTTCGAGGATGTCAAGAATTTTAAAAAGCTGAAAGAATCCGACGCTTTCCGGGATTTCGATAGGGCCGACACGGTCATTTACGATATTCCGATAGAATGGAACGATAGGGTAGAAAACTCGCTGGTATATCTGCAGACCGTCGCCCGGGACGCGTTTGCGACATATCTTGAGAATTCAGGCAGATATATGCCCTTAGTGGAGAAGATATTAGCGGAGTACGAGATCCCGCATGATCTTGCATATCTGCCGTTGATTGAATCCGGTTTTAATCCCCATGCATATTCGTATGCCAGGGCGGTAGGCATGTGGCAGTTTATCTCAGCTACCGGAAGGTCATATGGGCTTAGACATAACTGGTGGTATGACCAACGTCGGGATTTTGAGAAATCAACCAGGGCCGCTGCCCGGCATCTCGAAGATCTCTACAAAGAATTCGGATCATGGAATCTGGCCCTGGCGGCCTATAACGGAGGAGCCGGCCGTATCCGCCGCGAAATACGTAAAAGGAAGACAAAGGATTTCTGGAAGCTTCGGCCGCACAAGCAGACTATGAATTATGTTCCGCTTTTTATGGCTGCCACCATAATCGCCAAACAACCTGAGAAATATGGGTTTCATCCGAACTACGAATCCGCAATTGAGTTCGATCGGGTTGAAGTTTCCAAGTGTATATCCTTTAAGAATATTTCATCCAGAACAGGCATAACTGTCTCGGACCTGGAGCTTTTGAATCCCGAGTTACGGAGAGGAGTAACGCCTCCCGATATAAAGAATTACTCGCTGAGGATCCCCGCAGGCGATTCAGAACGGTTCCTTGCTGCCTATGACGATATACCGTCGGAGAAGAACACCAACTGGGTGAAGCACAGAATAAGAAGAGGCGAGACCGTATCTACAATAGCGAGGAGATACGGTGTTTCGATTGCATCAGTCGTCCAGGCCAACAGCCTCGGCAGAAAAAAGCGTATCTACGCAGGCAAGAGCCTGGTGATCCCGGTTCCGCCGGGAAGGACAACGCCCGCCGGATCGAAGGGTAAAAGCAGTGCGAAGATCAAAATCAAGAAAAGCTCCAATGGCAAATATATGGTCAGGTATGGCGATACCCTTTGGGATATTGCTGTTGCCCATGGCGTTACGGTGGCCGCATTGAAACGGACAAACAGACTCTCAGCGAACAGGATATACGCCGGACGGGAGCTAATCATCCCGGATGGCAAAGGAGGTCCGGCGAATACGGATGCAGCATTCATCAAATACAAAGTCCGCCGGGGTGATAATCTCTGGCGGATCGCCAGGGCTTACCAAACCACGGTTGGGAGCATCAAGAGGGCCAACGGCCTGGCATCTAATGAAATCTATCCTGGTATGTCTCTTATGGTTCCGACGAACAGTTCAAGTGATACACAATATACAAGCTCCGGATCGGGTGCGGCCTACAAGGACTCTTTTATCTATACTATTCGCCGCGGAGATACACTATGGAAGATAGCGAAAGAGAACAGTGTGGAAATTAGGGATTTGGCCAGATGGAACAACATTAGCTCCAAATCGAGATTATATCCTGGCGATAAGTTGAAGATTTATTTAAAGTAACCTCAAAAAACAATTGACATTAGAGCAGTCCCTGAATAGATTGTGAGTCGCTATTATGGGCAAAAATAGAGACAAAATAATAGTCGCCGTGATAATTATTTCTGTGGTTTTCATGTTTTTCGTTATCTCCGCCATCCTGTTCGGATTCTCCAGAGGCGCCGCCGGACTCGATATCGCTTCTCTCGGAGGCCGGGTTGCTCTGGTAGATGTTAAGGGCGTAATCGTGAGTTCTGAAAACATTGTGCGCCAGCTCAGGAAATACGAGGACGACGGCTCCGTAAAGGCTCTGGTATTGAGAATAGACACCCCTGGCGGCGGCGTGGCCGCTTCTCAGGAGATTTATGACCAATTGTTGAAATTCAAGGATAGCGGAAGGTTCGTAGTCGTCTCTATGGGCTCAGTAGCCGCCTCCGGCGGATATTACATAGCATGCGCCGCAGATTCGATTGTGGCCAATCCGGGCACGGTGTGCGGATCTATCGGTGTTATGATCTCTTTCCCGGTACTCCAGGGGTTAATGGATAAGGTGGGCGTCAGCATGGAGGTCATCAAATCGGGAGATATCAAGGACGTGGGCAATTATGCCCGTCAGATAACGCCTGCCGAGAGAAAAATGCTTCAGTTGCTTGTCGACGATTCCTACGATCAGTTTGTTAACGTCATCGCCGAATCACGCGATCTGGAAATCGAATCCGTTAGAGAATTCGCTGATGGTTCTGTTTTTACGGGGCGTCAGGGTATGGAACTCCGACTGATAGACCGGCTCGGCACGTTGCAGGATGCTATTGCGGTTGCCGGAGAACTGGCTGACCTGGGAGACGATCCCCGGACTGTAAAGGAAAGACCCTTCAAGCGACCGTGGTGGGATATGCTGATGAAACTGGCTGGTTTCGGCCCCGAATTTCTGGGTCTCGAGAGAACATGGCCATATTTGGAATACCGGTACGGCTATTGAAGAAAGATGCCGATATTTGAGTATCACTGTCTGATTTGCAGAAATGATTTTGAGCTCTTGATCTACGCAAATTCAAAAGATCCAAGTTGCCCTGGGTGTGGTACGGCTGAGCTTCGCAGGAAGTTTTCAGTCTTCGGAATGAGATCGGGCGAACGTTTTGTACCATCGGCAGGCTCATCCTGCGGCGGGTGCGCCAGCCACAATTGTAGCGGTTGTAGTCATTAAACGATAGAGGTAATCCAAATCTTAAGGAGGTGTGCACGATGACCAAAGCCGATTTGGTCGAGCAGGTCGCGGAGAAAACTGGGCTTACGCGAACGGATGTTGCAGCCACGGTTGATACTTTCTTGGATGCAGTGAGGCACAGTCTGGAAAACGGAAAAAACATCGAGATTAGGGGTTTTGGAACTTTTAAGATCAAACCCCGGAAGGCCCGCAAAGCCCGCAACCCCAGGACCGGGGAGGTGGTGCCGGTTCCCGACAGGAAAATTCCGGTATTTAAGCCGTCGAATGAATTCAAAAATCTGGTTATGAACTCTGAACACAATAAGATGTAGGATTGAATGCCTAGTGGTAAAAAGCGCAAAAGACACAAGATAAAAACGCATAAGCGGAAAAAAAGGTTGCGTAAGAATCGGCATAAGAAGAAGAATAAATAACGATTCCTTGCGGGGATAATCCTTTGTCCAAAATCTGGGTGATCTCCGATACACATCTAAAGTCTGGCAAAAACCTCCCGGTTTCTTTCACCAATCAGGTGAACCGGGAGGATGTTATTATACATCTGGGTGATTTTATCTCTCTTGATGTCGTGCATTATCTTGAAATCCTCGCCAGGCTCGAGGCAGTTTCCGGCAACTGTGATTCTCATGAGATAAGAGAAATATTCCCGTCCAAGAAGATAATAGACCTTGATGGTCTGAAGATTGGCCTGATCCATGGGAGGCGAGGGCCGGGGGCGACCCTTAACATGGTGAGAAAGGAATTCGAGGGCAGGGTTGATATTGCTCTTTTCGGTCACACGCATGATCCTTTCCACGGCAGGTTTGGAGGGACTGTTTTCTTTAATCCCGGCAGTCTCGTTGAGGATCGAGGGCAGGGCAGAGGCTACGGGCTGTTGTGCCATCAGGGAACCGACGTATGGGGCGAGACATTCAAGATCTGAAATCCCCCGGGGTATCCAGGGTATAAGTTCGTGGCATCATTACAGATTCATGGACATAACTGTGATTGACTAAATCTCAGAGTAGGCTTATATTTCCGCATGCGCCCCCGTAGCTCAGTTGGATAGAGCGTCGGTTTCCTAAACCGCAGGTCGCCCGTTCGAGCCGGGCCGGGGGTATTTGTATGGCGCATGACCGTACTATCCCCATCTTCCACGGTCCGCATTTTATATCGGGCACGTGCCAAAAAAGGCTTGCAAACGATTGCTCAAGACATTAAATTTGGGGCGCTTTGGGGAATAAACAGCAGGCTTGAGATGTATATCAAGCGGGCTTGATAGCTGAAGATCCCCGAAACGGGGAGTTATCTAAGCCCCGGAACTGTGATGAGAATAATTACGGATTGTTTTCCCGAATTCTGGAGGAATGATGAGAAAGCGGTATAGCATATTTCTGGCTATCGCAATTGTGATTTTTCTGTCAGCCATATCCAATGCTCAAGATGTCGGTATTAATCCCAGCCGGCTGGAATTCAACGTAACCGGTGGTGGAGCGAGGGCCGCAGGTATGGGCGGGGCCTTCCTCGGAATCGCCGAAGGCGAGATGGCTTATTCATGGAATCCCGCCGCCATGATTTACACCGACAAGACTAAGATCGGAGTCCAGCTTGTTTCCGTCGGAGATAAGTTCAATGGCACATTCACTCGATACTCTCCATTATACGCGGAGGCAAACATCCAGCCTGTAGAAATTAACCGAGAGCATTTCAGCTTGAACTTCGGTGGATTTACCGCGCCTTTCGAATTTATGGAGAGGGAATGGGCTGTCGGCGGTGGTTATAGAAACGTCTATGATATGGTTTTCGAATACAATACTCCGGGGTTCGCCGGTACCGAAAATTCATTCTCACAGGATCGCGGGATCGACGCTGTAAGCATGGGGATCGCCAACAAGATAACAGAAGGGATTGGTATAGGGCTGACGGCCAATCTCTATATCCGCAACAGCGAGCAAAACGAATTTGAGGGCGCATCCTTTGAGTTTATTTCAGCCGGACAAAACGTAGACACGGTAGACTTCTGGACCAACTTCAATTCTCACTTTTCCGGATTTAATCTCGATTTGGGTCTTTCCGCTGATTTTGGCATAATAAAAGGCGGGGCGGTTGTCCATACGCCTTATGACCTGACACAGGACGCCAAATGGACATACCAAATCATTATTCCGCCGGCGCCGATAGGTGTCGTTGAGCGCGTGAGCTATACCTATAACATGCCGCTCAGCTATTCTCTGGGGATCGGTATCGCGCCTGTGGAGAATTTTACCCTGGCGTTTGATTTCGATAGCCGTCCGCTGTCAAAAGTCGACGTTAAAACTAATTGGGAGCGGATTATTATTTCCGATACCACCTTTAATCTTGGATGGGAAGATGTTAACCAGTTCAGGATAGGCGCCGAGTACATTCTGGACGCCGGATTCGCAGATATCCCTGTGAGAGCCGGTTTCAGGAATGAACCGTCTGCGATAAAGGAGCGTACCTCTTATACCTTTAATGCGACAGACAGCACCTGGGCCGATGAAAGAGGCGATCAGATTTCGACAAATATCATTACGTTCGGAACGGGTTTATATTTTGAAAAGATCTGGTTCGATCTGGCATACCAGTTTGGAAGTAGTTCCTACAATGGCACTGTCACTTTTACAGCGCCGGTGGATTTTGAGATTAAGCGGGATTACAGCCGGCTGTTCATTTCGGCGGGAATGTATTTCTGATAATTTTGATCTTGACTCCGAGGCGAGCCCTGGATTTTGTGATGAATACCGAGCTCGCCTTTTTTATTAGATAACAGCGGTATCCCAAATTAAATATTGCTTGCCGATCCGTCGATATAATTGTAGATTGCACAGCCGGATTTGAAGCAGAATCCGGGTGCGAAGGAGTTGTTGGAATGAGTCCAGCCAAGAGGATTTCAAAAAGACAGATCAAGGAAGACAAGCTTGTCACCACGGTCTTCAAGGCCAGTGAGTATATTCAAAAAAACCCAACTCGTTTTGTGATTAGCGGGGTAGCGGTGGCGGTTGTTTTTATAGCCGTGGTGCTTTTGCTGTGGAGCGCGGATCGGAAGAAAAACGAGGCCGCTACTCTTCTTGCCAGGGCCCACCTGGCTTTCGACGCGGGCCTGGTGGAAGAAGCATTCGGCGATCTAAAATCCCTGGCCGAAAACTACTCCGGAACAAACCAGGCTGCGCGGGCGACTTTTATCTTAGCCAACCGCAGTTTTCAGGAGAAGAATTACACAGAAGCCCGAGACCATTATGAAAGGCTCATTGCGGCATATGATAAAGATAAGATGATGTTATCGAGCGCCGTCGCCGGGGCCGCTTCCTGCACGGAGATTGATGGCGACAGGCTTGAGGCCGCAAGGCTCTACCTGGAGGCAGCCATGATATTTCCCGATGAACTATGGGCACCCCGTTACCTCCTTCGGGCCGGCATAAATTTCGTTGCGGCAGGGGATACGGCATCGGCGAGAATAGCCTATAGCGAAATCGATAGTTCCTACGGGAACTCGGTGCAGGCCAATACAGCGCGGCGATCTCTGGCGGAGATCAAGTATTGACGAGAGCCATACTAACCATTGATACAGGCACTTGAACCTGTGCTGAAATTAGCGTTTCTATGGCATCAACATCAACCCTTTTATAAAGACCTCTCAACAGGTTATTATCACTTACCGTGGGTCAGGCTTCACGGCGTCAAGGATTACCTCGACATGGTGGAGATCCTCAGAAGCTTTCCCCGCATAAGACAAACGTTCAATATGGTTCCATCGCTGCTGGAGCAGCTGGACGACTATGCCAGAGGCGTCGCTTTTGATCCGCATCTCGAATTAAGCTTGAAAAAAGCATCAGGTCTGACAGACGAAGATAAACAGAGAATCCTGGATCTGCATTTTCAGGCTAATTACGATAACATGATCTACCCGAACCGCAGATATAGACAGCTGTTCGACGATCGCAAAAGGGCCATGGACAGCTGGGAGGAAAACGATTGGCGCGACCTGCAATGTTTATCTAACCTGGCATGGATCGATCCGACATTCAAGAAGAACGGCAGGCTTTCTGAATTAACTGAAAAAGGGGAGAGGTACACGGAGGAGGATAAGCGGGAAATTCTATCCGCGCATCAGAGAATTATCGGGAGGATAGTCCCGGAGTTGAAAGAGATGATGGAAATGGGGCAAATCGAGGTCTCCACCAGTCCTTATTTTCATCCCATAATGCCCCTATTATATGACTCTGCCGTCGCAAAGGTTGCCACACCGGACGCAGAGTTACCGCAGGAAAGATTTCAGCATCCGGAGGACGTCCACAAGCAGGTGGCCATGGCCGTTGATCTGTACGTCGAGCTTTTCGGCAAACCGCCGAGCGGCATGTGGCCGTCGGAAGGCTCGGTTTCCGAGGATATTATACCTATAATCTCCGAACAGGGAATCCAGTGGATCGCCACCGATGAAGAGATTCTGGCCCGCAGCCTGACCGGCCCGGGCGAGCAGGGAAGCGTCGATAAACCGGCTAAATCCGGAGATCTGTACAGGAGTTATTCCCTCAGCAAGGGAGGGGCAGCGCTCAAGATCTTTTTCCGCGATCGTACGCTTTCTGATAATATCGGTTTTGTTTATTCACAATGGGATCCGGAAAAGGGCGCCGACGATTTTCTCACCAGGTTAGATGCGATTCACAGAAACCTGATTTCAAAAAATATAAAAGACCCCATTGTATCGGTCATTCTCGACGGCGAAAACGCCTGGGAGTATTATCCTAACGATGGTCATGATTTTCTGAGCATATTATATACCAAAATTTCCGAGGCGGATTGGCTGGAGACAACGACTTTCAGCCAGTATCTATCCGGTAAACCGGAATCATTGCAACTCAAAAAACTCTATCCGGGTAGCTGGATCAATCACAATTTCGCCATCTGGATCGGGCACCGCGAAGATAATAAAGCCTGGGATCTGCTATCGAAAGCAAGGAATGATCTTCTAAATTTCCAGAAATCCAACCCGGAGTTCGATAAGGAAGGGCTCCGGAAAGCCTGGAGGGAAATCTATATAGCGGAGGGTTCTGATTGGTGCTGGTGGTTCGGCGATGATCACGTCGGGCCGAATAACGACGATTTCGACCGCCTGTTTAGATCACATCTGGCTAATGTTTATAAACTTACTGACCGGGATCCGCCGCCCGGCCTTTTAGAGCCTATACGGTCGAGCTTTACGCCCGAGCACCTGACGGTCCCGATCGAGTATATAACCCCGACCATAGACGGTATGCTGACCCATTATTTTGAATGGCAGCAGGCCGGATTCCTCAATTGTCTTAAAGCCGGCTCAACCATGCATAAATCAGAAATGCTAGTGTCCGGGATATGGTTCGGCTTTGATCAGAGGAACCTGTATATTCGTGTCGACAAAGCTACTGGTGTAGATATTATAAGATTCCGCCGGCTCACTTTTGTAATTGAATTCTTGAAGCCAAGAGCAGGGAGGCTTTCTATAACCGGCCCTGACGCGAAAATGAAGCTTGACGACAGAGAGATTCAAGGCTTTAGACATCAGATCGAGGACATATTGGAGATTTCGCTGCCGCTTATGGAATTCAAGCTGAAACCGGAGGAAATAATTTCCTTCAGGGTTGAGGTTAAGGAGGATAACAAGCTATTGGAGGTTTGGCCTCCGTCCGAGGCCTTGCGTATTGAACTGCCAAGACCCGGCTCAGATAGGATTCCGTGGATGGTCTGACTAATAGCCCACTGGCATGGAGACGCAAGAGAAAACCTGTAGTCCTTGTAGTCCTATAATATATACGTCTTAAACCCTGCAACGGTAACATGTAACACTGTCTTTTTGGCAGGACAACCTCTTCTCTCTTTAGATGCCTCGGGCCGCGGAATTCCTTCGAGAGAGAAGGTTCCAGGGCCTTCAGCAATTCAATAAAAGGGCTATCAAAAATCAGTCGGCCGAGATTATACACAGGAGATCTCGATCTGTCAAGCGTTTTTTTGCTTGACCGAAAAAAATCAATTCTGTATCTTATTGATATATCAGATCACGCGAAAGGGGGTGATTTCATGAAAAGATCTATTATTTTAGCTTTATTGTTGGCGCTGGTATCGTTGGGCTGCGAGGGGGATACAGGACCGGCGGGACCGGCGGGAGAGACAGGGGCAGACGGACCTCAAGGACCGACAGGACCAACAGGGCCGACAGGGCCACCAGGGGAAGATGGAGCTGTTATCATCCACGTATACGGGACAATTTCAATTTCTGATTACCAGGGGAATTTGATTAACATCCTGAGTTCATACATAAGCGATACTGACGTAGTTCAACTTTGGATGAGCTCGGACCCAGCCCTGTGGGCTTATCAGTTTATTGAGGATGTGCAGTTAACGAATGGCAGAGTTTATGTCTACGACCCATTGCAGGATTATCTGGGCTGGGAATATGTGCTCATGATAATCAAGGATTCAGGTTAAAGGGGGATGAAGGACGTTTAAGATTAGATAGACTTACCTAGAGGGCCGCCTGGTATTCCTTTGTAGGAGACCAGGCGGCCTCAAAATTAGCTGTTCCGCCAGCCTACCGCTTCCGCCGTTTTTTTCGGCCTCGGCTTTTGCGCTTGAACCGGCCTTTAGAGTCCTATAAGATATATTATGTAAACTTCATTTCTGTAAATTAACCCTGTCACTCATTTGACCCCCTATTTAGCCACTATATTCAATATTTTGCCGGGTATGAATATCGTCTTTTGCACCTGTTTTCCTTTCAGGTGCCGTGATAACGTAGTGTCTTCCATGGCCAGATTATAGAAATCATCCTGACTGATATCGATGGGCACGCTGAAACTCCCACGAAGCTTGCCGTTTATCTGGACCACCATCGTAATTGTATCTAAAAGCAAGGCGGATTCATCGTGAACAGGCCATTTCTGATCGAATATGCTCGGTTTACCACCGACTGCCTGCCATAACTCCTCGGCCAGGTGCGGCGCCATGGGTGCGAGAGTCAGGATAAGTTGCTTCATGCTGAAATAGAATAGATCGCCGGCCGCCTTATCATTTTCGTAAGATCGGTATAGCTCGTTTACAAGCTCCATTAAGGCTGAGATAGCCGTATTGAACTCCAGCGAGCCAATATCGTGGGTAACACATTTGATCGTCAGGTTCAAGCGATGGTTTAAGGTCGGGGCTTTATCGGTCAGGTCTGAATACGATAAGGAGATACGATCCTTGATTCCATCAGCGTTCTGTATGACCAATCGATATACTCGGGCCAGGAACCTGGCGACGCCGTTAATTCCAGTATCATCCCAGTCGCCGCCGTGCTTATAAGAGCCCATGAACATCAAAAACATGCGAAGGGTATCGGAGCCATATCGGTCGAGGAAATGATCAGGATTGACCACGTTGCCCCTGGATTTCGAGATCTTGGCTCCTCTGTTGGTTATGATCCCCTGGTGGCGCAGTTTCAAAAAAGGCTCGTCGAATGAAATTAACCCTATGTCGTGCAAGCACATACAGAAATAGCGCGCATACATTAGATGCATCACGGCATGTTCTGCCCCGCCTATATACATATCTACGGGAAGCCATTCCTCTACGAGCTTCGAGTTCCAGGGGCCGTCTTTGTATTCAGGGTCGACATATCGCAGGAAATACCATGAGGAATCAACGAAAGTATCCATGGTATCTGTTTCTCGTTCGGCCTCTCCCCCGCATTTTGGGCATCTGGCATTTGAGAATCCTGAATCTTTTGCCAGCGGGGATTTACCGTCGCCCGTGGGTCTGAAATCGTCGATCTCCGGCAACAACACCGGCAGGCTTTCTTCAGGGACCGCAACGTCGCCGCATTCTGGACACCTGATAACAGGGATCGGCGTGCCCCAGTACCTCTGACGTGAAATAAGCCAGTCTCTCAGCTTGAAAGTGATCTTAAAGTCCCCTGATTTACTGCTTTTGAGTTTTTCGGTTACACGTCTGGCGCCTTCCTCGGAGCTCAGATCATCGAATTCACCCGAGTTGACCATAACTCCATAATCGACAAAGGCGCCGGAATCGAGATCGGCCCCGGTTTCGCTGGAGGGTTTTATCACCTGCTTGATTTCCAATCCGAATCTTGTGGCGAATTCCCAATCACGCTGATCATGTCCCGGAACCGCCATCACGGCACCCGTACCGTATGAAAACAGAACATAGTCCGCGATCCATATGGGGACACGGTCGCCGTTAATCGGATTTATGCAGTAGCTCCCCGTAAAGACACCGGTCTTCTCTTTAGCGGTTGAAAGCCGCTCGATTTCCGAGAGGCTGCGGCTCTGTTCGATGTAATCGTTGATGCTCTTTTTTTGTTCGGGCTTGGTGAAATTCGTAACTAATGGATGTTCCGGGGCCAGAACAAGGTAGGTCACACCGAACAGGGTATCGGTGCGAGTTGTAAATACCGGGATCTTCTCCCCTGTTTTTTCCTCTTTGAAGATAATTTCACTTCCCTCGGATCGGCCGATCCAATTTCTCTGCATGCTGATCGTCTTCTCGGGCCAGTCGATTTTATCGAGTCCGGCCAGCAGCCGGTCGGCATATTCTGTTATTCTTAGAAACCACTGCTTGAGATTTCGCCTGGTTACACTGGTCTCGCATCGCTCGCATCTACCGTCGATGACCTGTTCATTGGCCAGAACAGTCTTGCAGGAAGGGCACCAGTTAACCGGGGCTTCTTTGCGGACTGCCATACCGCGTTCGAAGAATTTCAAGAAAAGCCATTGAGTCCACTTATAATAAGCGGGATCGCTGGTTGCCAGTTGTCTGGACCAATCATACATGGCTCCGATTTCCCGGAGCTGTTTTCGTATGATATCTATATTCTCCGCGGTGGAGACAACCGGATTTATCCCGGTCTTGACCGCATAGTTCTCAGCGGGCAAACCGAAAGAATCGAATCCCATTGGTTCGAATATATTATAACCTTCCATTTTTTTCTTACGGCTCCACGTGTCCGCCGGGCCGAAATTATACCAGTGGCCGATATGAAGCCTTTCACCCGACGGGTATGAGAACATCACAAGCGAATAGAGTTTTTTAGCGGAATTCGAGAGGTCTGTTTTATGCAGACCATTTTGTTCCCAGTATTCTCGCCACCTGGCCTCGATTTTCTTGAACGGATAAGATCCGGAAACCACAGGCCCTTTATTATTTTCAGACATCATTCAACTCGCGCTTCAATGTCGCTTATCCCGTATCAGCCAGTTGATCGTCCCGGCGGTGATCGAAATAAGTATGGATGTCAGGACTGCGGCGCCGAAGCTGCTTATTTCGAATCCCGGCACCAGGACTGAGATCAGGTAAAGAATCAGCCCGTTGATAATAAATATGAACAGGCCGAAGCTCAGTATATTTATCGGCAGAGTGAGAATTATGAGAAGTGGCCTGAGAATGGAATTGAATATACCAAGAAGCAGTGCCGTGACTATCAGTGCGCCCGGACCGCTGACCTCCGCCCAGGGCAGTATCCTGACCACTATAAGAACGGCCGCGCTGGTAATCAGCACTCTGATTAAGAATCGTTTAAAAGAAAGATGGTTCATCCTCGATGGCCTTATGGGATACTTGATTTACTCTAGAGCGGAATATATATCGCCTTCTACCGGGCCAAGAGTGACTGCTGAAAATTCACTATTCCCAAAAACTTCAGATGCGATTTCGCTCACCTCTTCAGGCTTGACCGCGTCTATAGTCGCAACCGTTTCATCCAGGCTGATATATCTGTTGGCCAGAAGCTCGTGCCTGGCCAGACGGTTCATCCTGTTGGAGGTGTTCTCCAATCCCAGCATGAGATTTCCCTTCAGCTGTTCTTTAGCTTTTTCGATTTCCGCCCTGGAAAATTTGCTGCCGGTGATATTGTCTATTTCCTTTTTTACGGCCGCCAACGCCTTCTTGACACTTTTTTTATCTGTACCGAGATAGATGCCAAAAATGCCGTTGTCTGCAAAGAAATCGAGGTACGAGAAGACGCTGTAAACCAGGCCAAGGTCCTCCCTTAAACGCTGAAAGAGCCTCGATGACATCCCGCCGCCCAGGATCGAGTTTAGCAGCAATAAAGACGTTCGCGATCGATGGGTGAACTCCCTGGCCGGTAGACCAAGGCAGACATGCGTCTGGTTGGTTTTCCTCCTGTAAGTTTTTCGATTTGGTTTGAATGTCGGTTTCTTTCGACCATCGGGAGATCCGGGCAAAATTCTCGGGTCGACATATTTTTTGGTTAGCTGCACCAGACGTTTATGTTGCAGATTCCCGCAGGCTGCGACCACTATTCTATCCGGACGATAGAATTTACCCCTATACCGAAGAACCTTCGAGCGATTCATGTCCTTGACGGTGCCTCTGCTGCCCAATATAGATCGACCGAGAGGGTGATCGCCGAATATGGCGCCGGCAAACAGATCATGAATCAGATCACCGGGGGAATCCTCGATGTCGCGGATTTCCTCCAGGACCACCTTTTTTTCTTTTACGATATCGGAAGTATTGAAGAGAGGATTATTCAAAAGATCGAATAAGATCTCCATCGCCTTTCCAAGATGCTCATCGAGAAATTTGGCGTAGTAACAGGTTTGCTCCCTGCCTGTGAAAGCGTTAAGCATACCGCCGACAGACTCGAGATAGGAAGCGATCTCGGATGCGCTTCTCGTTCGCGTTCCTTTGAAAACCATGTGCTCGATGAAATGGGAGATCCCGGACGATTGATTCGATTCGTCTCTGGAACCGACATCGACCCATAAACCGAGCGATACCGAGCGGACATACGGTATTGTCTCAGTTACAACCTTGACACCATTAGGCAAAACTGTCTTTCTATAGATTGCCGATTCCCCAGTTACCACAGACTATCTCCGTGAACGGTCCTGTCTTTCCGACTTAGGGTCTCCTGCATAACCCGTTTTCGGCAGGAGGACCTTTCTCGAAAGACGCACCTTTCCTTCCTCATCGATACTGATTACCTTGACTTTGACTTCGTCGCCGACGTTAAGGACATCCTCTACTCTGGCGATTCGATAATTGTCGATTTCCGAGATGTGCACAAGGCCGTCGACGTTTGGTAGAATCCCTATAAATGCCCCGAAGGCAGTAACCCGTTTTACCTTACCTGTATAGATTTTACCGACCTCGGGTTCCTCTGTAAGTTCAAGAACCTTATCGCGAGCGGCCTCCCCCGCGACCTGATCCACGGAAGCGATAATCACGGTGCCGTCATCATCGATATCGATCTTAGCACCGGTGGCTTCGATAATGCCCCTGATGATCTTGCCGCCCGGGCCGATTATGTCCCCGATCTTATCAACGGGCACCTTGAGAGTGATAATCCTGGGAGCATATTGCGAGAGCTCGCTACGAGGTTGTGAGATCGCTTCATTCATCTTACCGATTACTAAAAGGCGTGCTTTATGCGCCTGCTCCAACGCTTTCGCCATTATATCGAGAGTGAGACCGGAAATCTTTACATCCATCTGGAAGGCGGTTATTCCATCAGCCGTGCCTGCTACTTTGAAATCCATATCCCCCAGATGATCCTCCAATCCCAGTATATCGGTCAGGACGGCGACCTGGTCACCCTCCTTGATCAGCCCCATGGCAATTCCCGCCACCGGAGCCTTGATGGGCACACCGGCGTCCATCAGGCCGAGGGAGCCTCCGCATACGGTTGCCATAGACGATGAGCCGTTTGATTCCAGAATATCAGAGACGATTCTTATTGTATAGGGGAAATTCTCCTCAGCCGGTATGATCGGTTCTAAAGCCCGCTCTGCCAGCACTCCGTGGCCGACCTCGCGTCTTCCCGGCCCCCGGTTCGGCCTTACCTCACCGACGGAATACGGCGGGAAGTTATAGTGCAACATGAAACTCTTATACGATTCACCGAGAAGATCATCGATCTTCTGCTCATCCATCTTCGTCCCCAGTGTAAGTACCACCAGCGCCTGTGTCTGCCCCCTGGTAAACAGGGAGGAACCATGAGTCCTGGGGAGTATTCCGATCTCTGCCGAAATATTCCGAACGTCCTCATAACCGCGGCCATCGGAACGTATCTTCTCGTTTAAGATCATATTCCGGAGATCTTCTTTTTCGATTTTTTCAATGATGGCCTTTATCGCCTTATCAGATTCCGGGAATTTCTCGGATAGAGCCTCGCACGTTTCAGTTTTTGTATTGCTCACAGCTTCAGAGCGATCTCCCTTATCTTTTATCCTATTAGCCTGTTTGATTCTCTCCTCGGACATTTCAGTTGCAGCGGCGATCAGTTCCGGATCATATTCCACTTTTTGAACTTCTTCTTTGGACTTACCCAATCTGGTTTTCATTTCTTCGATGACGCCGGTGATCTTCTTTATCTTTTCAGTCCCGAAAGCCAGAGCATCGAGCAATTCCTTTTCACTGATTTCCCTGGTCCCGCCTTCCACCATGTTGATAAATTCGGAGGTACCGGCCATGATGATATTCATATCCGATCGTTCCAGATCCGAAAACTGTGGGAAAGCCACAAACTTGCCGTCGATCCTGCCCACTCTGACGGCCCCTATTGGAAAGAAGAAAGGAATTGAAGAGAGCGATAAAGCTGCCGAGGCCCCGATTATTCCCAGGATATCACCGTCGTTTTCCTGGTCGGAGGAAAGGACCTGTATCATGATCTGCACCTCATCGGTATAACCGTCAGGAAATAGGGGTCTCAACGGTCTATCGCAGAGGCGAGCGGACAGGATCTCTTTTTCGCTGGGTCTACCCTCACGTTTGAAAAATCCGCCCGGGATTTTCCCCGCGGCGTATGATCTCTCCCGGTAATCAACCGATAACGGGAAAAAATCGCGTTCCTGCTGTGAGGGCGCGCTGGTAGCCGTGGCAAGAACCATTGTGTCTCCGAGGCGAACAACCGTCGAGGCACCGGCCTGTTTTGCCATGCGGCCTGTTTCGATTGTCAATACGCGACCATCATCTAATTTAAACTCAAAAACTTCCAAAGTATAGCCTCCGCTAATGCGATTTGTTATTTCCTCAGGTCGAGGTTTTCAATCAAAGCTCTGTAGGCCTCCAGATCATTCTTCTTTAGATATTCCAGAAGCCGGCGCCGTTTTCCAACCATCTTCAAAAGCCCGTACCGGGAGTGAAGATCTTTCTCTCGAGATTTCAGGTGCCCGGTTAACTCCGCGATCCTTGTCGTCAGAAGGGCCACCTGTACCTCGACAGAACCAGTATCGGTATCATGCAGCCGATATTGATCGATCAATTCTCGCTTCTTGTCCTTCGATATAGTCAATTGACTGCCTCCTTATGCGAACCTCTTTTTTATTTCCATTTCGTCACTTTTCATTTTTTCAGCCAGTTTTGCGGACGATTCGAATTTCACCGGCGGCCTGATAAACTCTTTTAGCTCCAGAAGGATCTTATCGGATTCGACTCGACCGGAAAAATCGAAAAGATTGATCTCCACGGAGAGCGCCGGATCGCCAAAAGTCAATCGCCCGCCGATATAGGCCATGCCGTCGAATTCGTTGCCGTTGAACCGCGCCCGGGCAGCATAAACTCCTTCTTTCGGCAAGAGTTTCACGGGCGGTACGGCGAGATTGATCGTGGGATAGCCGAGTGTCTTGCCGACCCCGTGACCTCTTATTATCTTTCCGGATATCAAATAATCATATCCCAGGATATCCCTGACCTCCCGGTAATCGCCCGATTTCAACTCTCTTCTGATAACGGTAGATTTCACGGTCCGACTGTCGGCCCGAAATTCAGGCACCACGGTGAAATGAAAACCATCGGTTTTTGACATTTTCTCCAGAAGCGCGCTATCGCCGGCGCGGTCCTTTCCGAATCCGTGATCGTATCCTATAACCAGAGCCTTCATACCGAGTCTCTTGATCAAGATTTCCCGAACGAAATCCTCCGGCGGATAAGAGGCGAGTTGGCGATTGAAATCCAGGACAATAACGATCTCAATTCCGGTGGCGCGTAGAAGCTCGAGTTTCTCATCCAGTGTTGTCAATATCTCCGTCGGCCCTCTCTTGCCAAGCACCATTTGAGGATGGGGGTTAAAAGTCACCAGAGCCGATTGGAGATTCATATGCCTGCCCTTCTCCAGCAACACCTCGATAATCCTCTTATGTCCCAGATGCACGCCATCGAAAGTGCCTATGGTGGCGGCTACATCGGAGATGTTCGTTAATTCCAGTTGGCTAAGCCCTGAGATGACCTTCATCGATCACCCTCACATAAGTTCCCATAATTTCGGATGGGCCGAGTCTGTCAACTGCCCTCCAGAGCATATTCAGCCTTGCCAGCGCCAAGACCTTATCGTCAGGTCCCAGAAGCATCGAAAGAATATCTCCGTCGCCGGAGTAATTGCTTTCCGCTATATATTTTTTCACAAGCGGTCGGCCGCTCAGCACTGCGCCATAATATTGAGGTTTGATATGGATGGCCGGATGCGTCGGTAGCGCATCTTTGAGAGGTTTTATTAAACGGGATATAACGTCGGTTCTGGAGACTTCTTCCGGCGTCAACGCCGCCGACACGTGAAATTGGCCGACCTCGAGACGACGAAGGTTCTTGAGGTGGCTGCCGCATCCCAACATCTCCCCCATCTGGTGCGCCATACTCCTAACATATGTTCCCGGAGAGCATGAGATATCCAAGGCTACCTCCGGCCAATCGAAATCTACGATTTCAATATTGTTGATTCTTACCATCTTATGGCTGGGAGTTACCGTCTTGCCTTTTCTCGCCAGTTTATATAGCGGCACCCCATTTCTCTTGGCGGCCGAAAATGGCGGGACAATTTGCTCAATCTCGCCGGAAAATTCCTGCAATATCTTTTCAAAATCGGCTCTCTTCATGTCTCCCGGTTCGGCCCTGAATGCTATCTTTCCTTCTGCGTCAAACGTATCGGTCGCAGCTCCGAATACAAACCTGGCGACGTATCTCTTGGGCAAATCCGTAAGGAAGCTGGAAAATTTGGTTCCTTTACCCACAAGCATCAGCATCAATCCCGTGGCATTAGGATCGAGAATGCCCGTATGTCCCACGCGTCTGATTTTCAACTGCCCGCGAAGAAAATCGACCACATCATGCGATGTCATGCCAGCCGGCTTATCTATGAGCATGATGCCATCCTTAACTGCCAACGACAAACTCCTTTGCACTGGAGATAACGCGCTTGACGATACTGTCCAGTCGCCCGTGCAGTCTGAACCCGGCGGCGTTAGCGTGACCTCCCCCATTAAACATCCTTGCGAACGCGGCCGCATCCATACCGTTCTGCGAACGAACCGAAACCTTGACCTCATCATCAGAGACCTCTTTGAATAACAGGCCCAGCAGGATTCCGGAGATCGCCAGGGTAAAATCTACAAATCCCTCCGAGTTTTTCAGATCGGCGCCCGATCCTTTAAGATCATCCAGGGTGATCATCACATAGCCTATTCTGCCGTCTGCCTCGAGGCTCAGGCTGGCGAGAGTACGACCCATCAGCCGAATCGTTTCCGGGGAGAAGTTGTTGAAGAGGCGGTCGGATATGAATTTGGGATCAGCGCCCCGCCGGATCAGTTCGGAGGCGATCTTCATCCCTCTGGCAGTCGTCGATCCAAAACGAAATCCGCCGGTATCGGCAGCTATGGCGGCATACAATTGCCCGGCAATTTCCGGGGTAATCTCATATCCACCCGCTTCCAGCGTAGAATAGATGATCTCGCCGGCGGCCGAACTTTCGGGCTCAACCAGGTTGATATCGCCATACTGAGAATTATCGGGGTGATGATCTATATTAATTGTAGTTGCCGATTCGGGGATAAGATCCCGGACGAAACCTATTCTCTCGAGCGACGGGCACTCAATTATGAATACCACCCGGGGCTTAAATCCAATGTCCTCAGGCCGACACTTGACAACGCCTTCGGGATCCAGAAAATCGTATTTATCCGATATGGCTCCCTGGTTGACAATCACGGCTTCCTTACCCGCATCTGTTAACGCACGATACAATCCCAGCTGTGAGCCAATCGAATCTCCGTCGGGATCCATGTGCGAGGTTATCAGGAACTTATCATTTTCATTTATAATCGAGAGTATTCGATCTATTTCAACTTTCATTTTCACGTTTTTTCGATTCCTTCAGAAGTTCGTTCACCCGCAGCACATGCTCGATAGAGTCGTCATATTTAAACAAAAGTTCGGGGATGCGCCGCATCCTTATCCTTTTTCCCAGCATTCTTCTTATTACACCGTTATGACGCTTCAGGAATTCGAGGCTATCCTCGACGGCCCCCTCCTTGCCCAATACCGAATAGAATACTTTAGCATATCTTAAATCTCTCGTTATTTCGATCCTGGTAAATGTCAGCATATAAGGTAAACTGTCCTTGAGATCCTCTACAATGACGGCGGCCAGATCCTTTAGAATCTGGCTCTGGAGCCTGTCAACTCTGGAAAAATCCATTTTAACGCCACTCCAGTTCGCAATGAGTCAGGATGGCATTCTTGAGCTTGCCGACATTATCCTGTACTCTCGATAAAACACCGTTCGCGTACGACGAATCCTCGGAAACAACAGCAATTCCCAGTTTGGCGGATCGCCAGACATCCTGATCTCCTATCTCGGCAACGGAGATATTAAATCCGTTCCGAAGTCTATCCTTTACGCTTTTGATAACTCGCCTTTTATCCTTGAGGGAATTGGCATGAGGTATGGAAAGGACTATTTTCAAGACGGCCACTACCACTTACTCATCGCCCGGTTCGAGCCGCCGAGCGTGCTCTACCTCTTCAAAGACTTTTATGAGATCACCCTCCTGCAAATCGGGATGCGGTTCGATCCCGATCCCGCATTCATATCCTGCGGATACCTCCTTTACGTCATCCTTGAAACGCCTGAGCGAAGATATCTTTCCTTCCCCTACCTGAACATCGTTGCGGTAGACTTCCGCCAGCGCACCTCTCTTGACGTTGCCGGTCTTCACAAAACTTCCCGCGATGAATCCGAGAACAGGTATTTTGAACAATTGCCTTACTTCGGCCTCGGCAATATCTACCCTGACAATTTCCGGCGTCAGCAGGCCTTCGAGTGCTGCCTTGATATCTGAGACAACCTCGTAAATGATTTTATATAACCTGATGTCTACTTTTTCCTTTACCGCAAGTTCAGCGGCTCTCGATTCCGGGCGGACATGAAAGCCGACAACAATAGCCTGCGAGGCAGCGGCCAGCAGAATATCTGATTCCGATATGGCACCGACGCTTCTATGGATCACGTTCACTTTTACCTCGGGATGCTGAATTGCGGCCAGCGAATCGGAAAGCGCTTCGACCGAACCGTCCACGTCGCCCTTGATGATAAGATTCAGATCTCTTATCCGGCCTTCCTTTATTCGGTCGTATACTTCGGTCAAAGTAAATCTCTTGATATGACGAAGATCCCGTTCTCGCTTCAGCCTGAGCCTTTTCCGGGCAACCTCTCTTGCCTCGCTTTCGCCGTCAACCACCGTGAAAGAATCTCCGGCCTGGGGCACTCCACCCGAACCGAGAATTCTCACAGGAGTCGACGGAACCGCTTCGCTTACGGCATTCTCTCTTTCATTGAGCAGGGCGCGCACTCTGCCGAAATGAGTGCCCGTCACGAATGAATCTCCGACCCTGAGCGTACCTTTCTGTATGAGGACAGTGCAAACCGGACCTTTGCCACGATCGAGATTAGCCTCTACAATAACACCACGTGCTTTTTTATTGGGATTGGCGCAAAGATTCATTACACCGGCCTGAAGCAGAATTATTTCCAGCAGCTTATCGATTCCCTGACCATTCTTTGCGGAGATTTCAATCATTGCGGTTTTGCCTCCCCATTCTTCCGGAATGAGATTATGTTTGGAGAGCTGCTCTTTTATCTTGTCCACGTTGGCTGTCGGGAGATCTATTTTATTTGCAGCAACAATGATCGGAACACCCGCCGCCCTGGCATGATCGATAGCCTCAACAGTCTGAGGCATCACCGCGTCGTCAGCGGCCACCACCAATACGACTATATCGGTGATTTGAGCGCCGCGCGCCCTCATGGACGAGAAAGCCTGGTGCCCGGGGGTATCGAGAAACGTTATCTTGCCGCCTGGAAGCTCAACTTCGTAAGCGCCGATATGCTGGGTAATGCCGCCCGACTCGCCGGCTATGATATTTGACTCTCGTATATAATCCAGAAGGGAGGTCTTTCCGTGATCTACGTGGCCCATAATTGTCACTACGGAAGGTCGACCTTCCATGTCGGCATCGTCATCTACATCTTTTTCTTCATCTCCCACCAGCCTGGATTCCTCCACACCGTAGCCGAACTCCAGGGCCAGGGTTCCTATCGTATCCATATCGAGACGCTGATTGATGGTCGCCATCATACCCAGTTCCATGCACTTGGCAACGAGAACAGCAGGTTTTACTTCAATTAAACCTGCCAGCTCCGAGAGAGTCATAAACTCAGTGACCTTCAGGATTTTCGCATCGGCGTCCTCGCCGTTAATCTCCCCTGTTTTCCCATCTGCTCTTCTATATCTTTTGCGCTTGACAATATCGAGGTTTGACATTGTTTTCTTGAAACTGGCGCGAACGGCTTTTATATCGACTACGCGTTCTTTTTTCTTCCTGCGTTTGTCTTTTTTTCTTCTGAAAAGCGTCTTTTTTTCTATTTTCCTTATTTCTTTTTTCTTGGTTTTCCGAAGTTCCGTTAAGATCCTGCGTTCAGCCTCCTGTTTCTTGCGAAGCGCCTCATGTTCTATTTTATGGCGATCTTCGGATTTTTTCTTTTTCGCAGCTATCTCTTTTTTGACTTCTTCTTTTTCCGCTTCGAATTTTTTCTGCACCCCTTCAAGAATCTGATCATCTATCGACGAGGAATGAGATTTCACGGGAAAACCCAATCCCTTGATAATATCAACCATAGCTTTTGAAGACACATGGTATTCTTTGGCCAGATCATAGATTCGTTTTTTTACCATATCTCACCTGCACAAATTCAGCAAATCTCCACAATTCTGATTTTAATCGCCGACCTTTTCTGGTTGACCTGCCTTATTGTGGTTGCGCCCATTGTCGATATACGACGGACTATCGAATAGCCCGGCGAAATTCCATCGGCCTCATTTGCGATATATAGAGAACCGTCAATCTTCCCCAATTAATAGTCCTCCATTCTGGGCAGAGCTTCATCCTCGGGCGTAAATTCCATCTCAGCAGGAGTTTCAGCCTCCTCGTCACCTTCGGCCTTGAGTTTTTCCTCCGCCTCTGCAATGGCATTCCTGCAGGCGGAGACAATCTTCTCTGCCGTTTTCGCTCCTATTCCATCTATTTTGGTAAGCCTGTCCAGTTCAGCGTTGACCACATCCTGGGCCGTCTCGAATCCGGCCCGAAACAGCTTTTGAATCATCTTCGGGCCGATGGTGCTGACGTTTTCGATATCGACCTTTTCCTCTTCCTCGGATTTCTTAAGAGCATCGTACTCGGTCTCCGACATGATATTTATTTTCCAGCCGGTCAGCTTCGCGGCCAGCCGTGCGTTCTGTCCTGCCTTTCCGATCGCCAGCGAGAGTTTATCGTCGGCGACGGCAACCAGCATCTTCTGATCCTCGATGAACACATCGATATTGACTATCTTGGCGGGCGCCAGCGATTTGGTGACGAATATCATCGGCTCAACCGACCAGGGAACAATATCAATCCTCTCGTTGTTCAACTCTCTTACGATATTCTGAACCCGCACTCCCTTGACGCCCACACAGGCACCCACCGCATCAATCCTATCATCGTTGGACAAAACGGCAACCTTGGATCTTTCGCCCGCTTCGCGTGCCACAGCTCTGATTTCGATAATTCGCTCGGCAATCTCAGGCACTTCCATCTCGAATAGCTTTTTCAGAAAATCGGTAGATGAACGCGAAAGAGAAATCTGCGGGCCCCGGGTTGAATTCTGAACGTCAGTAATGATAGCCTTGATCCGGTCGCCCTGGCGGAATTTCTCTTTTTTGATCTGCTCGCGAATCGGGACTATCGCCTCTGCCCTGCCGAGATTAACCAGAATATTGCCTTTTTCAATCTGCTGCACATTTCCAGAAGCAATCTGGCCGACTCTATCTTCGTATTCGCCAAAGATCTTCTCTCTTTCTGCTTCGCGAACTTTCTGAATCAGAACCTGTTTGACAGTAGTTATGGCGTTTCGCCCGAAAGTCTCGAATGGCATCGGGACATCGAGCTCCTGCCCTAGCTCAACATCTTCATAGTGCTCGGATGCTTCCTCGACAGTCATCTCGAGGCCCGCATTGGTGACCTCCTCGACTACCTTTTTGGTCAGATAGACGATAATCTCGCCCTCTTTCCTGTTGATTTCGACACGGATATTATCTTGTTCCTCGATATTGTATTTCTTTTTAATGGCGGAAGCCAGAGCCGCTTCCACCGTCTGGAGCACGTAATCAATATCGAGGTTTTTCTCTTGTGCTATCTGCCCGAATGCTTCAATAATATCATAATTCATTGAGAAATCCTCCCACGAAAACCACGCTTACAACAGAATCTTTCCGCGCGGTTTCGCGTCCACGGGAATATCCACTATCTTCTCTCCCATCGCAATTTTGATGGATAAACCATTGCATTCTTTCAAAAGACCCTGAACTGTTGTTTTACCATTTCCATCGTCATAAGTAACGGCAATTTTCTCCCCGATCCTTCTCTGGAAATCACCGGCTGAGGTCAAAGGCCTGTTGAGCCCGAGCGACGAAACCTCGAGATTGTAGCGGCCGGCTACGGGATCATCGGTTTCCAGCCTGTCGGATACCTGACGGCTGATACGTGCGCAGTCATCCAGTGTGACTCCGTCCGGTGAGTGGATATAGATCCGGATTATCTGCCGCCCACCGACGAGCGGCGCCGTTAACTCCGCCAACTCAAAACCTGAATCCTCGATTAGAGGTTCCAGTCTGCTTTTCAAATCCTCGACATCCACTCTCAAAAGCGCTCCACCCCCGGTATGAGCAATACTCAAAAGAGTGGGCCACAACCCACTCCCCGAATCACAAATTATATGCTCATAACTCATTAAAAGCAACTGTTTTTTACAAATTTTCGAGAATCCTGATAGCCCCCTCTACGGCCGTCTCGACGGAACATTTTTCCATCTCCAGGCCCTTGCGCCTGACTATCTCCACGACGCCTTCTTTAAGGCCCCTGGCGCCGATGCATATCCTGATTGGGATGCCAATAAGATCGGCGTCGTTGAATTTGACACCGGCCCTCTCGTTGCGATCGTCCATAAGTACATCGTAGCCCTTTTCAATCAGCGCTCCATATATCTTGAAGGCCGTTTCCTTGATCCGCTCCTCTTTGATATCGATGGGGATAATATGAAAATCATACGGAGCTATGGTCCCGGGCCAGATTATGCCTTTCTCGTCGTGGAAGGCTTCTATGGCCGCCTGGGCGGTGCGAGTGATACCGATTCCATAGGAGCCCATTATAAATGGTTTCTCGCCGCCTTCGGCATCGATAAAACTGGCGCCGAGGGCCTCGGAATATTTGGTGCCGAGCATAAAGATATTGCCCACCTCGATGCCCGAAAATGACTCCAGCCGCCCCTGGTTGCAGTGGGGGCATATTTCTCCGGCCTCCGCCTTACGGATCTCCACGTATTCGTCCACTTTGAAATCGGCAAGGTTAACGCCCACCATGTGAGTATCGTCTTTGTTGGCGCCAACAACAAAATTCTGCATCGATTTGATCTCGGGATCGGCAATTATCCTGATCCCTTCGAGGCCGATGGGCCCCGCGAATCCCACCTGGGCGCCGGTCACCTGCATGACGATCTCCGGCGGGGACATCTCGAGCTCCAGGCAGCGAAGATGGTTTTTGAGCTTGATTTCGTTTATATCGCGATCTCCTCGAATAAGTGCTGCCACGGTTTGGCCGTCGGACTGATATAGAAGAGTCTTGATCAGTTTCTCCGGTCCGACCTTGAGAAAACCGGTCACCTCCTCCACAGTCTTCATGTTGGGGGTGTAAACCATTTCCCTCTGCTTCGGCGGTTCCTCTTTGGGCTTTTCCTGCATGACAAGCGAGGTAGCTTTCTCGACATTGGCGGCGTATTCGCAGCGGTTGCATGACAGGATCGTCTCTTCGCCGCCGGAGGTATCCACCAGAACCATGAACTCATGCGCGCCCGTACCGCCCATGGCGCCGACATCGGATTCCACCATCTTGATATCGAAACCGCAGCGACGGAAAACCTTGAAATAGGCGTCGGCCATCTTCTGATAGGCGATCTTAAGTCCGTTCCAGTCGGCGTCGAAGCTATAGGCGTCCTTCATGATGAATTCGCGGCACCGTATGAGGCCGAAGCGCGGCCGGGGCTCGTCGCGGAATTTGACTTGTATCTGGTATAGATTGAGGGGCAATTGACGGTAGCTTCTCAGCTCTCCCCTGGCAATCCAGGTAACCACCTCCTCGTGGGTTCCGCCCAGGACGAGGTCGCGCTGGTGGCGGTCTTTCATCCGCATCTGTTCCTTGCCGACTGTCTCCCAGCGTCCGGTCTTCTGCCAGAGCTCCGCCGGGTGCAGTACCGGCATGGCGATTTCGATAGCGCCCGAGGCGTCCATCTCCTCACGCACGATCTTCTCGATACGATGGATCACGCGCTGCATTAACGGCAGATAGTTATAGACGCCGGCGGTCAGCTGCCGCACATATCCGGCGCGAAGCAGAAGCTTATGAGAAGCCACAACGGCATCGGATGGGTCCTCGCGAAGTGTCGGGATGTATGTCTTGCTCCAGAGCATCTTTATCCTCGCAGATGGCTACTCGCCCCTGGCGATGTGCCTTATTTCGTCAGAATTATCGGCTTTTCCAGAAAAGCATTTCCTCAGTTCGTCGTATTAGGGGCTCAATATATTGAGCTCCTACCGGTTCGAATTTGGCATTATAGTAGAAAATCGATAGCGATGCAAGTCTTGATTGTTTATGCTATTAATCGTCCTGGGTGAACCGTTTGGAGTAATAGGCAACGTTGGGATTGTATATATAGCCGGATTTTTTGAAGGCCGAGAATGAGCCCTGGTTATCGTCCTCGATTAAGGCCGCTATCACCTTCAGGCCGAGTTGATGCAGGAAATCCTCGCATTCTTTCAGCAATCGCGCGGCCAGTCCCCGGCCGCGGTAATCCGGGTCTACTGTCAGGCGGTTGATCCAGCCCCTGCGGCCGTCGGCGGTGCCGATGATGGAGCCGATCATCTTATCGCCGTCAAACATGCCGAAAAAAGCGGTTTCCAACCTCTTGATCTCTTTAGCGACGGCCTCGTACGCGTCCCGGCCCCTGGGGCGATACCCCAGGCCGGACCGTTGCCAGAGAGCGATCATCCCGTCGTAATCATCGGCGGTAAGTTGTCGGATTGGGTAGAGCATAGTAAAGTTCATAATCAACCCCAAAACGAGTTTGGGGTTGGCACCCGGAGAG
The DNA here is from genome assembly GCA_965541585.1 of uncultured bacterium. Classification (GTDB taxonomy): domain Bacteria; phylum Zixibacteria; class MSB-5A5; order UBA10806; family UBA10806; genus CBDVBL01. The sequence continues at coordinate 3,540 of CBEUCH010000017.1, read as the reverse complement.
TTGAATAATAGTCCCGGGGTGGCACTCCCAAACTTGTTTGGGAGTGAATCAAATTACTGCCGCTCGATTCAATCAACCCTATGAACCATGATCAGGACAGATCGGTGATCTGTTCCTGCAATAGCGGGGGGCGGCTGGATTCACTGTTATTCAAATACCCCCGGGCCGACTCGAACGGCCGCACGCGGCTCCGGAGGCCGCTGCTCTATCCTAACTGAGCTACGGGGGCATTCCTGTACGATTGGAAAATATAGGATTAGCAGGTTATTGGCAAATGGTTTTTGATTGCAGTAAGATCAAAGGCATTCTGAGATCTTGACAATCATCTCAAATTTTCAATCAAATCGATGAAACGGGTTACCAGAGTTTTACGGTTTTCCCATCTTTCCGGGTTCCCCTCCATTCTCTTATCCTCCTGAGCCAAATCCAGAGCTTCTTCGCTTCCAATTATGTTTGCTATGATCATCATTATCTCAAAAGAAAAACTATCCGGATTGTCGACATCTTTCTTAAGGCATTCGAGAAGGAACGGGAATAAACGATCATCCCATTTTGTGGATGTTAGTTTGAGCATTTGGATTTCCGGATAAGAGACTTCTGTCGATTTTAGAACGGCTTCATATAGTACTTGAATCTGATCATCGGACAGCTTATCAGCGTAAGTTGTATTGTCTATTTTAAGGTTGAGGGGCATCCCGAGGGAATAAATGGCATCACCGCGGGTAACGGGGTTTTGGGCGCATTTAAAAAGCCAGTTAGCAATTTCCTGTTGCCGTCGGATATCATCGGGTAGCTGTAATATTTCCAATATTTCAGTAATTCGATTTCGGTATACTTCCATTTGATCCGCAGGTAAATGTTTTATGCCTTGCGAATCGCCACAGGCCGAATAATCGTCGGTATTTTGATTCTTTACCAAAAATGCCAATATCCTCTCGCCGAGTTTAAAATAGGGTGCAGACGGACATATTACATACGGACTATAAAAACAGAAAATCGCTTTTTGCTCGCTTTTCCCTCTTAAGATGGATTCAACAAGCAACTCCGCCCCAAATTGGGGAGAACGGCCACGATATTCGGCCTTCAGATTCTCTCCGACCTTCGCTATTACTATAAGATCGATATCCTGACATAATTCCAAGAGAGGATGCGGTATACTTTCGGCGTTGGCGGTTTCGCAGAATATCGCAACAGCGATAATACCGAAGAATAATATCAGCTTACGCATTCTCTGCCTCCATCTATCGCACGGATCGATTGTTTCCGTATCAGCATATTACTATCATAAGTACGACGATAATACAAAAATATTCCCGCGCGGTTAGGAATCCATTCCTGACGGCATCTTTCCGCCGGGAGAGGATTCCCTCTTCCGCGGGAATGACGTATAAAGAATGTTGTCAAAGCCGCAGGAGTTTTGACCTACGGCTGGGTGTCGGGTTTTGCCTCGTTTTGACCTCGATAAACCCGACCTACGGCTAATGCGGAAACTCAATACATACTGAAATAAAAAAAAGGGGCGAGATATGAATCTCGTCCCCTTTAGTAAAGAAGAATATTGCTACTTGAGCAGTAACATCTTCTTGGTCTCAATGAAGTCAGTGGCCTCTATTCTGTATAGGTAGACGCCGCTGGCCGCATGGGAGCCGTTCCAGATCACAGTATGCATTCCAGCCGCACGCTGTTCCGCAATAAGAGTGGTGACCTTCTGTCCGGTAATGCTGAAGATCTCCAGTTTCACATGCGAATCAACGGGTAGACCGAATGTGATCTCCGTAATCGGGTTGAACGGGTTGGGATGGTTTTCGCCCAGTGAGAACACGGTCGGGATCAGATCGAAAGAGGGCTTGGCCAAATTAACGCGATTGTCGTCTGCGAATCCCGAGTTCCACGGGAATGGATCGCAGTCGCTATGCAACTCGTTCAGGCAGGAAGCCGTGTAGTTGACATCCGAAGGCGTGACTCCCGGAACGTTCATACCCGCCACCACTTTATCGGCTTTGGCCAGGAACTCATTGACCGTCAGGCCATCGAATACACCGTTGGCGCAGGAAGTCGGTACGGTGAGCTCGCCGTAGCAGTCGCCCGCGTTGGGAACGCCAAGTATGCTGAATATTCCGGCGCATGAGTATTCGACGTTCAGACGCAGAGCCAGTATCTGGCTGGCCAGAACTCCCGCAGAGGTTGTGATAGGATCGACATAATCCTGATCCAGGATTCCAGGAGTTGAGCCATCGGGCAGGAAGTCTGCAACGGCCTGCGAACTGGTCCAGGTTGCCGTGAAGCCGCCCGGGTGCCCGATCATGACAGATCCGCCGCCAGGGAAGACTGTATCCCAGTATTCGTCACGGATGCAGCCGGGATGCCAATCGGCTTCCCCTTGGTCAGGACACTCAGTACCCCATCCACCGATAGTAAAGGTGCACGGGCATGGTTCCACAATGATGGTCTGGCAACAGGGCTCAGACTCATTTCCGCAGGCATCAATAGCAATCCAGCAACGCGTGTACGTTCCCGGGCCATCCGGAATGTCGGTCGAAACCATATTGATAACAGGATCCGAATCGCAGTTGTCCGTAGCAGTCGGCGGAGTAAAGACCGGTTCCTCACTGCAGCTAAAAGTGTCGTCAGGAGCACAGGTAAGCACCGGCGCCTGGGTATCCTCGACCGTTATGGTCTGGACGCAGCTATCGGTATTTCCGCAGCTGTCGATAGCCGTCCAGGTTCGCTCGACTATGAACGGACAACTCTGACTGATAACGTTATCCGAGTAGTCGACGTCCGGAGAAGGATCGCAGTTATCCGTTGCAGTGGCTACTCCGGGATCGCCCATCTCGCACTCGAAAGCTATATCGGCCGGACAGGTGAGAACTGGATCGGTGGTGTCATCGATGGTGATGATCTGCACGCAACTGTCGAAGTTGCCGCAGCTGTCGGTGGCAATCCAGGTGCGCTCGATGATTATCGGGCAACGCGGGTTCATGATGTTATCATTGTAAGTAACATCCGGATTCGGGTCGCAGTTGTCGGTGGCTGTAGCCGTGCCGGCATCGCCCATTACGCACTCGAAAGCTATATCGGGCGGACAGGTGATAATCGGATCGGTGGTGTCCTGAATGGTGATGGTCTGCACGCAGCTGTCGGTATTTCCGCAGCTGTCCGCAGCCGTCCAGGTGCGCTCGATTATCGTCGGGCAGAACTCGTTAACGACGTTATCCGAGTAGGACACATCCGGATTCGGATCGCAGTTGTCGGTTGCCGTAGCCGTGCCGGCATCGCCCATCTCGCACTCGAAAGCTATATCGGGCGGACAGGTGATAATCGGATCGGTAGTGTCCTGAATGGTGATGGTCTGCACGCAACTGTCGGTATTTCCGCAGCTGTCCGCGGCCGTCCAGGTGCGCTCGATTATCGTCGGGCAGAACTCGTTAACGACGTTATCCGAGTAGGACACGTCGGGATTCGGATCGCAGTTGTCGGTGGCTGTAGCCGTGCCGGCATCGCCTATCTCGCACTCAAATGCTATATCGGGCGGACAGG
>CBEUCH010000016.1:0-86055 GCA_965541585.1 uncultured bacterium | reverse complement strand
TGCTCGATTTTCGCCGTTGACCTCGATGGCGACGGCGACAATGACCTGGCCGTGGCTAATTATTGGTCCGACAATGTCTCAGTTCTTCTGAATAACGGTGACGGGACATTTCAGGAGGCGGTTAATTACGGGGCCGGGATTAATCCTTGCTCGATTTTCGCCGTTGACCTCGATGGCGACGGCGACAATGACCTGGCCGTGGTTAATGTTGGCACCTACAATGTTTCAGTCCTTCCGAATAACGGTGACGGGACATTTCAGGAGGGGGTTAATTATGGGGCCGGGTGGCTTCCTGTTTCAGTTTTCGCGGTTGACCTCGATGGCGATGGCGACAATGACCTGGCGGTGGCCAATCATTGGTCCTACGATGTCTCGGTCCTTCTGAATAACGGTGACGGGGTGTTCCAACAGGCGGTTAATTACGGGGCCGGGTGGTTTCCTGCTTCAGTTTTCGCGGTTGACCTCGATGGCGACGGCGACAATGATTTGGCCGTGGTTAATAGTGAATCCTACAACGTCTCAATCCTCCTGAATAACGGTGACGGTGCATTTCAGACGGCGGTTAATTACGGGGCCGGGGATTATTCTTGTTCAGTTTTCGCGGTTGACCTCGATGGCGATGGCGATAATGACCTGGCGGTTGCGAATCGTGGATCTGATGATATTTCAATATTGATAAATCTTTCAAACACAACAGATGTAGATAATTCTCCCGAAACTTATTTGCCCGGAAGCTCTGGTATTTCCCAGAACTACCCCAATCCGTTCAATGCCACTACAACTCTGAATTATCGTCTGGATGAATCCGGTTTTGTAAGCATCACCATATACAATATCCTGGGCCGGCAAGTTGCGACCCTGGTTGAAAGCATAAAGCAAGCCGGAGAACATAGGATCATCTGGGATGCAGCCGATCACTCCAGCGGCATCTATTTCGCCCGACTAACCGCTGGCGATGCAAAGAGTTCGAAGAAACTCCTCCTGCTGAAGTAGTCGCAGGTCGGCGCTATTCGCTATCATATTTTTTAGGTGAAAAATCTGCCCCATTTCCGGAATAAATGCGTATAATACGGCATGCCGGAAGACGCTAAAAATCAACCGGATTACCGTAAATACTTAGACCCGGCGGTCGTCAGCAAGCTGGCATCCATTGAGCTTAAGGCCAGGCTGGTGGTCGAGGGTTTCATCGTGGGGCTTCACCGCTCCCCCTATCACGGATTTTCGGTGGAATTCGCCGAGCACCGGCAGTATATGCCAGGCGATGATTTCAGGCATATCGACTGGAAAGTATACGGTAAATCGGACCGGTTCTATATCAAGCAGTTCGAGGAGGAGACCAACCTCAAGGCCTACATACTGTTGGACGCCTCGAAATCCATGGATTACAAATCCGATGGCATCTCCAAGCTGGAGTACGGCTCCTACCTGGCGGCATCGCTGGCCTACCTCATGCTTCGGCAGCAGGATGCTCCCGGGCTTTTAGTTTACGACGAAAAAATCCGGTCTTATATTCCGCCCCGCGGAGCGCGATCGCATATCACCCCCATCCTGAAACGGCTGAGCGAAACGGAGCCGTCCAATAAGACCGACGCCGCAGTAGCGTTTCATGAACTGGCCGACAGGATCAGGCGTCGAGGGCTGATAATAGTCATCTCCGACCTGCTGGACGATCCGGAGAAATTTCTTCTGGGGCTGAAACATTTTCGTCATCGCCAGCATGAGGTCATAGTCTTTCAGATCCTCGATCCTTACGAGCGCAATTTCGCTTACGGGGCCGAGGCCAGATTCAAGGATATGGAAACGGATCGAGAACTTTTGACAGATCCCTGGCAGATAAGGAAAGATTATGCGGCGAAACTGGAAGAATATCTCGACAGGATCTCTCGCGCCTGCAGGGATTCGCAGATAGATTATCACCTTCTGGACACTTCAATCCCCTTTGATCGGGCGTTGTTTGGCTATCTGGCGAAGAGATCGAAATTGGGTTGACGTAAGAGATTTTCCGTATATATTGAAATAAGGAAGTACTTCTGCCGATACTTGAAATGAGGAACCGAGTTATGAAAAATTGGATCTTGACAATAGCCTTAATCATGGGGATAAACAGCGGCTCATTTGCCGCCCCCAAGATACTTGTTCCCGAGAAATCCTGGGATTTCGGACACGTGCCGCAAAACAGTGTTCTAACGCACGACTACTGGATAAAGAATATAGGCACGGATACTCTGAAAATAATAAGAGTCAAACCGGGGTGAGGCTGCACCACCGCGCCGGTGAAGAACAAAGAACTGGCGCCGGGAGATTCCACGGTCGTGGAACTAACGTTTAAAACCAGAACCTACAAATCCAAGCTAAGTAAGGCCGCGACTATTTACTCTAATGATCTAACCAAATCGCAGGTCAAAATCACAGTCAGCGCGCAGGTAGATCCTGCTCCCGATTCGACGCTGCCGTTTACCTTTTCGCCGGAAAGGCTGGAATTCACTCAGGAGGGAAAAAAATCTGAGTTGATCATAACCAATACCGGCGATCAGAAGTTACGTCTATCACAGATAGGCGATTCTTATGCTGGTCTCTCCGTGAAATTGGATAAGGATTCATTGGAGCCGGGTAAAAAAACCAAGATCAAATTCGAATGGACCGGGGAATTCGAAAAAGAGAATTTTGAGCGTTCGTCAACCTTCCATGTGACTGGCTCTAAATCAGCGAGGTTTTCGGTCCCGTTCATTGTAAAGGGGACAGATCCTACGCCGCCGAGAACGCCTCAAAGGAAAAAGCTCAAAGCCAAACCTCCCAAGCCCACCATCGGCAGAAATTAGGATCTTAAATGTCATTGAGCCGCGATATCGAACAGATATCGCGGTTTATTTTTTTAACCACCCGAAAAGCGGGATCGCAGTCCTCTAAACGAAACTTTACAAAGCATCCACATCCGTCTTTCAATTTTGGATTGTAATCCCGATTACCATTGATTATCATGCCGTGCCAATCAGCCATCTGTCCTGATTATGTTGTTCGGACGGCTGGAAAGGATTTCGTGATGAATATGGCTTTCAGGTTAGGGGATTAAGATGAATTTTGAATTCACCGATGACCATCTTTCGGTGCAGAAGCTTTGCCGCGATTTTGCATCCAAGAATATCAGCCCGAGTATTCAGGAAAACGACCGCCAGCAGAAATTTGATCCTGCGCTTTTGGGCAGGATGGCGAAGGCCGATCTGTTGGGGCTTTGCCTGCCGGAGAAATATGGCGGCGCTGGAATGGACTATATATCGCTTGGCCTGGCATGCGAGGAACTGGAATACGCCGATACATCCGCGCGCGTGGTGCTCTCGGTTCATATAGGCCTCAACAGTCTCAGTCTGCTCGCCTGGGGGAATGATTTCCAGAAAGAGAAATACCTCGTTCCGCTGGCCAGGGGAGAGAAGTCCGGTACCTTTGGCTTGACTGAGCCCGACGCCGGATCGGATGTTGTCGGCATTCAGAGCACCGCGGTAAAAAAAGGTGAGAAATATATCTTAAATGGAGAGAAGATGTGGATCAGCCTGGCCGACGTGGCCGATTATTTTCTGGTATTTGCCTGGACCGATCTGGAGAAGAAGAAAAATCGCGATCACAGGGGCATCTCTGCATTTTTCCTGGAGCGGTCATTCCCCGGGTTGACCACCGGCACCATCCATGGCAAGCTGGGAGTGCGGGCCGGCAACACCGGCTGGATATCGATGCAGGACGTTGAAGTTCCGGCGGAGAATCTTATCGGGAATGAGGGCGAGGGATTTAACATTGCCATGTTCAGCTTGGAGCAGGGACGATATACGGTGGCGGCCGGATCGACCGGCCTCATAAAGGCCTGTATCGACGCTTGTGTCGAATATTCCAAGACTCGCAAGACGTTCACTGTGCCGATCGCAGAACATCAACTGGTCAAGGAGATGATCGCCAACATGGCGGCGGGGTATGATTACTCACGCCTGCTGTGGTTGAAAACCGGCTGGATGAGAAACCAGGGAATTCGCTCCACCCGTGAGACCGCTATGGCCAAGTGGATTGCATGCCGGGAGGCCGAAAGCGCGGCTGCCGATGCCGTCCAGGTGCACGGAGCCTACGGTTTCTCCGACGAATATCCTGTGGAGAGGTTCTATCGCAATTCCAAAGGGGCGTCCATATACGAGGGAACACGGGAAATTCAAAAGCTCATGCAGGCCGATTACGCCTTTGGATTTCGCAAGGATAAGCCACGCCGATGCAGCCTGCCGGCATGGCCGTTTGGGGAAAGTGTGTAGTTCTCATTGTGTCGGCTTGCCCGACCTGACACCCATGTCTATTTATTTCTATCTTTTCCTCACCAGAAGCAACGTATAGTTGCTATCGTGAGGGATATTTTCCAGATCATCGAATCTGGTCTTCAAACGTCTCTCGAATATGGCGGTTGCTTTTTTCAATTCTTCAGGCGTGTAAAATTTAAAAGTCGAGTAATGGTGGCCGGAGACTAACTGCATCAGCCAGTCAATCGATATGACACGTTTGAAATTATAAGTTTTGATTTCCTCCACGCGCAAGTCCCTTCGCCGGGATATAATTCTCTCAAACTCTTCGATGGAAAGCAGGCGGTTTTCCCTCTCGACGAATCGCGGGAAATAACGCCCCCAGATGGTTTTTTTATTCTGGGCCCGTGAGCGGGTGTAGATCCCCAAAAATCCACCCGGTTTCAATACCCTGGCTGCCTCGTCGAAGAATTTCGCAATATCAAAATGATGAATGGCGTTAAAAGTCACCATGAAATCGAGTAATCCTTTATCGAAAGGAATCTTATCCGCCTTTGCCTGCAGGAGGAAGCATGATTTCGCGCTGCGGTGATTCCATAGTTTATCCCGGCAAAGCCTTAACATCTCTTCGCTTGTGTCCACGCAATAAAGATTGAGCGGTATGGACAGACAATCCAGAAGAGCTTCGGTATATCGACCGGTGCCGCAGCCCAAATCCAGAAGACGAGTATCGTCATCGCCATCGACTATTAAATTTGCCAGGTATTCCACCGGCTCGCAGTCTGTTTTGCGAAGTTCTCTGTAGCCTGATGCGATTCGATCAAAATGATCTTTCATTAAAGTAGCCTTACCATCCATAAGATTCTCCATCGATCAGATAGACAACGGCAACAGCGATACGATTATGAAGTCTTTCCCCGTAGCCAATCTAATATAAGCAAATCACTACCAGCGAGCAAGCGGAAAAGGGAGAGGGAATAAAGATGTTTAGCTAATCTGGTAAGTAGACTATTCTTACCTGATCTCTGCATCCATGATTATCTTATATAGTGGAAGTTATTAACCTTATGGGAACTCTGGAATTATCTTTAGCGTTATGAAAATCAAGATGATGAAGCCGCAACGTCGAAAAGTCATAATTGTGTTATCTGTTATTTTGTTGATATTTTCATTTGACAGTCTATCGTTCGCCGATAACTCCTTCACCTTCACCTGTGATCGAATCATGCAGGCTATTCCTGCCGATAGTGGCGCTTTTTTCTACGCGGATCTGTTCAACACCGGCGACCAGACTGATACCTATAGTATAACCAAGCATGACAACCTGCCGGACGGCTGGTTTTCTGCATTCTGTATTGATTCTCTTTGCCTCTGGGATTCCGGGGGAGTTACGCTGGAGCCGGGAGGATACTCGTTAATCAAGCCGGAGATATTCCCCATCCAGATCCCCGGAGACGGAGAGGTAGTCATGCGAGTTAGATCCCATAACAATCCCGATGATGTCAAAGAACTGACCTTCAGGGTAGTTACCGGATATCAAACCTTATTGATTAGCGAGAATAGCATCGAAGAGAGATACAGATCCTATTACGAGGATGCCCTGTTATCGTCGGGTATCGATCATAACTACTGGGACGGCAGTTTCTCGACATTTCTGGATGTCGACCTGCAATATTTCGAAAACCTTTTGATTTTTTCAGGCGATAATTTAGCGGAGATATTTATTCCGGAGGAGACAGCCGCCCTGGAAGGCTATCTGATTGCCGGAGGCAACCTGTTCATGACGGGGCAGGGGTTGGCATCCTCTCTGGATGGCGGTAGTTTTCTCGAGGGTATGCTTGGAGTTAGATTCTCCGCAACGTATGATGGACAGATGGAGGTTGACGGTGTTGACGGAGACCCCATAGGGGCCGGGTTGCATTTTACGATATCCGGCAACGGCGGCGCTGATAATCAGGTCGAGCCGGACGTTATTGAAACCAACGGCGGTACAACTGCATTCGAATATTCGTCCGGCCAGGGTTCCGCTATCCGTTTCGAGGGTGACGGTTACAGGTCGGTCTTTTTTGCATTTGGAGTAGAGGCCGTAACCGAATCGGATATCAGAGCGGAGATCGTATCCAGATCCTTCGATTGGTTCGGTCAAACAACATCCGTAGAGAGCGATGATCCGGCCTTAACGCCGCGGCAGTTCATAACATTGAGCAACTATCCGAATCCCTTCAATGCGCAGACCGTGATTTCAGTCGATATCGAAACACCCGTTATCGATCTCTGGGCGGCAGCAATCGAGATATTCGATATAAACGGAAGGTTGGTATCCCGCATTGAGATCGAGCAACCCGGCGGCCGAATAATATGGAATGGCACTGCTGCAGGCGGTTCACCGGTCGCATCGGGGGTATATTTCTATCGGCTGAGTTCCACGCTGTACCGGTCGAGTTTTGCAAAAATGACGCTCCTGAGATAAGCGGCGAAACTGGAATTATGAAAAAAATCAAAATATTTTCAGCGGTCTTTGTGATTGCTGTCTCCACTTATCCGAATAGTGGATATGCGACAGATAACGTGGACTGGATAGGCAGATGGTATCCCAACATGTTCGCCGAGCTTCTGGATTGCGAATACAGAAACGATACATTATTCGTCGCCGGCGTAAGCGGGTTCTCAATGGTCGATGTCTCTGATTTCAACAACCCGATCTTGCTGGGGAGATATACGCCGCCAGGGCATCCCTATGAGAGATTCTATCATATCGCTGTGGGCAACGGATATGCATACGGATTCGGCCGTGATGACGGTATTTCCATTATAGATTTCGGCGAGCCGGGGAATCCGATAAGAATAGACGTGTATGAGAGCCACGGGATAGCTTTCGAGGACGGTCATATACAGGATGATCTTCTATACGTGACGGCGCATAGTCGCGGCCTGTATATCTTCGAGCTCGGGGATGGGGGGGCTTTGGATCTACTCAATTCAGTAAACGGGCAGTTGTCAAACGCAACCGCCCTGGCAATCGAAGACACACTTGCATTTGTGGCCGACGGCGTCGGGGGGATTTCGGTTTTAAATATCGCTGATCCCGATGCACCTATTCTTCTTTCTCAGATAAATACCACCGGTGCGGCCCAGGATATCGATATGTATGGAGATTATGCTGCAGTTGCGGTAGGAGGGCTCGGCGTTGATGTTATCGATTTCTCCAATCCTGCCAATCCGCAATTCGGATCGAATATAGCAGGAGAGGGTTCTGCATTTAATCTCTCGGTGGAAAACGGGCTGGCCTATGTTGCCCGCTGGGAAGGAGTCGAAGTTATAGACATTTCGGATCCTCACAATCTTTTCCTTGCAGGTTGGGAAGATACTCGCAGCCGCGCTATGGGCCTGACCGTTAACGATTCGGTAATTTTCGTGGCGGACTGGGCGAACGTGGAGATTTATAGGTTCGGAGAAAGTAGTCAGGCCGATATCCATATCGATTTTTCACTCATGGATATGGGCGATGTAGCCCCGGGCGAGGTTGCCGACACGATATTTACCGTATCTAACACCGGCGGATCTGCTCTAACCATAAATAATATTGTGGGGCAGGATCATGGTTTCTCTGTTACACCCACAAACGCTTTCATCCCTGAGGACTCATCGTATGACTTCCTGCTGACGTTCGAGGCAGTCGATTCCGAATACAGATCCACTGTGATATTTATTCATTCGGACGACCCCGACGAACCAACGAAGGCCTTTAGAGCTTTTGCAAACGGGGCCCCGCGCCTGAACATCGGAGATCGGGCTCCGGATTTTACCCTGATGGGCATTGACGGGCAGCAATATACGCTGTCAGATTATTACGGCCGGGTGGTGCTCCTGGCCTTTTTTGCCTCCTGGTGACCGGTATGCGGTCCGGAGTTTTCGGACATCGAGACAACGTTCTGGCAGGCATATGAGAACGATCAGCTAATGGTTCTGGGATTGAACTATTATGAAAGCGAACAGACGGTAAGGAGCTTCGGCCAGCAGTTCGGGGTGACTTTTCCGCTGCTTCTCGACGGCCCACAGTATGCCGAGTACAGGCAGCCCGGTGGGCAATCGCCTTTCCCTCTCGATTATATAGTCAACAGAAATGGTGATGTGGCCTATTTCAATACGGAGTATGATCCTGTGGCGATGCAATCGATAGTCGATTCGCTGGTCAATCCCGGAACAAATGTAGTTGATAACCCCGATGTTCAATATCCGGTCGAACTCGAGATCATAGGCAATTATCCGAATCCGTTTAACTCCGGAACCAGGATCAGGTTTTTCGTTCCCTCGGCAGGTTACGCGGAAGTGACGATATACGATATTCTGGGACGCGAGGTAAAAGATATTTTCAGAGGAAACGTTCAGAGGGGCGAGGTGATTGTGAACTGGAGTATATCGGATCAGGAAGTGGAAGACGTGAAATCCGGAATATATTTCTACAGGATCAGTTTCGGGGATAGATCGTTAAGCGGGAAAGTACTATATTTAAAATAGAGCCTGTAGCTGGGGAGCGTCTCCCCGCATATTCTTAATACCAGCCCCAGAACTCCACCCGGAACCATCGGACAAGCCGCCATAACAGGATCTTGTAGGCGGGACGTTTACCGCAATAGATTTTGGCATGCCCGGTCATGCCCGGTTTTAAAAGCCCATCGGGATTCGGTGCAACAGCGGTGACCACGAATATCGGCTGCAGCTGGCCTTCCTCCGTCTCCTCCGCCACAGTTGTTACCTCGCCATCGAATGTGATTCCCGGGTAACTGCGAGTTCGGAATCTCACCGATTTGCCCGGAACGACGGGGCTGATCTCTTTTTCCGGAACCGGGATTCTGACCCGCATGGTGTCTATCCGCGCTACGTGGAGGATCTCCGAGCCGGTCTTAACCGATGTTACTATGCCGTCTATAGGCGAGGTTATATTTTCTGCGGCCAGGTGAGTTTCCAGCCGGTCGATTTTGGCCTGTATGCCTCTAATTTCAGCCTCGGCGATATCGATCTCCTCCGGGCGGGCGCCCTGCTTTAAGAGCTTTTTTTGTTTTTTGTAAAATTCAAGCTCCGATTTCAGCACCTCGTTGGAGGTCCTGGCCTCCTCGAGCTTTTCTGCCGGTATCACTCCCTTCGATGCCAGCTCCTCCGAGCGGGATAAATCGGCATCGGATTTCTTAAGCTTCAATCGGATCTGTTCAATGAGATCCTCGACCTGCGAGATCTCCTCCGGCCGCGGCCCTTTTTTGAGAAGTTGAAGCTGTGATTCTGCCCGGTCGAGACCGGCGCGTGATTCCGCCAGGTCTGCCGCCAGCTCCGATGAACTTATCCTCGCAATCATCTCTCCGGCCCGTACTAAATCCCCCTCCTTTACTGCAGGAGTTATGGAAAGCACTCGCAGATCATCTCCGGCCAGGCTGAATCTCTGGCTGCTCTTCTCGCCGGAACCGCGATCGAGCACCAGCTCCACGAAACCGGGATCGGAGGATTTCAGCGCCAGCGATTCTATGGGATATATCAGACAATCTTGCGAGATCTTCAGTTCCAGCTTGACGATAAACGACAGCATAACCAGCGCCGCCGCCACTACCCCCAGGATGATCCAGTTGCGCGGGCGAAGTATGGCTCCTCTTTCACTCATGGCTATTTTCAATATCCCCGACTTCTTCAATGCCTCCAGGATCAAATATAAGACGAAACCATATAGAACCGCCAGACCGAAAATGCCCAGCATTGAAAAGAAAAGACCGGAGACTTTGTAGAGAATGAATCCGAAAAGCCCTGCGGAATAGGCTATAGAGGCCAGTCCATACCATCTGAAGATGCGTCCTTCACGCACAGACGGTTCCGTGTCGGGTTTGATTTTGAATAGAGATTTTAGAATAATCGTCTTCCAGTAGCCGAAGGCCCTGGCACGCAGGTTGGGGATGTTCCATTTATCCACCAGGTAATAATAACCGTCGAGCTTTAAAAGGGGATTGACATTGAAGGCAATCATGATAAAGGTGAGCGCGATTACGAGAAAGGCCGCCTGATTGATGAAATTGCCCACCGCCGTTATCCTCCAGACCATTACGGCAAGAGCCCAGATGACTATCTGGCTTTTCGCTCCGGCGAGAGTGACCTTAATCCGTTTCTTCTTATCATCAAAAAGATAAGCGTCCGATACGTTAACATAGAAACATATTTGCAGGTATAACAGCAGTACGCCGAATTCCGAAACACGCCCGCCGTGCCTTTTGCATGTAAGAGCATGAGAAAGCTCATGCAGCAGGGTGAGATAGATTGTGGTCAGCCAGACGTAGACTATCGTCTCGGGAACTAAGGATCGCTTCAGCTGCTGCGCTAGTTCTAAGCCGTTCGATAGAAAAATTGCCACGCCTATGAGGACGAGCCCGAAATAGACCGGTATCATCAGGCGTGAATAGAATATATCGGTGATGCGGGATAATTCCGTTAAGAATCTCTCCGGATCGAGGGCTTTAAGTTTAAGAAACAGGATTTTCTGCAGGAGAGCACGTTTTTTCCAGAGACCGGGATCGGTCGGTTTTGCGATCTCCGTCTCATCGGCGCTTTCCAGAAGCCCCAGCGATTCCAGCCTGTCGCGGAACTTCGCTATGGCCTCTATCGGCGGCCTGACGCCGGATACGCGGGAAAACTCTGAGACCACGTCCTCGACAGCGCGGGTGCCGTCGAAGAGGTTCGCGATGGTGTGTTCGTTTTCCTTGAAGCGAAAGAACCGCCCGGTGCGGGGATCTTTAATTATATAATAGACGATCTCGTTTTCGGTCTGTCTCGAGATTACGAGATCGGGTCTCAGTTTCGGATTGCCGGTAGCGATTGTTCCCCTCCCTTCGTGCCGGGCCTAAATCACTAATATGATAAACGCTGGGCAATAATTATGCAACCGGAATGATGGGCATTAGCTCTTTGAGGGGATCAGGGGATCTTTATTTCAAAAGCACCATCTTCCTCGTCTCAGCATACTCCCCCGCTTGAATCCTGTAAAAATATATTCCTGAGGATTGGTCTTCGGCCTTCCAGATAGCCTGATGCTGTCCGGCTGGCTGTTCTCCCTGAATCAGCGTTTCAACCTTGCGCCCGAGGATATCGTAGATTTCGATGGTTACATCAGATTTTAAAGGCAGATTATATTGGATAACGGTAATTGCATTAAACGGATTGGGGTAATTCTGAATCAATGCGAATCGTTTCGGAATCAAATCTGAGTAATCGTCGATTCCCACCATTGCCGAATCACCGCCGCCGTAAGCGCCCATATCACTTCTCAATCCCCCCAATCCCCATGAGCAATCAAGCAAGCTGTCTATGATGTCTGGGCTGCCAGCGTCAATGCATGGAGAATCATACGGGTCGCCGCAGGCGGTAGACATGAGATGGAAATCGCCGTTATCGGGATCGCGAAAGAGGGGATCGACGTCGATGTTGCCCGGGCCCTCCCAGCCGCCCTGGATGTTGGAATATTCAACATAAATCTCTCCGTAGTTAACATTCATGATCTGAGTGGGCACGTTATCCCTCATTATTGTATTTCGAACCCAAATATTGTAAAAGGATTGGCTGTTGTATATGCCACCGCCAGCTTCAGCGATGTTCCTACATATGACATTATTCCAAATGAATGGAACGGATACGTTCCGGCAATGTATTCCGCCACCATAAACCGCCTCGTTACCGACAATGAAATTGTTCAATATGAGCGGACGTGAGGCATAACAACTTATACCGCCACCCAGTCCACTCGAATTACCAGAAACGATATTACCAAATATCCTGGGGCTGCTTACGGAACAAGATATACCGCTGCCGAAGTTACCTTCAATGTTGTTGAACCCAATCCTGGCTTCAGCCTCATAAGCATAGACGCCGCACGGTAGACCCCTGCTTACGGTAAAGCCGAATAATAGCGTGCGGTCATCGCAATATTCTAATGTAACAGCAGGTGCAAGCGAGTCTCCGTCGATCATAGTGTTGATGATGTCGAGAGAGTCACCAGAGTATATGAAATTTGAGGCGAGGGTTATCGCTTTACTGAACATATAGATGTTTTCCTCATAGATCCCGTTTTCTGCAATTACTGTATCGCCTGGGATGGACATTTCGATTCCGTGCTGAATTGTCCGCCAGGGATTATTTCTTGAACCATCACCTGTCTCGTCATCACCGGTGACCGACACATACCATATGTTGCCCTGGAGACATTGTGGGTGCTCAGGGAAAAAGACGCCTATATCTGAACGGGTTCCATCAGGATCGTAAAGCTGCGGATCGCCGGCGTCAATACACAAAGATTGAGCACACAGATTGTAATCACCGGATTGAGGATCCACAAACAGGGGAACCACGTCGATATTGCCCTCACCTTGCCAGCCGCCCTGGATATCGCAGTAGAAAACCGTCGGAAAAGGGTAATCTAAGTCAAGTTGGGGCATTGCGTTGCCCCACACGATATTATTTATGATCAATGGGTCTGATCCACGGGATTCTATACCTCCTGATGATCTGCCGTTATGACTGATTGTGTTATTCATTATTACGGCGTTTGATCCGAAGCAGGTGATTCCGCCACCCTGACTGTATGCGAAATTGCGGCATATGATATTGTTGATTATTGTGCAATCTGAATTGACACAGTAAATGCCACCACCGTGCCCGTAATTGTAGGTAGTGGCATTTTCGGTAATATAGTTGTTGCTGATTCTCAGTCTTGAATCCCGTACGCTCAGGCCCCCTCCATCGCCTGCGAGGCCATTTGTTATGGTGAAGCCGCTTATTGCAGTTAAGGTATCGCAACCTTGGACTGTAGCGACTGAAGCTTCGGCATTACCGTCGATAATTGTACCATAAATATCTTCGGAATCGTTGGTATATACATATCTGGAAAATACGCCGATTTCTTTCAGATAGAAGATAAGGTTTTCCATATACATCCCGTTTTCCACTATAACGGAATCACCCGGTATGCAAATGTCAATTCCGTGCTGAATGGTTCTAAAAGGATTCTGTATCGTGCCGTCGCCCGTTGAATCGTTTCCTTCCGGAGAAATATGCCATTTGTCTCCTACGAAGCATTCCGGGTGTTCTGGGAAATAGATCCCGATGTCCGAGCGCGTTCCGTCAGGGTCCATAATGTCTGGATCACCTGCGTCAATACAAGGAGATTGAGAGCATATATTATAATCATTTTGGTGTGCGTTTATAAAAAGCGGTAGGTTGTCGATATTCCCTTCACCGGGATAACCATTTTGGACATTACAATAGCTTATAATCGCAGAATCGCCTGATATTTGAAAGCCATACGATGAAGTATTCGCCCAAAAGACATTATTAGAAATAACAGTATTTACATTCTCTATATATAAAGCGCCGCCGTATCCGTTATAAGAAGTATTTCCGCAAACAATATTATTTATAATTAGTCCATCTGAGTTTTTGAAGTAAATACCAGCACCGCGTGAGTGGGGATTACCATGACCGCCAGCCGTGGCAGAATTCCTTGCGATGATATTATTCTCAATTATGGGATTACCATTATTACAGTAAATGCCTCCACCGCATCCATCACCGTCAAAACCAGAAACCCAATTTTCTACTATCACGTTGTAATAAATGGCTGGAGATGACCCATTTATGCGAATTCCTCCGCCATCATAAGAACTTTCGGCATTTCTTATGGTAAAACCACTGAGTACCGCGGTGCTATCCTCCCCGCTTTCGAAGGTCATGAGGGGACCCGATGCGTCGTTTCCATCAATCACCGTCTCCAGGATATACGTCATATCCCCCGTAGTGAGAAACAGGGACCCCAGCACAATATTATGCCCGTTGAAATTGATGTTCTCCACATAGGTTCCCGGCTGAACCAGCACGGTGTCGCCGTCGGTGGAGGCGTCTATGCCCTGCTGGATAGTGGGATAATCATCTGGAATGTTGATGATGGTAGCCGAAACTCGCAAATAGGCAAAGACAACTAACACATTAGCGAAAATGTATACCCTTTTCACACAGTCCTCCCGTTCAATGGAGCCTATGAAAATAATAGGGCATTCTTCGGGTTTGTCAAGCGTTTTCGGTGTTTGCAAGGGTTTATGGTAACCATATTGATTGCAAATGAAAAGGGGCTACCAAGTAGTAGCCCCTCAATTATCTAAATGATTTGTCCCTACCTCAGCAGCACCATCTTCCTCGCCTCAGCATACTCCCCGGCCTGTATCCTGTAGAAATACATGCCGGAAGATTGGTCCTCTGCATCCCAGACAACCTGATGATAACCTGCCTGTTGTTTCCCCTGCACCAGCGTCTCAATCTTGCGGCCGAGGATGTCGTATATCTCGATTATGACGTAAGATGCTTCAGGTAAAGCGTACTCTATTGTGGTCGCGGCATTGAAGGGATTAGGATAATTTTGCTCGAGCGCGAATTGATTCGGAGTCGATAACGGCGGATCATCGATACCGGTCATGACGACCCCGTTACGCTCCAGCGCCGGATCGCCATATAGATTGAACGTGAACATATCCCAGTATTCGGCGTAGTGATTCCAGTAATAGTTCTGACTCAAATAGAATTTAGAATCGTAGAGAGCCTCCCCCACCTTTTTGGGCTCATTAGGTCTGTTTATCAGATGATGGCTGAACTCATAGCTGTGCAATTCGCCGCCGCCTGTGGAGACCCAGACAACTCTCGTTCCGCTGACGATCCCAGCGGCGGCCCCGTATGACGGTTTGGTCAGAAGATCGATACCGAGATTTCCCCATGCGTTTGGCTCCGGATAACCCACCACACAGGACAGCGCGAATACAATCGACGGGTAATCATCATCGAGGTTTGAATTGATCCCTATGAAGCTGGGCCACCACATCTCGTGCGATTCAGGCACACCGTCGCCATCGTCCCAGGACCAGACCTTGCGGGCCACATAGCTCGACCAGCCGTGAGCATACCAGTTTACGATTCCGTATTGGCCGTTGCGCCAATCTCCGATAAATGACGCCTCGCTCAAACCGGGCCACTGACACCTCGATGGCGCAAGACCGTCCTGCTCGCTATAGTGGCTTATAGGCATGCCAGGCATTAGCTCATATTCCATTTGATTTAAGAGCACGGCCCCATCCATCAGTTCGCGGCCGCTATGATCGTCGTTTTCAAAATAAGCGATCGCCCCGGCATGCAGTACGTTGTCTTTCCAGTCCCCCGTATCCTGCTCGAACGTGACCAGCTTATTGAGAGTGTAAGTTATCCTGTAGGGGATGTTGGTTGGAATCCGGCCGACATAAACCTCGGCTAAAAGATCCGGATTATCCTGTCCGTACTCACCACAGAAACCATCGCCGTCGGAATCCCACGATTGATTATCCGCGCTCGATAAATCGGCGTAATAAAAATCGGTAGGCACGTCGCCGGCCCAGGGCCAGTTCGATGGATCGCCAGCCCCATTGGAATGGTTGTTCGGATCGGGATAGCAGTAACGCATGGGAACGGCGTTATAATCGCCCACCAGAAGGACATACTCTATCCCCCAGGTAGCATAGTAATCCTTAAGAAAATTTCGAATCCGCGCGGCCAGATCCACACCCGGTTGATCCGCTATCTCGGGATCGGCCGTGGTGACTACCCTGATATTACAGCCAAGAGAGGCCTTCCAGTCTAAGAAATCCGACGAATTTACCGTGTATAAAAGATTCTCATGAGTGATAATTACATAATCGAAAATATTCAGCGGCTCCTCGGAGCGAGAGCCATCGACCTGATAAAGCGGTTTGATCCGGTCGTAATTGACAAAAAGCTCCGCGGCTCTTAAGTCGGCGGCGTCATCCCATTTCAACGCCTCGACTTTTTGAGCGTCTATACTGCCGGGGATCGGCAGATCATAATTGACTGTAATTTCGGCCCGGTTGTAATATTCCAATCTGCCCGATTGAGGATAATAACTGAACGGATAAAACGACACCGAGGCGTAGGCGTATTTCCTCAAGGCGCCGGCGCCGGTCAGCCTGCCCCTTTCCACGGGATAGGCCTGATCCGACGAGTAGGCCGATTCATAGGATAGCTGCCATTGCTGGTTTATTTTATCGATATATTCCGGGTAGATATCAGGATCCACTAACGGAAGCACGGGTGGCGATGGCGCGATTCGATAAGTGCCAGGCAGCCGGCTGAAGCCGAGACCTTTTATGTCCACTGATTGCACCCTGGCTCCGGGCGGCAACGCGATCAGAATATTCTTCGCCGGAAGCAAAGGTTTGCCCGGCTCCGCCAGTTGCCCGGAGTCATTAAGTTCGATTCGCTGCCCGGCAGGGTCATCGATAATCCTGTAAGCGCCGATCTCGAATCTGTGCGTAATACTTTCCGCCTTCAAATCTGTTGACGAGAAAAGCAGACCGATAGCAGCCAAAACCCAAATGCCCCTTCTACTCAACAACCATAGAAATCCTATCATCGCCACCTCCATAACAAAGTTCTGTTAATATAGAACTATCTCGCAATCCCGGACAATCGGATTGAAAAGCAATTCATCGACCTGTAGAATTCTGTCCGGTTCTTCTCTATAATGCCAAATTAATAACAAACTGCCGGCTAAAGCAAGTTTCAATTTATTTCAACAGCACCATCTTATCGGAGCTTTTATATTCTCCGGCCTGTATATGGTAGAAATAAATGCCCGATGGCTGATTATCGGCGCGCCAGACGATTTGATGCTGTCCGGCCGGTCTTTCCTCATCCACCAGCGTATCAAGCTTGCGGCCGAGGATATCGTAGATCCTGATTGTGACGTGTGACCGTTCCGGTATGCCATATTTGATTGTAGTGGCGGCATTGAATGGATTGGGATAATTCTGAGATATATAATATCGATCCGGCATTGAAAAGATCTCATCCTCAATAGCAGTGGTCTGTTCCGTAGATGCCAGTACAATTGTGCTGTTAGGGCCGCTACGGATGCCTTGATGCCCGGCAATATATAGCCTGACTTCTCCGGTGCCTCCGGGAGGCGCTTGCCAATAAAATGTGCCGGAGTCCCGATCGGTAGATAAAAAATGAATCCCATTTGTTTCATTGTAAGCGTTATAAGTTTCCGTATCGGAGCCGGCAGAAATCACTCCCGCATTCTGGACTCCGTCCGCCATCCGGCAGCTTCCGTTAAACTGTTTGATGGTGTTACCGCCGTCATGAGATATAGTTATGGTATATGTTTGCCCGGAAATATATTCCTCGGGGAAACCGGTTATCTTGATTGTCCCACCCCGCGACCCGTGACATGACGATGCGCAGGCGCCGTTTGAGCCGGGAGCCCCGGAATAGCCTACATAGGTGGGCATGCTTATGGCGATTGATACTAATGCAAATAACATTGCCATGGATAACACGAATGTTGTTTTATTCATTTTCCGCCTCGTTTGTTGATCTATTTAGAAGCTTTTTTATTTCAATTCTCATCGAATGGCGCCTTATTAAGATAAAGCTTTTAGGCAATATGTCAATTTCCATTTGATGATGGCATAATATCCCTGGAGAAATAATCCTACGCAAGTTTGCCCCTATTTTAATAAAACCATCTTCCTCGCCTCAGAATAATCTCCTGCCCGGATCTTATAAAAATACATGCCGGATGAAAAGCTATCAGCATTCCAGATCACCTGATGATATCCTGCTTCCTGGTTTGAATTGACCAGCGTTTCAACCATCCTGCCGATAATGTCATAGATGTCGATTGTTACATCGGAAGCTGAAGGTAAACTATAACGGATGGTTGTTGATGCATTAAATGGGTTAGGGTAGTTTTGCGAGATGGAGAAATAGTGCGGCAATTCTTCTCTTAAGTCCGGAATATCGGTTTGGCTGCAATCTAATATTAACAATGCATTTTCATCCGCTACATAGAGATAGTCGTAGAAATAGAGCCTTTTAGCATTGCCGGGAGTTTGGAATTGACTGATTAGCTCGGGTGCCGTTGGATCGGAAACATCAATAGAAAGAACGCCTGCATAACTATCGGCTACCAGCGCGATATCACCGGTAATGACAACATCATAAGCCGATCCGGGCGTATCGTATCGGCTGACGAGTATCGGGTTAGAAGGATCGCCAACGTCGAGGATTATAAGCCCCCTTTGCCGGTAAGCGGCGTATACGTAATTTTCTCGGGCAAAGACGCCCCGGGCGGAGACGTATTCCTGGCCATCATAGAAGCCCACTATAACGGGATTATCCAGGGATGAGATATCGATTATATAAATTCCCTCATAGCCGGAGGCAATGTAGGCGTATTCCTCATTCACATGGCCTCCCCAAACGAATCCCGGCGTGTCACAACCGCCGATGAACGATGGGTTGCCGGGATCGGTCACGTCGATAATCTGCAGACCCGCATACCGGTCGAAAATGTAAGCGTAGTTTCCAATTACCTGAACATCTTGTATGAAAGTACGATCTTCATAAACGCCTGCAAGGGTTGGAAATTCCGGGTCCGACATATCAATTATGGCAAGGCCGACGTCCGTTACTCCAAGATACGCATAGTCTCCATAGGCGTAAGCGGATGTTGCGCGCCCGTAAAAATCGTAAGTTCCTGATAGATGGGGCATTTCCGGATTTGAAATATTCACTATTTGCAGGTTGCCGCCGGAAAATCCCTGCGCTACGTATGCATAATTACCCTGCACACAGACATCTTTCGTAATTTGCGACGTCTCGTAACTTCCTGAGATTAACGGCGAGGACGGGACGGAGACATCGATAACAAATACTCCCGAAATGTAATCAGCGATATACGCGTAATTATTACGTACAAATAAACGGGCGGCAAAATCGGGCGTTTCGCATCCCCCAAGAAAAACTGGAGACAAGGGATTGGAAATATCAAATATTCTCAAGTCTGTTCCATAGGCCAAAAAAGCGAAATCGTCCACGATAGAAATATCGCTCCCGCTCGCAGTCCCTACGTATTGAATACGGACCGAGGTTGGGTTTGCAGGATCGGAAACATCGTAAATCTCGAAACCTCCGGAAGGATAGCCGGAGAATGAAACGAAGGCGTAATCGCCGGAAACATGTACGCCTGAACCATTCCCAAATGCGACATTGGTTTCCCCAGCCTGGATTGGAAACACAGGTAGGGTGACATCGACAATTTCAAATAGGCCGGTATCGCCGCAACCCTTGGCAAGATAAACGTAGTTGCCCTCAACGAAGATGTCTTCCGCATAACAATACGATGAATAGCTTGCCAGCAGAACGGGATTAGCCGGGTCGGCAATATCGATGATTTCCAGGCAGGTATTCAATTCATTGCCCCGCTCAGCCATAAAGACAAGGTTGTCCTGAACAGCTATCCCACGAGCTTCAAGCTCCGGAGCGAGGCCTGCGATGAGCAGGGGATTCGAGGGATCGGAAACATTTATGATCTGAAGGCCGAATTGGCTGTCGGCTATGAAAGCATAATCTCCTGAAACGCATACAGCCTCGGCGTCCCCCGGCAAGAATGACTGGCTGATGAAAAGGGGCTGGGTTGGATCTGTAATGTCCAGAATGACAAGACCGTGGACAAAGGCGCAATAGGCGTAGTTGCCGACGACAGTAACATCACGCACGTTTGTCCAGAGTGTCGATCCCACGTATTCGAGATTTTGTCCTCTAAGCAAGCTTGTCAGGGAAAGAGTCAGAACCGCGATAACGGAAATTGCGATCCGCCGCATGATTTCATCTCCTATTTCAATATTATACAGCTCTTGGTGCTATAATATTCCCCTGCCTTGATTCTATAGAAATATATCCCCGAAGATAAATTGCCGGCATCCCAGACAATAGAATGCGTCCCGGCGGGTTGTGTAGCTGAAATCAGCGCTTCTACCTTGCGCCCGAGGATGTCGTAGATGTCGATAGTAACATGGGAAGCATTTGGCAAGGTATATAGAATATTAGTCGATGCGTTAAACGGATTCGGGTAGTTCTGGGATAAGAGAAATTGAATCGGTATTTCCGGGATCTGCTCTTCGTCAACATCTGTGGGGATTCGCGTGCCGCCGTAGGTGCCCATATCACTTCTTAATTCGCCCAATCCCCAATCGCAACCAAGCATACTGTCGAAAATCGCAGGATCACCGGCATCGATGCAGGGTGAGTTATATACATCTCCGCAGGAGTCGGCCATCAAATGAAAATCGCCGTTTTCGGGATCACGGAAGAGGGGATCGGTATCGATATTTCCCTCGCCACCCCATCCGCCCTGTATGTCGCAATAAGTAAAATAGGGTGATGATGAATCATCGAAATCAATCTCATGACTAAATGATGCGCTATCGGCCCAGAATATGGTATTGGTTATCACAGGATTGGAAACCAGCTTGCAATAAATCCCACCGCCGGAAACATACGATGAATTTCCGGTGATGGTGTTGTTGGTAATAGTGGGACTGGACTGGGAGCAATAAATCCCACCGCCGAGAACACTTGCTGAATTTGCGCTGATGACATTATTGCTGATTATAGGATTGGAAACTAGCTCGCAATAAATACCGCCGCCGGAAACATACGCTGAATTCCCGGTGATGGTGTTGTTGGTAATAGTGGGACTGGACTCGGAGCAATAAATCCCACCGGCCTCGGATGAATTGCCATTAATGATGTTGTTAGTGATGGTAGGGTTGGAATAGAGGGCACACCAGACCCCGCCGCCGCCATCCCATGCCGAGTTTTCGGCAATTATATTATCGCTGATCGTGGGACTGGATTGGTGGCAATGAATCCCTCCACCCGACCTTGCCGAATTTCCGGTAATAGTGTTGTTGGTGATTGTGGGACGACTGGAATTACGGCAAGTAATCCCGCCGCCAACACCTCCTGAATTTTCGCTGATAGTGTTGTTGCTGATCGTAGGATTAGAATGCGAGCAATAAATTCCGTCCGCTGAATTCTGAGTGATTGTATTGTTGATGATCGTGGAATTGGACGAAGTGCGGCAATAAATCCCAACAGATAAATTATGGGTGACAATGTTATTGCTGATTGTTGGCCTGGAGTCAACGCAATTAATACCCCCGTAACCATTCTGTATCGTAAATCCGGTGAGAATAGCGGTGCTGTCCTCCCCGCTTTCAAAAGTCACAACCGTACCTGACTCGTCACCATCGATGATAGTTTGGCCTATGTAAGCCGTATCTCCCGTAGTCAAAAACAACGATCCCAGCACAATATTATGCCCGTTGAAATTGATGTTCTCGACATATGTGCCCGGCTGAACCAGGACAGTGTCGCCATTTGTGCTGGCGTCAATGCCTTCTTGTATAGTGAGATAGTCATCTGGAATGTTTATTATCGTCGCCGAAGCTGATATAAGGCCAATAGCAACGAAAACCGACGTGAAAGCTAAAGTCCCTCTCATTATATCCTCCCAGCGAGGCATTTTTTAGCTGGCAGTTTGTATGTGAAAAACCGAACTACCTCTAATTATATGGATAACCAATTCTACTTAGAAGTCAAGAAATTTCTTACTGTTGGACGAGGTGATTGCTATTGGTCAGATACGTTCTATTGCAAGCTTACTCTCTTCAGCCTCAATGAATTAGTCACCACAAAAACCGATGAAAAAGCCATGGCCGCCGAGGCTATCATGGGGTTGAGAAAGCCGGCCGTTCCCACAAATGGATATAGAACGCCGGCGGCTATGGGAACTCCGATAATGTTATATATAAATGCCCAGAAGAGATTCCACCTGATAGTTCGCAGGGTCTTTTTGGAAAGCTCGATAGACCGGACAACGCCGGAGAGATCATCGGAAAGCAGCGTGATATCCGATGCCTCCATTGCGATATCGGTGCCGGAGCCGATAGCTATTCCCAGATCCGCCTGGGCCAGCGCCACGGCGTCATTGATACCATCGCCAACCATGGCCACCACTCGGCCTTCATCCTGAAGCTGCTTGACTCGTTGGGCTTTATCCTGGGGCTGGACCTCGGCTATGACATCATCCATACCTATCCGGGATGCTACCGCCGCCGCCGTGTTTTCATTATCCCCGGTTATCATGGCGGTCTTTATCCCTGCCTTATGAAGCATGTCGATAACTTTTTTGGCATCCGGCTTCAATGTATCGGCCACGGCTATAAGGCCCGCGGGCTTTTTGTCCACCGACAGAATCATAGTGGTTTTACCCTCTCCGCGGAGTCTTTTTAGATCGGAATCGAGGGGAGAGATATCGATTTCTTTTTCATCCATCAGCTTCGAGTTGCCCAGAAGTATTTTATGATCATCGACCTGTCCGGCGATTCCCTGTCCCGGTATGGAATAAAAGTCCTCCGGTTCTGCAAGAGATACCTTTTCGTTATCGACCGCCTTGACGATAGCCTCCCCCAGTGGATGCTCGGATCTTCTCTCCAGCGAGGCCGCATGATACAAGATCTCTTTTTTTGAAAATCCATTGGTTGCAATTACATCTGTTACTTCCGGCTTGCC
This sequence comes from uncultured bacterium, assembly GCA_965541585.1. GTDB lineage: Bacteria > Zixibacteria > MSB-5A5 > UBA10806 > UBA10806 > CBDVBL01. The sequence goes on along the minus strand of CBEUCH010000016.1, from coordinate 63,310 downwards.
CCTGGTCAGGGTGCCGGTTTTATCGAATAGCACGGTATTAACCCGATGAGCGCCCTCGAGACTTTCTCCGCCCTTTATCAGGATACCGTTTTCGGCGCCGACACCTGTTCCCACCATGATGGCCGTGGGTGTAGCCAGCCCAAGCGCGCAGGGACATGCAATTATCAATACCGCCACGAAGTTCAAAAGAGCGATGGTCAACGCCGGAGCGGGCCCCCAGAGGTACCATATTATGAATGTTAAAACCGCAATCCCGATTACTATGGGGACGAAGACTCCTGCAATTCTATCGGCCAGCCTCTGGATGGGGGCCTTGGAACCCTGGGCCTGCTGCACCATCTTGATGATTTGTGACAGGACAGTATCCTTGCCAACCTTGGTGGCCCTGAATCGAAAGCTTCCTGTGCCGTTGATGGTCGACCCGATTACCTCATCGCCGGCTTTCTTTTCCACCGGTATGCTCTCACCGGTCAGCATCGATTCATCGATACTGGAATAGCCATCGAGAATAAAACCATCGGTCGGTATCTTTTCTCCGGGGCGGACTATTACCGTATCTCCGGTGATAACTTCATTGATATCGATATCGATCTCGCGGCCGTCCCGCTGCACCCTGGCGGTCTTGGCCTGTAAGCCCATAAGTTTTTTGATGGCTTCCGATGTTTTTCCCTTGGCTCGCGATTCGAGCAGTCTTCCCAGTAGAATCAAGGTGATGATAACCGCCGCCGTATCGAAATAAACATCAGCCTGGCGGCCCGCCGATGCTAATATCCCGGGATTTACGGTTGCGATTAGACTATAGATGAATGCGGCCGCCGTGCCCACCGCAACCAGCGTGTTCATATCAGCTGTCTTATGCCTGAGAGATTTCCAGAAGCCTATATAAAATCTCGATCCGCACCATAAAACAACAGGTATCGTAATAAAAAGCTGCGAAAAATGATTGACGGATGGTGTAAAAAGCTTCGACATGGCCAGAATAAGCAGCAGGGCCGTAAGCACCGCCGAAACCGTGAACCTGGTCTTCAGATTATGATATTCCCTCTCCCGCAGTTGTTGCTCGATATCCTCGGCAGCCTCAGAGGGGATATCGAGGACATTATATCCGGTTGATTCGATAGCCCTTTTAAGATCGCCGAAGCCTATTCCGGGAACGTGGGTGACGAAAGCTCTCTCGGTCCCCAGGTTAACCGATGCCTCCAGCACTCCCGTGGTTCGGCGGAGCCCATCCTCGATCTTGGCAACGCAGGAGGCGCAGCTCATCCCTGAGATCGCGAGTTCGGTCGTCTGCAAGGGTATATCGTATCCCAACGATTTGACGGCGTCGACGAATCTGCCGGGACCGGTTTTTGTCGAATCATATTTCACAGACACCTTTTCGGTGGCGAGATTGACCGATACCTCGGCCACGCCATCGAGATCGCGAATCGATTTCTCGACCTTGGTCACGCAGGAGGCGCAGTGCATCCCGGCGACGGGCATGGTGATTTCGGCTTCTAAAGCGGTCTTGCCGCGTGCTGGATGTAGAGGTTCAGGCGTAGCAACAGTGGATTTTTTCCCATTAATATACCTTTCCGGATCTTTTTTGAAATTCTCCAGACATGAGGCAGCACAGAAATAGTAATCCTGGCCTTTATATGAAGTCTCGTATTTAGCGGTTTCGGGCTCAACCGTCATACCGCAGACAGGATCGGTTGCTTTACTTCTTTTTCCCATATGTCTCTCCGATTATAATAAAAATCCGGTCAAATCTCCAATATTTCCTGCATGGAAAACCTGTAATATGAGAGGCGAGGCGATAGGCTAAAAATCGAGCTGTCTGCCTCGCCCCGGGGGAGAGAATTGTCCTCGATTATCCTTCATTCATTGAGGAGCTTTTCCATCTCATCCACCAGCTCCGAGAACAGTGCGATAGCATCATTGACGGGCTCCGGCGTGGTCATATCGATTCCGATCTTTTGAAGTTGAGCCACCGGATAATCGTTGCCGCCCCAGGCCAAAAACTCGATATAACGCTCTCTTGCGTCGGAGTCACCATCGAGGATCTTCTGAGAAACTGCCAGCGCTGCGGCAAAGCTGGTGGCGTACTGGAAAACATAGTATGGCCTATGAGTAAAATAATGTGGTATCCGTATGCCTCCCCAGCCGCCCCATTCATCGATAACGTATTCGGGGCCCCAGTATTTCCGGGATAGATCGCTATACATCTGTTTCAAACCCTCGGCGGAAAGAGCCTCGCCTTTCTCGATGGTCTCATGCACGGCCAGCTCGAACTCCGTAAACATCGTCTGCACGTAAAATACTCCGATAATCTCCTCGACGAAGTGATTCAGAAGATACATTTTCTTCTTTTTGTCTTTGGTGTTTTTGATCAGATCTTTGATCAGGATCGTCTGGTTGGTTGTCGAAGCCACTTCGGCCACGAATGTTGCATAGTGTGAATCTCTGTAGGGCTGATTTCCTTTTGAGTAAAAGCTGTGCATGGCATGGCCCATCTCGTGAGCCAGCGTAAACAAACCATCGATATTGTCATTGTAATTCATCAGAATATATGGTTGAGTGGCATAAGATCCCCAATGATAGCCGCCGCTTCTTTTGCCTTCGGTCTCGTAGACGTCTATCCAACCGGCCTTGAGTCCCTTTTTTAGATCGGACATATAAGATATGCCCATGGGCTTGAGGCCCTCTATCAGAATCTCGTTGGCCTGGTCGTAGGGAATCATCTCCTTGGCCTCGGGAACAAGTGGAACCGACCTGTCATAGCCGTGTAGTTCATCGATACCCAGCACCCTCTTGCGAATCGACATCCACTTATGGAGTGGCTCGAGGTTGGCGTTGACGGCCTCTACCAAGCCGGTAACCACCGATGTCGGTATGTTATCATCATCGAGGGAATGTTCGAGACAGCTGTTGTAATTCCTGGCCTGCGCGTAAAACCAGTTATTCTTAGCGGTCGTCGCCAGTGCGGCGCCCAGCGTGTTGAAATATTTTTGATACGCCTCGTTATAGGCCTTACTGGCGTTTTTTCTTACTTCACGATCCGGCGATTCCAGGATTTCACGGTATCGTTCCCGCGTTAATTCAATCTCATCACCGTTCTCATCTGTAACCGTGGGGAATTTAACATCGGCATAGTACAACATTCGAAAGATATCCTTCGTGCCGCCGGTGGCATTTCCGGCCAGAGCCAGGATATTCTCCTCCTCCGGTGAAAGGATATGCTCTTTGGAACGAATCAGATTTTCAAGATAGAATTTATATGTCTTTAGACCATCGTGGGACTCCAGAAAACCCTTCAGCTTATCATCCGGTATCTCCAGTATTTCGGGATTGATAAACGATTCCATGGCTCCGAACTGGGAATTGATGGAAGCAACCTTGCCGCCGATCTGCTGGTATTCCGGGATACGGGTATCCTCATCCTGTTTCATGTAGGCATAGACGTAAAGCTTGCCCAGTACGATATTCAGGCTATCCTGGATTTGCAGACAGCTGTAAAGAATATCTGCCGATTCACCTAGTTTCCCCTTGAAGCTCTCAAGCTCGCCCATCCGGGATTTAAGCCACTCATAATCGGCCAGCCAGGCCAGAGTATCGGGATATATGTGCTCCAGTTTCCATTTGTATCTATCGTCGATCTCCGATCTCTGGGGGATTTTCTTAACCTCCCCGTAGGAGGAAGCTGCCTTGCCGATAAGCAAAAGCCCCGTTAAGATCAAGGTCATCGTAACCGAAAGCCCGAATTTTTTCATCTGAATCTCCTTACGAATTGCAGGAATACAACCAAGCCAATCGTGCTTAATTGAACCACATTTAGGATACTGCTGTCTATATGGAAAAGTTTCTATTTACTGGAAAATGATGCTGTCATCGCAGAAGGCAGGATTTTAAACATTAAAGATAGTAATGGTCGATGCTTGTATTTTCTTTTGCGGCTGGATATAGATGATGCCATTGCACAAATAAAAAGGCGGCCCAAAAGGACCGCCCATATTCGAGCCGTATTGACTTTCTGTTATTTCAGAAGAAGGCAGCTCTTCTGATCGCTGAAATTCCCGGCCTGGATTCTGTAGAAATAGACGCCCGATGGCTGGTTATCGGCATGCCAGACAACGGAATGATTACCGGCAGTCTGCGTGCCTGTATTCAGCGTTTCGATGCTACGACCCAGGATATCATAAATATGGATCGTAACTTCGCTGGCCTGCGGCAGGCTGAATTCGATGGTGGTGGAGGCGTTGAATGGATTGGGGTAGTTCTGGGCCAGAGAGAATTCAATGGGCAGGATGTCGTCATCGTCAGCGGCCAGCAGGCCGATATTCAATGTAGCGTAATCCTGTTCGGGATCAGCGCTTCCGCCCGGAGGCGTTTCATATGACCAACTGGTGCCCTGCCCGCTGTGGGGATACCAGCCCGTCGAGAACGGATGGTATTCGCCTTCAAGAGCCTCTTCATTGGTGACCACGCTATAGGATCCGTATAAATCCCAATCTCCCTGCGTATCCAGAGGATCACCTTCAGGTTCGCCGAATACAAAGTATAAGGCAACCGCCGACTCGCTGGTGTGGCCCACCGGTATAGGAAAATCATCAGCATCATCGTGGATGTATGGGCCGTCGAGCCAGATTGTCTCCCACATCGGCGGCGCGTAAGCGGGATCGATAGTTACGCCATTGCGCGTGGCAACAACTGCATCCTCGGTCATCAGTGAATGGTTCACTCCCACGAATGCGGCCGGATTTTCCGGATCGGTGCGGACCCACATTTCGACCTCAACGGGATCGCCGGCAAACTCGACTAAGATATCACCCGCGTCGTCGCCAACCAATGGTCCATAGACCAGCCTGTTTGATTCGGCCGATGCCAAGCTGAATGCGAAAACAATGGCCAAACCCAACAACAACAATTTCCTCATGTTTTACTCCTTTTGATCAGGTAAAACTGTTTATTTATTAACACTCTTGCTTGCCAACCCCTTAAATCGCCCGATCTTACCTCAACAGCAAATGACCATAACAGAGAGGCCAAAACCGACTCATCCTTGATGTCAACAATATATTGCATTTTCCAACCATGTCAAGACTTTTTTGCAAAAATTGTGGAGCTTATTTGCCTTTTTTTTGAGCAGGCAAATGGGTGGCTCCTTATCCATTAATCGGTTGATTTTCACATACCAGGAAAAGGCTGACGCCAGATCCTGAGAATCACCGATTAAGACACCAGATTTACAAGTCCTCTTTTCGAAAAATCCGTTCATTGCGATTTGCCTGCATATTCTGGAAAGCCGTTTGCATAGTCCCGGCTTTATTTCAAAAGCAGGCAACTCCTCGTTTCCACATACTCCGCAACCTTAATTCTGTACAAATAGTTTCCTGACGGTTGATTTTCAGCATCCCAGACCACCTGATGATAGCCGGCTGTCTGTTTTTCTCGAATCAGCGTCTCAACCTTCCGCCCCAGGATATTGTAGATTTCGATTGTGACCCCGCTCTCCTCCGGCAGGCTATATTGGATTGTGGTCCTGGTGTTGAACGGATTGGGGTAGTTTTGAGCCAATGAAAACTCAGAGGGAATCTCAGGAATAGGATCGATAGTGATCTCCGGCTCAAAATAGAGCCCGCAGTAATCCTGTTCTGGATCAACGCTTCCGCCCGGAGGAGCTTCAAAAGACCAACTGGTTCCCTGCCCGCTGTGGGGATACCAGCCACTGGAAAATGGATAATAGGTTTCATCTATTGGCACGCCGGTATTACATGTCGTCAAAAAAGCCCCGTAATAGTCCCATTCGCCGTTCGTATCCATTGGGTGGCAGGGAGGATCGAATACCGTATAGATAGCGCCTGCAGCTTGTATCGTATATCCTTCGGGAATGTTCGGATCATCCGGGTGTCCGTATGGGGGGCTAACGAAGGTATCCCAACAGGGATAGCTATAGTCGGGATCAAATGTGGCACCACTGCGGCTGGCGATAATGGTATCCGCAGACATCAGGCAATGCGATACGCCGATAATAGGCGCAGGATTATTCGGATCCGTTCTAATCCACATCTCAATCTCAATAGCCTGGCCGTTGTGCACGGTCAAAACCCCGGCATCATCCCCCTCCAGCGGCCCGAAAACGATCTTATTCAGGTTCTGCGAAACTGTCACTGACGGCATGATCGATATCGCCAATAATATTGATAGCAGCGTTTTCATATTTCTCCCTTATTGATCTTCATTTTCTCGAATCACCAGCCCCTCCGAGCCGGGACAGTCGGGGCAACCGGAGGCTGTCATGGTTCCCCGGTAGGCGGCTATCTCCGTAACCACGTCCAGAAGCTCGTTGGGGGCGCAGTTCCCGTTGGGGTCGGCGGTGGCGGCGAAGTTGTAGACTGTAGGATCTTCGCCGCATTCGCATAGATAATCTGGCTCTATATTCCCCCTGTAAAATCCTATCATGGCCAGAACATCGGTGAGTTCTATTGGAAAGCCGTTATGATCGCAATCTCCGGGGATGTAATCGCAAACGATAATTTCATCAAAATACAATCCGCAATAGTCTTGCTCCGGGGTGATGCCACCACCACCCGCGAATGCCCATTTTGTTCCCTCGCCGCTGTGAGGATACCAGCCAATAGAAAACGGATAATAGGTTTCATCTGTTGGCACGCCGGTATTGCAGACCATCAGGAAGGAGGCTAAATAATCCCATTCGCCACCGGTATCAAGAGTATCACAGTAGGGAGGGGGAAAAAGCGGACAGATGGCCCATATGAATTCCGATGTATGACCTTCCGGGATAGGGAAAGGATCATCCGGATCGTGTCGAAACGGGCCGTCGCAGCCCATACTTTCCCAATGGTATTCGGGATTAAAAATGGCACAGTTTCTTTCGGCTATGAAGCTATCATTTGACAATAATCCGGTGGCAAATCCCACGACGGGAGCGGGATTCAATGGATCCGTCCTGACCCATACCTCAATCTCAATAGCCTCACCATTATGCACCGTCAAGACCCCAGCCTCATCTCCCTCCAGCGGGCCGAAGACGATTTTGTTGGATTGGGCGGAGGCTATAGCTAAGCCGAAAAGCACTATTAATGTCGCCGCTGATAACTTCTTCATATTTTCCCCCTTGACCTTCTATTTCAGAAGCAAACAGCTCCTCGATTCCTTATATTCTCCGGCTTTTATCCAATAGAAATAGACTCCTGACGGCTGATTCTCAGCATCCCAGACCACCTGATGATAGCCGGCAGCCTGTTTTTCTTGAACCAGCGTCTCAACCCTCCGTCCCAGGGTATTGTAGATTTCGATTGTAACCTCCCTCGCTTCCGGCAGGCCATATTTGATTGTGGTCTTGGCATTGAAGGGATTGGGGTAGTTTTGAGCCAGAGAAAACTCCTGCGGCAATCTTTCATTCTGGTCGATATTTGTTTCGGGTTCAAAATAGAGCCCGCAGTAAGACTGCTCGGGTTCCACCGAGCCACCGGGAGGCACTGGAAAACCCCAGAAGGTCCCCTGCTCGCTGTGCGGATACCAGCCCATTGCAAGTGGGTAATAGGTCTGGTTTATCGGTATCTCGGTATTCGTAACCATAAGCCAGGTGCCGTAGAGGTCCCATTCTCCCTGTGTATCGAGAGGTGGTGGTGGATCGGTCCAGCCGAGCCATGCAGCCTGCATTTCGCAGGTCCACCCTGAGGGGATTGGAAAGTTGTCTTCCGGATTATGGACAAAAGGTCCATCGACCCAGAATGACTCCCAAGGTGGCATGTCATATACAGGCTCAGGGTCCATTCCATTTCGCTCCGCTATGATTGCGTTTTCAGACAACAGACCATGAGCAACAAAGACTATATAAACCGGGTTACCCGGGTCGGTCCGCACCCATACCTCAATCTCAATATCTTCGCCGTTATGCACAGTCAAAATGCCAGCATCATCTCCCACCAGCGGGCCGATGACGATCTTGTTCAGGTCCTGCGAAACGGCCGCTGACGGCATGATCGATATCACCAAGAATATTGAGAGCAGCGTTTTCATATTCGCCCCTTATTGACCTTCATCTTCTCGCTTTACCAGACCCTCGGAGCCGGGGCAGTCGGGGCAACCGGAGGCTGTCATGGTTCCACGGTAGGCGGCTATCTCGGTAACCACGTCCAGAAGCTCGTTGGGGGCGCAGTTGCCGTTGGGATCGGCGGTGGCAGCGAAATCGTGTATTATGGGGTCTTCTCCGCAGCCGCATAGATAATCTGGCTCTATATTCCCCCTGTAAAAGCCTATCATGGCCAGGACGTCAGTGAGTTCTATTGGAAAGCTGTTATGGTCGCAGTCGCCGGGAATGTACAAACAAGGATATGGCTCAAAATACAGCCCACAGTAAGACTGTTCCGGCTCGATGCCGCCACCTCCCGCGAATGCCCATTTTGTTCCCTCGCCGCTGTGAGGATACCAACCCATAGAAAACGGATAATAGGTTTCATCTGTTGGCAGGCCGGTGTTGCATGTCATCAAAAAAGCCCCGTAATAATCCCATTCGCCGTTCGTATCTATTGAATCGCAGGGAGGATCGAATACCGTATGCATAGCGCCTGCAGCTTGTATCGTATGTCCTTCGGGAAGGTCCGGATAATCCGGGTGTCCGAATGGGGGGCTGACGAAGGTATTCCAACACGGATAGCTGTAGTCTGGATCAAATGTGGCACCGTTACGGCTGGCGATAATAGTATCCGCAGACATCAGACAATGCGATATGCCAATAATAGGGGCAGGATTATCCGGATCTGTCCGTACCCACATCTCAATCTCAATAGCCTCACCATTATGCACCGTCAAAACCCCGGCATCATCTCCCTCCAGCGGGCCGAAGACGATCTTGTTGGATTGGGCGGAGGCTATAGATAAGCTGAAAATCACGATTAATGTCGCCGCTGCTAACTTCTTCATATTTTCCCCATTGACCTTCTATTTCAGAAGCAGACAGCTCCTCGATTCCTTATATTTTCCGGCTTTTATCCAATAGAAATAGACTCCTGACGGTTGATTTTCAGCATCCCATACCACCGAATGCGAACCGGGTGGCTGAATCCCGGATATTAGCGTCTCGATCCTGCGGCCAAGGATATTGTATATTTCGATTGTGACATTGCTCTCTTCCGGCAGGCTGTATTGGATTGTGGTCTTGGTGTTGAACGGGTTGGGGTAGTTTTGGAAAAGGAAAAACTCTTCAGGCAGGCTTTCATTCTCGTCGATACTTGTTTCGGGTTCAAAAAAGAGCCCGCAGTAAGACTGCTCCGGCTCAATGATGCCGCCCGGTGGTACTTCAAAAGCCCATGATGTTCCCTGACCACTGTGAGGGTACCAGCCCATTTCAAAAGGGTAATAGGTCTGTTCAACCGGTATTTCGGTATTCGTAACCATCAGCCAGGTGCCATAAAGATCCCATTCGCCCTGGGTATCCAAACTACAACCCGGATTCCAGACGCATAGTGCGACCTGCATCTCGCATGTCCACCCTATCGGAATGGGATAAGCATAGTCTGGATCATGTACAAAAGGCCCGTCGACAAAGAAACTTTCCCAGTTAGGCATGTTGTATTCGGGCTCCGGATCCATGCCGTTCCGCTCTGCGATAATGGCATCTTCAGAAAGCAAACCGTGGGAAACAGCTATGATCCAGTCAGGATTATCCGGATCGGTCCGCACCCAGAGTTCAACTTCGATACTCTCCGCATTGTGCACCGTCAAAACCCCGGCATCATCCCCCTCCAGCGGCCCGAAGACGATCTTGTTGGATTGGGCGGAGGCAATAGATAAGCTGAAAATCACGATTAATGTCGCCAGTAATAGCTTCTTCATATTCTCCCCCTTGAGCTTCTATTTCAGAAGCAAACAGCTCCTCGATTCCTTATATTTTCCGGCTTTTATCCAGTACATATAATTTCCTGATGGTTGATTCTCAGCGTCCCAGACCACCTGATGATAGCCGGCAGCCAGTCTTTCTTGAACCAGCGTCTCAACCTTCCGCCCCAGGATATCGAAGATTTCTATGGTGACATCGCTCTTTTCCGGCAGGCTGTATCGGATTGTGGTCTTGGCATTGAAGGGATTGGGATAGTTTTGAGCCAATGAAAACTCCTGGGGCAATCTTTTATTCTCGTCTATACGGGTTTCGGTTTCAAAATAGAGCCCGCAGTAATCCTGCTCGGGAACGACCGAGCCGCCCGGCGGAGCTTCAAAAGACCAACTGGTTCCCTGTCCGCTATGAGGATACCAGCCCATTGCAAATGGGTAATAGAGCTGCTCTATCGGTACTCCAGTATTGGTAACCATCAGCCAGGTGCCATAGAGATCCCACTCGCCGTTCGTATCCATAAACGGTGAACACCACAGACTATAACCAATTTGAACTTCGCACGTAAATCCTTGTGGAATTGGGAAAGGATCATCGGGATTATGCGTAAAAGGTCCATCAACCCAGGTGGCTTCCCAATTCGGCATGTCATACTCAGGTTCAATATCGATTCCGTTTCGACTCCCTATTATAAGATCATCTGATGATAGGCCATGGGCCATGCCACAGATGCCGGTGGGATTATCCGGATCTGTCCGTACCCAGAGTTCAACTCCGATGGCCTCTCCGTTATGCACTGTCAGGATTCCAGCCTCATCCCCCTCCAGCGGGCCGAAGACGATTTTGTTGGATTGCGCGGAGGTCTCAGACATCCCTAAAGATATGAATGCAAACAATATAAATCCCAGGGTCCTCATAATGGCCTCCTATCGCCCTTCATTTTCTCGATTCACTATTCCTTCGGAGCCGGGGCAGTCGGGGCAGCCGGAGGCTGTCATGGTTCCACGGTAAGCGGCTATCTCGGTAACCACGTCCAGAAGCTCGTTGGGGGCGCAGTTGCCGTTGGGGTCGGCTGTGGCGGCGAAGTTGTAAACTGTCGGATCTTCGCTGCATTCGCATAGATAATCTGGCTCTATTCCCCCTCTATAAAAACCGATCATGGCCAGGACATCAGTGAGTTCTATCGGAAAGCCGTTATGGTCGCAGTCGCCGGGGAGATAGACGCAGATATTAGATTCGAAATACAACCCGCAGTAAGACTTGTCAGGTTCAACCCAATCATCACCCCACTCGAACACCCAGGAAGTACCAAAGCCACTATGCGGATACCAGCCTTCTACGAATGGGAAGTAAGTTTGCTCTGTCGCTATTTCGGTATTAGTGACCATCAGCCAGGTACCGTAAAGATCCCATTCGCCCTGGGTGTCAAGACGCGGCCCAGGGTCACCTGGGAGGTCACAACATAATGCACCTTGCATTTCGCATGTCCAGCCTTCAGGTATAGGAAAGTCATATTGGGGATCATATACATAAGGCCCGTCTATAAAGAACTGTGCCCAAGGCAGTGAGTTATATTCCGGCTCAGGATCCATTCGATTTCGTTCCACTATGATCACATTTTCAGACATCAGACCATGCGCTGTGGCGATAATGGGCGTAGGATTATCCGGGTCTGTTCGCACCCACATCTCAATTCCGATAGCCTCACTATTGTGAACGGTTAGAACCCCGGCTTCATCCCCCTCCAGCGGCCCGAAGACGATCTTGTTGGATTGGGCGGAGGCTGTAGCTAAGCCGAAAATCACGATTAATAATGGCATCAGTAATCTTTTCATATTTTCCCCCTTGACCTTCTATTTCAGAAGCAAACAGCTCCTCGATTCCTTATATTCTCCGGCTTTTATCCAATAGAAATAGACTCCTGACGGCCGATTTTCAGCATCCCATACCATCGAATGCCATCCGGCTGGCTGTATTCCCGATACCAGCGTCTCAATCTTTCGTCCCAGGATATTGTAGATTTCGATGGTGACGTCGCTCTCTTCCGGCAGGCTATATCGGATTGTGGTCTTGGTGTTGAACGGATTAGGGTGGTTTTGGAAAAGGGAAAACTCTTCAGGCAATCCTTCATTCTGGCCGATACGGGTTTCGGGTTGAAAAAAGAGCCCGCAGTAATCCTGTTCTGGCTCCACGCTTCCGCCCGGCGGAGCTTCAAAAGACCAACTGGTTCCCTGCCCGCTGTGCGGAAACCAGCCAGCTAAAAACGGGTAATATGTGCTGTCGACAGGCAGGCCGGTATTGCATGTCATCAAAAAAGCCCCGTAATAGTCCCATTCGCCGTTCGTATCCATTGGGTGGCAGGGAGGATCGAATATCGTATAGATAGCGGCTGCAACTTGTATCGTATGTCCTTCGGGAATGTTCGGATCATACGGGTGTCCGAATGGGGGGCTGACGAAGGTATCCCAACACGGATAGCCATAGTCGGAATCAAATGTGGCACCGTTGCGGCTGGCGATAATAGTATCCGCAGACATCAGGCAATGCGATACGCCGATAATAGGGGCAGGATTATCCGGATCTGTCCGTACCCACATCTCAATCTCAATAGCCTCACCATTATGCACCGTCAAAACCCCGGCATCATCTCCCTCCAGCGGGCCGAAGACGATCTTGTTGGATTGGGCGGAGGCTATAGATAAGCTGAAAATCACGATTAATGTCGCCGCTGCTAACTTCTTCATATTTTCCCCCTTGAGCCTCTATTTCAGAAGCAAACAGCTCCTCGATTCCTTATATTCTCCGGCTTTTATCCAATAGAAATAGACTCCCGACGGCTGATTCTCAGCATCCCAGACCACCTGATTATAGCCGGCAGCCTGTTTTTCCTGAACCAGCGTCTCAACCTTCCGCCCCAGGATGTTGAAGATTTCGATTGTGACCTCGCTGGCCTCCGGCAGGCTGTATCGGATGGTTGTGGAGGCATTGAATGGGTTGGGGTAGTTTTGCTCGACGGCAAAGGTAGTTGGCAGAGGAGTCTCCAGAGAAGCCACAGTCTCCATCAGACGACCATAAGAGTCGGCGGAGGAAACCTCGGTGAAGCGCAGGCAACCATCCTCGTTAGGGAGAACAGGTATGGTGAAAAGATGCGAATTGCCGGCCGGTATGGTATTTGCCTCCAGCGAATATACGACAGCGCTCATGAGGCCATCGGAATCGTGGTGGCGAATCTCCATGCTGTTTTCGACATAAGGAGCATCAAGCTCAATGCCCGGATGAGAGATTCTGACAAGGACCCCGCCAATATCAACATCCGCATCGATAGATACAACCACATTGTCTCCGATATTTTCGGTCATGCTGATACGTGCCACCCCGGAGCCTGGCCGGAACTTATACGGGGGATCGACAATACCGTTGAAAATGTTGATGAACGTCATTAGATCTGAAAAATCCACAAATCCGTTTCTATTCAAGTCAGCGGCGTATTCTTGCAGGTCGTCGTCATTAGTGCCGTTCTCAGACCAGACGACATAGCCCTCAATCAAACGACGAATAACCAGCAATACATCGCCTATTTCAAAGAAATGGCCATTCATATTTGGGTCGCCCTTCCTGAATGTAAAGGGATCCTGCACTCCGATACATCCGTCGATTAATTCGGGAGTGAACCAGACATTACCGGATGAATCGGCAACGATGTTATCCGTATCGTGCTGGGTGAAGAAGGAGATGGGAATATTCATATCCCATGGCAGGCCGGGGTAGACATCGAAAATCAACTCTAAGATCGGGTCGCTGCCGGCGCCGGCCGGGGCATGGGGAATGCCGTCGTCAATATCCGATATCCAGGAAATCCTGACGGCGCCACCCGGGTCGCAGGGCGGATCACAGGGATTGTCTACATCGTGGTTGAAGTATTCATTGCCGAAGTCCATGCGTGACTTAGGTACGACTTCCGTAAGTTTCAGATCCGCCGGATCCCAGGTTATGAGGAGCTCCACACCGCCGGTCCTCAAAAGCCAGGTGTGCAAGCGAATGGGAACCACGACCGTAGCACCAGGGAACCCCGCGACAGACTCGATCTCCAGGGCGATGTCCTCAACATCGAGGATAAATTCGCAATAGACGACTCCGCCGGCATTGTCGTTGAGCTCGAGCAGGACGGTGTGGGCGCCTGGCGCAGGATTATCCCAGCACCAGATACCCGAGGTAAAGCCTCCGGGCCCGCCAATTTCCTCGGAATATGTACCGGGTCCGGAGATCAGGGAGATATGTAGATCATCGAGCGTATCTGCGTCCACGCCGGCGACATCGAGGCAGATCGGCTGCCGGGGAGCAACATGCTGCGTATCTTGAGGACAGATCGTGAACTCCGGGTCTGCATTTGTGGTTACGTAAAGCCCGCAATAATCCTGCTCCGGTATGACGTATTCGCCTACCTCGAATGTCCATCGGAAACCTAATCCGTTATGAGGATACCAACCCGCTGAAAACGGATAATAAGTATTATCGATCGGGATATCAGCATTACAGGACATCAGGAAAGCACCATAATAATCCCATTCTCCCTGAGTATCAAGGGGATGGCTACCCGGGTAGGGGTCTTGGAAAACAATATAAAGAGCACCCAGCATCTCGCAGGTGTGGCCTTCAAGTATTGGGAAGGGATCATTGGGATTATGATTAAATGGCCCATCAACGAAGACTTGCTCCCAGTTCGGCATGTCATAATCCGGATCAAGCTGGGCGCCGTTACGCTCAGCTATGATCTCATCTTCTGACATTAAAGCGTGGCTTACGGCAAAAACGGGTTCAGGATTATTGATATCGGTCCGGACCCACATCTCAATCTCAATATCTTCGCCATTATGCACGGTCAAAACTCCCGCCTCATCTCCCTCCAGCGGCCCGAAGACGATTTTGTTTAAATCCTGCGCCGAAGCGAGAGCTGTGCCTGAGAGAATAATCAACAATGCAAGCGGTAGCTTTTTCATATTAATCCATTCATTCTTTCTCGATCTTAGCCTTTGATTTCAGGGTTGGCACGAGGTTCTCATTATCGCCATTTCTCGAATCCACCCTGCCGAAAGTTCGGCAATCGAGGCAGCCGGAAGGCGGCCATCCAGGACCCCGGAACATGGTGATCATGATGACCACGTCGGAGAGCTCATACGGAACACAACTGCCGTCGGGATCGGCGCCGGGAGGGTAATCGTCATCATGAGGCGGGCAGTAGCACGTATAGGGAGGTTCCGCAAAGCCTCTGTAGAAGGCGATCATGGAGACTACATCGGTAAGCCTCCACGGAGTCCCGTCGTGGTCGCAATCGCCGGGAACATAATCGCATTCCGGCACGAAATAAAGTCCGCAGTAATCCTGCTCCGGTTCAACACTGCCGCCCGGAGGGTTATCAAACGACCAGCTGGTTCCCTGACCGCTATGCGGATACCAGCCTATGGAAAATGGATAATATATTTCGCCCAGCGGTACGTTATCGTTACATACCATTAAAAACGACCCGTAATAAACCCATCCCGTATCCGGGAGTATATGAAGAATGCTATCACAACCACCAAATAGGGATCCCAGGGCAACCTGGTTTTCACCGGTATGTCCTTCCGGGATCGGAAAGGGATCTTCCGGGTTGTGGTCAAATGGGCCATCAACCCAGACTGACTCCCAGTAGGGTTCATCATAATACGGATCGATGACAACGCCGTTTCTTTCAGCAATGATAGCGTCGTCGGTTATGAGTCCATGAGATAGACCTATAATACATGATGGATTTTCGGGATCAGCGTGTATCCACATTTCAATGGCAATTTCCTCCCCGTTGCGGACAGTCAGTATTCCGGCACTGTCGCCCACAAGAGGCCCGAAGACGATTTTGTTCAGGTCCTGCGAAAGGGCCGCTGACGGCATGATCGATATCGCCAATATTATTGAGAGTAACGTTTTCATATATCCTCCCTAATGCCCTTTATTTTCTCGAATTACGAGCCCCTCCGAGCCGGGGCAGTCTGGGCAGCCGGAGGCTGTCATGGTTCCCCGGTAGGCGGCTATCTCGGTAACCACGTCCAGAAGCTCGTTGGGCGCGCAGTTGCCGTTGGGGTCGGCGGTGGCAGCAAAATAGAGCATTAAGGGATCATCGCCGCATTCGCATAAATCTGGTCTCATCGTTCCCCTGTAAAAACCTATCATGGCCAGGACATCGGTGAGTTCTATCGGAAAGCCGTTATGGTCGCAGTCGCCGGGAATATATTCGCAGATATACTGTTCGAAATACAAACCGCAGTAATCTTCCTCAGGGTATACGCCTCCACCACCTTCGAATGACCAGTGGGTGCCTTCCCCGCTATGTGGATACCATCCCTCCTGGAATGGGAAATAAGTTTCCTCTGTCGGTATTTCGATGTTGGTGATCATCAGCCAGGTACCGTAGAGGTCCCATTCGCCCTGAGTGTCCATGGGTTCGCCGTCGCAGGGCGGCAAATCGCAGCGGAGAGCCCACTGCATTTCACAGGTCCAGCCCGGAGGGATGGGAAATTCATATTCATACGGGTCATCATAAGAGTATGGGCCGTCGACAAATGTTTGCCAGTAATTAGATTCATATTGAGGCTCGATATCCATTCCGTTTCGCTCTAAGATAATGATATCCTCTGACAATAACCCGTGTTGCACGCCTGTAACCACCGCCGGATTATCCGGATCGGTACGAACCCAGAGTTCAACTCCGATGGCCTGGTTGTTATGCACCGTCAAGACTCCAGCCTCATCTCCCACCAGCGGGCCGAAGACGATCTTATTGGTTTGGGGCATCGGGAAATAAAGACCGCAGTAAGACTGCTCCGGAGTGACGCCGCCACCACCGTCGAACGACCATTCAGTACCGTTTCCCGTACCGGGGTACCAGCCTTCCATGAAAGGAAAATATGTCTGATCCACGGGGATGTCCATATTGACAACCATCATCCAGGTCCCGTAAAGATCCCACTCGCCCTGTGTGTCCATTTCGTCGGTATCGCAGGGAAAAGGGTCGCAATGAAGAGCATACTGGATTTCACATGTATAACCCTCAGGAATAGGGTAATTATCGTTTGGATTATGAACGTAAGGACCGTCTACACCCACAAAGCCCCCCCAGTTGGCATTGTCATACGGAGGTTCAATAACAATACCATTTCGTTCGGCGATAATAATATCTTCAGAGAGTAGAGCATGAAATATGTTATCAACAGGCCCTGGATTATTAGGGTCTGTTCGAACCCACATTTCGATCTCGATATCTTCACCGTTATGCACGGTTAGAACCCCGGCTTCATCTCCCTCCAGCGGGCCGAAGACGATCTTATTCAGGCCCTGTCCGAAAGCTGATGATGAAATAAAAGATATAATCAGTAATAGCCAGAAGAGCCTCTTCATATTTCCCCCTTATTGATCCTCATTTTCTCGAATCACAATCCCCTCCGTACCGGGGCAGTCGGGGCAGCCGGAGGCGGTCATCGTCCCCCGGTAGGCGGCTATCTCGGTAACCACGTCCAGAAGCTCGTTGGGCGCGCAGTTGCCGTTGGGGTCGGCTGTGGCCGCGAAGTTGTATACTGTCGGGTTTTCCCCGCATTCGCATAGATAATCTGGCTCTATTCCCCCTCTGTAAAAGCCTATCATGGCCAGAACATCGGTGAGTTCTATTGGAAAGCCGTTATGGTCGCAGTCGCCGGGGATATAGGAGCAGATGTTAGATTCAAAATACAGGCCGCAGTAAGACTGTTGCGGAGTGACGCCTCCACCACGGTCGAATGCCCAGTTTGTGCCCTCTCCGTTGTGGGGATACCAGCCCTCTTCCAATGGGAAATAAGTTTGCTCTGTTGGTATTCCGGTATTAACAACCATCAGCCAGGTGCCGTAGAGGTCCCATTCGCCCTGAGTATTGAGCGGCCAGCCGATGCAGTCGGGCCACCATGTATATAATCCGACCGAGATCTCGCATGTCAAACCTTCCGGAATGGGGAAATCGTCAGCTGGATTATGGATAAAAGGCCCGTCGACCCAGACTGTGCACCAATAGGGCTCGTCGTATTCAGGTTCTATAACAACTCCATTTCGCTCAGCAATAATAACATTATCTGAGGATAAACCATGCGCCACGCCGATAATGGAAGTTGGATTAGCCGGGTCGGTCCGCACCCAGAGTTCAACTTCTATAGCCTCAGCATTGTGCACGGTCAGGACTCCGGCATCATCCCCCACCAGCGGGCCGACGACGATCTTATTGGATTGGGCGGAAGCTGACGCTGTTATTAAAGAGGTTACCAATAATGTTTTGAATAGATTCTTCATATTACCGCCTTATTTTCGCAACAAACCCTCCGTACCGGGGCAATCTGGGCAGCCGGAGGCTGTCATGGTTCCCCGGTAGGCGGCTATCTCGGTAACCACGTCCAGAAGCTCGTTGGGCGCGCAGTTGCCGTTGGGGTCGGCGGTGGCAGCAAAATAGAGCATTAAGGGATCATCGCCGCATTCGCATAAATCTGGTCTCATCGTTCCCCTGTAAAAACCTATCATGGCCAGGACATCGGTGAGTTCTATTGGAAAACCGTTATGGTCGCAGTCGCCGGGGATATATGAACAAGGATATGGCTCAAAATAAAGGCCGCAGTAAGACTGCTCGGGAGTGACCATGCCACCACCGTCGAATGCCCATAGGGTGCCATACCCGCTATGGGGGTACCATCCTTCCTGGAATGGGAAATAAGTTTGCTCTGTCGGTATTCCGATATTAACATCCATCAGCCATGTGCCGTAAAGGTCCCATTCGCCCTGAGTGTCTATGGGTTGGTCGGGGCAAGGCGGCAAAAAGCCACACCAGATTGCACCCTGCATCTCGCCGATAAAGCCGGCAGGATAAGGGTAAGCACCCCCGTCGGCATCTGTAAAGGGCCCATCTACAAAATATTGAAGCCATTCGTCGTACGGGGGCTCAACATCCATGCCATTTCGCTCCGCTATGATGATATCCTCTGACAATAATCCGTGGCTCACGCCTATAACCACCGCCGGATTATCCGGATCGGTTCGCACCCATATCTCAACCTCTATGGCTTCGCCATTGTGCACTGTCAAAACACCGGCGTCATCCCCCTCCAGTGGGCCGATGACGATCTTGTTCGATTGGGCGGAGGCCGGTGATTGCATGAACAATATAGCCAATATTATTGAGAGTAGCGTTTTCATATTTCCGCCCTTATTGACCTTCATTTTCTCGAATCACTATCCCCTCCGTACCGGGGCAGTCGGGGCAGCCGGAGGCCGTCATGGTTCCCCGGTAGGCGCCGATCTCGGTAACCACGTCGCTAAGCTCGTTGGGTGCGCAGTTGCCGTTGGGGTCGGCTGTGGCGGCGAAGCTGTAAACTGTCGGATCTTCGCCGCATTCGCATAGATAATCTGGCTCTATTCCCCCCCTGTAAAAGCCGATCATGGCTAAAACATCGGTGAGTTCTATCGGAAAGCCGTTATGGTCGCAATCGCCGAGGAGATAGGAGCAGATATTAGATTCAAAATACAGGCCGCAGTAGGACTGCTCCGGCACGACGCCTCCACCACCCTCGAATTCCCATTTTGTTCCCTCGCCGTTATGGGGGTACCAGCCCTCCTGGAATGGGAAATAAGTTTGCTCTGCCGGTATTTCGATGTTAGTGATCATCAGCCAGCTACCGTAGAGGTCCCATTCGCCCTGAGTGTCCATGGGACCGCCGCCGGGTTCGCCGTCACCACAGGGCGGCCAATCGCAGGGGACAGCCCACTGCATTTCACATGTCCAGCCCGGAGGGATGGGAAATTCATATTCATACGGGTCATCATAAGCGTATGGGCCGTCGACAAAATACATACACCAATCGTACAGGGGCTCAGGATCCAAGCCATTTCGCTCGGCTATGATGACATCTTCAGACATGAGTCCGTGAGCTACACCAACAACAGGAGCAGGATTGCCCGGATCTGTCCGCACCCAGAGTTCAACTCCGATGGCCTGGCCGTTATGCACGGTCAGAACTCCGGCATCATCTCCCTCCAGCGGGCCGAAGACGATCTTGTTCAGGTCCTGCGAGAGAGCCGCTGATTGCATGAACATTATCGCCAATAATATTGAGAGCAGCGTTTTCATATTTTCTCCCTTATTGACCTTCGTTCTCGCCTGTTACCAGCCCCTCAGAGCCGGGGCAGTCGGGGCAGCCGGAGGCTGTCATGGTTCCCCGGTAGGCGGCTATCTCAGTAACCACGTCCAGGAGTTCGTTGGGTGCGCAGTTGCCGTTGGGGTCGGCGGTGGCGGCGAAGTTGTAGACTGTCGGATCTTCGCTGCATTCACATAAATATGGTTCCATCGTTCCCCTGTAAAAGCCGATCATGGCTAAAACATCAGTGAGTTCGATTGGAAAGCCGTTATGGTCGCAGTCGCCTGAGAGATAGGAGCAGATGTTAGATTCAAAATACAACCCGCAGTAAGACTGCTCCGGAGTGACACCACCACCAATGTCGAATGCCCAAATGGTGCTTTCCCGGCCCTGGGTATGGGGGTACCAGCCCTCCTGGAATGGGAAATAAGTTTGCTCTGTCGGTATTTCGGTGTTGGTGGTCATCAGCCAGGTGCCGTAGAGATCCCACTCTCCTTGCGTATCTAAAATAGCACACTGCACCGGATTAAAAATAATACACAAAGCGCCCTGCATTTCGCAAGTCCAACCCACCGGAATAGGAAAGTTATCCTCCGGATCATATACATACGGCCCGTCCACAAAGACATTTTCCCAGGGGGGTGAATCGTAATCAGGCTCGGGATCCATGCCGTTTCGCTCGGCAATGATAAAATCCTCGGAAATCAGGCCGTGAGACATTCCGACAATGTCAGCCGGATTATCCGGGTTCGTCCGTACCCAGAGTTCAACTCCGATGGCCTGGCTTTTGTGTACGGTTAGAACTCCGGCATCATCCCCCACCAGCGGCCCGAAGACGATTTTGTTTGATTGGGCGGAGGCTATAGCTACGACGAAAATCACGATTAATGTTGCCAGTGATAACTTCTTCATATTTTCTCCCTTGAGCTTCTATTTCAGAAGCAAACAGCTCCTCGATTCCTTATATTCTCCGGCTTTTATCCAATAGAAATAGACTCCTGACGGCTGATTCTCAGCATCCCAGACCACCTGATGATAGCCGGCAGCCTGTTTTTCTTGAACCAGCGTCTCAACCTTCCGTCCCAGGATGTCGAAAATTTCGATTGTAACCTCCCTCGCTTCCGGCAGGCTATATTTGATTGTGGTCTTGGCATTGAAGGGGTTGGGGTAGTTTTGGGAAAGGGAGAAAGATCTGGAAGCGGCTGAAACTTCCTCCGTAATTCCTGTTTGAGGGTCGAAACGCAAAATAATCATGGAGAAAACGTCGGCCACGTATATATGATTGTCAACAACATGCGCTTTGGGCGCATTACCCGGAGTACCATGATTTGCGATCAAAGAAGGATCGGCTGGATCTGAGATATCTATGATTTGAACACCAAATCCGTAAACTGCCAAATAAGCATAGTGGCCTTCCACGAAAACGTCCAGGACGAAACCTCGAGCATCACAAGCACTAACGAGTGTAGGGTTGAAAGGATCAATGACATCCAATATTACCAGCTGATTGGAGCCTCCTATATAGGCATAGGAGCCGCTAACAAAGACAGCACTTGCCCATCCGAGATTGCTACTCCCCACTAACAACGGGTCAGATGGATCTGAGACATCGAATATCTCAAGGCCGAACTCACCAACCATGTATGCATAATTCCCGCTGACAAAAATGGAGTAGGGGAAACTCCATGTATTATAACTTCCTATGAGATCAGGGTATTCCGGGTGACTTATATCGACAATCTCCAATCCAAACTCATCTACGGCCAGGTAGGCATATTGACCGGCCACAAAAACACTCGATATATAAAAATAATTTTCTATCTCGTATTCCCCTGCAAGAAATGGATTTTCAGTATCCGAGACATCCACTATTTGTAACAATTCTCCCACGGAAATATAAGAATAGCTATTAAGAACAAAAATATCATGATACCACCGGCCTGTTTGGAGCGACCCGCGCAAAGAGGGGTTAGCCGGATCAGCAATGTCTATAATATGCAAACCGAATCGGTCAGCGGCCACATAGGCGTAATCATTAACAGTGAAAACGCAAATCGGCTTTCCTTTTGTGATGTAATATCCGATCTGAATAGGATTGAATGGATCTTCAATATTTAATGTCAAAAGACCATAATCACGATCAACCACGTATGCTTGATCGTCCTGGACGAAAACGTCCATTGCCGGTCCCCACATTTCATATGAGCCTACCTCGAACGGGCTGGTGGGATCAGAAATGTCGATTACCTGGAATAAACTGCTGACGGCAAGGTAGGCATAATTCCCCCTGACATAAACCCCTTCGCAATGATTGGGTAAAGTAGAAAAGGATGATACAAGAACAGGTTCCAGGGGAGTCGTGATGTCAACTATTAACAGGCTGGCCCCGGCGGCAAGATAAGCGTGATGACCTGATACAGTTAGATTCTTAACGTAGCACTGATAATCAAAAGCGGCCTCCAATATTGGATTGGCTGGATCTGTGATTCTGTATATTTTCATGCCGCGAAAAAGATCGGCTACATAGGCGTGGTCTCCTGAAACAAAAACACCCCGGGCATCTATTGGAGAGTCTTCACTCCCCACGAGAATCGGATTAAGGGGATCGGATATGTCAGCGATATATAATCCAGAATCATCTACAGCAAGGTATGCATAATTTCCTTCGATAAATGCGTCATATAAGGTATCAGGTGTACCAAGATTGCTCATGAGTGCAGGAAACTCAGGATTTGAGATATCTATTATTTGTAAACCACCGCTACCATCAGCCATGAAGAGCTGATCACCCTTGATATCGATCGTCTGTCCTTCTCCTAAGAAAAATAGTTTGCTGGTCAAGACCGGATGCGTCCTATCCGTGATATCTATTATCTTCAATCCATTTCTAAAGCTGCAGTAAGCATAATTATCTACGACTTTGACGTCGGTGATTCCAGCCCATAAGGTCGATTCCAGATATTCTACATCCTGGCCCCACGCCAACGCCGACATGAGCAGCGTTAGTGCAGTTATTATAACTCTTAAGGCTCTCATATTCGCCTCCTATAGACCGCTGATACCACCGCAGCAGAGATGTTAATAAACCAAATTATAATATAGATACCCCGCGCCACATAGTCAATATATTTCGCAAGTATGCTAAAAAAAAGAGGGGCGAATTGTCTTCGCCCCTACAGGTGGCCGCGAGTCGACAGCCGGATTTTCAGATCCGACCGCGTTTTAGGTTCAATAATCGGTTCCCTCGGCGATGGCCTCGGGTAATGTTCCGGCTATGATCTCGTTTTTCTTGTCCGCAGCAAATATGTGCGGAGTAAGCTGTTCCGGCGAAACCATCTCCTCCTTTCCCTGGTAGGTGAAAATTCCATCCTCCCTCGTGGCCACGATCACACCTTTTTCACTTCTGCAGAGCCCGACGATCTCCGAACCCTCGAAGAACTCATCGGTGGTAAGGTCATCCTGCGCGTATCTCAACAACCCCGCGTCGGTGCCGATATAAGTGGCCGCCGGCGTGGTCATGATACAGGTTACGTCGTAGGTCTCCGATGAGTCGCTGACGAACATCTGCGCCCACTTTCCGCCGTCATAGCGGAAGATGGCCTCGTCTGTGCCGACCCAGAGAAACGGGTAGGAATACTCCAGGGCGTTTACAAAATCGAACATCAACGTATCGCGCTTTAAGAATCTCTCCTGCCAGTTCTGACCATCGAAACGATAGAGCCCATCACCGTGGGTACCGACCCAGAGCCCGCCGCGATCCTCCACCAGCGCTGGAACAATGATACCGTCCTTCAAAAGCGTGTCGGGGGCGCTCTCTTCCTCGATTGGAAGATCGCTATGATACCAGAGCCCCAGTTCGGTGCCGATAAGAATTCCCTCGCCGAATTCCATCAGGGCATACACCCGGCTGCCGAAATCATAAGCTTCGAGCAGCATGGAATAGTTGTCGTCGAGCAGGTAGAGACCGTCGCCGGCGACATAGCGGTGATCGTCAATAGGCAGGATAGCATTCAGATGCTTAAGCTCGACTCCCGGTTCTCTTTTCTCCGGTTCGAATCCATCGTCCAGGCCGGGCCAGATATAGATGCCATCACCGGCGCCTATTACAAGCCTGCCCTCGTCCACCAGAACGGTGCTGACCACCGAATGATATTCCGCCGGAAGTTCAGAAACCTGCGTTGCCACCGCCTCGGACTTGGCCAGATCCCCTGCGATGGCCTGTGTCTCGACGATCGTCGGCCTGGTGGCAAGGCTTCCTACCAGAACGACCGCCAAGCCAACCACGCAGACGACGATGATTGCTACAATTGATCCTTGATTTCTCATGGCTCCTCCCATGTTTAGTTATTTGGTTTTCAAGACTCGCCAATACTTAAAACAAAGGCCGTGCCATTCAGCTAATACCATATGATTCAATAGATTATGAAAATTCAATGGAGCCCGAAGTGTGTCATTCGGCTTATCGGTGCGGCAGCGCTGACACAGGTAGATGTCAGTCTCCGGATTACCCTTGGTCCGGATCTCATTCCAAAGCCATGGCAATAAGTTCCATGGACGAGGAAAAGCTTTCCAATTAGCTCTGTGGCCCTATAGGAAATCTCGTTGTGTGGCAACAGGTTATCAAAACCGCGACATGGCAGAGTTTTTGAGTGGTGTTGATACCGGGGAGGATATGTATCTATGGATCGAATCGAACTGAAAAAATCTGCCGGCGAAAATCTGCCGCCATTCTGGGGATCGTTTGTACTGCCGATTTTGAGATATCGGAAGCTGACTTATGTAATAGTCGCCTCCTCGGTTCTGGTAGCGATAGTATACAGTGTCATAGCAAATAACATGTATACCTCCTCGGCTTCTATTTTGCCATCTGGGGAGACTAATAGAATGTCAGAACTTAAGAACCTTGCGGCCGGATCGTTGGATGAATTGGATCTGGGTGTCCTGGCTCAGGCCCCCGAAAATTCATCCGCGCTTTACCCGAAGATACTTTCCAGCAGGCTCATATCGGAGAGGATTTTAAAACGCAATTTTTCATTCATGCATAAGAATCAGAACAGATCAATGAGTCTGCAGGAATACCTTGACGCTGCGAACATAGACTATGGTTTGCAAGGACTAAAAGAGCTGATCGAGATCGATACTGATATGCGGACCGGGATCGTATTGCTCTCTGCAACTACAAGATATCCGGAGCTGTCGGCGGCCGTAGTTCGTGCCTACCTCGAAGAGCTCGATTATTACAATGTCCACCATCGCCGATCCAGAGCGGCGGACAACGAGAAATTCATTTCAAGAAGATTGGCCGAGGTTAGCCGTGAGCTTCAGCAGGCAGAGGACACGCTTAGATCTTTCAGAGAAAAGAATATGAATTACTTAAGATCCGACGATCCCGGGCTTCAGCTGCTCTTATCCCGCCTGCAAAGGAATATCGAGCTCAAGGCCGCACTGTACATTTCGCTAAACCAGCAACACGAACTGGCCAGGCTGGAGGCGGCGAGAGATGTTCCAATCGTACAGGTGCTTGATACTGGCGCAGTGCCCCTGGTTAAATCATCGCCCCGGCGAAGCGTAATTCTCATGGCAGCGTTTTTCGGATCGCTTGTTTGCTCGGTGTTACTCAGCCTCTGGCTCGATCTCTCTTATAAACGTCAAATCAAACGGAACATCGATAGAGTAATCACATCGCCCGGCGTCCGGCTGAACAAGCTGGAAGAGCGTCTTGTGGAACGTGTTGCAGGGATTCCCTGCGTATCCGAGCAGAAGAATTCCAGGTCGGATAAGAACCTCGAAGACTAGAAAAAATGGATAGCATAAACTCCAGGTCGATGCATTTCAGCCTGTTGCCTGTTTCGATTCTGGCCATACTTTCGGCGTTTATCACGAGCCTGGTCATCTTCAAGGGAATAACTCTCAATCAATCGATTGCTGTCGTTATCTCTTTTATCGTTTTGACAACGTGGATATACAACCGATCAACCGGCGTAATTCTGGCATTGATCTTCTTTTTCACGAAACCTTTCTTCCTGAGGATATCTTATGGAATAGACTATAGGTTAACCGGGGCAGCGGGTTTCGACTTGTTAGGGATTGCTCCGGCTCTACTTCTCGCCGGGCTAATACTGTCAGATTTCTATTTGCGACTGACACAGGGAGAGAGAATCTGTCCCGATAAGACGAGGATCCTGATGATACTATTCGCCGGGCTGGGTTTCCTTTCGATATTCTTTCCTACAAACTCTGTCCTTGTAGGCTTCGGTGGATTTGAAAGGAATATTCTTCCGAATATGATGATATTATTTTTAATGGCGAATGTGTTCTCCGGTGAATCCGATGCTGTGAAAATTCTCAAAGCGATGCTTATTCTCGGGGTGGTTTCATGCCTCTATGGACTGGGACAACATATTCTCGGATACTATCCATGGGAGAAAGACTGGCTGTCAGGAGTCGCATTCAATGAGAGTTCCGAGGGTTGGTTGACAATAGGTGAGAGAGGGCTCGAATTGCGAGTATTTTCTCTCTTTTATGGCTATATGGATTTTACCTTCACCAATGCGCTGATATTCTCATTAGTCCTTGCCTGCAACCGTGTATTCCGCGGAGGATGGTTTAAGTTACGGACGGGCTATTTCATCCTCTGGTCTGCCATCCTGCTGTTAACGCTGGAGAGGATGCCGATAATGATGTCGTTGGTTTCGCTGGCAATTGTCTATTATTTGAGAAGCAGCCGGAATCGGAAAAGGTTGGTTTTCTGGATCGCCGCCACGGCGGTCGTCATATTTGCAACCCTCACAGCGGCTGGTCCTTATCTTAAAGATACAAAGATACCGAAATTTATCCGGCTGGCCGAATTGACTAATCCTCTTAAAGCAAGTTCCGTTAGCGAACGAGCCGAACATATATGGGCTCCGGCGCTTGATATAGTGCGGTCGCATCCAATGGGAATCGGGATCGGGCACGGCAGTGGCTCGCGCGCACAAGGTGTGTCAAAAGAAAAAGAGCTCTATGTGAAACCCCATAACGAACTGCTGCAGAAAACACTCGAAACCGGGATAGCCGGGGGGGTGATTTTTCTACTCTTGCTTATATCGGTTTTTCGTGACGCCCGTCGACTGCGGAGCGCTCGACGTAGTATGGCTCGCTTGTTCGGATGTGCAATGATAGCCGGGACGGTTGGCTTCTGGCTGTGCGGACTGGTCAATTTGCCGTTTTCGGGTTCGTCCGGTCTGGCATACTGGGCTCTGGCAGGAGTCGTTTTGAGTTTCAAGAAAGATCAATGCAATAACCTCGAAAAAGCCGCCATTAAATAGCGTCCCGGAAATGTATCAATGAAAAAACGGGCTGGAATTTTGAAATTAATTTTGATCATAATTATGATAGTACATCCCCTTTTCTATTTTTCCATGTATTCGGGGGATGCCGAGATTCACCTGGTTTACGCCGGGAACGCCGCTGCAGGTCATCTATTCGAGTTTAATGCGGGCGAAAAATCGGCCGGCGTTACAAGTCCCGGATATATGTTTATCCTGACATTATTCTTCAAGATACTCCCTGAGTCAATTGTCCCGCTGGCTGCTAAAATTCTCAATATCCTCTGCTGGTATCTGTTGTTATATCTGGCATTTGTTTTATCGAGTAAACTGATCGGCAGTGAATTCTGGGCCTGGATGGTGACGTTGATAATATCCGTCATGCCGGGCGCCGTTTATAACGCCACCACGGGGATGGAAAACGGTATTTTCGCAGCCCTGTTTTTGTTCTGGCTTTTTCTGGCGGTCAAATGGGATTGGCTCGCCCCGGCTGACAGCGATATAAATAGAAATCTATTCCTGGGGCTATTATTGGGAATATTATGCTGGATCAGGCCAGAGGGTTTCGTTGTAGCAATACTTGCTTTCGGTTTTAAGGCTCTACGGTCGCTGCGGTCCTCTGTTGGTTCGAAAAGATCTGTGCTCATCTCCCTCAAAAATATAATAACGGCCCTGGCGCCGTTTCTGCTTTCCAGCGCCATATATTTCGGTCTGCTTTATTATGAGACCGGCCAGCTCTTGCCGACATCGGGCATGGCCCGGTCGGGAATAAGCGGCCAGGAGTCATTTCAAATCGGCTTTCTACCGGTAAATCTCAAATTTGCCAAATACCTGATATATTATTTTCCTTTAACTATCAGCATGCTCTTAGGTTTTCGGATTCTGCTCTCAAGAAGACGTTCAGGTGATCCCTCTTTAATCTACTTCGCCTATCCCGCTGCCGTCGTAGCTGTTTTTTTCATTCTTTACAGTAGCATATTGGGGGCCCACCACCTTTCCAGATATATTATATTTATGATCCCGATCATGACTTTGTTTTCGGGACTGGGAGCGAAATCGGTATCGGAAAACCTCAATACGGGGCGGAGAACCAGGACTGCCCTTTTTGCAGCCTCCCTGGTTCTCCTGGGTGTGCTTTTCTCCGGAGAAGTATACTTAAGGTATAAATCCGGCAGTAATTACCCGTCCGGAGGGCTATGGAGAGCGATGGAAGCGCCGGAGGCGCGACGGGAATTTAGCGACCGGATGTTCGATGAACTGGGCAGACCATCGAAACTACCCGTTTCTCTCGCCTATCAGGAGGTCCAGATCCGTTACCGGCTGGATCAGAGATTCGTAATACGTTCACTGGATGGCCGGGTCGATGCTATGTTGTTGAATTTTATCGATGCGCGTGGAAATTATGACCATATAGGTTATGTCAAGGCCAGGGATGTTGATTTCGTTATGGAAACACCCAATTACAACAGGGAAACAAATAAATGGTCTTTAGAAGATCTGAAAAAATTAAGAATCGGCGAGTCGTTATCCCTGAAGTCGGTTATATTCACAAGATTTAGACAGGGATTCAAAGTAGGTTTTTCATAAGACAAATATAACCTTCGTCGGCTCGGAAAAGCGAGACTAAGCCGCAAATCCAGACACGATCGACCATCTGTAAACAAAAAACCCGCCGGATCATCGACGGGTGTGCAAGCTTTTCTTTTCGCCGGTAACTACTTCATTACCTTTTCATTACCTTGCCGGCCTTCAGGCAACTGGTGCAGACCTTGATCCTTTTGGGCCGGCCGTTGACCCGGGCGTTGACGGTCTTTAGGTTTACATTGAAACGCCGTTTGCTGATATTGTGTGCATGGCTGACCGTATTGCCAAAGCCCGGTTTTTTCCCGCATATTTCACATCGTTGAGCCATCGAACCCTCCAGATTTGCAGCAATATATATATTTTCGGCAAGATAGCAAGATCTTTAGCCAACTATTTCAATTCCGACCTCATGCGCCTTTGGTAGCGATGTGGCTTGACTTTGATATAGTGCGTCTTTAAGATAACCTCCATGGCCACAAGGGACTATTCCAAATCATCAAGACGCCCGGCTGGATTCGAATTCTTGTTCTCCGATATACAATATCTCAAAGGCGTGGGCCCTAAAAAGGGCGATATTCTGAAGAAAAACGGTATCAAGACCGTATTCGATCTTTTTTATTACGTGCCGAGGAAATATCTCGACCGTTCGCTTATTACGCCGCTTGACGCTATAGCCGAGGGTATGACCGTAACCATTCTGGGAACCGTGGCGGCGGCCGGGATTGCACGTGGCCGGAAAAACCGCTTCGTCGTGATTCTGGAAAGCGACCGAGATCAATTTGAGCTGGTCTGGTTTACCGGATACCGCTACCTGGAGACGGCGTTCGCTGTCGGGGATGTCGTCTGTGCCTCCGGAACGGCCCGCCTGTACGGTCGAGTGTATCTCCCTCATCCGGAGTTCGAGATTGTCGGTTCGGCGGATGAAGAGACGATCCACACCGGCCGCCTGATTCCCATCTATCCGGAGAATTCGTCATTGAAGAATATCGGCCTTCACTCGAGAGGGTTCAGGAGAATAATCAAGCCGGCCCTCGACAGGCTGGCTGAAAGCCCGTGTGAGACGATCCCGGATAAATGGCGCCAGAAATACGGGCTGGTTAGTCTGACACGTGCCATCCGCCAGGTTCATTTCCCCGAAACGTTAGAGAAGGCCGATTCCGGACGGCAGCGCCTGGCTTTCGAGGAGCTTTTCTATCTGGAGCTGATCATGGCCGGCCGTCACAAGAACCGTCGGCTCAAAACCGATGGCATCAGTCTGGAACCGCCTAGGGCCAACGGTCGACGGTTGCTTGATAACCTCGGCTTCAAACTCACGTCCGCCCAGGTTAAGGTTTTGAACGAGATCTACACGGATATGAAGGCAAAATATCAAATGAACCGGCTTATTCAGGGCGATGTCGGCAGTGGCAAAACCATAGTGGCTCTCCTGGCTGTGCTGGGCGCCATCGAATCGGGCTACCAGACTGCCATCATGGCTCCCACCGAGATTCTCGCAGAACAGCATTATTATTCGGTTATGGAGCTTCTGGAGCCGCTCGGTATCAAGACAGTTCTTTTGACAGGTTCAATTAAGGGTGGAGCCCGCGTGAAAACGATGGGTGCAATTTCCTCCGGCGAGGCTTCCGTGATAGTCGGTACCCACGCGCTCATTCAGAAAAAAGTTGATTTTGCAAAATTGGGGCTGATTGTTATCGACGAGCAGCACCGCTTTGGGGTGGTTCAGCGAGGCAGCCTTCAGGCTAAAGGAGGAATTCCGGATATGCTGGTGATGACCGCCACGCCGATCCCCAGAACCCTGGCTATGACCATATACGGCGATCTCGATGTTTCCATAATCGATGAAATGCCCCCGGGGAGGCTTCCAATTGCGACTAAGTTCGTGCCGGAGGAAAAACGGCAGGGTATGTATGATTTCATCAGGGAGAAAGCCGGGCAGCGAGAATCCACTTTCATAGTCTATCCCCTTGTCGAAGAGACTGAAAAATCGGACATGAAAGCGGCAACGGAAGCCTATGAGAAGTTGAAAGCCGAGATATTCCCCGATCGCAGTTTGGGGTTGTTGCATGGCCGCATGAAGGCCGACGAGAAGGCTAATATCATGAAAAGATTCAAGAGTGGGGAGATCGATATCCTGGCGGCCACCACAGTCGTGGAAGTGGGATTGGACGTCCCGTCGGCGACCATTATGGTGATCGAGCATGCTGAGAGGTTCGGTCTTTCCCAGTTGCATCAACTGCGAGGCAGGGTGGGAAGATCCAGCATGAAATCTTATTGTTTTCTTTTGACCGGGGAGAAGGTCGGGGAGGACGCCAGACGCAGGATTGAAGCCTTGACCGTCACCGGCGATGGTTTTAAGATTGCAGAGATCGATCTCGATATAAGAGGCCCGGGGGAAATTTTTGGCACAAAGCAGCACGGATTGCCGGAACTCCGGGTGGCCCGCCTGACAGACACGAACCTGGTCTCGCTGGCCAGGCATCTGGCGTTCGAGATGATCGATGAAGATCCGGGTTTGAAAGCGGAGGAAAATAGTCGGATAAAAGTTGTTTTGAAACAAAGAATGGGAGGCAAGATTCGTTATGCGAAGATTGGCTGATGCCGTGAGGTTCCGGGCCGGTGACGACCGGGAGGATATATGACGAATAGGGCGGAACGGGCCCTCCTGAAGGCAAGAGAATTGGAGGCCATGGTCAGCAGTATGATACCGGATGCCGGGGATCTCGATCTTGTGAGGCTGCTCAAGCAGATCGATGCCGATCTCCTGGATATTCAACATAAACTGTCGATGGCGGTGAAGCTTTCGGCAAACAAGGAATAGTTATGAGCGAAAATGAAGAAAGAAAGAATAGCGACCAGGTCGATCCGGACGGCGTTGCAGCTTTATTTACCCAACTTGTCCTGTCATTTCAAGCAGCGGCGTGGCAGCAGATGGGGAAAGTGCAGAGCATTATGACGGGCAAGATCGACCGCAATCTGGTGATGGCCAAACATTCCATAGATATGCTGGCCATGCTCGAGGAGAAAACAGAAGGGAAACTCACCGAGGATGAAACGAAATATCTCAAACATGTTCTATATGAACTTCGCATGAATTATCTCGAAGAGGTAAAAAAGGGTCCGGATAAGAAAGAAGAAGAGTCCCCGGCTCCAACGGAGGAGGGGGACGAAAAACCAGCCGCGGGCGATTCGGAAGAA
The DNA here is from genome assembly GCA_965541585.1 of uncultured bacterium. Classification (GTDB taxonomy): domain Bacteria; phylum Zixibacteria; class MSB-5A5; order UBA10806; family UBA10806; genus CBDVBL01. The sequence goes on along the minus strand of CBEUCH010000016.1, from coordinate 31,214 downwards.
CAGAAAGAATAACTATACCAGGATCATAGCAGGATATGACCACCAGGCTCCTGGGCGAAAATCTCATCAAGAGTTACGGCAAAACGCTGGCCGCCATGATAACCGGTTTGGTATTGTATGCTATTGCTGTTTTGGTTACGAAATTTCTTTCCGATACGCTCAATCCGGCGTTTATAGTTCTCCTGATATCTATTGGCCTTCTGACGGTATCATTCGTGGCTACGGCGGCAAAAATCGCGAACCTCGAGTGGGTACAATAAGTATAATAATACAAGTATGACCTGTGGAATATCTATGGTAGGAAACATCTCAAAAACCGAACGATTAAACGAGATACTCGATGGCCGCGTTCGAAACGATGTCATCCTGGCCCCATTCACCAGCTTCGGCATAGGCGGTGAGGCGCGTCATTTTTTCGTCGCCGGAACGCCGACCGATATCGTCCGGGCTGTCAGGGCGGCCAGAGAGATGGGATTGAAATTCTTTATCCTGGGTGGCGGTTCCAATATACTTTTCGATGATGCCGGCTATACCGGTTTGATAATAAAGGATGAAACAGACAGATTCAGACTCAAGGGCGACGTTATTTCCGCGCTGTCGGGGGTTATAGTCGATAAGATGGTCGATGCCACGATGGATGCCGGTCTGGGAGGGATGGAATATGCCGCCGGAATCCGCGGTACTATCGGCGGAGCCGTCTACGGTAACGCCGGCGCATTCGGTCATGCCATCAATGAGATTTTGAAAAGCGCCGTGATTTACACCGAAGACGGTAAGATTGAGATCGTCGATATCGATTATTTCAAATTTGAATACAGGAAATCACGCCTCTCTGAATCCGGGGATACCGTTCTGTCGGTAAAACTTCAACTGCACCATGAAGATAAGGCGAAATTAACCGAAATAGTTAATGAGCGGCGTCGGTTCAGAAAAGAGCATCATCCGGTAGGACTCGGGTCCGCAGGCTCGGTGTATAAAAACTTAAGGTCGCTCGATGATCCCACGAATGTAACTCCCGCCGGTAAGATATTGGAGGATGCGGGAGTAAGAGGAATGGCGGTGGGTGCGGCGGCTGTGTTTGAAAAACATTGCAACATCGTGGTGAATCGAGGCAATGCAACATCAAGAGATGTAAAACTGTTGGTGGAGATGATGGGCGATGCAGCGAAGGGGAAATTTAGTATAGACTTGCAGCGGGAAATTATGTATATTGATCCCTGATTGGAGACCAGATACAAAGGAGGCTTAAAGGAATATCGCTAAAGATTATTATTAATTAGGAGATGGCCCGTTGCGGCCTGAAGGATCTGTGTTGTCCTTTGCGAGCAAAATAAACGTTGCGCTCTTGCTTTTATTCATCGCCTCCCCGGCGCTTGCGGATGAGATCGGGGAATTCGACATCCCGCTAAGAATCAAGAGCCTTTTTATTGTCAGGGAAGCCGAAGGCCCCCCGGCCGGCAAGAAATGCCTGAACAAAGACGCTCCATCATATCTTTTTGAGTTTAACAATCCAAAATACCGCCGGGAAATCAGTTTTACATCCGGCCGATCATATTATGTAACCCTCCGCGATTATTACGGTGAATATGAATTATCGTCGACCCGTATCTTCGCATTGCCGAACTATGTTCTCTACCGGGCGGATATGGCCTTGAAAAACACCTGGCGAGACGAATTGCGAAAAGAGCTTGGCAAGTCTGAAGATGACGGCGGGAAGGGTGCCGTACAGATAGATATACCATGGGAGCCTCCCAAGGTCATCGGTAGGATCATCGGCGAGGGAAAATCGAATATAAGGGTTACCGGATCGAGATCCATTACTTTCTCCGGCCGCTCGGAATGGGAGGAGGGCCTCGTCAATACCGGCACCTTCAATCAATCGAAATTTCCCACCCTCCACATGGAACAGAAATCGCGCTTTAAGGTCACCGGCACCATCGGATCGAAAATCACGGTAGAAGTGGATCAGGATTCGGAACGCTTTACCGAACTGGGCAACACTATAAAGCTCCGGTATACAGGTGAAGAGGACGAGATCATCCAGACCGTCGAGGCTGGTAACACCACGTTGTCGCTTCCCAATTCGCGGTTCATAGGCTACTCCGAGAACATCCAGGGGCTTTTCGGTATCAAGGCCACGGCCAAGATAGGGAACCTGGATATCACCATGATCACCAGCCAGGATAAGGGCTCCAACGAGAAGGCCAGCTTCGTCGCCGGGGCCAAGGGGACGGATCGGCAGATCAGGGATTATGATTATCTGTCCAATACATATTTCAAGTTATGGGATCCCGGTCCGAACGATTCGTTAATTTCCGTTGAGTTGTATGTCAACGGGTTGCAGACGGAAGATCCCAAGGGCCTCGCCTGTGTCTGGCCAATGGACAGCCTGCCGAATGTCACGCTTGAACAACAACAGCGGAATGAATATGAATATATTCACTTTAAACCGATGGATCTAGACGATTTCAAGGTCTATGAAGAGATCTGGAGTGTAGTTCTGAATAATAGGTTAAGGGATGGAAACGTATTAGCAGCCTATATAAAATATGCAAGGTATGATGGCGGCTCGGTAGACACCCTCACCATCGGGAATTTATCTTATCGTCCCGACACCACGATAACACAGGATACGACGCTGGTCCTGATTCTACTGAAACACCGTCAACCTGTCGTGAGCTTCGATTCCTGGGATCGAATGTGGCGTAACGTCTATGATCTTGGAGCGCGGGATATTTCTATCGATGGTTTTGAGTTAAGGATTTTCAAAGGAGCCGGCGGCCTGCAGGGATTGATAAATGATTATGAGGATCAGAATGGCGATTGTTTCGTAACGCTTCTCGGCCTGGATGAACGAAATAACAATACCGGGGCACCCGGTTCGGATTGCCTGTTCGATTTTGATAACACTGTCATTGATGCTCACAGGGGGCATCTGGTGTTCCCGCACCCGACACCGTTCGCCAGTGAGGCTTTAGAGGAAAAGGTCCTCGAGATCTACGAGAACCCATCTGGAAACCCGATCCCCCGGGACTCGACGGAGTATTATCTCTATGTCAAAACTGCCCAGCGGGCGGCAAGCCACTCTCTAGGTAGGGCCAATGTCATAGAGGGCTCAGAGGTGGTCAAGCTTGGGGACGGCACCGTGCTCCGACGCGGCCTCGATTATAATATCAATTACGACATCGGGCAAATAACTTTTCTTTCACAGGAGGCCACCAATCCGGCAGCCAACATCACGGTCGATTTCGACTACGCCCCATTCTTCTCGCCGGAAAAGAAAACCCTGTTCGGACTGGCGAGCCGGTATCAACTGTTCGAAAATTCATTCGCTTCCTTCGCCGCCATGTACAGATCTGAAACCGCATCCGATCCCAGGCCAAGGGTCGGAAGGGAACCGACGAAAGCTTTTGTATGGGATGGCAATTTTTCCTTTAAGTTCAAACCGGATTTCATGACCACCTTAGTCGACGTTCTCCCGCTTGTGGAGGCGGACGGCTTATCGTCTCTGGATATTTCCGGCGAGGTGGCGCAAAGCATTCCCAACCCGAATACCAAGAATCAGGCGTTCATAGATGATTTCGAGGGCACCAGGAATTATACGGATTTGAGCAGCAGGCGGGGAGTATGGACTGCCTGCTCGCTCCCATTGGATGAATCGCGCGAAAAGCTCGATTTGGATTATAGAACAGATCTGTGGTGGTATAACCCCATTGATCGGGTAAGGGTAGAAGAAATCTGGCCCGAGCGGGATGTGCGGTCGCAGGATGACCAGCACGACGTCTTGAATCTGCAATTCTTCCCGGACAGCACGGCGGCATATCCGGATTCCTCCTGGGCGGGCATAATGAGACCGGTTTATTCCGGAATGGCCGATCAGAGCTTGACGAAGTTTATCGAGTTCTGGTATCATCCCGATATCAGCGTCGAGTCCGGGGCTCCCCTGTTGCATATCAATCTCGGTCTGATCTCCGAGGACCTCGATGATGACGGGCAATACGATTTAGAGGATGCTGATCTGAATGGCGTTCTGCTTCCGGATGAAGATACCGGGCTGGATGGACTGTTCAGTGAAAATGAACCGGATTATGACCCGGTATCGAATCCCGATCCCCAAGGCGATGACTGGCATTACAGCAACGACGATCCTTATAACTATTCTCAGATCAACGGTACCGAGGACAACAGAAACGATCCCGACAGATTGGGCCGTTTCGACACCGAGGATATCAATAACAATGGATCATTAGATCGGCAAGACGGTTATTTCGAATACATAATCGATTTAGATGATCCGGAGTACTGGGCCGATTCCACATCCACCGGCTGGCAGCTTCTGAGAATACCGTTGCAGGACTCCCTGGTTTACAGCGTTCGGGGCGACACGGGCTCCGCAGATTTTACGAGACTTAGTTATGCACGCCTGTGGTTCTCCGGGGGAACTGAGCCTTATCACCTGCAGATGGCTTCCTTCCTGCTGGTCGGTAACAAGTGGCAGGAAGTGCCGGTCGAGATGGATTCCACGGATTATTTGCGACCCGGGGAAAAATTCGACGTGACTGTAAAAAATACTCAGGAGAATCTGAATTACTATCCGCCTCCTGGAATCGCCGGCGAGCTTGATCGAGAAACTGGTGTCAGGGAAAAAGAGCAATCGCTCGTCTTATCCTACCAGAATATGCCCCCCGGCCACCTGGGGGCTGCTTACTGGAGTCTCTATCAGCCCGAGGATTATACCCTGTACCAGCGCCTTCAGATGTTTGTCCATGGTGATCCGTCTGTCGACGGCTTTGTTTCATTCTTCTTCCGGATGAGCCAGGACGGCAGCAATTTTTACGAATACCGCACCGTCCTCGAGCCCGGATGGTCGGAGAATAACTGGGTTGATATCGATTTCATCCGCATGACAGAACTCAAATACGAGCTTCAGAAACGGACGCCCCCCGAATCGCTGGCAGTGGCCGATACCACCGACGGGCCTTACAGAATCCACGGTAACCCGTCGCTCGCGCAGGTGAAGTATTTCATAGTGGGAGTGGAGATAGATACCGCATCCACCGAAACAGAGTTGTATTCCGGCGAGGTCTGGCTCGATGAACTCCTGGTGACCGATGTTAGAAGGAAATCGGATTTCGCAGGTCGGTTGCAGGCGACCGCTAATTTCGCAGACTTTACCGATGTTACCCTCTCTTACCAGAAGACCGGCGCCGATTTCTTCCCGTTATCGGCGAAGCAGTCGTCGGGAGCGACCACGACCAATCGATCAGTGCGTCTGGGGGTGAAAGTCGAACGGTTGTTCCCGCCATCGCTTGGTATGAGCCTGCCGTTCTCATACTCGTGGCAGAATTCACTTTCGCTTCCGCGCCTCCAGCCGGGTTCGGATATAATACTTCAAGGTAACGCCAGGAGATTTGAAAGAACTGAAAGCACGCAGAAAAGCCATACGGTATCCATAGGTTTCAACAGGAATACCAAGAATCCGATCTGGAATTTGACATTAAACCGGATCAAATCCAATTATACCTTCTCCAGAACCCAGGGGAAATCGCCAGCCGTGCCGGAGAGCGAGCAGATCAGGTACCAGGGTAGAACAACATACGACCTTACGCCAAGATCGAAGCCATCATTCAGGCCGTTTTCCTGGATGAAATACCTGTATTTGCCAAAATCGTTGCATAACTCCGAATTCTTCTATCTGCCGACCAAACTTGATTTCTCCAGCGAGTTAAATGGGAACAACTCCACAAACCTGAACCAACGGGGGATTCTAACGGAATCACGAACGAAAGATCTTTCGCTATCAAGTAATCTGAGTCTTGGTCTGCTCTCTAGTTTGAAGTCAAATTATGGCGTTTCCGCCTCACGAGACCTGACCGATCCGGGGCGTTTCAAGCTTAGCATAAACCCATCGAAACTGAAACTCGGGGTCGAGCAGAGGTTTCAGCAGAGGTTCGATGTTAGTTTTCAGCCTCGCATACTGAGAATAATTGATAACAAGATTTCCTTCACATCCAATTACAACGAGAACTCGGATCTCAAGCGCAATATCGATTCTACCCGCACCACCGATATGCAGGGCTCACTGAAGGCGGATCTAACGTTTAATCTTCCCTCGCTATTTTCCACGGGGGGAGGCGGAAGATCGTCAAAACCTCAGAGGCAGAAAAAGAAAGATACCAACGGTGATGAGTTTCTGGATGAGGACGAGGAATACGACGAGGAATCGGAGCCCGGGAGGGTTACTCCCAAACGGGTTCTCGGGGGAATTCTGAGGATTTTCAAGTCGGTGAAACCCGTTCGGGGCACATATCAGAAAGATAAAAAATTGGCCCGACAGGGGCTTTTAGAGAGAGCCCACTGGTTGTATATGTTTGGCTTGATGGACCATCCCCGGGCGGAGACCAAGGCCGCCAGTGGATTAGCCAGAACCGATAATACGGTACTCACCGATACCTATCGATTGGAAAGTGGACTGCAGCCTGTTCGCAATCTGGATATAAGAACCTCTTACAGCCTGCGGACACAGGTCACCAGGGGCACGACCGATCCCACCAAACTGAAAACCATAACCTTCCCGGATATAACCGCTAATTTAACCGGCCTGGAGAATATCGCCCTGTTTAAATCGATAGCCAGAACGGTTAGCTACCAATTCGGGTATTCGAAAAAGGTCGACGAGAACGGTCGGGAAGACACCGGCGAGGTGTATAAACGGGATACGGCGAAAAACTATTCGCCCATTTTCGGGCTTACTATCACCTTCGCAAATAATATCAGAGGCACCGTCCGTTATGATAAGTCGAGCAGCCATTCAAAAAACCTCAGGAGCGAGGGTCAGTCCGACAGGGAGGTGAAAGGCTCCGATAGTAATATCAAAATAGGTGTCTCGTATAGTTTTTCGGCGCCCAAAGGACTGAAACTCCCGTTCTTGAAAAGAGTGAAATTCGACAGCCAGCTTTCTTTGTCTCTCGATGTATCTATCAATAATACGAAATCTGAATCGGTCACCAGCGGGAGGAAATCGGTAGATTCCGATCGGAGTAGCATTACAATTGAACCAAAATTGAGCTACCAGTTTTCGCGGGCCATCACCGGCGGAGTGAGGGCGCGCTGGAATGATTCCGATGATAAGATCCAGCAGCGCAAACACCATGTCAGGGAGTTAGGAATCTGGACGGAGATCAGGTTCTGATGTCGTCAAAATTGTTGATGGCTATTTTCGCATTATCGCTGAGTGTAATTTTCTCGTCATGCGATAAACGCCCGGTGTTCAACGGTGAGAGAGCTTATTCCGATCTGTTGAAGCAATGCTCCTTCGGCCCTCGGGTCGCCAATACCGAATCTCATGCAAAAGCCGGGGAATTTCTCTATAACAGTCTCAAAGAGACCACGGACCTCTGCAGGATTCAGAGATTTACCGTCTATGATTCAGTCGCCGGGCTACAGAGGAACATGTTTAACATCATTGCATCCTATTATCCCGAGAGCGAGAGAAGAATTATGCTCTGTGCTCACTGGGATAGCCGTCCGATCTCGGATGAAGATCCCGACAGCAGTAATTTCAATATTCCGGTGTCGGGGGCCAATGATGGCGCCTCCGGGACCGCTGTCCTTCTCGAAATGGGACGTCTCTTGAAGAACCATCGGCCGCCGGTGGGAGTTGATATTGTGCTTTTCGATGGTGAGGATTATGGGACGGACGACTGGCAAGGGGGCTGGTTTATGGGATCGAGATATTTCGTCGAATCGCTTCAGGGATACAGGCCACGCCTTGCGATATTGGTCGACTTAGTCGGAGATTCCGATCTCCAGATTTATAGAGAAGCAATCTCCCAGCAATACGCCGGTGATCTTAACGATTATATATGGAATATCGCCGGGGATGTCGGTGCCGATGCTTTTATTGATTCGGTCAAGCATACCGTGAGCGACGACCATATTTCGTTATTGTCCGCCGGTATAAAAGCAGTTGACATAATTGATTTTGATTATCCATACTGGCATACGCAGGAGGATACTCCGGATAAATGTTCCGCGGAATCCCTGGCGAAAGTAGGTAAGGTAATGGTGGCGGCAATCTTCGAGGATAAGATTAAACGCTTTTAGCAGAAACCAAAAATCGGTAATCTCGTATATGGAAGAGGGATAATTACAGGAATGAAAAAGGCCTTAAAGATAGCTTTCTTGACAGCCATAACCTTCTGGATAGGCGGCCTTTCGGTCAATGCCGGGGATCCTGTAAAGGAATCCGGCAATTTGACGGCGAAACTCAGCGGTCAATCCATATTTGAGATTCGGGGAAGCACCAACCTGGCGGGTGTAATCCGAATTCTGTCACGCCAGATCGGTGATGTAAATATCACCTTCGATAAATGGGCCAGAGCCTCATCCGAGGCGGAGTCCAGGCGATTTCTGGATCTTATCGATTTCAAACTGCGGGTAATAGATGATAGAGTGATCTTCAAAATATTATCGCCTTCGCACGCCCCCTGGGAAGGCAGCGACCATAAGATCAGGGTGGAGATTTTCGTGGAACTTCCCGAGAAAATGAGCATCGAGGGAGAATCCAATTTCATGCAATTGAATATCGGGGGACCGTTTCAGGGCGTTGATATGAAATCCGGTTTTTCTGCTGTCGCCGTAGAGAGGATTTTTGGCCCGGTTGATATCGTCACCACCTACGGCAATATTCAGCTTCATGCGATCAAGGGCAGCCTCAGAGCCGAAACGCAGAATGGAAAGATTGCGGCCAGCGATATTATTATACCCTCGGGGTATGCTCTCCTGCGGTCCGCCAATGGTATGATAAGGCTCGAGGATATTCAAGGCCCGGTTGAGGCTTATACGAGTTACGCAGAAATAAGCGCCACAGATATCGAGGCGCCTGAAGGTTCGGTGGTTTTGAGAACCAGTTACGCGCCCATTAAAGTGCGGAAGGTCAAAGGCGAGTTGATCTGCGAGACCTCCTACGGCCGGGTGGAGGTTTTCGAAGTGTCATTAAATCATGGTCATTCGAGGTTTGAGACCAATCATGCGCCAATAGTAGCGCGTTTTGAGGAAATCTCCAATTGTGAGGTTTACATCGCCAATGATTATAACAGTGTCGACCTCTCACTTCCTCAGGATATCTCCGCTATTCTGGTGGCCGGTGTAGGTGAAGGTGGGCGGATTTACACCAGGAATCTAAGTCTGCAGCCCACGGTCCTCGATCTCACCCGCCTGGAGGCAGTCCTCGGCGATGGGGATTCGAGAATCGAGGTCAAAGTTAGCGGCATTGGTAGTATTAATGTTGATGGTCAATAATTGACTTGCATCATACCTTAAGCATGCCCTATTATCTTTCTGAATTTGAAGAAGGAGTTTGAGTGGAACGAATGATTCCGTTGTCATTCGCCTTTGTCATCTTTGTCTGCACTGCCGCAAGGGGCGACCCGATCGATGGGCTGGAATATCAATCCGAGTCGGTTGCGACGACCGGTCAGATAACTGCGGGCATCTTTAACCCGGCCGGACTGGCGTTTTACGGACCCATGGGCATCCGATATACCCATAGTTTCACCGATTCATCATATAAGGGCGACGATGGCTTGTTGATCAGTTCTCGCCGCGGATTTTTCGCGCTGGAGTGGCTTAATCATACCAGCAACGTATTCAGAAGGAAATATACCATGGGAATAGGGGACAGGCTGGCTCCCAATTTTTATCTGGGATTTACCTATAGCTGGTTTGGAGGCTCCGACGAACGATATAAAAAGATGAAAAACTGGAAACTCGGTATGATGTATCATCCTCGTCCGTTTGCCTCGCTGGGGCTGGTTGCGGAGAGATTGAATCAGCCCAGGTTCGACGACAAGATCCAGAAAAGACTCTATCGGGGGGGGGTGGCTGTCCGTCCCCTCGGAGAGAGATTTACGATCTCGTCCGATCTCAGGTGGCTGGAGGGCGAGGGTGTAGAGAAGTTGCAAGGTAATTTCCGCGCAGCCATAAGCCCCTACAGGGGCATCTTCTTCAGCGCCGATTACGCCACGGAGGGTTCCTGGCGTATAGGTCTGACTCTCGATTTCGATCAGACGAGAATAGGAACACAGGGGAGGCAGGATAATTCTCAGGATTTTGCCGGGGGAAGTTATTTTATCGAACTAAGCTCCGTCCGGTATGGCTCTGTTATCAGAAAATCCGGCAGGACCGGGACTATAACCTTAAGCGGCGACGTTGTCGAGGAGCCTACCGAGCGACCTCTTTTCGGTTCTCATGGCAGATCCCTGTACTCGGTGATTGCGGCGCTACGTAAAGGATCGTCGGATCAGCGCATCAGCGGTCTATTTATGAAAATTGATGGTATGCGCATGAGCTTTTCCACTGCGCAGGAATTGAGAAACGCTGTTTTGGATTATCGTGAGAATGGCAAGGATGTCGTTGTTTATCTGGAGAGCGGCGGGAATCTCGCCTATTATCTCGCAAGCGCCGCCGATGAGATCTATATGAATCCGTCGGGATATCTTGAGTTGAACGGACTCTCGGCAACCGCTATTTTCTATACCGGGACTATGGCTAAGCTGGGCATTGAAGCTCAGGTTTTGAGAACGGGACCTCATAAAACATACGGCGACCAATATACGGAACAGGGATTGACGCCGGATGCTAAGGAGCAGATCGAGTGGCTTCTGGACGATCTCTATGATCAAATGGTCGAAGGCATCTCGGCTGGCCGAAAAATCCTGTCTGAGGAGGTTAAGAGACTGATCGATAACGGCCCGTATACCGCAAAAGATGCGCATGAGGCTGGGCTTGTCGACGGCCTCAAGTATTCAGACGAATTTACCGGCACCGACGGTTCTGATAATTTCTCGCGGCTCGTTGATCTCGAACAATTCTACAAAACCGACGATTATAATGGCCGCTGGAGCGAACCCAAGAAGATTGCCATGATTTACGCCGATGGCTCTATTGTGACGGGTCATAGCGGCAGGGGGCTTCTGGATGGGAAGCAGCTGGGAGCAGCTACCTTGTCTGAATCCTTAAAGCGCGTTCGATCGGATCGCGATATCAGAGCCGTTGTTTTGAGGGTCAATTCGCCCGGCGGGGATCTCTTTGCCTCCGACCGCATCTACCGCGAGCTGGAGTTATTGAAGGGCAGAAAACCTCTGGTGATATCCATGGGGGGTGTGGCGGCTTCCGGCGGGTATTATATATCAAGCCCGGGCGATGAGATCGTGGCCTCCCCCGGCACCATAACCGGTTCTATTGGAGTGGTTGTAGGTAAGCCGGATCTGTCGGGGCTCTATGAAAAGATCGGTATAAACTCTGAGACTATAAAGAGGGGCAGACGCGCTGATATTAGATCTTTCGACAGGCCTGCTACCGATGACGAGATTGAACTGATCGAGAAACAAATATGGCAATACTACGATGATTTTGTATCGAAGGTCTCCACCTGGAGAAAACTGGATTACGATTCGGTCGATGCTATCGGTCAGGGGAGAGTCTGGACAGGCCGGCAGGCTCTCAGGCGGGGGCTGGTGGATTCTTATGGAGGCATCTGGGAGGCCGTGGAACTGGCGCGCCTGAAGGCCGGAATCGATCCCGAAGATAAATTGGTAATAAAAGTATATCCTCGATACGGTTTTTCATTATTTCGATGGCCGACGGTTCCAAGGATCGAGACTTATCTGGCCGACATGATTGGAAAAGGGTTAGGCGACGGGTGGTTGTTGAGAATGCCCTTCGATTTGAATATCAGATAAAAACGGAGGAGGGATGAGAATTGTATTGATAATTGCGGTTCTGCTTACCATGCCCGTCGGCGTGGTGGCCGTACAATCAGGGGAACTGGCGTTTCCGGTGAAACGGCATAGCCTCGAAAACGGGATGATGATTCTTCTCATTCCCGATCATTCCTGCCCGTCGGTGACGATACAGGTGTGGTATAAAACCGGAAGCCGAAACGAACGTCCGGGAATCACGGGCATATCACATCTGTTTGAGCATCTCATGTTCAAGGGGACCAGAGAGTTCCCGGGCAACACTTTCGATAAGTTGATCGAGGCCAGCGGCGGTTACGATAACGCCTGGACCTGGGTTGATAATACAGCTTACTATGAAGTAGTGCCGCCCGATAAACTGGAATTGGTGCTGCAAATGGAGGCCGATCGTTCACGGAATCTTACACTGGATGAGAAAAATCTATCATCCGAAAGTAATGTGGTTGTTAACGAACGGCTATGGGGTATCGATAACTCCCCCGAAAATTCAATGTATGAGGTGCTCATAAACAATGCTTTCGTGGCGCATCCATATCGCTGGGAGGTTATCGGCTTCATGAGCGATATTAAGGCGATAACACTCAAAGATTGTCTGGAGTATTACAGGATCCATTACGCCCCTAACAATAGTTTCATGATCATCTCCGGTGATTTTGAGCCATCCCGAGCCATGAAGCTGGTCAGAAAATACCTGGGGCCTTTACAGGCTGAAGAAACTCCGCCGCCTGTAACATCGGTCGAGCCCGAACAAAAGGGTGAGAAAAAAATAGATTTTCATCGCGCTGCTCAACTATCCGCTGTTATGACCGGCTATAAGATCCCCGGTGGAAGCGATCCGGATATAGTCCCGCTGCAGGTGGCGGCTAAAGTGTTATTCGAAGGTGAATCATCTCGACTATATAAGCGGCTTGTCTACGATGAGCAGATAGCATTAACGGTGGAGGGCGACGCGGAGGTTCACCACGATCCGCACCTGTTCTACGTTTACGCTCAGGCCACGCCCGGTTCGGATATCGAGGAAATCAAGAAGATAATTTTTGAGGAAATCGGCAGGCTGACGACTGAGCCGATCTCAGATAGTGAACTTCAAAAGGCTAAAAATCAGATGGAATCTGATTTCATTATGGGGCTTCAATCGAATGTGGGCAGGGCAAATAATATCGGCATGTTTGAAATCAACACCGATGATTACAGCGATATTTATAAATATCCGGATGAGATCCAGGCTGTTACTGCCGAGGATGTATTGAGGGTTACAGGTGAATTTCTTACAGCCAGGAAGCGAACCGTGGTGACTCTGCTGCCCGAGGAGCAAGAGCAGCCCGATGCGGCCCCAGGGGCTGAGTGATAGTTGGAGGACGGTATGATCGGTAGAATATTCCTTTCCAAAATTGTCCTGTTTCTCTTCTGCGTTAACGTTTTTGCAGGTGATGTCAAGCTTCCACCCATTACGGAGAAGACGCTGGACAACGGTCTTTCAGTATTCGTAGTGGAGAACCATGAGCTCCCGATCGTCTATATGAAGATGGTCATAGTGGCCGGATCGCTTTACGATACGAAAGAAATGGGAGGGCTGGCGAGTTTCACGGCTGATATGATTCGCAAGGGAACGAATACTAAAACTGCGGTCGAGATTTCCGAGGCCATCGACTTCGTGGGCGGTTCTCTGAGCAGTTCCGCTAACCGGGATGCTATCAATATCAATACCAGGGTATTGGTTAAGCATTTTGATATCGCCCTGGATTTGCTCTCGGATGTAATTCTCAATCCTGTTTTTGACGAGAACGAAGTCGAGCGAAAACGTAAAAAAACGTTAAGCGAGATAATCGAGTCGAAAGACAATCCTTCCAGGGTTTGCGCTAATGCCTTTGATGAAATGCTATTCGGCGTCCATCCGTACGGTCATCCCGTGGTTGGAACGCGAGAATCGGTCGGCGCCATCACGAGAGACGATATCGTCGATTTCTATGAGACGTATTTCCGCCCCAACAACTCCATTCTTGTCGTCGCCGGCGATATTGAACCAAATGATGCTATAGCTCGTATCGGCGATGCTTTCAGGAATTGGCAGAGAGCGGAGATTCCGGATCTCTCGACAACATCACTTATAGTGCCTGAAGGCCACAGGATTCTTTTGATAGATAAACCGGACGCCACACAAACCTACATCCGTTTCGGCAATTTTGGAATTACCAGGGACAACGACAATTATTATTCGTTTCTGGTCATGAATTACATCCTGGGTTCGGGCGTCTCATTTGTGAACCGACTGATGCAGCAGGTTCGCGATGATGCCGGTCTCACCTATGATATTCGCACAGTTAACGAATTCCATCTGCTGCCGGGTGCATATTATTGTAACACGTTCACCGAAAACGACTCCACCCTGAAGGCCATTAACGCTGCCATCGGGATTATGAAAGATATGGCGGAAAATGATGTCAGCGATGATGAATTCAAAAATTCCGTCAGTTTCTGGAGCGGGTTTTATCCCATGACGCTGGAGACGCCGTCACAGGTGGCGAATGAAATCATCAAGACGGAAGTGTATGGTTTGCCCGTCTCCTATATCGAGGATTTCGCAAAGAATATAAAGAAGGTAAAAAAGAAAGATATCCGTCGCATAGCCAAAAGACTTATCGATACCGACAATATGGTCTTCGTGGTGGTCTCCAATGCCGCCGATGTCAAAGACGATCTGGAAAAACTCGGCACCGTAACGGTCAAGCATATAGACGAATTTTAGGAAAGAGACTTAAAGATTCGTTTTCTTCGATATTATTCTCTCGTCGATACTGGCGCAATACCAGTATCGAATTATCGCCAGGCCGCGGGAATCCAAACTCATAAAGCAAAAGAAAATTAATTTTTTACTGGCAATACTTAATCCTATTCCCCATAAATAGACGATGCAGATCATTAAAGTCTTAAGAAAGATCAATTTAACGACCTGGATATTTATTGGAATCGCCTGCGGTGTTCTGACCGGTTCATTGATTGGCGAACCTGCACTGGTTGTGGCCGGGCCGCTCGGTGATCTTTTCATCCGCCTTTTGAGGCTGATTATCATCCCCCTGATTGCAGCCTCGTTAATATCCGGTATAACCAGTATCGGCGCCGGTGAAGGGCTGGGCAGGCTGGGTTGGAAGACATTCGCCTATTACATGTTAACCTCCATTTCAGCGATCATAGTCGGCATGGTAATCATGAATATCGTCTCGCCGGGTTTCGGCGTTCAGATTGATCTCGGTGAGACGCCGGAGGCCTTCACGGAATCGAAAGGCGTCTGGGAATCGGTGTATGGGCTGATATTGAAGATGGTGCCGCCGAATCTCCTGAAGGCTATCGCCGACGGCGACATTCTGCCGTTAATCTTTTTCTGTATTTTAGTCGGTGTTTTCATTACGCGGTTACCGGAGAAACCGCGAACAGTCTTGACGGATCTCTTCTCCGCCTTCTTCCAGGTTATGATGAAGGTCACGCACCTTGTTATCAGCGTGGCGCCGATCGGTATTTTTGGCCTGATCACCAAAGTCGTTGCTACCACCGGCTTTGAGACCCTGGGGCCGCTGTTGATATATTTCTTCTGTATCTTGGGCGGGCTTTTCTTTCATGCCTTTATAACTCTGCCGTTGCTTCTCAAGTTTGTCGGCCGGGTCAATCCCGTCAGGCATGTTAAGGCCATGGGGCCGGCGCTCTTGACCGCCTTCTCCACGGCATCGTCGGGGGCAACGTTGCCCTTAACTCTGGAGCGTGTGGAGAAAAATGCCGGCGTCTCCAATAAAGTCACCAGTTTTGTGCTTCCCATGGGGGCAACCATCAACATGGACGGCACGGCATTGTATGAGGCGGCGGCGGTTCTGTTTATCGCACAGACCTACGGAATCCATCTCGATATCGTCCAGCAGATTATCGTGGTTCTAACTGCGCTGGCGGCATCGGTGGCCACGGCGGCCATCCCCAAAGCCTCTCTGGCCACGATCCCCATGATAATGGCGGCCATAGGTGTTCCGTTCGAGGGCATTGCAATTATCCAGGTGTTCGACAGGATACTCGATATGTGCCGCACTACGGTCAATGTCTGGTCCGATTCCTGCGGCGCCGTGGTGATTGCCCGGACGGAAGGAGAAACACCGCTCGCAGACTGAAGGCTTTCTAAAAGTGCTCTTTACAAGCAAATAACATCGGCATTGGGTGCGATTATCAGTAGTCCGGCGATCAATTTTCATATCAATCTAAAGCTGCGAAATGGAAGATCTGTCCCCTCCGGCAAATTTAGAGAGAAAATCCGTTCGGCGCTTGATAATCTGGATTGAGTTCATTATAATGTATAGAATGATTAGTCTTGATTTAGAGTGATCAACGATGTTTCGTTTGTGGGAGTTGCCGTGGGTAGGCGGGCAACTGTGGTGAGAAAGAAATAGCTATGGGATCCAACGACCTGTTGATGATTTGTGCCTCGGCTTTTGTCGGGGTATTTTTGTTGCTTACGCTTCTGGCTATAGTGATGCGGATTATCATAGTCATTTTTCCTCAAAAAGCAAATAGGACTGACGCTACAGTGGTCGCTGCCGTAACGGCAGCGGTTTCAACTGCGTATCCAGGTACAAGAATTACAAATATCGAGGAGATAAAATGATTTTCACTAAAACTCCGAAGAAGATCAGGGTGATGTTCACGACTTTCCGCGACGGCCTTCAAAGTTCGTTCGGAGGGAAGGTTCGTCTAAATGATTTTCTTCCGGCCTTGAAAGCCGCCGTCGATGCAGGTATTCGCCACTTCGAGTTTGGAGGCGGCGCCCGGTACCAGGCCCCATGTTTTTATCTGGGCGAGGATCCCTTTGAGGATATGAAAAAGATTCGAGAAACTGCAGGCCCCGATGTCGATCTGCAGATTCTTACACGTTCCGTCTCAGGAGTTACTTTAACCACCCAGTCTTTGGAGGGTCTGAAGCTGCAGGCGAAGTTGATGAAAGAGAACGGCACCACCTGGGATCGGAACTTCGATTACATGAACGACGTCGACAATTTAATCAAAACGGGCAGACCGATTGTCGAAGCCGGAATGCATCATCAGGCAACCATTGCACTTATGGGTTTGCCATTCAAGTCGGACAAAGTCCATACGCCGAAATTCTATATCGATATCGGAAAGAGGCTTCTTAAGGGGGATATTCATATAGACAGTATCTGCCTGAAAGACGCCAGCGGCACCACCGATCCTAATACGGTTTACCAGACGGCGGTCGGATTAAAGAAGATTATGCCTTCTGAAATGCCGTTATGGATGCACACCCACGATACCGCCAGCACGGCCGTGGCCTGTTACATGGCGGGCATCGCCGGCGGAGTTGATGGGATTGATCTCTCCGTCAGGCCGATGGCCAGCGGTACTGTCCAGCCGGATGTGCGTTCCATGGCTCATGGCCTGAAAGGGACGGGGTACTCGCTCGATATCGACGCTTCCAAAATGGGCGCCATCGAGGATATGCTGAACGATCTTATGAAAGATTACAGCTTCAATCCCGCTACCACCACGGCCGATGCGCGTGTGCTGGGATTCCCCATGCCGGGCGGAGCTATCGGGCCTAACGTTCATATGATGGTAAAGGCCGGCATCCTCGATAAATACGGCGACGTCCTGTCTGAGTTCCCGGTGGTGGTGGAGGCCGGCGGCGCCTGGACCAGCGTCACACCCGGCAGCCAGCAATATTGGCTGCAGGCATTCAATAACGTCCTCTACGGCCGGTGGAAGAAGATCGATGCTGGATACGGGAAGGCGGTTCTGGGATATTTCGGCAAAACACCATTGCCCCCCGATCCGAAAGTAATCGAGATAGCCTCCGAACAGCTCAAGCTGCCGGTGTTCGAGGGCGACCCGCTGGAAGCCGCGCCGAAAAATATCGCCGGCGCCAAAAAAGCGCTGGAGGAAAGAAACCTGCCGGTCAATGATCACAATACCTTTCTGGTTTTGGCGGCTATGGTTCCCGGTAAGAAGATGGAACTTAACGAGGGGATTCGACTTCTGACCGGAAAAGGAAAGATCGATATTCCTCTCAAGAAGAAAGCGGAACCCAAACCGGCGCCGGCTATCACCGGTCCCGTAACCACCCGGTGCACGGTGGAGGAGAACGGTACCAGGCGGACTTTTGTGATCACCGTGGAACCGGCGACAGGATCTGATTCAGCAACCGCGACCCCGCCGCCCAGGGTGGCACAGGCTTCCACTAATGGGACAGGCGTCTACTCCACGTTTGCCGGATTCGTCGAAGTTGTGGATATTATGGTCAAGACCGGTGATGCTGTCAGCAAGGGGCAGGTGGTGGCGGCGGTGGAGGCCATGAAAGCCAAACACGAGATCAAATCACCATGCGACGGGAAGGTATCCGGAATCAACGTGCAAATCGGCGATGAGATAGATTCCTCCAAACCTATCCTGACCATCTCATAAGGCCTGGCCAATGGAAACAGTATTAGAGCTTCTGGGACAATCCGGCTTCGCCAACTTAAGCTGGGGTAACTGGGTCATGTTTGCAGTGGGGGGGACTCTGATTTACTTAGCCATCGCCAAACATTACGAACCGTTACTTTTGATACCGATCGGCTTCGGAACCATAATGGCCAACCTCCCCCTGGCCGAGATGGGGGCGTATGATAATGGTATTATCGCTTTGATATATGACTCCGGCATCAAAACAGAGCTTCTGCCGCCCATAATATTCCTGGGCGTGGGAGTGCTGACCGATTTTCGCCCTCTTTTGGGACGACCGGTTACGTTTCTCTTAGGTGCGGCGGCACAGCTGGGGATATTCGTGGCCGCCTTGAGTGCAGCCTATTTATTGAATTTTGATTTCAAGGAAGCGGCCTGTATCGGCATTATCGGCGGCGCCGACGGTCCGACATCGATCTTCCTGACAAGCCAGCTGGCTCCGCATCTTCTGGGGCCGGTGGCGGTAGCGGCTTACAGCTACATGTCGCTGGTGCCGATCATCCAGCCGCCCATCATGCGGTTATTGACAACCACCAAAGAGAGAGCCATCGATATGCCGCAGGCCAGACCGGTATCAAAGACTGCCGTCATCATATTTCCCATCGTCACCGGCGTTATCGCCTCGCTGGCAATACCAACGGCGGCGCCGCTGATCGGAATGCTGATGTTCGGCAACCTGCTTCGCGAATGCGGCGTCACCGAAAGGCTGCGTAAAACCGCAGGCGGGGCATTGATCGATATTGTAACAATTTTCTTAGGCCTGGCGGTGGGAGCCACCATGGGCGCGCAGTATTTCCTGAAAGCCAAGACGCTTTATATTCTCATACTGGGCGCGGTGGCCTTTTCGTTCAGCACGGCTGGCGGCGTGATCTTCGCCAAGTTCATCAATCTCTTTTTGAAAAAGAAGATCAATCCCTGTATCGGTGCGGCAGGCGTCTCGGCGGTGCCGATGTCTGCCCGGGTGGTGCAGAAATTCGTCTCCGATGCCACCGACGGCCGCGTCAACCCGCTCATGCCGGCCATGGGCCCCAACGTCGCCGGCGTCATCGGCTCTGCCGTGGCGGCCGGGATATTCCTGACGCTGCTGCGGTAGGAGAGCAAATAAGACATTATCCATTTGTAGTGGCGTTTGACAAAACGCTCTTTATTGTTGATAGCGGGCGTTCAATTGACCCCCCCTACAATTTTGGCGCGAAATAATGTGCGGCTGGCTGCCTGACAGTACAAAAGTAGTATTATCTAAGCTGCATCACAATATTGAGCGATGCCATATCTCCCTTTAAATTCGGGCATAACCGCATGGAAAGCCCGTGTTTCTCATTGAACTTGCGGGCCTTGATAGGGGCGGCCGTAAAATCGTAAACCCATGTTCCCATGAATGTGATTACACCGGTTGCCAAAAGAAAGCTTACGCCGGGCGTATTTTTGTTACCTGGATTATCCCATCCTGCGAAGAAAGCGCGTGGTCCAGCGTAAACGATTACTGCAGTTGAAATGACTCCCAAGGCAAGCAAAGCATTACCAGTTCTTATCTCCCCTATGTGGTAATGTCCCATGCCGTGAATGAAAAAACCGGGGCCAAAGCCCAGGGCAAAAGCGATAGCCGGACTTTTCTTTGTATACGGCTCTTCATACATGCGGTAGCGCTTGAGTTGTTGGTCTTTCAGCGAGTCGAGGCTATGATTTAGAGAAAAAGACGCAGTTACAGGGGAGAATGCTGGATAATTGTTATTTTGATAGTAATTTCCGTAGTGCCTATTGCCGTCTATAACGGATGACTGCCCATACGCTAAACAATATGATAAAGTCAAAAGCGCGGCGGCAAGGCAAAGGATTTTCTTATTCATTAGAATCAACCTGTTTCCCGATAAGGAGCTATTGCAGATAATAATGATTTAAGCGTTGGGCGTCAATGTTTTGTTTTTCAGAGTATCCATATTGTTATGTGCGATATCCGGAAGCAAGTATTGGTACTTATTGCGTTTTACGGCGAACGTCCTGTTTTATGCGGGTTGTTGCAGAGGTCAGGCATGCCTGACGCCTACGGCGTATTCAGGCAGGTCTGCCTGCCTGTAGGGACAAACCTGCGTGTTTGTCCTCCAACGTAATTGGCCGACACATAGGTCGGCCACTACGACAGGGTTTGTCGGGGGCGCGGGGCTACGGCTCTACCGGGTGATGCCGGTCCTACGGATCCGTAGGAAAGTTACTTCCGACATGGACGATGAAGGTGTCACCACGTAAAAGGGGCGAGGTAACCTCGCCCCTACGGAACTAAGAGAAAAAGCGCAGGTTCAACCAGCTTGACAATTTTGATAACTGCATATAGATTAACTCCATGCAGCGAAAAATCACTGTGCTCTCTATTTTCGTTCTCGTCTGGATAATTTTATATAATCAATCGGCATTCAGTCAAACTGTTTACATCCCCATGGACGATCCGGTTAACGGAGACATTACCGAGCTTCAGGTACGAGGCTATCTTAAAGACCTGAGCATAACCGAGAAGCCCTGGCTCCGATCGGACGTCATCGAAATGATAACGACCGATAAAACGGCCCTTGATCCCCTGAGCAGAGAACTGGCGGATCGTATCATGGAACTGCTGGAGCCTCCCCAGAGAAAACCGTCGGAAAATCTCTCAGCCGGTTTCAATGCCGGGATTGAACTGCGAGGTTTGTCCAGGGAGCGCCGTGAGGGTTACTTTTTGCGGCGCGATCGATTCGTGAACCGCAATTTCAAAAACGAATTCGGCTCGATCTATAGAGCGGGTTGGTGGCTCTCTCGAGACGATCGCTGGGGGATCGATACCCGACTGATTTTCGATTCCGACGGCACCGGTTATCCCTGGTATTACGGCACGGCTCACAATCACAGGATAATAGGCCAGTTCGATCATGCTTATTTTGCTCTGGCTCTCGGTAGGTTCGATGCTCTCCTGGGTCGCCAGAGGCTGAACTGGGGGCCGTCGCCGCGGGGAAGCCTGCTTCTCGATGCCTACTCCCTGCCGTACGATATGATAAAATACGGTTTCGAATTAAAGCCGTTCAGACTATCCGGCTTTGCGAGCCGCATAGATGATTATTTCGATCCACAAACCGGGAAATGGAACAACCGTTACCTTTCCGGTCATCGGTTTCTTTTCAGACCCGGTAAGGGCTGGGAGATGGCCGCCACGGAGATTGTGCTCTACGGGGGACCGGATAGACTTCCGGAATTGTATTACAATATCCCTGTTTTGCTGAACTACTGGGAGGGCCAGAATCGTAAAGTCGACGATAATATTATGTGGGCCCTGGATATCTCCTGGATAAAAAGTAAGGTCGGGCATTTCTACCTTCAATTTGTATCGGATGATTTCATTTACAAGGGTAATGGTCCTCAGAAATTCGCAATCCAGCTTGGGACATTTTTGTCACCTGTGAGATTTGACGGCTGGTCGGCGCTGCTGGAAATTAATTTCGTCGATACCTACACTTACGGCCAGAGGCAGAGAAGGAACGCCTACCTCAATTGGGGCACTCCCATAGGACGGCTCGATTCCGACCAGCTGGAGCTATTCGCCGGGATCTACAAAAGAATAAGCTTCGATCTTCAAGCGGGGTTCGAATACACCAGGCGGGAAAAGGGCGAGTACAATGCCGAGGATATGCATCCGGATCCGGTCCCGCTCGATACGAAATTCCCATCGGGAATCGTGGAAAAGACCGATGATATGAGGTTTCTCTGCGAATGGCGAATTATAAGCGAATCAGTGCTAAGAATTGGACTCGGCTATCAGAATTCGGAAAATTATTCTCATGAAAATGGGAATTCTCTCGATCAGTTTTACTCCATGGTTGAAATTTCCTTTGGCATAGAGGCAGGATTGCCCTTTTGGAAAAAATTTCATTAAAAGTCCCCGCCAAGGTAAATCTATATTTGAGGGTTCTGGGCAAGCGGGACGACGGCTACCATGAAATCGAAAGCCTGATGCAGGCGATCGATATTTACGATGAAATAACTCTGGAGAGATCGGATACCATAGAATTCACCTGCGATGATCCCTCGTTACCCGGAGATGAATCAAACCTGGCGTGCAAGGCGGCCTCTGCATTACAGGATCGATTCTATTTCCCCGGGGTAAAAATAGATCTTGCAAAACGGATACCATCCGGGGCTGGGCTTGGAGGAGGCTCGGCCGATGCGGCCTTCGTTTTAAGGGGTCTCTGCCGTTTATACGGGCTGGCTCCCGAGCCTGAGGAAATACTCGAGATCGCGGCGGGCATAGGTTCCGATGTTCCGTTTTTCCTCGGTGGGGGACAGGCGCGAGTAACAGGAAGGGGCGAAATCGTCACATCGATAGGTCTTCCAGACCGGTACGAAATAATTGTAATCGTCCCTCCGGTAACGATTTCCACCGCCGAGGTCTATAAAGATGTGAGAATTGACTTGACAAAAGAAAGCGAACCGATTTTATTGGAAAAAAAGATCAGTGTCTCCAGATTGAGCAGTCTTGTGAAACGTTTCTCGAACGATCTGGAGGAGGCCGTATTGAGTAAGTTTCCCGAATTAGCGGAGCTTAAGGGGATCCTCATGGAATCCGGCGCTGTCTGGAGTTCCATGACCGGTTCCGGCTCTGCTTTTTTTGGGCTTTTTTTACAGACCGGCAGCCGGGCGGCCGACGTCCGAAAAAGGCTGAGGGCTGGATACAGGCTATTTTACTGCAGGCCGATATTGCTGCAGCCGTTCAGATCGTAAGGAATCGTAAATAGATCTCCGGGCTTATGGATCGAATGACAAAATTGCTCTTGGGTTTCTCAACGCGCGGGAGGAATGGTGGAGATTACTGAGATAAGGCTCACGCTAAAAAACGAGGACAAGTTGAAAGCCTTCGCCAACGTCACTTTCGATAACGCCTTCGTGATCAGGGGGCTGAAGATAATCAACGGCAACAAGGGTTTTTTCCTGAGCATGCCCTCGAGAAAGCGGCCTAACGGCACCTATCAGGATATCGCTCATCCTGTTAACAGCGAAATGCGGCGCCGGCTGGAAGAAAGTGTATTGGAGGCATACGAAAAGGAGATAGCGCAGAAGGCTCAAAGTCAGAGCATGGATATGTCTGACAGGATCAGGCGCTGAGGTCTCTTGGGATACCGGACTTATGCAAGGCTGCCGAGAGTAAGATTTCAAGAGGCAGCTAACGCAATTGACCTTGCTGCCGCCCCCGGCGGAATTAATCCATATCACTAATCTGAGTACGTCCCCATAAGCTCCAATCGAAGACACCCTTCATACTTAGACTTTTCATCAATGCATGCGGGGCAGAATGTTTTTGAAACCGGAAATGTGGAAAAACTGTTTTACAAAGAGACTGCTCCTGTTTTCAGGGTGCAAAAGGGGTGACCGACAAGATCTGACGATGCGGGAAATAACATCGAATGTTTTTGACCGGATAAATTGATTTGTGCTCCGGGGAACGATAGTTTATATTTATCAAATGAGAAGATAGACCTGACCAAGGAGAAAATGAATGCGTAATGTTTTACTGGCTTTAATTTTTACGGTTATTGCGATCCCTGTATCACTCAACGCCCAGGATGAAGGGGCTTTTGTTGGATCGCTGGGATTGGGCATTTCATCTGCGCAGGGAGAATTTTCCGACTCTGACTTTCTGGCTGCAGGCAGCGGATTCGGCTTTGGGGCAGAATTTCGCTACTACAATCTCGATGGATATGCTGTCGGGCTCTTCATCAATTACAATAGGTTCGGATCATCTTATTCAACGAGCGAGGGTCGTCCTAGTTTCAATTTCAGCCAATTGGGAGCGCTCTGGAGAATGGACCTGGGCACCGTTTCAGATGGAAGAGTATACTTCAGTTGGGGCGGCGGTGTTTTCACCCCCAATGCCCATTTCTATGTGCCTGATTTCTCCGTCGATCATCCCAGCGAGAAAATGGGAGGTTTTGGTTTTGCGGGATTTGGTATATCGAGTGCTACCGATAGGTTAATCATCTACGAACTGGAATTCAAGTATAACCTCTGTTACGCAGAATATATCCTCGATGATATCGAGTACAATGACTTTAACTTCATCTATATGGGAATAAAGCTCTCCTACGCATCTAAGGGCAAAGAAGCCCCGCCAAGATATTAGAAAAGATTGACAAAAGGCTCCATATGGGAGCTTTTTTTTGATAAATCCATTGCGGATCGTTTCCTCAAACGGTTAGTTATAACATGATAACATCGGCGCCATGGCTTTCAATATCGTTGCTTCTTGTGATCATATTGTCTCCTTCCATCAACATGGCGCAGTCCATCGTGGTCGATGATAAGAGCAATGATATTACGCCAACCATCGAGACGAGAGACATCGATTCCTCTCAGATCTCTATCGCTTCACCGGTAGGAATTGCGGCGGAGGCGATCTCCACCGAAATATCGAGCAGAGAAGTAAGGCCCGGTTTTTCGGTTTTCGAGGCGCTCGAAGGCCGCGATATGAAGAGTGATGAATATGTCGCATCCATTGATCTGGGCAGACTGATATGGCCCGGAGATGAGTTTGATAGTATGAAAAATCCAGTCAGCCGGGTGATGCTGGGACTCAAACGGCCATATTACCGCTTAGGTGAGGATATGAGGCTTGCCGGTTTTGTGGATCTGAAAGCGGCGGGGTCGCTGGCTGGCCTCGGTAATTCGGCAATCATAACCTTCCGTTATGACCTCCGTCGGAATCATGACGAGCGTTCGCTCAAGATGTCGATGGTTTTCGTGCATATCTCGTATAAGATTAGCATCCCTTTCGGCAATCGCACTGAGAAGCGGCATCGGTAGCGGTCGTCCCGTGAAATTCGAGTAGCCCATAAATTGGCTTGCGCCCGCATCCAGGAAGGCCGGGATGGATAAATGCAGTTCGAAAATATAATAAATGATGAAATAAATCTTACCGCCCTATAATCCCTTGTGTTCCGGGGGGTTACAGATGGAGATTTCCGATTATTTAGTTGAAGTCAAACGATATTTTGTGTATAATCGTTGTCTGGAAAATATCAGTAGGGAGCAGGATTAGATGCCACTTGAATCTGAAAAAATTTCGCTGGTTTCTATCGAAGAGGAGATGAAATCTTCTTATATCGACTACTCTATGTCGGTCATAACTAACCGCGCTCTTCCCGATGTTCGCGACGGTTTAAAGCCATCCAATCGACGTATCCTGGTTGCCATGAGAGATCTGAACCTGGCCCCGGGCAGGCCATATCGCAAATGCGCCAAGATCGCCGGCGATACATCCGGTAATTATCATCCTCATGGCGAGCAGGTCGTCTATCCTACTCTGGTCAGGATGGCGCAGGATTTCAACATGAGATATTTGCTTGTGAACGGCCAGGGTAATTTCGGCTCCATCGATGGCGATTCTGCGGCGGCTATGAGATATACAGAGGCTCGCCTGACTCCCATGGCCATGGAGATGCTCACTGATCTGGAAAAAGATACCGTGGCCATGATACCTAATTATGATGAGACCAGGAAAGAACCGACGGTATTGACATCGAAATTCCCCAACCTTATCTGCAACGGATCATCGGGGATTGCGGTCGGGATGGCCACCAATATACCACCGCATAATTTGAATGAAACCGTCGATGGCCTCTGTGCCTTGATAGATAACCCCGATCTACCGGTGGAAGATCTTTCGGAATATATCCAGGGACCGGATTTTCCTACCGGCGGGATCATCTTCGGAATGTCCGGTATGCGTGAGGGGTATCTTACCGGGAGAGGCAGGTTCTTCATTCGGGCCAAGGCAAATGTGGAAGTTCAGAAAAACGGGCGTGAAAGCATAATTATAAGCGAGATACCATATCAGATAAACAAATCGAATCTCCTGGAGAAGATCGCCGATCTGGTGAGGGAGAAAAGGATTGACGGTATCTCGGATCTGCGCGACGAATCGGATCGGGATGGTATGCGGATCGTGGTGGAGCTGAAAAAGGACGCCCAGACGGAGGTCGCCTTAAACCGGCTCTTCAAGTTGACCCAGATGCAGACCACCTATGGCATGAACATGCTGGCTCTGGTGGATGGGCAGCCACGGATTTTGAATCTAAAAAACCTTCTGCAGTATTTCATAGAGCATCGTCACAAAATCATTGTTAAACGAACCGAGTTCGAATTAGCTGAGGCCGAAAAGCGGGCGCATATCCTCGAGGGTTACAAAATAGCTCTGGATAATATCGACGCTGTGATTGAGTTGATTAAAAAGTCGAAGGATCCCGCCACGGCAAAGCAAGGGCTGATGGAGCGTTTCGAGCTCTCTGAGGTTCAGGCCCAGGCCATACTCGAAATGCGTCTACAGAGACTTACCGGACTGGAGCGGGATAAAATAGTAGCCGAGTACGAGCAGACCATAAAGCTGATAGAGGAACTTAAGGGTATCCTGGCCTCGAAAGAACGTCGCATGCAGATCTTAAAAGACGAGTTCCTGGAGCTTAAGGACAGATTTGGCGACGCTCGCAGAACGCAGATCATAGAGGAGGAGATTGACGACGATTTCTCTATCGAGGATCTGATCGCCGAGGAGGATATGATTGTCACCATCTCGCATGCCGGGTATATCAAGAGGCTTTCAATATCGGCCTATCGGCGACAGACCAGGGGCACCAGGGGCATCAGAGGCATGCAGACCAAGGAGGAGGATTTCGTCGAACATATGTTCGTAGCCTCCACTCATCATTATATACTCTTCTTTACGCGCAAAGGGCAGTGCTACTGGCTGAAGGTTCATGAGATCCCGCAGGGCGGACGGCTGGCCAAGGGCAAGGCGATAGTCAATATGCTCAGGATCGTCAACGACGATTCCATTGCGGCTTTTGTGCCGGTTAAGAATTTCGATTCCGAGGGTTTCATCATTCTGGCCACGCGGGAGGGACAGATAAAGAAAACCGCTCTGGCATCATTCTCGAATCCCCGGCGTGACGGAATCATCGCCATGAACTTGCCTGCAGACGACAGTTTGATCGAAGCCGGTTTTTCCGACGGGACCTGCGATATCATGCTGGCCACGAGGAAAGGGCAGGCGGTCAGGTTCCCTGAGAACACGGTGCGGTCGATGGGGCGCACCGCCTACGGTGTCCGGGGAGTGAATCTCGCCAAAGGCGACTATGTCGTCGGCGCGGTGGTGGTGAAAAGGGAATCGACCCTGCTGACCGTCACCGAAAACGGTTACGGTAAGCGATCCGATATCGCCGACTACCGGGTGACCAACAGGGGCGGAAAGGGAGTCATCAATATAAGGTCCTCCGAGAGGAACGGCGAAGTGGTCGTGGTCAAGGAGGTCGTGGACGACGATGAGCTTCTCCTGATAACTCAGCGCGGCATAGTCAACCGTATCGCCGTCAGCTCCATAAGATCGATAGGCCGTGCCACCCAGGGAGTGCGCCTGATGGGGTTAGGTGCGAACGATAAGGTGATCGATGTGGCGCGGGTCCCGGCCTCGGAGAAGGTTTAAGAAAATATATATATAAAGTTTTTACTTAATTAGTATCATCGCTTTTGATTCGCGGTAATCGTCAACATATAACTCATAGAAATAAATACCGGTGGACACCATCCTGTCGTTTTTATCTTTACCATCCCACACATATTTATGCTCGCCAGAGTTCTGTCTCTCCTTGTTGATTATGGCTGTAACGAAATGGCCAGTGATTGAATATATATGCAGGCTTACAACCGACTTTTCACTCAAATAATATGATATTATAGTTTGCGAATTAAAGGGGTTAGGATAGTTCTGATGTAGTTGAAACTGATAGGGGCCGGACGGCTCCCCCGGATCTTCAATACCAACCGCTTGATCGAAATAGTATGCCCCAATATCAGCCCTCGTCCCGTCGGGGTCTAAAGGTGAATCCGGGTCGCCCGCGTCTATGCAGGGCGAGTTGGGGAGAAGACTGTAATCACCGGAGAACCTGTCAACGAATAATGGGTCGGCCTGAATATCATGGGGGCCGGGTTCGAAACCTTCATAATCGTAGGGCTCATTGCCGAAGACGAGGTTGTAATCCCAGCCAGTCCAGGTTGTATCGTATACGACTCCGCGTACGCCCCCGCCTAAAGGGCTGAATACAATGATGTTGTTTCTTATAACAACGTCCCCTGCCTGTGCTACCCAAAACTCCAACCCGCCGCCCAAGCCGTCACCATAAGGAGTCCACGCCGAATTGTCGCATAGCGTGTTGTTTTCAATAAGCAGTGGACCGCCTCCCGAATAGTATATTCCGCCTCCACTGGGCGGGGAATTGAGATCTTGCCTGGCTTGATTGCCCACGATGAGATTTCGCCTGATGGTTCCAGACTCAATGTATATGCCCCCGCCTGCGGCACCGAAGGAACCAGAAGTTGCACGATTATCCGCGATTATGTTCCCTTCAATCAGCGGCACACCGCCCGATCTCGAACCGATCCCCCCGCCCAGGACAAAACCCCAGTTATCTCTGATGCTATTACCTCTTATAATGGCATTCGAATTAGTTAACCTGATCGCGCCTCCATATCCCGAATAACTGCCTCCATGGACGAATTCATTTCCCACAATAATGGGTGAACAACCTACTATATCCAGCAGCGGGTCATCCACTATCTGCGGACCTATATTGAAACCTCTTAGAACGCCGTTGGTATCGATGGAACCATCCATGATTAGATTTCCCCGGATCAGGGATGTTTCGGGGCCTTCCTGACTGGAGAGGAGAATATTCTTGCTTTGAATCGTTATCTCTTCAGTATAAACTCCTGCCGCCACCAGCACGGTATCGCCGTTTTGGGCCGCGTCTATGCCTTCCTGTATGGTGGGGTAGTCTGCCGGTATGTTTATGACGACAGCAGAGGCAGCGGGGGCAACGGCCAGGACAAACATTGCCAGCAAACAGCTTGTCATGTTCTTCATAACTCTAATCCCTCATTTTATCATTATCATCGCTTTTGATTCACGGTAATCGTCAACGTATAACTCATAGAAATAAATGCCGGTGGATACCATCCTGTCGTTTTTATCTTTACCATCCCACGCAACCTGATGATAGCCCGCCGGCTGCTCCTCTTGAACCAGAGTTTCAACTTTGCGGCCGAGGATGTCGTAGATGTCAACAGTGACATCCGAAGCTGAGGGAAGATTATATCGGATGACTGTTGATGCGTTAAACGGATTAGGATAATTCTGCAGCAGGGCCAGATGCCCGGGCAAAGGCACTTCGTTATCATCTATCCCCACCAACACCGAATCACCACCACCGTAAGCCCCCATATCGCTTCTTTCTTCTCCTAAACCCCAATCGCAATCAAGGATGCTATCGAAAATTGTGGGATCGCCGGCGTCGATGCAGGGGGAATCTGACGAATCACTGCAGACAACTGACATAAGATGATAATCGCCGGAGAACCTGTCTACAAAAAGCGGATCGGCCTGGATATCATGAGGGGCAGGTTCAATTCCGTCATAATCGTAGGGCTCATTGCCGAAAACCAGGTTGTAATCCCAGCCAGTCCAGGTAGTATCGTATATAGATCCGCTTACGCCTCCGCCTAAGGAGTTGAATACAATGATGTTGTTTCTTATAACAACGTCGGCTGCCTCTGCTACCCAAAACCACAACCCGCCACCCATGCCGCCATCAGGGCCCCCACCCCAAGTCCACGCCGAATTGTCGTATAGCGTGTTGTTTTCAATAAGCAGTGGACTGCCTCCCGCATATATTCCGCCTCCAAGGGCCGTCAGCTGACTGTTATCTTGGTTGGCTCCATTGCCCATGATGAGATTTCGCCTGATGGTTCCAGACCCAATATATATGCCCCCGCCGTAGGCTCCATATGCTCCCGAAGATGCTCCATTATTTGCAATAATGTTTCCTTCTATGATTGGTTCTCCACCCGACCATGAGTAGATCCCGCCTCCAACAACAAAACTGGAATTATACCTGATAATGTTGTTTCTAATTATGGGGCTTGAATTCCTACAAGAAATACCTCCTCCCCATCCGCTTAAGCTCCGAGCATTTTGTATAGTAAATCCTGTTATGCACGACCTGTTATCTTCTCCATGTTGAAATGTCACGACACTCCCATAACCATAACCATTACTATTGATTATTGTCGATGAGATATAATCAGTATCCCCCGTAGTCAAAAACAACGACCCCACCACGATATTATGCCCGTTGAAATCTATATTCTCTACATACATCCCCGGCGCCACCAGCACAGTGTCACCGTCGGAGCTTGCATCTATACCCTCTTGAATGGTGAGGTAATCTCCCGGGATGTTTATGATGACAGCAGAGGCAACCGGAGCAACGGCCATCACAAACATTGCCAGCAAACATCTTGTCCTGTTTTTCATAACTCTAACCCCTCATTTTATCATTATCATCGCTTTTGATTCGCGGTAATCGTCTACATATAACTCATAGAAATAAATACCGGTGGATACCATCTTATCGTTTTTGTCTTTACCATCCCACACATACTTATGTTCACCAGAGATTTGCATCTCCTTGTTGGTTATGGCGGTAACGAAATGTCCGGTGATTGAATATATATGCAGGCTTACTATGGATTCCTCGCTCAAATAATAAGATATTATAGTCTGCGCGTTGAACGGATTGGGATAATTCTGATGGAGTTGAAACTGATAAGGCCCGGACGGTTCCCCCGGATCTTCAATACCCACCGTCTGATCGAAGTAATAGGCCCCAATATCGGCCCTGCTGCCATCTGGATCTAATGGGAAATCCGGATCACCTGCATCTATGCAAGGGGAGTTTGGCAACAGGCGGTAATCTCCGGAGAACCTGTCAACGAATAGCGGGTCCTCTCGAACGTCATGAGGGCCGGGTTCGATGCCTATGTAGTCCCCGCCGCCGTTCCCAAAGACGAGATTGTAATCCCAATCCACATAGCCGGAGTCAAGAATGATGGCATAGACAC
>CBEUCH010000015.1:0-86316 GCA_965541585.1 uncultured bacterium | reverse complement strand
TCAATGACAGCGGCAGCAGACGCAAGAGATGGCGATAGAACACGGGCACCAGCCAGCAACTGACCTACCCCCCCCCATAAATCGGTCCAGGAATTCATTGTCAACACACTCCGCGAAGCCCCCTTTTCATATTATCGTATTGTTGAAGCGGGGAAATCCTGTCTTCTAACTCAAATGCCTTTTTGGCACGGTAGGCCCTGACGGGCTACAGCCTAGATTTACATTACTCCCCAAAATCAAGGTGTTTTCCTAAACCAATCTATAATATCAGATTTATCAACTGTATAGAATTCAACATCATATTCTTTGCACAGTTTTATAATTTCACTAGATAGGCTATAGGCAACTAAAGCAGCGCGGGTGTCGCTATATTTGATATTAAACATCGGCGCCAACATAAATCTATACTTTATCGCTTGAAGAAAACCCGCTAAATCCTTCGGCCCCATCGATACTTCAACCTCGAGACCGATTATTCTACCAAACTTATCTTGTAATACGACATCGGCCCTATCCGCAGTATAAAATTCATATTCAACCGCAAGCGTATTAATTCCCGTTTCATTAAAAACGCGAATGGGGTGAGCAGCAACGTATTCTTTCAACGCTTTATGTTCCTTAGATTCGGATCTCTCCCCTGGCCGTGTTTTATATTTTTTAGGATGCTTTTTTGATAAAGCGAGCTTTATATTTCGATTATGAATTCTGTTGAATTCTGATAAAAGAGAATTGAATTGGTCTGGTGTCAACCGCTTTAATCCAGATTTTAAATCTCCAAATCCTCTTAGGCTATAATTTAATGAGTAGCCCAAAATATTATTAATTGATCTCTTGTTGACAAAACCGATTTCTGATATTGTCTTTGTGTTGGCATACCATTTCCACCAAATAGTCGAGCCATCAGTATAATTTTCTGGAGAAATATGAATATCTTCTTCAAGTTCTGATAAAACTTCCTCCAACGCTATTATCCCTTGCCGTCCAATATTATGTTTCAAAATTCTATCTTTCCCAAAAATATTTCGTCTTATTATGCCCCTACCAGTTCGGGATTGATAAATAAACACATGGTCTCCAGGTTTCAATTCTATTGCAGCTTCTTGACGTCCATTCGGAAGATATACGCCATGAGGGCCAGAATATTCTTCACCCATTACTGTGGGCCACTGTGTTGTCAACCAATAATTCATATTGAGATTTCCGTAATTAGAATCCAAGATCTTCTGTTATCATATTTAAGATGTTTCATCAAAACCTTATGGACTATTCTGGAAGCTCGTCCTCATCCAGTTTGATGAATTTGTATCCTCTGCCTTCCTGATCTGTCGAACTAACCAGTTCTGGCAACAGTTCTCCTATTTTTTTTCCGTATTCAACCTCTATCATTTTCTTTATTTCATGCTCTTTATGTTCCAAAGAATTTACAAATTCATCTAAATCTCTCTTGTATTTTTCTAATGTCACCGTCGTGAATACGAAAAACAGAATAACCAAAATTAACATTCCACAAATAATTTCTAACAATACTAATCCTCGTGCTGCTCCATTTACCGGTAAGATATCTCCGAAATTCACTGTCGTAATAGTCGTAAAGCTAAAATATAAACAATCGAGAATATTGGCTTTGGCTATTCCACGCACACTATCCTCAGAAAGTTTGATTAAAGCGTAGTATTCTATTCCAAAAATCAATATCGTAAGAAATAAGGTGAGGGATACTGCAAAAATAAAATATGCCGCTAAAAATCTATTACCCTCTAGTTTTTTGAGATACTGCGCAAACCTATAGAAAATCCGATTTGAAAACCAAAGCGCATTCAGAGCCGATCTCCATTTTTCTTTGTAATTCGCATCATTTGAATCCATTTGCTTCCATTCCTTAATGCCCTGAGAAATAGTATTTTTGCTATATTTTTCCCACATATTGAAAAGCAACTTTTCTATCCTATGAAATAGGATAACGGGTTTTGAAATGGTATAGAACCGTCTTGCTAAATGGAGCCCGAGCACTAGCAGAAGGAATGCCATTGAGATAATAATCAAAATCCGGTGGTCAATGCTGAATATTATATAAGACGAAAGAACGAAAATTAACACCAAAGCAATCTTGTAAGTCATTGTATTCGTGAAGGATGCAGCTCTTGATAATAGACTACAAGCAGATAATGCCATTTTAAAACTTTTTTTTGGAAGAAACCAGAACAAGAGGTACAATGGAAATGACAATAATCCAATCAGAAAAGATATGACTTTACCGAGGCCAAAAATAAGAATTGCAACAATAGCTAAGAGCAAATATATGAGAATAGAATAATCCAATAAAATCAAATAAATGGTTCCCGGAATTACCTCTTTAGGAAGCAACTCAAAGAATTTTATATCAAGAAGAATCAAGAAGGCTAGAAACCAAATGATTAAGTAAGTGAAATAGCGCAGCCGTTTATTTTGCTTCTTACGGGAAGTCCCGTTCTTCTCCTTCAAATTAAATCACTCCTTAATTATAGTTAAGGTCCATACCTCCGTCGCTGGTCTTCTCATTATTATTCTTATCAATACAAGAATCCGCGTCACTCACCATTCGCCTTTCCTTCACCTCTGCCCACCTGCTCTATATATCCATCCTCCATCTTCACCTCGAAGTCTTTCAGATCCGGATCCCAGTCCTTCGGGGCCGCCGCGAACCAGATCAGGCTGGCGAACAGCCGGCGGAGGAAAGCAATGATTTTGCCGAATAGCTTCACTTCTCGCTCACATTGGATTTGCATTCTCTTAACCTTGTGACATTGATCTTGATTCTGAAGATAGCAATTCAACGACCCGCAGTCAAACTCTGTATCGCCGCGTTCGAGGCTCTGACAGAATCTGTTCGTTTTCATGCAATTGTTATGCGGTGCCTCTCTCGTTTTAACTTCTCCTATCAGCATCCTCCAGAGTGAGCATAATAAAGTATTCGTAGGTCAACTTAGTGTTTTTCCAGCGCCGGTCACAGAACCTCCAGAGCGAAAAGACAAAGAGCAGGAGAGCCCCGCCGCTCGCAAGTCCAGACTTTTCTGCAGCGAACAATACCATTCCGGCCAGAGCTACTAATGACAGACTCCGAAAGAATTTCGAATCAGCTCCTAGCCGCTCAGTTTCTCCAGAGGCGGAAGCATTGTGTGCCCGCACAAACGAGCCAGCCCATGAAAAAGCTCCGGTCATTTGCGCATCATCTCCTAGCTTTTCTTTCATCAGTTCGCGGGTCTTTGTGAGCAATCTCTCCTTACCTTTTCTACGTTTATATTTTTTCACGTAGAGTTTGTCATATATCCACTCGTCCAAGAAAATGCCACCCACATGATGTAGAAGATGCCCCAAAATGTAAGATGCAACTCCAAACGCGACCCACTTAGCCGATGCACCAGGCAGGGATGGGAGCAAGACTCCAAAAAGCGCGGTTCCATAGTCAAGCAAGAGAAAAGTGAGAATAGCGCCGGGCATGAGAATGGCAAAGAATTCCATCACGCCCAGGAAGAAATCAGTCGGTTTGTAGCTCATCAACAATCTCCTTTTGAAGTTATGTCACACAACACAGATTCAGTCCGATGCGTCACGGGGAGTTCCTCACCGGAAGGTTCGGATAATCCACGTCTGCGTCGTTTGGCAACCACCGCCTAATAGAACTAACTAATATTTCAAACCCGGGGGCGAGCCGTAGCAGTAATCTAATCAGCCGCGGCCAAAAGGTCAATACGATATTTAGACTATTGAATTCGGGACTGATAAATCCTGTCGGGAAGACAGAATATTAGGAAAAGTTCCTATTTTGCAGGCAATATACTGATCCCCATTTCCGCTATCCTCCCATTATCGGGAATAGCCGATCAACGCAAATCGGCTGATTGCCTGGCCATCCAACCTCAAACAAACTTGACTTTCGCTGTGGCTGGAGAACTTAAAATGTGGTATAATTATTGGGGGCTGGTCAGCTCTAATATTCATAAAGCTAAATAGCTACTTTAGTTTTGCCGTTCGATTCCAAAACCAGATTAGATAATTGTGAAGAAAATCCTTCTATATTGGAAGCATATTCAACGTCACTTTTCCATTCTCGGGGTATCCTTTTCGCGGTCAAATAACACCCCGATAGAGCTCCAGTAAGAGATGCTATACAATCCGTATCGCAACCTGAAGAGCTTCGTGCATTAGCTGACGCTAGCACAGCACTCCTAAAATCCTCACAATTATTTAGAAAATTATATATCGCGAGCGATACGACTTCCGTCGCAATATATGAAGATCCGCAACCAAGCTCCTTTACTGCATTTTCCGAGCTCCAATTTTCCTTTAAACCAAAACTGATTTTGTTGATAGCCTGCTTTAATTCTCTGACCTTAACCAATGACAAAACATACCTAAGCATATTAGGAATGGGCTTATTCAAAAGTATATAACGAATACATAAAGCAAAGCAAAAAGCGCTTTCTTCTGCAAGCGGTTTTGTGGGATTATTATGTGTTAATCGAGCAGCAGCAAAGACCGCGGCTTTTAAGTTTCTATAATCATTATAAGTAGCAACTGCAATGGGCGAAATCCGGATTACTGGACCACAGCTGGTTTTCTCCAAACCAGTCTCTTTATAAGAATATCCATTTATATATCTCATTATGGCTTGGGTGGTTGTAAAGCCAATGTTCCTTTGGTCAAGATCACCGCGGAGCCATGTTAACTTCCTTTCATACCATTGACGTAAATGATCCATTATATTCTTGATATTGATTTCAGAGCAATTCACTATACTCTGGGTTGTCGCTAACACTAATTCAGTGTCATCAGTAACAGATCCCGCTTCTATAGCATGACGCATTTTATATTCCTCACCATCTATAAAACTCTCTACAGGGTCCCTTCCATATATTTTTTCAATCTTGCTTTTTGGAATTTCCTCGAAAGGCATTCCCATAGCGTCTCCAATAGCTCCCCCAATCAAACAACCAGCGATTCTATCCTTTAACTTCGCTTTCATTTCTTTCTCCATAGTAGACATGAATTTCCATGCTTGAATTACTTTTTAAATCAACGGTAAACCATATTTTATGGTCTTTCTGAGTATCATTGCCATCTCTCCATGCATCACTTGAAATATTGATTTCTTTAGCCCTTTCCGAAGGTATCCACTTATTTGAATTCCATATTAATTTAAAACCAAGAGGAACATCTTGGCCGTTCGTCTTAACAACGATTCTCCTTAGGACCTCTAAATTCGGATCGATTGGAAACGAAATAACATACTCATCCACATCAATTTGTAAAGGATTGTATAACTCAATTATCTCGTGAGTCGGATCAGACTTATTCCAATTAAATTTAATCTCACTATCTAGGTCAATTCTAACTGGTATATCTACCTGAATTCTATCCCCATTTTGTGCGTTATTTCTATATATTGATTTAATTGTAGGTCGTAGCTCAAGCAATGGAAAAGAACGGTTTTTTACACTTTGAAATGTATTTGTGGATTGGATATTAAGAAAACCAAGATTACACCTTAAGTTCAAATAATAGATAATTTTCCTATTCTTCTTTGACCAGAATATGAACTTTCTTCGACCATTATCACTAGGAAATCTGAAATATGCGTAATAATTTAAAACCTTAGCATAACTATTATAATTCATTTGTACATCTTCCAAATCAACGGATTTAGCATCTACGTGCTTCCCGTAAAGCTTGGGTAATAATCTATTAACTAAATCAGCAACTTCAACCGAAGTTGAAACAAATGCAATTATTTCGCTAACAGCCATATTATTCCTCATCAATTCTTTTTTCAACTGCTCTCGTTATAGAAACATCCCGTGACCAAATCCTAGATCTTGCGAATGAGTAAAATTTCTTTACAAATGCTGCATCAATAACCTCACAATCGCGATTGGTAACTGCCAGATAGAGCAATTCTGAACAAGTTTGTAATATTATACGAGGATTTGGACGTGCATGAAGGTATATTTCGTGTATTCCATCCTGCGTAAATGGAAAGATATCTGGCCTCGCGAATTTTGGGGACCTTTCTGTTTGTAGATAACCTACGATAAATTTCTCAACGGCTTCTTGCATAATTCCTTCCAGGTCTAAACGGTAATAATGTGAGATTCTTTCAAAAAAACCTGGATAAGCATTTTGAATAGCGTTTACTGCCTGGGGTTTTAGTGCTATTACTAAGCTGATCTTCTCCTGCGCATTATCAATTGCATCACGCAAAATGCGTAGATATTTTGTAAGAAGTTCTGGTTTAAGATAATATCCAATGTCCTCAAATTCATCTATTAATAAATAAACGCGGATAAATCCATTTCTTCTAAATACCTCTAAAATATTATTTAATAACGCCCTTTCATCCGGGATACCGTATGATTTTCTTTGTGACAATTTTTGCTCTACGAGATCTGACCATTTACTAACATGATCGAAAAATCCGTCCTTAGGTTGGAATGAGCAAAGATCTTTAGTAAAATTATTGCTTCCAAATACGTCTTGTAATACGTCATAGCAATATTGCGAGAATTCATCCAGATTAATCAGCTTCGCTTTATAACTAGTGTCAAGCAGTGTTCTCATCCAAATCATTGGATTTTCTATTAGCTCTTCATTTAACAACTCAACTATCAGATCCTTGTCAAAAAGGCCCTTCTCTTCTGATTTAAAACGAATAAGGAAGCTATTGCCTTCTTTTTCATAATCCTTCCGAAAAGATCGTGCGACAATTAACCATATCATTGTTAAGAATTTATTTGTACCAAAATGAGATATCATTGAAGCGATTAGTTCGCGAGGCGAGGTTAGCGGATTTTCTAGATAGATAGCACACGCTGCAACGCTATTCCGCTGAGAATATCTGCCGTTAATTTCTTTTTCTATCCATCGAAGTGCATATGTTTTGCCAAAACCGTAATCTCCTGCTATTAATAAGATGGCAAACTCGCGTTCTTCATATGTCCTAAAAATGAAATCATTCACTATTTTTACTCCCTCAGGCATATACATAGGAAGTGGCGTGCTGTGAATACCCATAGTAATAGCAGACATAGGAAATGGATTGGCTGCTAATCCAAAGCGAGAGTACCCTAACTCCTGATCTACTTTACCTGGATGGCTGCTTTTCAAATTGTGATCATTCTTCACCTAAAACCTCCTTATTCCTCAAAATAAGATGACTTCTGTAATAGCCGTCAACCTGAGGGTAATTTGAATAACCCGTTATTATCCCAGTTCTCTTATCGAAATCAGCAAGGCTACTTATCTCAAGATAGTAGTAGAAGGGATCATCCTTATACAAATCTGTTAATTTATGATGGAAATCTTGTAAAGATGCATAATACTTTGTGCAAAAGTGATATGATAAAGTTGGGATAGGAATATAACTCTCCCTTACTATTTTTTTAATAATGTAAAAAAGGAGTATCTTAAAACGTTCTAGAGACATTTCGCTCAATTTAATCTTTATCGGAAACAATATCCTCTGAGGAATAGAGGGATTGATGCCAAATTTCGTTTTACTTTCTAAATATATTTCGTCCAAAATATGAATTTGCTTGCACCAACGCTTCAAAGACCATAGCATTGATCTTACTTGAGATGGATTTAATGGAACAGTCCTGCCAGTGGGAATTTTCAATTCTGCTGATTTTTTTGCATCACCCGTGTGTGAGTCTTTTAATGTCATAATGATGAAACCAGAGTATTTCAGCCAATGATCAAAGTTGGAAAATGATTCACCATTTGAAATAAAATATGTAAGAAATTCTTGTAAGGGCTTATATTCTTCGAAAGCATTTTTGAATACCTCAATTTCTGGGGATCGTAGATTCTCAACGGAATTAATTGTGAAAGGATCTACCAATAAGGCAAGTTCTTTTCCGAGCTTGGTTAATACAATAGTATCTTTTTTCAAATAGGCAAACCCCAAATCTCTAATTGCGCTCCAATAATGATAGTGTCTTGTTCTACTCCAGGCGGGCTTTATTAACTTAAAATCTTCTAATTTGGTTACTATACCTTCGTATATCGCAAATATAAAATTGCGAATTAGAATAAGATTATCTGCCCTGGGATGCTTAAGACTCATCGTCTTTGGCCTTTTCTCAAAAACAATATTGATTCTCGAATGGGAATTCTTCCGTAATCCCGCATCTGTTGAGGACTATTTCCCCTAAAGCGAACAATATATATTTGCTGGTCGTAAAATCCAATTTCATTGCTTATACTAGCAACTATTTCATCCACGGGTATAACCATTCCGGCGAAGCGAACGTTACCTAGGACGACAACAGCTGTGGCGTCCGGCTTCAATGCTCGCCACATATTCTTTAGCATTAGCTCTACGTCTTGAAAATAAGCAAGTAGCATATTGTAAAGTCTTCTATCAGATCGAGGATTTGTGAGCACGCTGTTAAGGACTTCTTTTAATATACCTAGTTTGTCAACTATGTAGTTCGCATCGTCAGGCAAGACCTCGATGTG
This sequence comes from uncultured bacterium, assembly GCA_965541585.1. Lineage (GTDB taxonomy): Bacteria > Zixibacteria > MSB-5A5 > UBA10806 > UBA10806 > CBDVBL01. The sequence continues at coordinate 77,820 of CBEUCH010000015.1, read as the reverse complement.
AGATCTAAAAATACTTTTTCGGAGGCGTTTGAGCTCATTATTAGATTTATAAAAGACGGCTCCGAGTTCAACAGCGTAAACGCGACTGTAATCGTGTCTGTTGGGATACGGGGGCGAACATATTATCGCATCGAATTTTCGAAATCTTGGTAATATAAATCGGGAATCCGCAGATAAAATTATAGGTAGTTTTGAGGATTTGATTGGATATTGTCCGACATCAACTATCATCCGTGCAGATCTATCATAAAAGGATTTGCTCAGATGACCAACTGGATATTTTGGCTTAGAAGTTAATCTCGGGAAACCTCCATCATTAGAATATGCTCCGAAGTCTTTTACTATTGATAATAAAGAAGTAATAAAGAAATCCCTGTATTTCCCTCTACAGATTTCTCTTATTGTTTGCACTAACGATTGTATAGATTGCCATGCAAGTGGAGTAAATGCTCTCTTAATAATGCTTATGTCAGGGAGAGGATAATTTTGCCTTTTATTTTTCTTCGATATTATCTGATCAAGAAAAATATTTAGTTTACTCGGATTATAATCATTACATTTTGTCCTTGACACCAATATAGACAATGGCATCAAATCAATTCCAACTGATTGAATATTCCTTTCCTTACATACTAAAGGTGTGGTTCCGCTTCCACAAAATGGATCAAGGATTCTTGCACTTTCTTCGATCTGAATTTCGCTAATAATATTCGAAACAAGCTCCTTCCCATAACTGTGATTCAGTAGGAACCAACTGTGCACAGGTATCCACCTTTTCTTCTCGGGACTTATAGAATGTCGCCAATCTGTTTTGTCAATAAATCTTGATATCATTCAATTGCCATATTCCGTATCTATTAAATTTCGGTTTCATCTTTGTAAATGATCATTTGGATCTCACGATTAATAATAACGCGCATTCTAGTCATTGTCTAATATTTTGATTTGTTTTCAATAATAATCCTTTTACAATCCTTTAGGTTACCGTCATGTTGCAACTATCGCGCCTATTTAAGCTCTTAAAAGTAAGATAGCATGGTTTTTTGAGGTGTCAAGGGGTAATCTGACCATTTATCATATAAACCGTAATCCCTTTAATGGTATAAGTAACTTGGTATTAGCTAGTCAGCCTTGCGCCCGCAAGGCATTTTCATTCCAAAGAAAGGAGCATTTATGAAGGTCAAGGTTTTGAAGCTTGGGGAAGCGGCCAAGGAGGTCGAGGTACAAGAGGGATCGACCGTTGAGCATGTCATTCAGGCTTCAGGGTTCAACCGCGATCACATGACGATCACGCTGAACGGGCATCCCGCTTTTGACACATCGCACGTTCAGGATGGCGATGTGCTCACCATGAATCCACATATCAAAGGGGGATGTTATTGATCTGGGAGAAAATTCAGGAGCTCGTCAGATTTCATTCCCAAGCGCATAATATACCGATAGAAGCAATACATCTGCCCGATACCGACCAGCCCACCAACCCATTCGAAGGTATTCAGATCCTGCTTGTTGACAAAGACGCAAAGATCGGTTCAGAGAATTTCCGACTAATCATATCATATCCTCATGCTGAAAACGGTCTAGAAAGCATCTCCAAGACCCTTGAAGAAGAGATCCCCGTATTGGCCAGGCAATACCATCAAAAGAAAAGGGACCAGTTGAAGGAACTGGTCCTTTCAGGAGTCGTCGAAAGAAAGGACTCCCTCAAGCAGTCAATCCAACAGGCAGAGTATACTCTGGATGATCTGAGCAGACAGATGTTCGATATGGCCAGGAAACGGAACCTGGACAAACACCTGCTGGTCCAACTTGAAAAACCCAGTATTCCACTGGGCAGGAAGATCATCGGTGAATATACCAACATCAAGAAGCTGCTACCAGGCCTCTACCAATCGATTCGGTTTGATGATCGCCACGTATGGGCCAAGACACACCAGGTTGATATCTGGTATGCTGACGAAAAATACGAGATTGGAGTACTGCTGATCGAACTGGAATTATCGAGGGGCAAAGTGATATTGAGCAACTTGACCAATCCCGTCAATAACTATCCCCATCCTCATGTCAACGACAATGGAGAGATTTGCCTCGGGAATGTCTCGGCTGGTTTAACGAAACTTCTCGGAGAATTTGAGATCTACGGAGCCCTGGAACTTCTGCATAAATTCATTCACGAATACAACGAAGACGACCCCTACCAAAAAATTCAATATTGGAATGATCCAGATTATTGCGATGAATCCAACGAGTATGAACGATGTAGGGAAAGTGGAAGCTATGGTCAAACCTGCTTGCAGTGCAGTGACGGGGGATGTCCATACTTCGACGGGGCTCTGGAAGAATGCCAGGAGAATATGGATTTGACAAAATGCGTGATGTGCAGTGATCGATGTGAACCTGGAGATGAGCTTTTGCAGGAATGCCATGATGAGAATCCTCTGGGATGCATGACATGTTCATTCAGTACCTGCCCGTTCTACCGGAAAGAGGAATCCTGTCATGAAGTTAATGAGGAAAGCTGCGCATCCTGCAACATCGAACACTGTAAATACCGAGGAGTCGCCAATGAAACAGTCACCACTTGATATCGCGGTTTTCGTTGATGGCGAAGCCTGGGCGAAGCTTCGGCATTGGGTCAAGATGGCTGGCCAGGATGAGGTAAGCTGTTTGGGATTGATTGATGAGGTTAAAAATGAAGGCAGGATCACCGCTCTTCTGGTTTCCGAGATCTACCTGCTTGATCAAAAGGTTAGCGGAGCAGACGTAGAGTTGGATGATAAAGCCGTCGCAAATCTAATGATCCAACTGGCTGCTGACGGTATCGACACCTCACAGTTGCGCTGTTGGATCCACAGCCATTCCAGCATGAAAACGTTCTGGTCAAGTATTGATGAGGACTGCTGTTCAATGCTGGCTAATGATTCGTATTCGCTGTCAATTGTCACGAACCTACGGGGAGATCTACTTACTCGAATAGACATCTACAATCCGTTTCGGGTGACCCTTAATAAGGTGCCCACTCAGATCCACTGCACATGCTCAAAGGAGCTTGAGGAACTTTATTCGACGGAATTCGAGGCCAAGGTCAAAAGATGGACAAAGATCAGTAAGTTTCCGAAACGATTTCAACCAACCGTGGATTTCAAATCAGAAGAGGAGCTGGAAGAGGCGTTCGAAGAGGGGTCCATCAATATGTACGATTACGAGGAGCTATCCGGCCAGCCTCTTTTCGATGATTACTAGGAGAACCCATGGAAGACAAATATATACGCCAGCAGGAACTTGTGGATCAGGAGCGCATTGCAAACCTATACGTGACGATCATTGGCTGCGGAGCCGTTGGATCCTTCACTGCCTTGTCTTTGTGTAAGATGGGGGTTCGGCATCTTATCCTGATGGATCCTGATACTGTAAATCCAGAGAATCTTCCGAACCAGTTCTACTATCAAGAAGATCTGGGGAAGAAAAAAGTTGTGGCCTGTGCCGAGATACTTGTCCAATTTGACAGTGATATCCAGGTAAACACACTGACACGGCCATTTATTAAGCAGAAGCTGGAAGCCGATATTGTAATTTCCTGCGTTGACTCAATGGATGTGCGGTCGCGCATTTGGAATTCTGTAGTGTCTCACAGAAAGGTTAAGCTCCTGATTGATCCTCGCATGGCAGCTCACGTAATTCAGGTCTACACTGCATCTCCGGGCGATCCTTCCAGCCTTAAAGCCTATGAAGCCACCTTGGTAGACGAAACGGAAGCGTTACAGGATAGATGCACAGCGCGGTCAATAATCTATACCGTTTTGCCGGTGGCAGCCTTGGTCTGTCGCCAGGTGGCGACCTTTGCTAATGGTGACTGGATTGAGCCGGCGATCACCATGGACCTCAAGACTCTAATAATGCTCCAGGAGGGAGTTCATATATGACGGGAAAAATAAAGGCGCTGCTGGCGGCGGTGGCGGAATTGATAAGATTCCTGATCTGTAGGACGCTGAGATGAAAGAAAAAGAAGCCCAGGAACTGGCCGAATCTGTGGGGGCGCTTGTGGAGAAGATACTAAAGCTTGTTTTGCGGGATAAAGAAGAGGAAAGCGACGACAAGAAAGATGGGAGCCCGGAATAAGGGCTCCCCTTTCAAGTTCTTTTTTACATCGACTATTTCAGAAGTAACAACTTCCGGTTTGCGCTGAATTCACCAGCCTGAATTCTGATGAAATATATTCCAGAAGGTTTATTTGTCGCATTCCATACTATTTTATGATTGCCTGCAGGTTGTTTTCTTGCTATTAAAGTTTCTAATTTATGGCCAAGAATATCATAGACGGCAATCTTTACAAAGGAATCCTTCTGAAGATTATAATCTACTATGGCGGAACTATTGAACGGATTAGGGTAAACTGAAATCAATTCATGGTCCCTCGGTGTAGATACACCATCCGAAACATCTGTAAATCCGCTCATATCCAACCGTATAATCCCGTCAACTCCAGTGAAATATGCAAAATCTGGGTAAGCCAGATCTACGCACAACTTAGGGCCGGGAGCTAACTCTTCATTCGGATACGCCATCGTCCAACTTACCCCTCCGTCATATGAAACAATAGGCCTATCAACGTAATCTGGGGAATGCCGCCCTATTCCATAGATAATATCACCATTCGTTGGATGTGTAGCTAATCTCATAAAGCTATAACCTGCATAATCATCATAAACAATATCCCATGATGATCCATCATCTGCTGACTTAGCCAAATCAGAACTAGCAAACGCATATAGTATATTGCCAGATTGTTGTACGCAAAAACCGCTAATAGAAGAATGATACTCAAATTCAGGCGTAATAATGTTCCAACTGATGCTACCGTCATTAGTAAAATATAGATCATACCCACACTGGACGAACAATGAATAAGGATCGGATAATTTCGAAGTGATATCAAACATGTAAGAGGATGAAGGAATTGGACGATTGGTCCAGGATTCCCCACCATCTGTAGAAATACAGAATATTTCGTCAACCGATGCATAACCGTAAAGAATCGATGAAGAAGCAGGATACATAGCCCAAAAATCAAATAATGGTTCCGGTAAAACAGACCAACTATTCCCGCCGTCTGAACTAATATAATGATCATATTGGACACTTTGCGCTGAAAGTGCGGATGCATTAGAGTTGCATTTAAATGATCTGGCTTGGCCAAACACAGGGAACCAATCAATATCGTTATCAGAAGCCATTACATTATGGAGATAATTGGTGTTGCTGCAGAATATGTTATTATAGGAGGAATTAAGCACATCATATGAGAAACCAGTATAAACCACACCTACATTTTTCCAACTCGCTCCGTTATCTGTACTAATATTTATTTGATCGGCTGCAAACGCGATATTAGAGGACGATGGTAAATAATCAATGTCCATAATTTTACCCGCTTTACAGCTAATAAATTGCCACGAAGAACCTAGATTATCGGTTTTATATAAACCATCAGAAGTGCCAGCAAAAAACGTCGTACTGTTCGGCTGCAAAAATGACTCACAATATATGTTTATTACGTTCTGATAAAAATAGTCACTTTGCGTCCACGTGTTTCCACGATCTGTACTAAATAAAACATACTGTCCATAAATAATAGCGATATGTTGTGGATTTGAGGGATTAATAGTCAATCGAGGGAAAGCACTCGTAGTCATGGGTATTTCAACTCCTATTTGAATCCAGTTTGACCCATCATCAGAATAGTACAAATAGTATTCCCAGATGCCGTCGCTGGTAACGAGTAAATAAAGACCGTCATTGCTACTGGAGCAATAAGGATATCTATTAAAACCTGGAATAGTATTTGATTCCCAATTATCACCGCCATTTGTGGAGATCTTATATGAGCTTGCTCCATATAATAAAGCATACATACCTATCAACGTATTCCCGTAAGTAGGATGAACCGCCATGATCGGTTGCCCATCATATTCCTGCCACGTGTCGCCGCCGTCAGTACTCCTATGGTTTGAGCCATAAATTAAATTTGCGTTGCTTGGTGCTATTACAAAGAGATCGTCATGCTCGCTGGCTTGCAAATACCACGAGTTTCCTCCATCCGTGGTTTTGAAGAGTCCATAGGCGTTTGCGTTGCCATTAATTGAGGCAAACATCGTATTTTCGTTATTCCGAGAAAATATTACCCGTGTTCCTCCAAATGACGGCCCATCGGCAATGACTTCAGAAATACAAAACAGGCTAACCATTGCTATAATCAAAGCCCTCATGACAACCCCCATGAATAATTGATTTTTGTTTCCTTCTTTGCTTTGTAAATGCCCCGATGTATGCGTTTCCAATTGCAAATTGACGGACCCGCTAAATTTCAGGTCACAGGCCCAATATAGCAAAATCACACTATTAGTCAATATATAATGCCTATATCATCCATTATTATAACTATCTGTCTATTTCGCTACCTTCGAGCTAACTATTTATTATTTCAACGTTTACGGAGGATTAGCGTATGGACGTTCTCGTTTTACTTGGAAATAAAATCAGGCAGCTACGGAAGAACCTGAAATTAACTCAATCGGGCTTGGCTGATAAGGCTGGTTTGAGCACTAATTTCATCGCTCTATTGGAAAAAGGTAAGCGTTCGGCCTCCGTAGACACTTTGTTCAGGATATCCAAGGTTCTCAAGGTCGAGCTGAAGGAACTATTTGATTTTCCGGAGAAGAAGACGAAGGCTCAGTTTGCTCTGGATGATTTGATGAAGCTATTGAAGCGGAAGTCTGCTGATGATGTTGTGATGGTTAGGGAGGTTGCGGAGGTTATATTTAAAACCAGGGTCCGCAGAAAATAAGAATCATTAAAGTTCCTTATACCCTAAACAACCTTGATCAATATACTTAATCTGCCCACTTGTATATTTTATCCGACATTAGCTCTCGTCGTAAATCATTGTATCTTTGATCAATAGCAAACTTAATAGGCAGTTTACAGGAATTGAGTTTTTCTTGCCAGAGGCGGAATTTTTCCTTATCCTCTTTTCCAGCAATCTCTGTCAAGGTTGATTCTCCAATAACCATCTTCCAACCATCGCTTGATTTCTTAAATTTGATGGATTTACAGTGCAGTATAATCGGCTTCTTCTCATCTACTTCTGTCGCGTCTTCTTTGATTTCAAATATCGGATATATCCAAAAATAATATTCTGGATCTGAAGAGAGGTTATTATAGAGAATAAGGCGTGAATCAAAAACGATAAGCCGTAAATCCTCTAATTGGAGAATCAATCCTTCTTTCGAACGGTGGAAAAGAACTCGATTAATCCTATCTGTCTTTCTTTTACGTTTAATTCTATAATCTATCCGGCTATCATATATTCCATTGATTAAATCAATTATTTTTATTGTTGAATGAATCCCCATGATTCCAAAAATCATAGCATCCTTTGGGTGAGCATACATATTGCGAACCTTCCTTAACGAATGGAGTGAATCTATGTGCTCTTCAAACAGATTTTCCCTTTCACCCCATTTGATAAGCTGAAAAAGACTAATTTTTGCATTTTGGTCTTCCGCAGGAACCATTTCTTGATACTTAAGATTCAATGCAGTTTCAAATGCGAGCACTGATAAAAGATTAGTAATTCCAATCAATTCGTAATCAAAATAGCAAAATCTTAAGACCGACTTCATTTGTTTAATGAGGCGGTGGATCTGTTTTGGTATTTCTGGTCTTAATGTTAAGTTCGCCGCGAGGGAATCAAAGTATTCTTCATCAATTGCGGGCCAACCATCCCATCTTTGGTCTTTTTTAAGCTTCATAATTCTGATAGCGTTCCCCGCAAACCTAAATATAAGCGGTATAACCAATAAATTAAGAAATACCCTCAGATAAGATTGGTAATGATTTTATTAACATCATTAAAGTCACTTCTTTTTCAAATTCTAAATTTTTGCTGGGAAACGAAAGCGGCACGACATTTATAATATGTGCGCCCATCATCCTCTGCCAATGGCCATAATCAATGAAATAATTTTCGAAGTACTTGTCTCCAATGAAACCCAAATAAAGTAGTACTGTTGGCAAACCGCATTCCGCAAGCTTCCAGGCGGATGCCACTCGGTTACTAAGTTGATAGCATTTATCGATACTAATATTGAAACCTCCACGCCTTTCATTTAACGATTTGTTGGCTTGTTCTATGCATTGACGAATCCGCTCGTGGTTTTTTCGGGATTGCTCCGAAGCGTTGTTTCCGAGTTCTTTGCCTTCAAAATGCAGCTCCTCCTCATGCGCTTTAGCTTCGACCAGTAGTAGGCCTGGTCGTCCCTTAATGACGCATGTCGATAATAAATCCCACGTCGGATTCTTATATTTATCCGGTACCCACCATTTGTCAAAGCTGGCGAAATCAAAGGAATCCTGGCAATGCTGACTGCAGAATTGACGGAGTGTCCACTCTTCTTTACTATTCGTATTGGGCTGTTGTCGATCCTGACCTGCGAATACAATTCCATGAGAATCCAGCAGATCGTTCATTACATTAACGAAATCCGATTTATTGACAAGTTCCAGAATATGTTTACGGCTGCCGCGTTCCCTTTTAGACATTCTTACCTTTTTCTAAGTCATTTTCGCGTAAAGATGAGGTCGCTCTCAGATAAGTATGGGTATCTCAAGCGCATGGCTATTGCACTTCAACGCCTTTCTCTTTTTGACAGCTCAGATATAAATGCCATCCCGTCTTTTAAGAATAATCTGATAGCTGATAATGGTGTAATGAGTACTTTTCATCTTCTCTATCTGAAGATAGCTTTCCACGACAAATTTGAAATATTATCTTTTTGATCTTGCTATCGTGTATGCCAAGAAGCTCGTCGGTGGTAATCAAATTGTCAATTAGACCCTTTCTTTCATATAACTTTCGCCTACTTTGCCAAGATCCTTCGTAGTGTATGTCACCAAGGCGGCCTAGGTGTTCCCAATAGAATTCGCCCTTCGGGGTAATCAGTATGAAATCTGGTTTTATAGATAATTCTTCATCAATCTCAAGAGGATTCTCGTAGGCGAACGAGAAACTGCTTTCCTGTTTTTTGAATTCTAAAAGGCTTTTATAAATGATATATTCTGCTCTAGATCTCACATACACATCGGGAGCAGGATTCAAAGAAAATTCCCAGTAATATTTTCCCATTAGGCTTGTTTTACGTAATTCTACGCTTGATTTGTTGATGATCTCGTGGAATTTATTAGCCCTACTTTCAATCTTCCCTGCATCGTGTACAAAAATAGAAATGCCTAATTTAGACCTGGTCATAGCAGTGTAAACTAGCTCTCTTGACAGCAGCGTGCTTTTTGAAGGTACAATGAAGAATACATGGTCAAAGCCACTGCCCTGGGACTTATGCACCGTGATGGCATAGGCCAACTCAAATGACTCCTCTTTGAGGCGGGTGAAAGGTTTGGATCTTTCCAGAAAGTAAAACGACTTTCCATACTGTCCTCTTTGCTGGACAACACCGAGGGAGCCATTTGATATTAGTAGTTCTCTACCATCATTACTATACATATTCTCAATCTGCATTATTTTATCCCCGTGCTTCAAAGAAAGGCGAGGAATGAAACTCTGCTTACCTTTGAATTTCTCTTGAACATAGTTGTTCAAACCCAGCGCCCCGAAGAACCCGGTTCTGTATGGAGATATTATTTGGAACCTATCAACTTTAAGACTTTCATTGAATCGGGAGTCACTCTCATCGATGGTTCCGTCCTGTTCTAAGCCAAACACTGTGTTTATCAAAAGATCAAGATCGATGCCGGTATTTTGGTCTCCGAATATATTTGCAAATGTCGAGGTTATTAACTCATATAGCTGTTCTCGAGAGTTCCAATATTGTATTAATAATCCTTTTGATACGTTCCCGCCTTTAGCCATCTTCGTCAGTAAATGCTCCGGATTTCTTTCTTGTCTGGAGAATATTCTAGCAAACTTTACTATGTTTTCATCATACTCTTGGCGGCAATTGGTTTCCAGACGAATATAATTATTAGCCTCATAGCGGGCATCTCTCTTCAAATAATTAACTATATCATAAAGGACTCTTCCATACCCGATTGGTGGAAGCTGATGCTCGTCACCAACTAATATAAGTCTCTTGAAATCCTGGGATTTCACTCTTACTATATCAAGCAAATCCCTCATTTTTTTCAAGTCTACCATGGAAAATTCATCAATTATTAGGTTTTCGACGACATATCTGCTATTCTTTTCCTTTTTTCTTTCGGCAAAGAATTTGTCAATTGTCCGAGCAATGATATTTCCAAATCCCTCATCATTATTCTTAAGTCGTAACGTGGCCTTGCCTGTGGGACAAAGCAGCAGATAATTTTGCCCGTCCTGCTTGAGTACATCTATTAACTTTAAAAGTTCAAACGACTTACCAGTTCCTGGTCCTCCAGAAAGAACAAAAACCCTTTTCTTTAGAATCTTCTCATAGAGCTTACTGCGTTCCAATAGAAATTGTCCTTCCCTGAATCTTTCTCCCAGTTTATTTTTAAGATACGTTGCCGATTCACCGACGCCCAATTGTGGAGCGATTTCAATATCTGGCTGCCTGAGAAGAAAGTTAATGGCATCTTCAACGGATCTTTCAGCTTCATAGATTTCTTTTAAATAATAAAATATCCTTTGATTTTCAGTATCTCTTTCTATTACTATCTTCTCTGCTAAATGGCTCTCCAGAGGCCTGTCGGGATGAGTTAAGATATCTTCTCGCAATAGATAAATAGATTTGTAAAACAAAGGATATTCCATGAGCCTCTTTCCCAGTTCGACTCCACTTTCAAAACAATCACCGCTTTCCTCTACTCCCCTAAGATAAGATATCGCTAGCGCTCTTATCCTTCGAGGATCATCACTCGTCATCCTGTGAAGCAACTTTAGCTTCTTTTGAAATCTTACATCAGGATAATATGCGATATCTATTTTAAATACGTGTATCAACCCATCGATCTGGTCACCCGTTATTGGGTCCTCTATATGATCATAATCACTTATCTGATATTCCTCGCAAAGGACATAGGGATTATTGCATATATCCTTGAGCCCAACACCATTATCGGAGATCCTACCTTGTACAATTCGTCTAAATTGATGATCAGTAAGGTCTAACGCTGAGAGCCGAATGAATTCCTCTGTTGATAAACCTTTAGACCTTATCGTATCGTGCAAGTCAGATAACTCGTCATAATAATCATCCATTTCATCGGGGAGGTTTTCTGGATCATTTAGCAGACTTATAAGCTCTTCAACTGCATCTGCACTGCCTGTCATAGTTGAAAATAACTCGTCTAATCTAAGTGGCTCGGCCTTGCTGCGATCCAGAAATATCCGTGCGAGTTTCCCCAGACCAGGAAGATAACCTCTCTTGTTCCAACATAGACCCAGCAAGTATTCTGCCTTTCTTATTGCATCATCCAGATTAAATTCAGTTTTTGTTAAGAAAGCTTGTTCCTTCATCTTATAAAGGCTTTTTCTTATCTTAGTAAGCAGGTATATCGCCTGATCGTCATCAATATCCATAGCCACATATTTGAAGCCGGGTATAAGCTCCGGTTCATCAATTATTATCTTTATTTCGTTGAGATAAGCGTAATTATCATTTTCTACGGCGTGTCTGAGATAATTGTGATACGGGATAATTACGCCCATCTTAGGCAGATCCATTGAGATTCTATAACTCCAATTCAGATTGGAGAAGTTTTTAAATTCTTTTTTAGCTTGCCACCAACTCATTCGCTCGCGTGATATATTAAAATGGCTTAATTTGCCTTTCCCTTTAAGCAACCCACAGCCGACTAACAGATATTTTTGGTCGTCACCCGAAATCGGATTGTCGTAATTACAATAAAGGAATACTATAGAATTTCCTTCTGAAAATTTACCGAAGAAGCGCATTGCCTTGTCTTCCTGCATAGGAGGGTATTTACCGTTTTTTTCCTTTTCCTCTTTGCTTCTGGAAAAAAATAGTTTGAAAGGCCATGTGAAAACCGAATAGGGAGGAAGATCTTCTCCGATTTTAGGTGCTCCTCTCTCAATTGCGTGTTCGTGCTGACAATGAATAGGAGAGTCACCCAACGCATTGATGGACCAGTAACATGGAGCCTGATAGTCTTTATTGTGGCCTTCGTCACATTTGCACCCAGCGAGCTCTGACTCAGTTGCTAGGTTTCTGTTTTCCCTCACCCTCTTTGATAACAGCGAATGTTCTCCTACGCAGTAATCATTCTTATCGGGTGCGGTACATATGTTTCCATTCCATCCGTCAGAGTGCCAAGCAAGGCGTACTGTCAGGTGCATAGTTTTGTCTGCGGTTTTATTGTCCAGTATCTTCTCCACCTTTATTTCGCCAGATATCGGACGGTCGCCTCTTGATAGTCCAATCTTATCGACAATACTCTGAGCAAATCCAATTTGCTTAACAGTGGGAGGGGGACCTTGCTCAGCCAATTCCGCCATTTTGTGGAGAAATTGTGATTCCTTTTCGGAAAATACTGAAATCCTCTCGGTTAGCTCTGCCATGTCAATCCAGTCTCTTATTCGGAAGGAATCAAACCAGGCCTTCATTGCGCTTTCGCCTTTATCATATTTTTCATTTTCCATTTGTTGCCTCTTAATTTGGTGGCTATTAAGACAACAGTTGACCTACAAGGCGTCTGACAGAATTACGGAATTTCATACATAATAATGTGGGTCGAATCGTATGTAAAGGCAAATTTTCGAGAATCAAACATCAAGTTCATTTTGCGAATGATGAAACCGACCCCTTACGAGGCCGGCTTCTTCCCTTAGCTCCCAGACTGTTCCCCAGAATCCTCAAAGTCTCTGACCGTGATGTCCTGCATCACCCGATCCAACTCATCCCGGGCCTGTTTGGCCATCTGAAGCGTATCCATCGATGGCCTCCCGGCAACGTCAAACAGGACTTCCGCCCATCTGTAGCTGTTCTTCTTTACGTCCTGAAGACTGAAGACAGTGGTTACCGCAACGACAGGAAGCCTCGACCTCTTCAGCTTTCTTTTATGCTGGTTCCAGTGTTTGATCGATGTCGGACTCAGGCTCATTACAAATGGCCTGATCTGTCCCTCTTTTTCGAGAAGCAGCCATAGTCTGATTTTCGGTTTGCACTTGCCCCGGTTGATGATTGCTTCCTCGCAATTCATACAGCTCGGGCTAACCGGATCGTTCACCATCGGCTTTCCGTCTATTCCACTGCAGATTGGCAGTGCTATACCATCTGTCCAAAGGGCCCTGATGTCCTGCTCCGCGAATACGACTGCCTGAAATGTGCTCTCGGGTAGGGTCTCTTCCTGGGTGTCCCCGCCAAGGTAGTTCTCTCCGTGGTCAATATAGATACGGTGTTTTCCCGAGTCTTTATGATCGATCCTAATCCTAGGGACTTCAAAACCACTGCCGGATGATTCCAGATTCAGCAGTTCCTCTTCGGGATTAAAGCCAGCTTCGACCAAGGCTTTCTGGATTTGGCCTGTCTTCAACATTTTATCATCCAATGATGACTCCTTTCTATGGGCTTTGGAAATGATTGATTCGTATATTGATGAAATGGCAAGGGATAGGCGGCTATCAGGGTTCTTATACCACTAAAAAGAGGCGGCTTGATGTGCCACCCTTATAGCATAAGGTTCTTTGTCAATTTGGCAGCCGACGAAGGCATGAGGACGGTTTTAAGGGAATATAGGTACAACTCCCGCATATCCAAGTGCTCATATTAGATTTTTAGCTTTTATTTGACAGTCTTGTTCAAATTTGATAAATTCATAGAGGTCGTAAGTCCTTTTAAGGAAGGAAAAGTGATGAATTTTAGAGTCAAATTTTGGCTTCCATGGATCATTGCTGTTTTTGGTATTCCTGGATCAGTGTATTACGCAATTCAATTATACGGCGTAATATTTACGAAAGATTTCGACATCAAAGCAACAGGCTCCCATCATGAGCATTATGATCCTTACCCGATTGTTGATTTCATTAATAATGTCCTAGGCCGTGAATACTCTGATAGTATAGACTCCGTTCTACGAATCGAGGTAGACAGCTGTTTATCTCCCCAAGATCACGGCAATAATATTTCCGCTTTCCTACGAAGTAGATTACCCGATTATAGTGACGTTATATATGATTTGAGGTCGTATTGGACCTTTAGAATTCAAAATGACGGTAGCAGGGAAGTAAAAGGGCTTGTTTTGCAACTACCTTCTTCAGGTTACTGTTTCATAGAGCACATCGGAAAAGAGGATAGAAATGAGAAATATGACCACAGGATTGATTTAGGTTCACTATTGCCTGGAGAAGGAATCAGAGTCGTTTGCTGGGCAGATAAGCTCGACAGCAAATTTGATGAAAAAGATACTCGGGTTAGTTTTTCGTCTGGGTCTGTAAAGATTGATTACCCAACCGAATTACATGGCTTTAAGGCTTGGGTGGGAAACAATTCCCTAGCATTTATCGCGTTCACTTTAGTAATTTTGTTGTTAATACCGCTTTCAATTCTTATCTTTCAAGAAGAAAAATCAAAAACGGATAATTCTGCGCTTGACGAAAGTGAACCAGGTGAATAACATGCCTCACTCTCCAAACACTTATAAAAGCGTCAAATTCTGTTGACCTTTGGAGGTGCTCCCATCTTTTCCCAGCATTCTCCGCAGAATTCAGCCATTTCTAAACCATAATATTTAGACAACTATACTGTCAAGGTAATATGCCATAATCATTTAAAAAGGCGGCTGGAATGAATCCAACCGCCTAAGACAGGTCATTATCTTTGTCTCTTGTGAAGATGGCAGCGTTTCGCAGGAAGCGCCACCTTGCGTTTACACCTTTTGCCTGCTGATGTCTTGCCCGAGCAACGGACTCTTCTTTTAGCTGCCATTACAAACCTCCTTCTGTATTACCTACTTACGCCTCAACTCCCTCAGACGCACCCATTCACCTTTCTTATTCTTGAAATGCCAGAACCACCATCCATTTTTTAAACGACCGGTTGCGGCCTTTCCAGCGCCAGACGGTGAATTAAAAAGATTCCCGTTGAAATTGATTGTGCCATTGCTCCTAACTCTCGCTTCGAACAATTTTCCACGATCTCTGGCACGAATCTTAAAACGCCTTTTGACGTAGGGAGCTAAAGCAGGTTTAGAAGCCATCTTGACCTTTCTTTGCGGTCGAGACCTTCTCTGCTTTAGTTTTATCCTCTTCTTGGCGCCAAGTAGGCTAAATAGTTGTTTCTCCTGGGCTGCTTTTATTTTTGCCTGAAGTTCAAATCTCAAATTCTCGGCTCGGGCCAATCCCCCCCTTATTGCATTTCCTGTTGGATCCGCAATTCGCAAGATCAATGATTCAAGCTCTTTTATATGATCAGCTTTTCTTACCAGATAAAGGCTGAATTTGTCCCACTTCCCTGCATGTCTGTCTCGCAAATGATGTCTGATTCTATTTCTCAAATTGCTGGCAAGCCCAACATAATAGAGACGGTTGCCCTTATAAAGGGCGTAAACACCGTGTTGTTTGCTCACTAAATCTGTAAGTTGCTTTGGGAAGTCAGAAAATACTTTACTCGAAATCCGTTCTAAATGGCCTAGAACTAATTGCCTGCTCCGCCGAGTCTTCTTTTTTTTGACTGTCACTTTGGTTTCCTAGTCTATTCTCAAATGCTCAAACGCCTTTATTGTGGAAATTCTAGGAGAAACATGGCCCATACGGCAAGGATTTTATTGCGGTTATACGGCCCAGATTGATCGATCCAGATCGTATCTTATTGCATCCAAAAATAGCAGACCTCGTGTGAAGCAAGCTTCATTCTTATACCATCAAATGGAGGCGGCCTGAAGTTACTGATGGCACCATCGTCGGCTATTAAACGGGGCGAGTTATACCATAATGATCGATTCGGATAAGGATGTTCGAACCTTTTTCAAAGCCAGATATCTTCCGAGCAAAACAACTGCGCTATAATATCCACAAAACTGTGATGAGGTTCATCCAATTCAACACCTAACCTTGTGTGCCCAGTCGGCTTACCTCCCGAATATGGATCTGATCTAAGAATGCAATTACATCGAGAGTATTATGGGTGACTTTCTTTAGTTCAGATTCAGGCAGGAACTCAAACTCAGTGATATCCTGTGGCGTTCCATGACTTTCAGGATCCACCCTGTTCTTAATCTCGCACAGCGTTTGAACCAGACTTTTTTTGTCATTGATATTGCCAACCGGCGTAAAACCAGTTAGGCTAACGCCATCTATTGCCGGTATCAACCTGTCCAATCCAGCGGACTTATACCTGTTACTCGCACCGCTACCCTGCTTCAGACGGCACAATTTGAAAGAAAGAAATGACTCCAAGACTATTCGCGCACAATTCGGAATCACGTCCTTCGCGGATTCGTAATCCACTTCCCCATCAAGATAGGCCTGTAATCTTCCAAGCTTGTAAAAGTACGATGTTTGAAAGTTCTGCAATGTTTTTGGCAATCCCTCAATCTTCCCATTCTCCAGATAGAAATCCTTTCGCTCCTCATTATCCACTTTCCCGAGAACGCTGCCCATAAATTTCAAAAACACAAGATTATGGCTGAATACGAATAATTGCTTTGAATCTCTAGCAAACATTGCTTTTATGAGTAATGCTGTTGAGAATAGCCTGTTTTCGTCAAGACTTGATACTGGGTCGTCAATGACCATTACATGGTCTTTCAGTCTACTCTGTGTGTTATCTAAAATTTCATACTTGACCTTACTGAGAAAATACGCGAAAGCGAGAGCAGTTTTCTCCCCCTCACTTAACGAATACTTTATTCCTTTCTTGGTTACACCGTCACCGTATATAACCTCTATATCGTCTTCTTCCTTATCGCCGACTCTGATCTTGAAGTTTGCAATACACAACTGCTGGAGAAATGAATTCACAAACTCTGATTCTTTCTTCAGTTTTGATAATAAAACTAGCTTGTCTTTCCTACATTGCCCTATTTCCCTGCTTAAGCACTCATTTATTTCAATCAGGTATTTGTAGAATTCGATTCCTCCCATCTGATCTGTTTTCTTACCTTCGTTGCTCCTCGCGTATTTCTTTGCATAGACATGCCCGAGGGTATCGAATTTCTTCCAGAAACAATCTTTTGCGGTCTCTTTTGCCGTATTGAGATTGAAGCTACTCCTCTTCAACTCAACCAGTGCTTTTTTCCTAAGAGTTTCAATCTTATCAATGGTCTTGTTGTATGCTCTGATTTCTTCTAGTGCATCACGGATCGGGGCTAAGTCCTTATCGAAGAACAGCGTTTCCAGTTGTTTTTGTTTCTTAACAACAAGGTTCTTGGCAGAATTTACAACGTCTTCAAGCTCGATAATGGAATATTCCTGTAGCAAGGATTTCTGGTCCTTTGTGAGTTTCTCTATAAACTGATATTTATGAATAATCTTGCTAAGAATATCAAATCGGTCCTTATCATTCCTTGCCGTTTCTAAGATTGTGTTCAATTGCTGCACTTCCGCAGCGAGGGCCTTTTGAAGTCCTACAAATTCCTCATTGAAGAAACTGTTATAGTCCTCGATGATCTCTCTTATATTGGGAATGTCGCTATCACAAAGAGGGCATTTCTGCCTATCCTTTGAGTCAGTCAGGAGCACAACACCGTCTTCAAACCATTCCTGAACGCTTGAATGCTTGAGTTCTGACTCTTTGAGAGTGTCCAGCCTCCCCTTTATTTTCTTGTAGGCCTCCTGCGAAATATCCTTTTGTAGTTGTGACTCTATTGCTAATGGGATGGTGAGTTTTTCAAAGGTCCTTTCTTCCAGTGTTTTTTCATCCTTTTGCAGATCATAATTACTTTTTGTGACCTTGAACTTTCGATAATGATCCGCCAATTGGTTCTCAAGTTCATCAAGCGTAATTTCTGAGGCCCCATGAGGGATGATCTCGGGATTGTTGAGATTTAGATTTTGCGGTAGTCTGGGACCAGAAATAGACGCGTTCCACAGGTTTGAGAGATTAGCCCTTGTTGTACGCGCCAGCTCGGACAACTGCGTGATCTGCTTCTGATTCTGCTCATACTGTTGTTGCTTAACTGATATAGAGTCCTCCGATTTTTTTATTTCTGGATTCTTGAGATGCTCTGTTGTAACAACACTTGCCTTAAAGTGTTTTAGCTTTGAGCTTGAGCCGTCATAGACATGTTCATTCACAAAATGTGAGTTGAACACGAAAATGCTCTTTCTTTCAGAGAAGGATCTTACCTTTTTACTATCCCATAGTAGCTCAATCTCAACATCCACACTCTCCTTATTGCGCAGTTGGTCCAGGATCGCACATTGTTCATCACTGGGTAAGTCTTTGCTGAACATCCTTAGAACATTGGAAAGCATTGTTTTCCCGCTCCCAGTAAATCCGTAAAGGAGATTGACCTTCCCAAACTGGAGATCACTATCTGCCCATGTTGATCCTTTGAAGAGACCAAGATTGTTCAATTTAATTATTTTATTTATCATATGTCATTCCCCCCAAACCTCGCCTATTTTGTTTTTATCTTCTGCTCGTGGACTTCAAGTTATGTTTGGTTCAAAATATTCATAAATAAATTCCTGACATCTACGCAGCCCATTCATTTGCAAACAACTCCGCTTGTTTAAGAATATTCTCGGTTGCCAACAACTGCTTATCAGGCGGGTAGCCGAACTTGCGTAGCGTTCTCTTGATTATTGTCCGCAATTTGGCCTGAACACTCTCCTTAATTGTCCAGTCAATTGACGTATTAGCGCGAACTTTCTCGACCAATATTCTAGCAAGCTCTCGTAGTGTGTCATCGCCGAGAACTTCTTTTGCGCTATCGTTATCTGCCAAAGCATCGTAGAATGCAATTTCATCTGCGGACAAATTCATCTCTTTGCCGCGCTCATCTTCGGACTTGATGTGTTTAGCCAGTTCAATCAATTCTTCAATAACTTGAAACGCGGTCAGGAGGTTATTCTGGTATTTCTTAATAGCGTTTTCCAACAGTTCAGATAGCTTTTTGCCATGAATTAGGTTTCTGGTCAATCTGAGCCTGATTTCGTCGGACAAGATTTTCTTTAATAATTCAAAAGCTAGGTTCTTTCGTTTCATACCTTTAATTTCAGCCATAAATTCATCCGACAATATCGAAATATCAGGCTTCTTGATACCAGCAGCAGCAAATATATCGACTACTCCTTCTGAAACTATGGCTTTATCGACAATCTGCCGTATTGCTGTTTCTATCTCCTCGTCAGACTTACCGCCTCCTGTTGGAGTGAATTTCGTGAGACGAGCCTTTACCGTTTGAAAGAAGCCAATATCATCCTTAATCGCCATTGCCTCTTCATTTGGCACGGATAGGGCAAAGGCTTTTGAAAGCAGAATCACCTGTCTTACAAATCTGTTCTTGCCGTCGTCCAGACCGAGAATATGCTCCTGGGCTTCCAAGATGATTGTCATCTTGTCTTTAGTATTGGCTGTAAAATATCGCTTATAATCAAAACCATCAAACATTTGAGCAACGATTTCGTACTTCTCCAGCATTGTCGCGATAGCTTCATCAATATCCAAAGTTGGTTCACCCTCCCCACCGCTTTCAGAATAGGTTGCCATCGCTTTTTTGAGATCGTATCCAATTCCGATATAGTCAACAATGAGGCCGCCAGGTTTATCTTTGAAAACCCTATTCACGCGCGCTATGGCCTGCATTAGGTTATGTCCTCGCATCAGCTTATCAACGTACATGGTGTGGAGACAAGGGGCATCAAAGCCTGTAAGCCACATATCCCTAACTATAACGAATTTCAGCCTATCATTCGGGTCTTTGAACCTTTCCCCAATGTCTTTTCTGTCCTGCTTTGTTGTATTATGCTTTTGCCAGCTTTGAGGATCGCTGGAACTGGAGGTCATTATTACCTTGATCTCGCCTTTTCTCTTATCGTCGCCATGCCAATGTGGACGTAAGGCCATTATTTTTTCGTATAACTCAACAGCTATGCGACGGCTCGTAGTCACAATTAGGGCCTTACCGTCAAATACTTCCTCCCGCCTCTCAAAATGATCGATAATATCTTTGGCGACAGATTTTAGCCTATCCCGATGCCCAACTATTGCTTCGAGTTGAGTCCATTTGGCTTTTGCCTTTTCCTTCGCAGTCGATTCTTCACCTTCAGTTATTCTTTCAACTTCAGCGTCGAGCTTATCTTTCTCCTCGGGTTTCAGGTGGACTTTAGCTAATCGG
Organism: uncultured bacterium; assembly: GCA_965541585.1. Classification (GTDB taxonomy): domain Bacteria; phylum Zixibacteria; class MSB-5A5; order UBA10806; family UBA10806; genus CBDVBL01. The sequence goes on along the minus strand of CBEUCH010000015.1, from coordinate 57,528 downwards.
GATTCATAGTAAATACGAACAGTTGCTCCGTCTTTGACAGCCTGAGAAATATCATAGATATCAATTTCATTGCCAAAGACTGCTCGCGTTGATCTGTCTTCTTTTTCAATAGGTGTGCCTGTAAATCCAATGAAGGTCGCTTTTGGAAGGGCATCCCTGAGATACTTAGCGAAGCCATAACTGGTATATGCTTCATTATTTCGCACGATAGTCTTGGCGCCGAATCCGTACTGGCTCCTATGGGCTTCGTCGGCTATTACAACGATGTTTTTTCTGTCAGATAATAGATCAAATACATCTCCGCCGTCTTCAGGCGAGAACTTCTGAATTGTCGTGAATACGATACCGCCGCCAGCAACCTTGAGTAGTTTTTTTAGGTGTTCCCGATTCTCCGCCTGTACTGGCTCTTGTCTTAATAGCTGTTTACAACCCGCGAAAGTATCAAATAGCTGATCATCAAGATCATTTCTATCGGTAATTACTACAATCGTTGGGTTATCAAGTTCTAATACTGTCTGTCCTGAATAGAACACCATGGAAAGAGATTTACCGCTGCCTTGCGTATGCCAGACAACGCCACCTTTTCTACTTCCATTATCACTGGCGGCCCGCTTGGTAGATTCAACTGCTTTCTTGACGGCATAATACTGGTGATATGCCGCTATCTTCTTAGCTGTTTCTATTGTTGTGAATCTGGTCTTGGTGTCCTCTTTTTTGGTTTTTTCAAAGACAGTGAACTGCTTTATAAGGTCAAACAGTACATCGGGTCTCAGCATACCTCTGATGACGGTTTCCATTTGAGGAATAGTGACCTTATCTTCCTTGGCTCCATCGCTCGTTTTCCAGACCATGAACCGAGACCAACCTGCAGTCAATGATCCAACCTTTGCGTCCAGGCCATCAGAAGCTATTAAAATTCCATTATAATAAAACAGATTGGGGATTGCGTTCTTGTAATTCTGGAGCTGGGTATATGCTTTCTTAACAGTAGCGTTTTCATCAGCTGGATTTTTCAACTCTATCACAACAAGTGGCAATCCATTAACAAACAGCACCACGTCTGGGCGTTTGTTGAGGCTGTCCTGGATAACCGTAAACTGATTACAAACGACCAGGTCATTTTCGGTGAGTTCTTTGAAATCAATAAGCCAGACCTTATCACCTTTAATGCCATCATCTCCCATATATTCAACGTCAATTCCATCGGTCAACATCCGATGAAACGTCTCGTTGTTCTCCACCAAATTCTGACTGGGAAGATTCGACACTACTCGTAAGGCTTGTTCTTTCGCTTCCTGCGGAATTATCGGGTTAAGTTTATCAATGGCAGTTTTCAGACGATCCCTCAAGAGAACATTGGATAGGTCCCCTCGTTCAGCCTCCCACTGTTCGGGAGTGAGGTAGTGGTATCCCTGCTCTTCGAGTAGCTCTATGGCTACCTGTTCGACTGCATCTTCTGTGATTTTGTCTCTTGTCATGTTTCTTATTATCTATATGGAAAATCTTCATAATATGGAATTAAATCAGATGCCCATATATAAATATCACATTTCATGCACTTAAAACCATAGTTACGTTCTTCAATTTTACTTCCATCAGGGACATAAGCAGGAGACATAACCATACCACATTTGGGACAGTTTACGTCTCTATCAAAAGATTGAAATTCGTCAATCAATACATTCGTTTTATTATTACATTTCATACAGTTAGCAGTTATGAAACCACCATCCATACTTTGAACAAGGATTCGAGCCTGCTTACAACACCACGATTTACCGTGTATTGAAATTATCATAGGATAGGAGCTTAATCTGTTCTTATCATAGGTTGTTAGAATATACCTTTCCATTTTGATTCCCTCCTTCTACATCCTCACCCTCACCTGCCCACTCATCAACTTGGGCAGCAGAATGTCTCGTAGTCGAGTTAATGTTTGTATTTGCTTATAATTTGAGAGTATTTTCTGATCCAATGGATTGACTGTGTTCTCAAATGAGTTTATCCATTCTTCCATCGGTGTCAGGACTTCAATACTCTTGAAATCATCTTTGCTAATTGACCCAAAAACTGTCCCTTCTGCATCGAATCGTCGCAATACGTCTCCCAAAAACTTCATTTTGTACAATGTGTAGGATTGTTGCTGTCCTCTTACAGAGCTTAGACCTCGACCAATGCAGCAGGTTTCAATGGCAACATTAACATCACCGACTGGTGCTCTTACGCTTACCAATACATCAAATGCTTCAGCGATTCTCTTGGGTTCTGTTGTATAGAGCCTAACTTTTGGAAATCGTTCTTGAAAATCAGTTCTGCCCTGAAAAAATACAACCCCTTCGCTTTCTTCATTGTAGCTTGTTCCAGGTGGCGATTGCCCCATTAGTATGCCAAACTCGTCGCCGAGTTTACCCACTCTCCACCCGTCAGGAATCTCGCCCAGCTCGGAGTCGATCATCTTGCCGCCGCCGTCCTTGAACGGCTTTCCATTTTTGTCAGGGAAGTTGAAGTTCACAAACCACTCTTTGAAGATTGTCTGTGCTATCGCTTCAAGGGTTTCATTCTGCTTGCGTAGCAACTCAATCTTGTCATCGAGAGAGGATAAAACCCTGGCAATGGCTTTTTGTTCAAAGATAATTGGAGCATTTAGCTGAATCGGATGAATGAAGTTTCTATTTAAACTTGGAACAGCACTACCCGAATTGAATCTTTCAAATTTTAGGTTTTTCACTAAATAATATACAAAAACAGGATCCGAATCATGAAACTGTTTGGAATATAATGTTGTGTTATGCGCCCAATAATCTCTTTTCACTAAAAAGGCTCTTCCAATATTACCACTTCTACCGATTGTCACGCCTGGAGCTTTTGTTGTACTTTGGTTATGAAATCCAATAATACCATTTGACCCCATGATTGGAAAAGAACCATCAACCATTTTAGATCTCGGCAAATCATGACCACGTTGAAAGGTAACAAGTGCTCCCAATGTTGTTTCTTTCCATCCATCAGGTATTTGCTTTGAATCAGTCTTGTTCATAATTGTTAGTTTTCACCGACTATCATCAGTGCTGAACCATATAACATCATCGCAATAGCGGATGCTCTCTGCAATATCGTAAAAGTATCTGACTTTTTTATATTCCGATCAAAGAACTCTTCAACATTGAAAGTTGGCTTTTTGGTTTCTACGCCTACGATACCTAATCTTTTGTCATCGCCTATAGCTTTCCTCGTATTATCTTCTATCCCTTCAAAATCACCACTCTGATATACATATGTTGATTGCTTTATTCGTTCATAAACATTCAAAGCGAATTCCTTGTTGATAGCCACCCAGTTCTTAGAACTTTCTGCGAAGTGCGAAACTATCCGCTCCCCTTCAATTGCATTATCAAATCGCTTGGGCTTTGAATGGAAATGCCACTCATAGCCAAATTCTGGATATGTCACAAAGTGTTGAAGCGAATCGCTGACATAACCACAGGAATCCACTGGAATCATCATTGAACTCACCGTAACTAACCTTCTTACACAAGCATCATAAAATGACTGATCTGTTCTTAGCTTAGGTGCAACGTAGTAAACATATGGGTTCTTTTGAGAAAGCATATAGAGAAGATTGTGCTGTTTGTTCTTCTTGGCCTTATGCAGAGCAATTCGATAGTAAAGACTTCTATATGTGCCATCCTTAATAAATTTGGCATTTCCACCTCGCAAGTAATCACTCATTTTGAATTGGAAATAGTAGTCAATCCCCTTTTTAGGAAGCTTAGCATCATACCCTACATCAGATTCTCTACGCAGAGAGGGTAATACAGGAACACAGAATGGTCTACCATTTCTATTTACCTGCTCATGCAGAAAAGAAAAGCTGAATGAAAACTCTGAAATGCCTAATTTTGCCATAACCTCAAGTTAGTTCTCGGCTAAATGTTATACCCGACATTCTTTAGCTGCTTCTGTATCTCACTATCGAGCCGCTTTTCGTCTGACATTTGTTGGGCCAATTCACCAGTAAGCGATTTCATCTTTTCATCAAAAGGAATACCGTCATCTTCTTCGTCGGGAATGCCGACATAACGCCCTGGTGTGAGGACGAATTTGTGCTTTTCTACGTTCTTGAGTGCGGCAGATTTGCAAAAGCCCTTGATATCTTCATAGTTGCCATTCTCTTTTCTCCACTCATGGTAGGTGTTGGCAAGTCTCAACACATCCTCATCGGTAAACACCCGATGAGTGCGATCAATCATGTGGCCTACTTCGGTAGCATCTATGAAAAGAATCTCGCCCGAGCGTTTCCTATTACCATTGCCTGTCCGTTTACGGGAAAGAAACCAAAGGCACGCAGGAATAGTGACGTTATAGAAAAGATTCTTTGGCAGAGCGACAATGCAATCCACCAAGTCAGCACCTATAATACTATTACGGATGTCCCCTTCGCCAGATGTATTCGAAGAGAGCGACCCATTGGCAAGCACCAATCCCATAATCCCTTTTGGGGACAAATGATAAATCATGTGTTGCATCCACGCATAGTTGGCATTCCCAGTGGGTGGTGCGCCGTACTGCCAACGAGGGTCTTTTCTCAGGAGTTGACCGCTCCAGTCACTATCATTGAATGGCGGATTAGCCAGAATGAAATCGGCCTTCAAGTCCCTGTGTTCATCCTTTAGAAAGGAGCCTTCATTGTTCCACTTAACCTGCGAGCCATCGATGCCACGCAATGCCAGGTTCATTCTGCACAAGCGATAAGTAGTCTGGTTGCTTTCCTGACCGTATATGGAAATATCGTTGACCTTACCTTTATGGCTGGCAACGAACTTCTCACTCATTACAAACATTCCGCCAGAACCACAGCAGGGGTCAAATACCCTGCCCTTGTAGGGTGCGATCATTTCGACCATAGTCTGGACGATTGACTTGGGAGTAAAGAACTGTCCGCCTTTCTTGCCTTCTGCCAAAGCAAATTCGCCAAGAAAATACTCATAGACTCGACCAAGTATATCTTTGCTCTTTGAAGCCTCATCACCAAGAGCAATGTTGCCGATCATGTCAATCAGCCCACCTAATGAAGTCTTGTCGAGATTTGGTTTGGCGAAAACTTTGGGGAGGATACCTTTGAGGGTCTTGTTCTCTTTTTCGATTGCCTCCATTGCATCGTCAACATCTTTTCCGATAGTTGGCTGTTTGGCTCGTGAGTGAAGATGCGACCAGCGAGCAACCTTGGGAACCCAGAAGACATTCTCAGCACGGTATTCATCGGCATCTTCAGGATCGGCTCCTTTGTATTCGCCTTTGCCTGCCAGGAGGTTTATGTGTAATTCCTCAAATGAGTCAGAAATATACTTCAAAAAAATAAGGCCGAGTACAATATGCTTATACTCAGCCGCGTCTATGTTTTTTCTTAATTTGTCCGCTGCTTTAAATAGTGTTTTTTCGAAACTTTCGGAATTCTTTTTGATATCCTTTTTCGCCATATTATCTATCTTAGCCCTCGCAAAATGGGGTTAACGTATGTTAATAATCCAAGTTATACTCGGCTATAGTCTTATGCAAGCTGTTTTTGATACCGGGCAATAAAAAAACGCCCCCACCAAAAGGCAGGGGCGGGGTGGAGGTTGGGCTACCAACCGCAGACTTTCCAGAGCTTCTTTCGCATAGCTGGGCCAAACCGCTTCCTGTGATCATACAACTTGGCTTGGATGATTTCAGGTGTGTCGGTGTTATAGATGATCGCCCAGGGATATCCATTAGGAGGCCGATCCATGCCGTTTGGCTGACCAGGATACAACGTAAATAGTCCTTTCTCCATAAATACCGTAACTGAATCCTTGGTTTTATCGGTCAAATAGAATGGGTAATCCGTTTTATCCAGCCGAAGGGCATGCTCCTCCAATATCTCGGTCGGCTTCGACCTATAGGATATGACGGCGCGATAAAACTCGTCCTGTATTTTACGCTGGATTCTGGGATCTGTTACGCCGAACTTTTCGCGTATATAGTCTTCCCCGTATCTTTCAAGGTCTACCCAAATATGGTACCAGATCCTGTGAGGCTGGTCTATTTTTGATATGTGGCATATGATGCCGTTATGGTTTATTAGCATTATTTATTGCTGGTTAAATTGTTGAACATTACCTGCTTGGATATTATTTCATAAGTGTTCTTCTAATATTCTCTGGTTAATGGCGTGTACCCCCCTTAACTTGTAGTCGCCGCGTGGGATTTGAGGGCTTCGTCAGCTGCAAAGTCAAGCTGGCGCATCTCGGCCAAGAAACCACTACCGTCCTCATATTGTGGTTTAGGTTTCTCTTCGTTATCAAGTCTTGGATGGTTTGGATGTTTTATTATCTTCCTCAGATTAGCTTCGGGTATGAATTTCTTTCTGTACGTCATGATATATTTCTGTCACCTTTGTCACCTTTTTGTCACCCTGTTTTTTCGCCGCAATCAATTGATATGCAGCAAGTTAACAACTTTTTAGTGCCCGGGTGACAAAAATGACCGTAAAAAACTATTCTCCTGTATTTGTGTGTCTATCAATTTTCCTGTAATACTTTTCTAGGCTATTTTCTTGTCATTTTGTCATTTCTCTTGTTACACAACGACTTAGGCGGTGACAGAGGGTGACAAAGGTGACAATTATGCCATTTGAATTCCTAACAGCTGTCGTGAATTTTTATTCCTCTGGCGGGCTACGTTATACTCCCGCTCAAGTAGATCACAGAAAGTAATTGCATTTGCATAGAATTTAAATCCCTGATCTAAGCACCATGCCTTATAATCGGTATACAACTCAGATTGACTCACTTCAAATGATGATCCAAGCTGACATCTATCACTAACAAATAGTAATATGCTGTTATTGTTCGTTTTGTAGTCCTTCAAGGCAGTTGCCGAAGTTGCCGGGATTGTCAATTTCTTATTTACCAATAGCCTTTTCAAACCTTCCAGCATCCAATTTAGGATGCCCTCCTTTTCGTTATCCTTTATGTACTGTATCTTTTCAATATCAGCTTTCATCTGCCGCGGATCCTTCTTGTCTGGATTAATAAGAAATTGATTGTTGAATGTTAGAATAACCGCCCTGGTAAAGTATCCCTCATCCTTCGCTTCAGAATATGGGAGTTTGTTTACTGCGAATATCAGCCTGGCATGATTGATAAAGCTAATTGCATCTTTATACTTCACATCTGCGGTAATTTCGTCCATGCCGCCAATAAGCTGTTTCAATACTCCATCAGGAACTTTAGTGTAAGCATCCTGATCTCCTACGACGTTTGCATGTTTTCCCATTAGGCGTTTTAACAGAAAACCATTCATTTTATCCATAGGAACGCTGTCAAAGTAGCCCGGTCCCATAATCGATCGGATGATTTCAATTAGGCTGGATTTGCCGTTGTTGGCTTTAGGGCCGTAGAAATAAAACATCTTTTTTATCAAAGTATAATCAGGGATTAAAAGATATCCAAATATCTCCTGCACCAATAGCCTTTTATCTGACGCGTCAACATCAAAAAGAAACAGCTCTTTAATGAAATCCTTAAATGCCGGACAATCGGCATCGGGATTATAACCAGCACCCATTTTCCCAAATCTATAATCTTCGGGTTTAAAATCTCGAAGCGAGTCATTACGAACATCTAATAAGCCGTTACCGGCCGCGATCACATAAGTATCCTGGGCATCCTCAACTTGTATATGTGTAATCAATGATTCGCGTTTTACGGCGTTAATGACTTCGCTGATTGTATGGTTGTCCGAGTATTTTTCAATTTCGTGATGAATAAGTGATTCGGTTTCTTCCTGCGGTTTATGCTCCCATATGCCGTCATCAAATTGATAAAAGTCCTGTTGAAAACGCATCAGTTGATATTTTTTGATTATGTATTTTGCCGCTCTTACAGGATCCACTTGGGCATTGACTATATATGAATTTAATTCATCGAAAACCTTGACCCGACGCATATAATGGCTGATTTCCGCTTTATTCAATCCGGTTGTAGCCTGTATTCTGTTGATAAGTTTTAACTGATTAACGGGATTTTCTACTGTTTTGGCCCGCTTCATAAGTTCTTCAAAACAGGCATCGTTTTCAGTGTCGCTTAATAATTCGTTAGTCCGCTTAAGCTGAACTCCTTTGCGGTAGGCAAATACTATAGGGCTTTTCTTGTTCAGGTCTTGGATCAGTTGGCAAGGTTTGAAGCAAAGATTCCATTCCTGCAATTGCCTACAAGTGATTGGTTTTTGTTTTATACTTTGATAGTTCTTTAGCGTGACATCCTTTTTAAAATCAGCAGTGTTACCGAACAGCTTTAACACATAATCTTCATCATCAACGGTATGCTTTATGATGCTGGCAGCGGTTAGACGCTTATTGTGACCGGCCGTTTTATCATTATCCGAGTCATTTTCAATAGATTTAAACGCCGAGTCTACGGCAGCGCAGTGTTGACGAATACACGTTAGATCGGAGATTGTCAGCTTAGATTCATTACTTTGAATAGTAGGAGCAGGTTTAGCGTTGATTTTCAAACCGGCCTGTATGAAATCATCAAGGCCGTAGGCAACATCATTAAATTCAATGACCTTGCAATCGGTTTCTACTGTATATCCCTTTTTGCGATGTTTCTCGATGAGATGTTTTCTGTTGGGTGTATCGGGAACGCGAAGCAAAGCACAAGGGTAACCTTTTTCTCCATTAAGCTTTTTCTCTATGGCCTTTTCGACATAACGCCATTCATCAAAAGGTGCTGCTATACGCTGCTTCAACTGCCAATAAAGCTGAACGCCGTGACCTGTAGCAATAATATATGTTGGTCTTATGAAATTGTAGTTCTTTATAAAATCTTCGGTCGAAATATCATCGATATCGACATAAACCCATTGAACATGTTTAACGTTGTCGTTTTCATGGGATGTTTCCGAATTGCTCGGATGAGGCGTAAACCAGATACTGGCTATATGGGGATTGGATCTTAATTCATTAACTTTCGCTATAAATTGTTCATAGTTGTCTATTCCTTGCCAGTGAAACTCTTCATTTTTATCTTCCCAGGCTAACCTGATGTACTCTCCTTCCTGAAGTTGTGAAAAAATCTCGTAAATTAGACTTCTGTTCATAATAATTAAATTGGATAAAGTCTTCATATTCAAGCCCCAAAACATTCAGGGCTAAGTCATGGCATGACTCGTTTTTAATATTCCAAGTGTTCATATTCATATTTCGCTACCTATACTGGTCGGAAGTTTCTTATCAGATTTTTCAATATTTTCTGCGCGTTAATAAAGTGCTGAGGTTTAATAGCCCCAGTATTCATATAATACTGCTCTTCAAGCGTATTAATAACCTTATCATCCGAAAACACAAACCAGAATCGGCGTCCTTCAGCATAGCAGTTTTCTAATTTTTGATTATTCGCCAGCAAATATGCTGCGTAGTTCATGTCTTTTGTATTCATAATTTATTGTTTGGTTTCGAGCGCCCCAATGATGAGGCTCTCTGGTTAGTTTCAATCAATCATCAACCAGCCAAGCTGGCCTTCCATGATTTCAATGTTTGGATGTAGTGGAATTGGCTAGAGGTTACTTTTTGCAGTGCTCAACAACCTGGTCCAGCAATATGTCATTCTCTGAAAGTTCAGCCATCACCGAAAACGGCAGGTTCTCACTTATGAATTGTGCGAGCTGTTTTCTGAGCCTTGCCCTATTTCTGACATCAGGTTTTTTCTTCTTCGCTTCAAGATGATACTTGAAAGCATCGAAAACTGGATAGCCATTGATCCTTACCTGAGAGATCCAGCTATTGGAAATCGTATTCTTTTCGCCAGAACGTTGGCTGGCTTTCCATACCTCGTTTTCCGGACAGTCCAGAGCCGCTGCCAGCCGCTTGGTCAGATCATCGTTTAGTCTTCTGATTCCGTTCTCCAGATGGCATACAAAACCTTTGGAAACGTCCATGCGTAGTGCCACTTCGGCCAAGGTTAGCTTTTGCGCCAGACGGAGCGATTTCAAATCAGGGGTTTCTTTCATATACTAATTATACTAAAACATTGTAGCTTTGTCAAATGTTTTTTTACTTTTTCTTCTTCCCGCTAGCTCGATTTAGTGTAGATTTTATGGAATTTCGATGTCACGAGAAGACGGCCCAAAATCGTCCCTGAGCGGTTTGAAATTTCGGAGGCACTCTGGGGCCACCCGTCGATCCCCATAAGTCGTTGGTAGATGGTCGGGTTGGTTTCGGACCCCGATGCAGCAAACATAAGCCATTGGCAGACATAGAATTGCAAATCAGTCGTATCGAGTTAACGGCGGATACTATGGCAAACCGGCTGGCGATTGCGCCTCAGAGGCCTTTGCCGTGGTGCCATAAAAACGAGGGGGAAGAAACATGATAGTGACGCAAATAATAAATCGCATTGGCCACAGAATCGTTAGAAATAAGCCATAAAAGCGCTATTCTAATACGATAAATGGAGAGTTTGATGAATCAGACACTTAGCGTTACGAGATCCGCTTTACAATCTTACTGATTTGAGCTAAAATGAATTTGCGATTAGAAAAGGCGATCTCGCCCGATTGAAAATGTAGAATAGATCAGAGGCAGATATCACATTCAAGGTACGTGGAGCATTTTTAAGGAGAGCCAAACATGAAAAAGATGCACTTGCTATTTGGCGTCTTCGGTAACATCCCTAACGTTATAACACTGTCGCTTTGGTATTTTAGAACCCGAAAACGGCCGCGACCCATCGATATTGAAAGAATAGTCTTAATCACAACATCAATTGGCAGGGACGAACTCTTTATGGGTAATCCTAGAACAGGTATGCCCCCTTTACTCGGCGAAAACAAAGTCTTCAGCAAGTTTTGCGCGGAATATAAAACATTCCCCAAATTTACTGAAGAAGATATCTATATGATTGAAGATGAGAAAGGAAATATCCAGGATGATATAAAGACTCCAGAACAATTTGAAATGACCGCGAATAAAATTGCGAATTTACTTAGGAACTTGACAAAAGACCCCGATACAGAATTACACTGTATATATGCGGGCGGAAGAAGAATAATGTCCGTTTATTTGGGACTCGCCTTAACAATATTAGGCAGAAAACAAGATCATCTTTATTACCTTCGACACCCCGAGGGCATCATGACACCAGATTATTTCTATCCGCGGAAGGGTGAGAATGCCGATATCGCTCTTGAGGAAATCCCATTCGCCCGGCTTGGTGAAAAGTATGCTAATATTCTCGGAGATACGGACAGTTATTCTGATCTCGTCGGGAATATTCAGACATATGTTGACCAGGCAAAACCGGCAATTATGAAAATAGCTGATCAGCCTTTCACTATAATCGGGGATGCTCCAAATTTTAAGAATGTTTTATCAGAGGTTGAAAAAATCGCTAAGTATGATGAAGCAAAAATCATATTACTTAACGGTGAGCCCGGAACCGGAAAAGATGTTATTGCGCGCTATTTTCATGGCAAAAGTAATAGAAACAGGGAACCGTTCTATGTTGTTTACTGCTCCGAGATTGCAAATGCTGCATTCGAGTATTATCTATTCGGCGCCAAGAATAGACCTTTTTTGGAAGGGATACACAATCAAAAGGGCATCTTTGAACAGGCTGATAAAGGGACAGTATTTTTAGATAATGTCAATGATATGCCTTATGATTTTCAGGGAAAGATGCTGAGGTTTTTAGATAAGGGGGAAATACAGGAACAGGGCTTTACCAAGAGTATAAAAACAGATATTAAAATAGTTATGACATTGAGCAAAAAACCACGTCACTTAATAGATAATAACATTATGAGAGAGGATTTTTATCATCGGATAAATACTTATGAGATACATATACCTCCTTTAAGAGAAAGAAGCGACGATATTGAAAAGTTTGTTAACCTGTTTATTGCTGAATTCTCGAAACAATTCAGGAAAAATATCCGGAAAGTTTCCAAAGATCTATTAAAGAAACTAAAATTACACAGCTGGAAAGAGGGCAACATAAGGGAACTGCGGTCAGTAATTGAACGAACAGTACTCCTCGCTGATGATAATGAAAACACTTTGACTGAACTTCCAGATAGTTTATTAATAGATAGAGAACAAAAAGCCAAAGAGAAAAAACCGTCTATCCCACAAGAAGCGATTGATTCAATAATCCCATTTATATTGCCACCCGGAATTGAATGGAAGCAGCTTGTAGTTGGTTTCGCAGACGATTCATGTAAATTTGATATCAATGATGTTAGGAAAAAGCATCCAACAGAAATTAGAACGTTTAAGGAGATGGGTTTTCAGAATATAAAATCAAAAAGAAATTCAATTAGGCCTTACGAAGAGGTGCTGGGTAAGCTGGCTGATAGTAACGGAATATTACATTATAAGAAGACTGATGCCACTTTAATAGTAAACATTTCAGAAACAAATGAGCGATTGCGCCATTTTTTCAAAATAGAAGAAAATCTAATAGAATGCGATAGGGATATGGGTTATTATTGTTCAATATTTAAGATTTATCGGCGCTCTGATCGCTGATATTTTGTAGTTTATCTCTCCGTAATTAGCCTCCAATAATACAAATAAAATATTATCTTTTTTTTTATAATTATTTTTTCTCTCTAAGTGTTTATAGCACAAGATAGTGGCTTACATCATCCATTATATTTTGTGAACCCCGATAATTTTTTAGTTAGAAGAATGTGCAAGCGCTGATGGAACGATTGCCCCTGTGAATCTCGGAGGTTTTGAAATTATCAGGGAAGGAGTCGAGCTTTCGTGACCGGTCACATTATTAAGGATGGACCAATTAATCGTCAATGAATGCTGACTGAAAGGAGGAACCCCACTACAACCCGTTTCTACTATCAAGTAGATGAGATAATGAAAATTTAACTTTTATCATAGGAGGTTTTCTTTGAAATCCCCAAAGACAATTTTAACAATTCAACAGTTGGCCGAACTTCGGGAATATTCTGATGTTGATAAAGTGACCGAGGAGGCATCGAAAGCCGGTATTCTCTTCGAGTATGCCGGGGCGCCACATATCTGCCTGGAGGAGTGGGATGCCAACGTTCTGAGGGCATTCAATTCCAAAGTAAGCGAACGCTCGAAGACCGGCAAGACCTTGGCGGATACCAAACAGATCGGCATCCTCAAATCGAATCTGAAAAGATTGCCTGACATCATTAAGAAGAAAGAGCGGAGGCTAAAAGCAATCGAAGCCTTGCTTAAAGACGCTACCTCCGATGACGAGATCTACAGTTTACGCGGGGAGAAAAGCACATTGGAGACCGATCTTGAACGCCACCGCAAGAATCTCGAAGATGCCACGCAGGGTTTGAAACGCGTACAGGCTGAGCGAAGAGCGATGCTTGACGATTTGGAAGCTAACGACTCTGCCGAGGATGGAGGTCCGGAAGAAGGAGCGACACCTGTCGCCGAGCCAGTCAAGTAGTAACTGTTGACCATTAACGCCCGCGTCGCCGTTCCATCCGGCGCCGGGCATAAAAATAGGAGAACGAAATAAATGGAAAATCAAAACAAACTACTTGATGTTTTCGGCGACCTCGTGTTGGCAGAAGCTTACTCCAATGTATCTGGCATTGATCAGAAAACCCTGGAGATCCAAGCCTCAATTCACGACGCTCTTATCAGAATAGGCGAGAACAATTACATACGTTTATCGTCCCTACTTCTGGGACAGCTGGGCGAACTCAAGTCCCCAGGGCAGACTGGCAGGGGAATTATCGAGCCGTCCAAAATAGTTAATACGATCAATTCCATCGGTAAACTTCGAGGCATTACTTATCGATTGGCCACCCTATCCTTGTTAAAAGAAATTAAGCTAAAAGAAACCTTCAGCAAGATGCTACAGGAAGATGACCCTGGTAAGCGGCTGGATCTCGCTCATGAATACCGCGATGTTTATGGCGAGCTCGATGCAGATCTGAAGACATTAGAAGAGGCTGAGGATCGTCTTGGAAAGCTCATCCCCGAGGAGAAAAAACGGGTCGATTCCTTCCTTGAGAACAGGAAGCGTGAAGGAACAGCGAAAAAATATCACTCTGGAGGAGAACCGGTATCTGCGACAACGAACAAGGAGACAGCCGTAGAGGACATGTGGACCACGATTGGCCAGATTAATGTTGATAGCGGGTATGTCATGGTCTTCGATCCATGTCATTTCCACAGTGATATCCATCCAATACAAGAGATTGTGGATGGCTTTAAGAGAGGCTACCAGATAGGAGAAGGAATTGCGGTTCTGATCCCAGCTGGGCTCGGCGATGGTGCTTACGACGTCGAAGCTTTGATCGGTGAGGTAGAAGGCTGGGGAGAAAGGATAAAGGAAATCAGGGTAAGGTTTGTTGGCCCTGGCACGATGTACGATGTCTGATTTGCACTTGAATGCGATCAGGTTCCTGTCGCCACCACTATGAGGCGACCGGGTACAAAAATGAAAGGAAAAAAATGACAAGATTAGAAAAAGACGTCTTAATCCCTTTTGATCTCCACACTAAAGGAAAATGCGACAATTGCCGTAAATCAATCCGTGCCGTATTCGATAAAGCTGACGCCTTATCCCAAGAAAACGAAATCGAATACATTTCATTCAAGACCTATTCAACATTTATGCATGACGCCCTAAGTGGATTGGAGAATATGGCAGTTGAGTCGCAGACCGAGGAGGACTACAGTTTTTATGCGTCGCTGGCGGCCAAGCTGGTGAAGGAATGGATGTTATTCGGCGTGGATATAATGAACATGGCGGTTGATCCACGTAATAGTGCCATCAGGAGCGACCTTTTTCAGGCGTGGGTGACCGTAAATTCTGAGTTGAAAAGCCTGGTCGACCATTGCATATCCAGCCACAAAATCCTCTTTGATATGGGTGCCCCACCTCCGTCGGATGAGATCCTAAGGGCTTACGCGGAAGGCCATAACTTGCATGAATGCGAATAACCTTACTGCTCTAGTCGCCGTCTTTATTGCGGCGACTAGGGCGACCCTAAAAAAACGCTGACATTCTTACAAACCAAAAATGGAGGTAAAACAATGAAAGATAAAGGCGATTTCCACGTACTGTTGGAAGACCATTTTAAAGCGCTCCGCCTTGATGATAGTCAGCGCAGAGCTGCGATGGACATCCTTGCTGACGCGGATGCCCTGGAGGATAAAAATGGCGAAACGTATATCTCGGTTCGAGCATATACTGATTACATCCTCCCCAGGCTGGATCAACTCGCATCTTCAGCCAGAGAATTCCAATCCTTGGATGATCTGAAGAATTATGAATCTCTCACTCGAGGTTTTTTGCATGAATGGACGATCATCATTGGGAATTTATCTCATCATATAGCTAAGGAGCATAGGTTCGAATCGGTTGATGAAATCGGAAAATCGCTTGAGAGATTGATTGGCGATATGCGGGACATGTTTGAGCATCTGGTCAATGCCAATAAATTGTTCATCGAATTCGGCCACGGACTAAAAAATAGTCCGTCAGGCAGTCAAACGTAGGAACGTTTGTAGGCGTTCCGAAGCCTCCCGGTGTTTTTTTGGGCTATATTTTTCGCCGGGAGGTGATTTTGGGATTAATTTTTGAGGTATAAGGAGATGAACACCTGGCCCGACGGTAAATTGACCAAGACCTTACGTGAGGTGGCTGATCTCCTGGGTGTCCACTATAACACGGTCATTCGCTGGATAAAGTCCGGGCGGATCACCTGTACTCGATACGGCCGAAATTCAATCTGTTTCACCTACGACCAGGTCGTTCATTTCATCGAGGAAAACGAATTCAAACAAAAAATCAACTTTATCAAATAGCCGGAAAGGAGGTGAGTGTTGATGGCCTCATTGCAAAAAAGAAATTACAGGACGGGGAGATCTGTGTGGGTAATTCGTTACAGATTGAATGGCAGAGATCAATTAAAAACAATCGGTGAAGTTGATAAACGGACTGCTCAAAAAGAGTACCATAAGTTTTGCAGCCAGCTTGTTGAAGGCAAATCTACAGTAGGGCAATTTGAGAATATTCTACTCGAAGATTTTATGCGTGATTATTTAAATCACTGCAGTCTTGTAAAGAGGCCATCGACTTTAAACAGAGAAGAAAGAGTATTGAGATTGTTTGCGAAATACATCGGAAACGTTGAATTGAAAACAATCAATAGCGCCCTCGTTGATGGTTATGTTAGACACAGACTCAGCCAGCCGTCAAATAGAAAAAACTCACATATTTCAGAATCGACGGTAAATCTAGAGCTTCGTCATCTTAAGGCAATATTTAATACCGCTCTTAGCTGGGGGCTAATGGAAACGAGCCCTTTTAGAAGGATCAAAATGCTACGGAGCCAAGGTGCGCCTCGACCAAAGTATCTTGAAGTAGACGAAATTGAGAAGTTACGCGAAGCGTTTGAAGGAACTGTTTTCCAAGATGTTGTGAATTTTTATTTATGGACGGGCGTTAGGCTTCGCGAGGCCTTATCATTAACCTGGGATGACATTGATTTCAATAAATGCCAGATTACAATAAGGGCGTCAAATTCGAAGAGTAGAAGGTATAGATACCTTGGGTTTGATAAAAAAAGTGGTCTTGGGAAAATGCTTGGTTCACTTCAAAGGAGAAAAGACAATAAAGTTTTTGGTTCCCGGGATGAAAAAGGAAAGGAACTCCCACAATGGAAACCCGATACAGTAAGCCGGAAAATCAGTAAGACCTGTTCCTCGATAGGCCTGGACTGGGCTAGCTGCCATTCCCTACGTTTTTCCTATGCCTCACATCTTGCGATGGCAGGAGTGCCGCTATACGCAATAAAGGAACTATTGGGTCATTCCTCCATCAAAACCACAGAAATATACGCTCATCTTGCGGAAAAATACAAGACCGACATGGTGGCAAAACTTCCTTATTGACTGGTAAAAACCGCAAAAAGTGTGGACTCATGTAGGACTTGCCTACAATCCACCAAAAAACGGGTTGCGATGCACATTTTGCAACCCGTTCACTCGTAGTGATTTATAATGCCGGAAGCCGGAATCGAACCGGCACAGTCCATACGGACCGAGGGATTTTAAGTCCCTTGCGTCTACCTATTCCGCCATTCCGGCAATAATCTACATTTTAAGTTACGATAATAATAAAAAAGACACAAGTGAGTTCTCACTTTTTCTGCAGGCACGGCAAGCTCTTGAAATGCAACCGAGTAAAAAAAACGAGCAACTATTCAGGGGTGGTCATGAAATATCCTCATTGGATGGAGAAAGTATGTGAATCATCGATCGTCTTTACTTCGGTTATTTAGAGGCCGTTTGACGCTTTCGGCTTTCTTAAAATTGCTTCGAAACAAGCCTCCATTTCCTCGCTCCTCCTTTGTTCTCTGCAAGAGTTATCGACAATCCTGAAGATACTATAAGAGCGGCTTTTGCGCTTGACATAATCGTCGCTACCCTGTTTTTTCGAACTTGGAATGATCATCGGAAGATTAAAGCACCAATGCCGGGAGAGATTATGAAGGCTCTAAGAATCCTATCCTCTATTGTATTTATATTCATAGTTAAACCGAATACCTGTCCGACGGCGCAGGACGCGATCGATACGCATGATGATCCTTATATCTGGCTAGAAGAGGTGGAAGGAGAAAGACCCCTCAAATGGGTAACAGAGCATGACAAGGCCACAATGGATGATCTGGGCAACGATCCCAATTTCCTGGAATTTCAAAATGAAGCTCTGAATATTCTAAATTCAAAAGACAGGATACCGTATGGGACTATTAAGGGTGAATACGTTTACAATTTCTGGCAGGATGACCAGCACGTCAGGGGGATCATAAGAAGAGCCACCCTGGAAGAATACCAGAAGAAAGATCCCCGATGGGAGATTCTCCTCGATATCGACGAACTCAATGAGAAAGAAGGAAGAAGCTGGGTCTATAAGGGAACGGCCAATTTACCGCCCGATTATGCAAGATGCATGATTTACTTCTCCGAAGGCGGTAAGGACGCCATATTTGTCAGGGAGTTTGATTATGAAACTAAGTCGTTCGTGGGCGACGGCTTTTATCTTCCCGAGGCCAAAAGCACTGTGGCCTGGTACGATGATGACAATTTGATTGTGGATACCGATTTCGGTCCCGGTTCATTGACAACGTCGGGCTATCCGAGGATCGCCAAATTATGGAAGCGAGGAACGCCTCTTTCGGAGGCTATAACCCTTCTTGAAGGAGAGGAAACGGACGTTTCTATCTACGGGTATATTGAGCACAGACCCGAGGGGAAATATGTATCTGTGGGCAGATATATATCCTTCTGGGAATCCACTCAATGGCTTCTGGATGAAAATCTCGAAAAACGCGAAATCCCGATCCCCAAAGACGCCACGATAGAGGCTTTTTTCAAAGGTTATATTGTCGTTCTTCTTCATTCCGACTGGCTAGATATCACGCAGGGTTCTCTAATAGCATTAAAAATAGATGATCTCGAATCGGATGATCTCAAATCCGACATTGAAGTTTTATTCCGACCGGATGAAAAGAGCACGATCAGGTCGGTCCATCCCACCAGGGATTATATAATCGTATCCCTGCTTGAAAACGTGATAGGTAAAGTCCGTTATTTTTCGCTGGCAGGCTCTTCCGAGAAACCCGAATGGACAGGAGGCGCCATAAATCTTCCCGATTTCGGATCGGTCAAGGTACGTTCATATAGCGCATTCGATAACAGGCTGATGATTTCGTTCGCGAGTTTTCTGATCCCAAGCAATCTATACATTTTTTCCGATCCGAAGGAAACACCCAGAGTGATCAAATCGGTCCCTCCCATGTTCGACGCCAACAACTTGAAAGTAAGTCAACTCGAGACTCTGAGTAAGGATGGTACCGTAATACCATATTTTCTGGTTTCGGCAAAGGATCTGGAAACGGACGGCGGCAACCCTACCCTGCTTTACGGTTACGGGGGATTTAGAAATCCACAAACTCCGTTTTACTCGGCGACGATAGGAAAGCTATGGCTCGAAACAGGAGGCGTGTTCGCGTTGGCGAATATCAGAGGCGGTGGGGAGTTCGGGCCGAGATGGCATAAAGCAGCCCTTCTGGAAAACAGGCAACGCGCTTTCGATGATTTTATTGCCGTCGCCGAGGATTTGATAAATCGAAAAATAACATCGCCGGATCATCTGGGGATCATGGGCGGCAGTAACGGCGGACTGCTGGTCGGGGCAGTATTGACCCAGAGACCCGATCTCTATAACGCGGTGGTATGCCAAGTGCCGCTATTGGATATGCTCAGATATCACAAGCTTCCGCCGGGAGCATCGTGGATGGCTGAATTCGGCGATCCCGATATACCCGAGATGAGGGAATATATCGCCAGATACTCTCCGTATCAGAACCTAAAAAAGGGAGTTGATTACCCCGACGTATTATTCGTGACCTCCACCTGGGACGACCGGGTCCATCCGGGGCATGCCAGGAAAATGGCGGCCAGGATGGAGGAATTCGGAAATAAGGTTTATTATTACGAGGAAATGGAGGGTGGGCATGCGGCATCGGCTGATAACGCTCAGAGAGCGAAAAGACATGCTCTTGAATACACATATCTACAGAGAATGCTTTCGAGATAGAATGGTAGATCGAATCGCCTCGTTTTCCGCAATTCCGGCATAAAAATAAGGCGGCTTCCGGATTCGAACCGGAGAATAGAGGTTTTGCAGACCTCCGCCTTACCACTTGGCTAAGCCGCCGTAAGTCTATTCGGAAAATAGATTTGAAAGATCTTAGAGTCAAGGGAAAACGGCGCCCCCCTCAACCGTCTTCCCTTACTTACTGCTATCGGAAGATATCGAAATAGGTTCAATTCTTTAACAATAAGGGGAAAAGCCCTTTTTTTCGGGCGTCTTAGCCATTAAGTTGATACCAGCAAACATGAACATGTCCCGGCGACAGAGGATCTGAAATGAAGCTATTTACAATCGGCTATGAAAAAAGGGATACCGATGAGTTTTTCGAGGTACTCTCAGATAACCGGATTGCCGTTTTAGCTGATATACGGGCCGTCCCTTATTCGAGGCGAAAGGAATTCTCTAAGAAGCAGTTGCCCGCCAAACTTGCCGTGGCTGGAATAGAATATATCCACCTGATCGATCTGGGAGGCCCGAAGGAGCTCAGGGATAAAGTAAGGGCCGACGACGATTACGATTACTTCTTCGATAAATACCGTGAATATCTCGAGGAACAGGCCGAGGCCTTAAAGACCCTCCTGGATCTGGCAAAACGAGAAACCGTATGCCTGCTCTGTTATGAGCGGGACGTGAATAGATGCCACAGGCGGGCGGTGGCTGCGGAACTCAGCAAGATGGCTGATGGGGCAACTGAGATTTTGCATTTGTAAGAAGCCGGCCATGAAGTGGGATCTGGGCACCCGCCAAGATAATATACGCAAGTAGTTATAAAGATATTGACTTTCCGACTTCAGAGTCTATATTTGCTGATAATTCCCCCCTGGAGTTTGCTGTAATTCTTTTGGATCAGTTACAGTTTTGAAAAACTGTAGGAAAAAATTAAATAAGGACGCTCCGTGGAAAATGAAAATAATAATCCCAGTAAGCAGGGATAGATATATGGCTACTTTATTTAAGATCTTTGTAAAGGCCGCGGCAATGTTGATGCTTTTTGCCGCAACATCAGTAGCGCAAATTCCGGATAAGTCTACTGCACAGGACAGTTCCGATATCAGAGTGCTGGAGGAGCGGTTAAAGCAACAGAATAAAAACAACGAGACGAAACTTGAAGCAATTAGAAACGAAATTGGATACAGAGATAACGCCCGGAAAAGTGAGATTGAGTTGAGGACAAAGGAATTGGAAAAAAGAATAGATCTGTATTTTTGGGGCGGAAGTCTGGTATTAGTTTTTATTGCATTTCTTCTAAGGTTTTTGGGCGCGAAAACAATGGTTAACTGGATTAAGGATAAAATTAATGAGAAAGTAAATGAAATTACGGAAAAAGAATTGGAAAAAACATGGGCAGACATCTTTCAAAAATTTGCAGAACAAAAAACCGAGGAATATGAAAGTTCTTTAACCGAAAGACTGAATAAACTAGAAAAGGAGCGGGAAGAATATTCGCGATTGAAAGATGAGTTACTTCAAATGAAGGATAGTCTTGCCATGAAAGAGCCATCACCAGAAGAGCGGTCCGAAAAATATGAGAAATTTGAGGAAAAGCTGCTATCAATTAAGCGCGAAGAACAATACACTTCGATTGATTGGGAATTAAAAGGGACCAGTGAGTATCTAAAGGGGAATTATAAAGAAGCCAATGAATATTATGGCAAAGCGATTGAAAAAGATCCAAAAAATGCGATAGCATACTACAATAGGGGGCTTACATATTCGCAACTGAAGAAATACGAGAAGGCTTTAGCCGATTACGATATAGCCATCGAACTCGATCCAAATAAGTCCGAGCCATACAACAATAGGGGGCTTACATATTTGCGACTGAAGAAATACGAGAAGGCTTTAGCCGATTACGATATAGCCATCGAACTCGATCCTGGAAATATCATTGCTTATGAAAATATGGCCGAATTGCTCATCTTTAGGGGAGAGCACGATTTGGCTATTGGAAGAATAGAGAAAGCTATGATTCAACCCAAAGAATCCAAAGAAAAAGCTGTTTTACTCTATCTAAAGTGCATTGCCCAAAAACTCTCAAGTAAGGATACAATGGAAGCGGAGGCAGAGCTTGAAGAGATTCTTAAAGAGGATATTGCTCTAACGTGGTCTTACGACGATATCGAGGAATGGATAATAGCCGCCGATATTCCAGAGGAAAATAGAAAGTTCATAGAAGAAAAAACGGAGAAGCTAAAGAAGAAATTGAAATAGATTCGTTTCGGTTATCCGTGTATGTTCACGTGCACCAATCCCGCCATAGGCGGGATAGACGAAGACGCCCGCCGATCAACTTTATTCGAGATTCCTCTTAAGCAGTAGCAATCCGAACACTACCCAACGCTACATCAATCAGACCGTCAACCAGGAAGGCCTGCGAATCTACCACAGGCGGCTGTCAGCGGGAGATCGGATTTGGTTGAATAAGGGTATGGCCAATTAAGGCCAATCTGATCCTGCCGATAATATTACTGGATCCATATATTTATCCTCAACAAGGAGGACTGATGATAGTCTGGGGTTTAGTGCTTTTCGGTCTTGCTATTCTGGCGCTTCTTGATTCCATTTATAATTATGGTCAACTATTCAGAAGTGTTAGTCCAGCCTTGTTTATGCTTACTTCGCTCGGACTTCTCCTCAGGGCGAATATGTTAAGCAAACAAGGGGACAAAGAAAAGCTTCTTGAGGCCAACAAAGAACTTAAAGCTCAACTTGAGCGATTAATTCCCTCAAAAACATCTTTGGAAAAGAAAGAATCGAAACAAGACGTATCTGTTTAAGAATCCTGGTTTCCGTAAAGCATGTCTTGCCGAGAGTAAAAAGTAAAGGGGCTATCGTGATGGTAGCCCCTTAATTGCTTAAATGAATGGTCTTTACTTCAACAGCACCATCTTCCTCGTCTCAGCATATTTCCCCGCCTGAATCTTATAAAAATACATGCCGGAGGAATGATCGCTGGCATCCCAGATAATCTGATGATACCCGGCCTGCTGTTCTCCCTGAACCAGCGTTTCAACTTTGCGGCCGCGGATGTCGTAGATGGAGATGGTTATATCGGAAGCTGTGGGTAGGTTATATCGAATGACGGTTGAAGCATTAAACGGATTGGGGTAATTCTGAGGGAGGCCGTATGCCACGGGAATTGTCGGGGGATGCTCCTCCCTGATATCGGTGGGGATGGCCTGGCCGCCGTAGACGCCCATATCGCTCCGCTGGCCTCCTAAGCCCCAATCACATTCGAGCAGATAATCGAAGATAGACGGATCGCCGGCGTCGATGCAGGGAGAGTCGGAGGGATCGCCGCATTCGATTGACATTAGATGAAAATCGCCGTTTTCAGGATCACGGAAGAGCGGATCGGCATCGATATTCCCCTCCCCCTCATATCCTCCCTGTATATCCGAATATGAAAATACCGGGGAACCCCAGGGCGAAATCTCGGGTCCGTCGGGGGCAGAATTACCATAAAAAATACAATTTACAACATTGGGTGACGCATTTCCCGTTCTTAATCCCCCTCCCATTTCATCCGCCTCATTGCCTGAAATAATATTATTGATAATTAGGGGCGTGTTGTTGTTTACATACATACCGCCGCCCCATTCCTCCGCATAATTATTAATAATGAGGTTGTTTCCGATAAAAGGATCGCCATACGAGGCTCTCAGTCCTCCTCCGAGTTCAGCCTGATTTTTCGTCAAAACATTATATTGTACTATGGCCGTACCCGGTGATTGTTCAAGACTGATCGCCCCCCCATACCATGTTCCTTTGTTACCTCTGATTATATTATGAAGTATTGTAGGAGAAGTAAACCAGGCATTAATACCGCCGCCAAAAACTGAGATTCCATTCGTAATGGTAAAGCCGATAATCATTGCTGAATTATCTTCCCCGTCTGTAAGCGTAATTACAGCCCCCGATGAGTTACCGTCCAGTATCGTGGAGGATATGTAGGATGCGTCCCCTGTGGTCAAGAACAACGACGCAAGAACAATATTATGGCCGTTGAAGACGACGTTCTCCACGTACGTCCCCGGCTGCACAAGGACTGTGTCGCCGTCGGTGGAAGCATTTATGCCTTCCTGAACGGTGGGATAATCATCAGGAACGTTTATAATCGTTGCCGTCGCAGCAGCAAAGGCAATGACTACGATAACCGTCGTAAAAACCGTAACCAGTTTCATCATATCCTCCCATCGAGGTATTTATCCTAGTGCCGATCACAGATGAAAATTACGTCTGTCCATTAATATGAATACACAATTCTACTTAAATGTCAAGGATTTTCGGCGTTTGCGAGAGTATACCCCCATCCCTCAGCCGCTAAGACAAGTCTTCCAATCTATGGGCAATAAGGTAGTTGGTGTGCAACCACGTGCACAAATCCCGCCACAGGCGGCTGAGTCCGGGGGATAGGATATAGGCGTTTTGATGTATAAGTTAAAAGGGGTTGTTTCGGCAGCCCTTTTTTACTGCTCGTAAACGACCACTGCAGGAATCTCAATCCGCCGCTTGGCTTCCATTACCTGAAAATTATCTTCCCGAAACCGGACAATCTATACATCCGGATACCGTGGTTGAACCTCTGTAGGCTGCAATCTCAGTGACCACATCGTTAAGTTCGTTGGCCACGCAGTTGCCGTTGGGGTCGGCCGTCGCCGGAAAATCGGAGCCATGAGGGGGACAATCGCAGGTGTAATACGGCGGCGCCCCGTGATAGCATCGGATCATAGCCATAACGTCAACAAGTTCGAACGGCATAGTGTTGTAATTAACATCTCCTGCAATGTAAGGGCAACAACCCTGACCGAATGCGCCAATGTCAGCCCCACCTTCGCCTCCGCCAAGGCAGCAGGAACCTTCTGTCAAATAATAATTCCCCGTATCCGGAAAACAAAATTCAGGATCGCAATCGATGTTCCCGTCGCCTGCCCAGCCGCCTTGAACGTCGCAGTAGGTAATCACCGGAAATGACCATTCTAAAGAAATCTCCGATCCACCTGGGGCGCTATCAGCCCAGAAGATGGTGTTGGTTATTACCGGATTGGAATCCCAGCAATGAATCCCGCCGCCGAAGAAGTCGGCTGAATTTCCGCTGATGGTGTTATTGCTGATCGTGGGATCGGAATCATGGCAATAAATCCCGCCGCCGTCAATGCCAGCTGAATTTCCGCTGATGGTATTGTGGTCGATCGTCGGACTGGAATTGTCGCAAAGAATCCCGCCGCCGAAATCGATGGCTGAATTTCCGCTTATGGTATTGTAGCTTATCATAGGGTTGGAATTACCCAAGCAATGAATCCCGCCGCCCCACGAAGTATAACCATTTTGAATCGTGAATCCGGTAATAACAGCGCTATTATCTTCACCATTAAAAAAAGATACAACACTCCCATACCCATAACCATTACTATTGATTATTGTCGATGAGATATAATCAGTATCCCCCGTAGTCAAAAACAGCGACCCCAGCACGATATTATGCCCCTGGAAATTGATGTTCTCCACATATGTTCCTGGCTGTACCAGCACGGTGTCACCATCGGTGGAGGCATTTATGCCATCTTGTATGGTCGGGTGGTCACCGGGGATGTTGATGATCGTAGCTGAAACAGGCAGATAGGCATAGCAAGCCAACGCAATAGCTATAATGTATACACTTTTCAAAAGTCCTCCCGATCGATGCAGCCTATGATAATAATAGGAAATTCTCCGGGTTCGGCAAGAGATTTCTGGCCTCCGTCCCTCAGCTGCTAAGACAAGTTTTCCAATCTATGGGCAATCGGATTGTGAAAGGTAACCCCGCGCTATTGTCGGGTTTCTTCGGAACCCGACCTATAGATATCAAAAATAAAGAAAAGCGGGAGACGAGGATTGAACTCGCGACAGCCACCTTGGCAAGGTGGTGCTCTACCAGCTGAGCTACTCCCGCAAAAGCTTCCCGGCGCTGCCGGGCGTTTTCATAATTATTTAATCGGCCATCTTTGTCAAGATCTTTTATCTTAACAGCACGGCCTTCTCAACCTGCACACCGTCGGGTCCGCTCATACGGACGAAATATGTTCCGCTGGCGACCTCGCCGCCGGTCATATCGGTGCCATCCCAGACGAATCTGTTTGTGCCGGTCCGGCAGACGCCATCGAATAACTCAGCCGTCTTCCGGCCGAGTATATCCACGATCTCGAGACTAACCGGCGCCTCCTGATCAGACTCAAAGGTAACAGAAACAGAGGCATTAAACGGGTTTGGATGGGGCATATGGAGCCTCAGTCTGTCAGGAATGGTCACGATATCGTCTTCGATACCGGTGCGAGACATTCTGCCTGAAAAAACATCCTGGTTGCCGTTTCTGGTATCGGTCCATACCATTTGAACCTGGCCCTGCCAGGCGTCGAGGCCGATATATTCCCCAATCAGGCCCGCCAGACGAGCATCGTTCGGGTCGGAAGAGACGGTGGTGATCCGCTCGTTCGGCAGCCAGGTTTCCCCGGCATCGTCGGACCTGGTGTAATAGAGATCGAAACTTCTGTTTCGCTCATCCATCCGCCTGTCGTAGAAGATGGCATGGATTGATCCAGTCTCGTCCACCGTTATCCAGGGATGGAACTGGTCTGCGCCGTTATGTTCCGGATCATCGTTGAGCCTGATCGGCTCTGACCAGCTGGCCCCGTTATCCTCGGATTTCATAAAGAAGATATCCATATCTGTAACGTTCTCGTCCATAAAGGCCAGGTAGAGGTTGCCAAGATATGGTGAGAGCAAGCTCACGTCGGAGTTCAGGGCTGGATAGGGGAAAACCCAGATGCCGCCGTTGATATTAACGTCCCAGGTGTTGGTTTCAACGATTACCCGGTCTGTCCCGAAAGTTGCTCCCTGATCAGTGGAAACATCCATCAAAATCGCGGAGGTTGGATAATAGTCGAACCAGGCAACAAATACGTCTCCCCAGACACCGACCGTGGGAACCGACCATTGAACGCCGTTTTCATCGGAAACATACACCGGATCGGAATAGGTTTCTCCTCCGTCGGTAGATGAGACCAAGAGAATTTCGGTGATATCGGTGAATCGTGTCCAGCTGATATATATATTGCCATTGGTGGAACCGCTGGTTCTATCGAGAGTCATCCACTGCTTGTCCTCGAAAGCACCTTGAACGGAATCGATTGCAATATAAGGTTCGGACCAGCTCACGCCGCCATCGGTCGATTTTTGAATATAGATTCCGGACGGCTCGTTCATTGACCATTCAAGCGTCAATGTACAGGCGTAGAAGGTGCCGTCATCATCGACCGTCAGAACGGGATCGGATTGACGGGGATGCGGCGGAACAAAGAGCAGGGTATCGTGCCATGTCTGGCCGCCATCAAAGGTATAGCCGACACCCACGCGCCGGTAGTCGAGACGGAAATCGCGCCAGACGGCCACAGCGTTGGCCGTATTGGTAGGATTTATGCAGACCATCTCCTCATTCTGCACCCGGCCGCTGTTGTCGCTGTTTATCTGGATATTATCCACATCGAGGATGATGGCCCAGGGATCGTCAGGCGTATCCGAGTTCGGATACTCCAGAATAGACAGCCGAAACGGTTTCGGGTAATCGATCTCGCCCGCTGCCACGTAAGATGGCAGCTGAAAGAGCGCAAAAAAACCGATCATCAAAAAACATAAAAACTCCCGCATCAAACCTCCCTTATTTCGGATTCAAGTTCAAGCATCCATCCATTGATACGCAGATCAATCCATCGAAGTTTTGGCCAATCGCCTCTGCCGCAAAGCCTGAAAAGAACAGATCAATCTATACGTCTATTAAACAAAATAACACAGTATAAGATTCCGTCAACAAAAAAAGCCCCGCCGGAGTTGGCGAGGCTTATATATCCATAAATTCAGTATTTATGCTTCTACGGTCGTTTTTTTCTTATCCAGGGCCTTTTTATATAACTCCACATATTTCCCGGCGGAGGCGTCCCAAGAGAAATCCTGGCGCATGCCGCGAAGCATCATAACCTCCCAGACATTTTTGTCGCGATAGACCTCGAGAGCGAACTTTACGGCGTTCAGCATCTCCCTGGAATCGTAATTTGTAAAGACGAAACCATTGCCCGTGCCCTTCACGGGATTGGCGTTCTCTATGGTGTCGGCCAGGCCGCCGGTCTTCCTGACAATGGGAACGGTGCCGTATTTCAGGCTATACATCTGGTTTAGCCCGCACGGTTCATAGCGGGAAGGCATCAAAAACATATCGCTGCCGGCCTCGATCAGGTGCGCAATCTGATTATTAAATTCGAGGAAGGCCGCAATCTTCTTAGGATACTTCTCATGCAAGGCCGCAAACAGATCATGATACTTCTGATCGCCGGTGCCAAGAAGGACGATCTGCAGATCGAGGGCCAGAAGATCATCGGCAGCCTCGGCGATGAGATCGAACCCCTTTTGATCGGCCAGCCGCGATATAATCCCGATAACCGGCACTTCTCTACGAACCATTGGTAACTTAGCCTGTCGCCTGAGAGCATTTTTGCATTTTTTCTTTCCCGCCAACTTTTCCGGAGTGAACGTGGCGGGAATAAGATCGTCAGTGGCCGGATTCCAGACATCGTAATCGATGCCGTTTAAAATCCCGAATAGATCATCGGATCGGTCAGCCAGAACACCCTCGAAACCATAGCCGAATTCGTTTGATGATTGAATCTCCCCGGCGTAGGTTTCGGATACGGTGTTGAGCAGATCCGAATACCAGATGCCTGCCTTCAGGTAGCTCAACTTTTTCCAGAACTCAAAGCCTCCCCCCGGGGCGAACAGAGACCAATCCAGTCCCAGTTTGCCGAAACTCTCCGATGGAAAACTGCCTTGATAGGCAAGATTGTGTATCGAAAGCAAAGTAGCAGTATCAGCGAAATCGCCATAACTATCATCGATCTTCAGCAAGGCCGGTATCAGACCAGTCTGCCAGTCGTTGCAATGAATTATATCGGGAATAAAGCGAAGTCGGCGACAGGCCTCAAGGACAGCACGAGCGAAGAATCCGAACCGTTCATCATTGTCAGCCCAATCGTCTCCGGTAGAGGGATCACGGTAGAGTTCGGGACGGTTAAAGAAACCGTCATGCTCGATGAACCAGACCTCGGTACCGTCCATATCGCATTTTTGAACCTGGAAGACCTCCTCGCGACCTGCAATTTTAGCTTTCAGTCCGGAAGCCATTATCTGCAATTTGTGCTTTTCGCGATCCACATGAGGGTAAAGCGGCAATACAAGCCTGACCGTATGCTCCCGGGATGCGATGGCCTTCGGCAGCGAGCCGGCTACATCTGCCAGTCCCCCGGTCTTGGCAAAGGGAACGGCTTCGGGAGTTGCTATTAAGATATTCAAAAGACCCATCGTATGATCTCCAGCAAGCGTTATATCTCTAACTATCAGCCCATTTATTGGTCTGGTTAGATCTCTTTTAAGAACCTGGCGGCATCTTCAGGAGTTGTCGGATTGATATAGAAACCGGTCCCCCACTCAAAGCCGGCGACTTTCGTCAGTTTGGGCATTATTTCGACATGCCAGTGATATTCTTTTCGATATTTATTTTCTACAGGAGATGAATGAATGACTAGATTGTACGGCGGATTGCTCAGAGCCCGTGTCAGCCTCCCTAACGTATCTTTGATTATTGATGCAAAATTCATCATTTCTTCATCTTTTATATCTTCAATCAGGGGACTGTGGAACCGGGGGATAATCCATATCTCAAAGGGGAACCTGGAGGCGAAGGGCGCAATAGCCAGAAATTGGTCATTCCGCGTCACCACTCGCATATCCTGTTTGATTTCCTGTTTTACAATATCGCAGTAAATGCATCTTTCTCTGTATTCGTAGTATTCCCTCGACCCGTTCATCTCCTCGAGGACTCTCTTTGGGACGATCGGCGTCGCAATTAGTTGGCTGTGAGAGTGTTCAAGCGACGCACCGGCCGCCTCACCCTGATTCTTGAAGATCATTATGTATTTGAATCGGGGGTCTTTCTTGAGATCTATAATCCGCTCGCGGAAAGCTGCGATGACATTCTTGATTTCCTCCGGCTTCAGATCGACCAGGTCCATCTCATGAGCAGCCGTTTCTACAATCACCTCATGCGCACCGATGCCGTTCATCTTATCGAATAATCCCTCGCCTTCCCGGTTCAGATCGCCCTCAATCCTCAGGGCGGGGAACTTATTTGGAATAACTCTCAATGTCCAACCCGGTGAATCCGCCTCGGAACCGTTATCCCTGACGGCAAAAATCTCAGGAGGAGTGGATGATTCATTATTGGGGCAGAACGGGCAAAGCTTTGCCTGACGTTTGCTCGACTGGATGGGAAAATCAGTGGGTCTTTTGCCACGTTCGGTGGAAATTATAACCCACCGCCCCAACACAGGATCTTTACGAAGCTCGGGCATTCATCCTCCAGCTATTGCTTATGCGCAAAGAGGCCAGATCGATTCAAAGATTCTCATTCTCTTAGATTATCGTCTGATTCGACCCGTCCTTAATGGATCGAAACTGTTGCCGATCATAGCTGAAACCAGAATTCATTGTCAATACAAATCGTAAGCCGCTCAGCATGCTAATTCCCTGAATCGATCTTTTGTATATCGGAAAATAGATTCTCATGTACTTCTGTGAATTCAACTTCTCGACGAGACATCGCCGCCCTGGCAGTCCGGATCGCCCTATCAAGTCGGTATTCAGTGAGGTTCCCGGACGCCCCCCAGCCGAAAGATTTTATCCTCCTCTCAGCAAATATTCCCGAACCGTATAAATTGCAGGAGAACCCTATACAGATTCCGGTATTAAGCATTGTGCCAATACCTGTCTTGGTATGATCTCCGATGAAACAACCCACCTTGATCCGGCCTGTATCCACCAACTCGTTTCCTACGGCCACCTTTATCTGTGCGTAGTTGTTTTTGAGATCAGAATTAGTCGTCATGGCTCCTAAGTTTACCCATTCCCCGAGATAGGCGTGTCCCAGAAAACCGTCATGGTATTTATTGCAATAGCCGAGCATAATCGATTCCTCGATCTCACCGCCGACCCGGCACATAGGCCCGAGCGAGCATCCTCCCCTGATCCGCCCACCGGTCAACAGGCAGCCCGGACCAACGTAAACAGGACCCTGGATGAAGGTAAAAGGCTCCACTGAGACGTCATCATCAATAATGACAGGGCCCTCGGTGGCATCGATAACGACTGAAGACGATACCACCGCATTAGGAGATATATATGCGGATTCCGGCTTTATGATTGTCACCCCGCTGGCTTTATCGCTGGCCAGTGCAGATCGCGACTTGAACCCTGCGAATTCTCCGGCGATCATCGCTCCGTTGCCATCGACCAGATCCCAAAGATAGTTAACGCACTCCGCTTTTATCTTTTCAATAGCCAGATAAGATTTCAACTCCTCGTTGGTGTTTGTGTCATAGAGTTTTTCAAGTATTTCTATAAGTTTGGGCGGACGGTCATCGCCTATACGGAAGGCAACCAGCTCATCATCACATGAGAGCGCTTCCCCCTTCTTAATCTCCTGCACCAACCAGACGGTCTTATCCGATGGCAAATAGCGTCCATTTATGAATAGCAGATCCCCATCCGGGATTGCATTAACTTCTCTGCCGGTCTCGAAAGCGAGCACGCCCGCTAAGTGCGGCCTGCACAAAAACGAATAATCATTGCTTTTTAAGGCCGTGATCCATTTCGAATATAGCTTCGATGTCCCGTGCAACAGCATATACACTGGATGCGAAAGGGATATGGGATCGAATTTTGCATAATGGTGATCTTCAAAGAAAACAACTTTCATCTCAATTCTCCATGCGGGGTTCGACATGAACCATAACCTCTGTTATGTCATCGTATTTTGCGATCAAGAGATCCCTGACCCGGTGAGCGACATTATGGCCTTCACGAACGCTTAGATTGCCATCCACGAATATCTCGAGATCTACGAATTGCCTGGACCCGAGGGTTCTCATCCTGGTAGCTAAAATGCCTTTTACCTCGTCTATCTGAGCGGCGGTCTTTTCGACCCTCTCCACAAGCTCCCTATCCGGAGCCCCGCTCATGAGCGTGTGTATATTATCCCGGATTAAGTTTACGGCGTTTCTCAGAATAAAGAATGATACCCATAAGCCTCCTATAGGATCCAGGATGGGATAGCCGATCTGGGATACGACGATGCCAAACAGGGCCCCGGAAGAGGCGTAAACATCGGATTTATGATCCTGCGCATTTGCCAGGACGGCGGCGCTTTTGAATTTTCCGCCCACGTTCTTTGTATAGCGGAAGAGGACTGATTTCACAATGATAGTGAAGGCGGCCACGCCGGTAGCGAAATAACTGGGTATACCGAAGTTCCTGTTGAGGATGACATGAATCGAATCATATCCGATATAAATCCCGGTGGTGAATATTACGATCGCAACAAATGACGCTGCTATAACGTCGGCGTTGCCATGACCATATTGATGATCGGTATCGGCGGGCTTTCCGGCCAATTTCAGCCCGATCCAGACCGCGGAGTTGGCCACGATATCGAGAAGGGAGTTAAGGCAATCGGCAATTAAGGCGCGGCTCCCCCCGAAGAATCCTCCAAAGAATTTCAATATCAATAACAGGATATTGAAAACCATTGAGATCTTGGTGGAGGCCACCGGGGTGCTTATTCTCTGGCCGATCGACGGCATACTACGATGTCTCCTCTTTCTGTTCATGCCGGTTTAGCATCAGCGCCATAGACCTGAATGATTTTATACCTGTCATCAAGATTCGGAGTGCAGAAGATTCTGGCAGATCGTTATTGTCCACCGGCAAGCTCTTTGCGGTAAGCTTTCAATTTGTCTTTGAGAGCGCTGTCGGAGAGGGCAAGTATCTCGATCGCTAATAAAGCGGCGTTCTTTGCACCGTGAGATCCTATACTCATACAGGCCACCGGGATACCTGCGGGCATCTGAACGATAGAATAAAGGGAATCTGTACCAGAGAGAGCCGAGGCAGCCAGGGGGACTCCAATGACGGGCAACGTCGTGTAAGATGCCACTACGCCGGGCAGATGTGCCGCCATACCGGCGGCAGCTATGATTACTTTAACGCCCCCGGATTCCGCTTCCTTAATAAGGTTTTTGGTCCTATCGGGTTGACGATGAGCGGAGCTTATCTCCTGTTTGAAGGGCACACCGAATTTGCTCAGGATATCCCCGCATACCGAAACGGTTTCAGTATCCGATTTGCTCCCCAGGACTATTAGAACGTCGATATTTCCCATCAGAAATAGCTGGTGTTTACCTTTCCGGCGCGCCAACCGATATCGCGCCGATATTGCATGCCATCGAAATGGATATTATTAATTGTATCGTATGCCCTGGACAAAGCGCCACTCAAAGTCCTGTCTACTGCCGTCACACCCAGGACCCGTCCGCCATCGGTGATGTATTGATTTCCGGGTCTGGCCGTGCCGGCATGGAATACCACGCAATTATTAGAATCTAACTTATCCAGCCCCTTAATCGCCATGCCTTTTTCCACTGCCGCAGGATATCCCCTTGACGCCAGCACTACACAGGCCGCATGAGCGTCTTTCCATTTGATCTCATCAATATTCAAATATCCGTCTGCTATATCGGAGAAAATCCGGGCCAGATCACTCTCGAGCAGGGGAAGAACCGCCTGGGTCTCCGGGTCTCCGAAACGACAGTTGTATTCAAGCACCTTCGGTCCCCTATCGGTGATCATCAGCCCGGTGTACAGCACACCGGTATATTTGCGGCCCTGCTCGGCCAGACCTCTAATTGTAGGTTCGAGAATCTCATCGTTAATCTGCTTCAGCATCTTTTCGTTGACGATGCTGGTAGGGGCATAGGCTCCCATGCCGCCGGTATTCAGGCCGGTGTCACCCTCTCCGATCCTCTTGTGGTCCTGGGAGGAAGCCATGGGAATAACCCGCTCGCCGTCGGTTAGGGCCATTACTGTCACCTCTTCCCCGGTTAAAAATTCCTCGACCAGTACCTTGGAACCCGCTTCGCCAAAGACCATATCTACCATAATTTCTTCTATCTGCGATCTGGCTTCGTCCGGATCATTCACGATCACAGCCCCTTTACCGGCAGCCAGACCGTCGGCTTTTATGACCAGAGGATAACTGGCCGATGTCGTGAAATCAATCGCCTCCAGGTGGCTGGTGAAGACCTTAAATCGCGCCGTGGGGATATGATATTTATCCATGAAGTTTTTGGCGAAGGCCTTCGAACCTTCGATCTCGGCCGCCTCTTTGTTGGGCCCGAAAATCTTCAAGCCGCGCTCCTCGAATATATCCACGATACCCATTGTCAATGGCAGCTCCGGGCCGACAACGGTCAGATCTATGCGGTTTTTTCCGGCGAAATCGGCCAGGCCGGTCAGATCATCGACCGCGATGGGGACAATCTCAGCCAGCTTTGCTATGCCGCCATTGCCGGGCGCCACGAAGATCTTCTCCGCTTTGTCCGACTGCGAGAGCTTCCAGGCCAGGGCGTGTTCCCGACCACCTTTTCCAATTACAAGGATTCTCATACCTCTCCCCGATTAAGGCTCTATATTATAGAAGATTGTGGGGAATATCAATACTTTTTTAACCGGTGGCGTGCCCTTGTTCAGGCTAACTATTTGAGCAGAATCATCTTAAGGCTTTGCGAGCTTTTCAGGGTTTTCATCCGGGCGAAGTAGACGCCGGAGGGGAAAGCGGAAGCGTCCCAAGTGGGCGTATGTTCCCCAGCCTGCTGCAATCCCTCGAATATGGTAGCTACTTGCTGGCCGAGGATATTATATATAGAGAGAATAACCGGCTCGGATTCCAATAGAGAATACTGTATAACGGTGATAGAATTGAAGGGATTGGGATAGTTTGACAGGATCGAATATTCCCTCGGTGAAACATCGTCATTATCAACCGAGGTGGGGATCTTAGTTATAGTCCAGACTGACTGCGAGCTCGTGGCAAGGAAAATCCTGTTGGTGTCCGAGGGCGCAATGGCGGTAACGGCATGAGAATATCCGGTTCGCAATCCTTCATTGAAATCCTCCCAGCTTCGCCCGCCGTCATGTGAGACGAATATGCCGTAACGGGCCGAGTTTACATAAAGAATCTGGGGATTAAGAGGGTTAATGGCAACTCCAGACGGGATAAAATAATCGGGATCTCTCGGTAGATTATTGCTGATATCAACCCAACTCTGCCCGGTGTCAGTGGACCTGAACACTCCTTCATGGGATCTACAGGCATAAACGATATCAGAGTTGAAAGGATCGCAGGCGATACTGTTTATAGCTCCGTTCCCCGGTGGGCTCGATAGAGCAGCCCACGTTTGACCACCATCAGTGGAGCGGTAAACTAATCTGGGGTCACCCCAGTCAGAGACAAAGATTAGATCGGGATCAACGTTGCTTACCTCAATTCTTCCATAATACAAATCAGACGGCAGGCCGCCCTGGCACAGAGCCCAGTTCTCGCCAAGATCATCGGAATAATACAGCCCGACAGCTCCAAGAAAGAGCCGTCGGGAGCCGTCTCCGTAATCGGCCACCGCGAATTTGCCGTAATAGCCACCTTCAGGCAGGCCGTTGGTAAACATATCCCAGGTCTCCCCGCCATCGGTTGAACGGAATATCCCGCCTTCGCCTAAGCCTCTGTAATCGTAGAAACTTACGTAGACATAATTCGGGTCATACGGGTCAATCTGGACGCCATTTGCCCTGGTCTCGTAGAAGGGAAAGTCTAGCTCTACATTCTGCCAGCTTGAAGCGCCGTCAACAGAACGGTAAACGCCGCCTATGCTGGCCACATAAAGCGAGTCCGAATCGTGCCGGTTTATAGATAGATCCTCGCAATTGGCCTGATTGATATTATTGCTAATTTTCTGCCAGCTCTCGCCGCCGTTCGTTGATCGATAGATACCATGGTAGTAAGTTCCAAGGTAGAGATACGCCGTAACCGAATCGATTTCCACTTTCGCCGCAGTTCGAGCATCAAGCCCTTCATTGATCTCGCGCCAGGTTTCTCCGCCATCCGTGCTTTTCAAAACGCCAGTGGCTTCAGTGCAGATATATACGGTGCTGTGGTCAAACGGTGATATCGTAATAGTGATAATCCACGGGCTGACAAGTCCCGGCGGGGTGATATCGAACCAGTGCTCGCCGGCATCGGTCGTCTTTTCCAGGCATACGCCTGTGCCTTGCGGGTGACTACTGCCCCCCAGGTAGAGGGTATTACTGTTGACTGGATCGATCGCCAGATCCCAGGCCCACATGGTAGAATCGAGGTCATTATGAATTTGATACCAGCTCTCGCCGAGATCCTCGCTTCTGAAAACAGACAGGCCCTGAGGGGCCGATTGAGTTGCCAGGTAGATGGTATCGGGGCGCAGAGGATCGGTTCTTATGGCCACTACCGCCACCCAGGGTAGGTCGAGATCGTACCAACTATTACCGCCATCGGTCGATTTGACGTTTGTGGATGACCCGCCAGCAAATATTATATCATGATCTACGGGATGGATCTCGAGGTCCTTAATATTATTATACCAGTATCCCGGCGGCCTCATCAGGCTCCAGCTGTTTCCTTCGTCAAAGCTTCTATACATACCTCTTTGGGTTCCCGCATACATCGTCTCCGGAGCCGCCGGATGGAAGACTATATCGCGTATAGTAATATCAAGTGAATCATCCTCCATCAAGAACCAATTGGCTCCGCCATCCGTTGTCTGGTAGATGCCGTTCTCAATAGTCCCTATATATATCCGTTGGTTATCGTCCGGATGGATGGCTATGGTCCGAACCCTGGCCTCGTGCGGCCCGCCGCTGGACCAGCGACCCTCATCGGCAATGGCTTGACCAGAACATAGTTGTATGCATATAAGAATCGTCGCAACAACCAGCGAACATCGTGCTTCACTCATTTGCAACTCCTCAATGCCCCCGGCGGGTCAAAATCCGCAATCCTTGAGGTATCATATCTAAAACCTGTCAATCACTTCGCGGATGTACTCTGTTATATGATAAACATTTAAATGATATGATGTCAAGAGAAAAATGTGATATTTCAGGACGAGCCTACGTAACACCCGATTAAGCGCCTAAACATAAGCCCATCTATTTTAGCAGAACCATCTTGATGTTTTGCGAGTTTTTCAGAGTATTCAGCCGGGCGAAGTAGACGCCGGAGGGGAAAGCGGAAGCATCCCAGGTGATGTGGTGTTCGCCGGCCTGTTGTATACCGTCAAATAGTGTGGTCACTTTCTGGCCGAGGAGATTGTATATAGAGAGAATAACCGGCTCGGATTCCAATAGAGAGTACTTTATAACGGTGATAGAATTGAAGGGATTGGGATAGTTTGACAGAATCGAATATTCCCTCGGTGAAACATCGTCGTTTTCGGTTGAGGTGGGAATTCGGGTGATGGACCAGACCGACCGGGAATCGGTGGCCAGGCAGATCCTGTTCGTATCCGACGGTGCTATTAAGGTGACCGCCCAGGAATATCCCATGTTCAATCCATCGCTAAAAGCCTGCCAGTTCTGGCCCCCGTCAGAGGAGATAAACACACCTCGGAACCTTACATTTACATAAAGATTCTGAGGGTTCAGAGGATTAATAGCAAGACCCGAGGGGATGAAGTAATCGGCGTCCCGGGGCAGATTGTTGTTTATGTCTTGCCAGCTCTGACCCCTGTCTGTCGATATGAATAGCCCCTCGAAATACCTGCATGAGTAGACCAGATCGGGGTCGACAGGATCGCAGGTAATCTTGTTCAAAAGGCCGGTTCCGGGGGGCCCCTCAAACTCGAGCCACGTCTGGCCTCCGTCTTCGGATCTGTATATCCGGCGGGGGTCATCCCAATCGCTTACGAAAACTAAGTCGGGATCTACAGGGCTTACTGCCAGCGTTCCATAATAAAAATCCTCAGGCAAACCGCCCTGGCAGAGATGCCAGCTTTCACCCAGGTCATCGGAATAATAGAGCCCGACGGCCGCCATAAAGAGCCGTCGGGTGCCATTTCCATAATCGGCCACCTCTATGTCGCCGTAGTAGCGGCCATCAGGCAATCCGTTGGAGAATATCTCCCAGCTGTCGCCGCCGTCGGTGGAACGGAAAATCCCGCCTTCTATCGGTTCTCTATAGTTGAAGAAGCTGACGTATATGAAATCGGGATCGTAAGGATCGATGGCCACACCGTAGGTCCGCTCGTCGTCAGCCGGGAACTCCAGATCTACCTCCTGCCAGCTCCGGGCCCCATCCATGGAGCGATATACGCCGTTCATCGTGGCAACATAAACCGAGTCCGGGTTTCGAGGATTAACTGAGAAATCTCTGCACTCCGAACTATAAATGTTATGGCTGATTTTCTGCCAGCTCCCGCCGCCGTCGGTAGACCGATAAATACCGTAGTAGAGCGTTCCTATATAGATAAAACCGGTTACGGGATCTATTTCGGCATCCATAACCGTTGCGGCGTTAAGGCCTTCGTTGATCTCCCGCCACGACTCCCCGCCGTCCGTGCTTTTTAAAATGCCGTCCGCTTCCGAGCAGGCGTAGATTGTCATATGATCCGAAGGCGATATGGCTATATCGAATATCCAGGGGCTGGCCAGGTCGGGCGGCGTTATATCGAACCAGTAATCGCCGGCGTCAGTCGTTTTTTCAAGACAGATGCCCGTTCCGTCAGGATGACTGCTTCCGCCCAGATAGAGAATATCGCTGTTTACGGGATCGACCTCCAGGGACCAGGCCCAGAGGTAGTTATCGAGGTTGTTGTGAATCGGATACCAGTTCTCGCCGAGATCCTCGCTTCTGAAAACCGAGAGGCCCTGCGGGGCCGATTGAGTTGCCAGGTAGATGGTATCGGGGCGCAGAGGATCGGTTCTTATGGCCACTACCGCCACCCAGGGTAGGTCGAGATCATACCAGCTATTACCGCCATCGGTTGATTTAACGTTTGTGGATGATCCCCCAGCAAATATTATATTATGATGTACGGGATGGATTTCGAGGTCATTAATATTATTATACCAGTATCCCGGAGGCCTCATCAGGGCCCAGTTGTTCCCTTCATCAAAGCTTCTATACATACCATTTAATGTACCAGCATACATCGTCTCAGGGGCCGCCGGATGGAATACGATATCGCGCATAACCGGATCAAGTGAATCATCCTCCATCAGAAACCAGTCCTCGCCGCCGTTGGTTGTTTGATATATGCCCTTGCCGATGGTGCCTATATAAAGCCGCTGATTATCCTGGGCATGTATAGCAATTGTCCGTATCCTTCCACCTTCCGGCCCCGCCGTTGACCACTGTCCTTCGTCGGCAACGGCATGGCTTAGGCATAGTTGTATGCTTATCAAGATCTTGACAACAACTATCGCAGTTCCAGCTTCACGCATTTGCCACTCCTCAATCCCCCCGGCGGGTTTTTGTCCGCCGGGGGTAATCTTCTGTTATCGATTTTTTAGTCGGGTGTATACAGGTAGTACTCCGCGGTCAACTTAAATGGATAGACAAAACCTATCTCATTAGGACTACACGTCTCGACATCCATGAGTAACCTATGATCAGATGATGTTGAACAATGCGTATACGCCACTATTGATCCAGAACATGGAGGAGTTTCGCAAATGACTCCAGCCCAATACTGTTCGGAATAGGGCGTATTATCTACCTGACACCAAATGACTCTGTAACTACCAAAAGCAGAAATATTGTATTCAAACGTGGTCTTCATTTCAGACGCGCATGCGTCGTAGTAGGGGCCCCACATACCGACATAATCTATCGACGCCTTGTATTTGCACTGTATTTGAGCCGACGCTACATTGGGGAAAATCCCAAATACCCCGGCCAGCAGGCCAATTATTATCAGGCAAATGAATGTTCTCACAACATTCCTCCTTGACTTTTTCCAAGTTCATGCTATCTTTAGAATGACAACGGTTCTTTACTTTTCCCGGGGCGTCCCGACTCCGGCCCGATAGGTTTTTATGGGTCTATTTGTCCGGAGCTATCGACGGCGTCCCGGTTATTTTCCGCACCCCCTTTCTCGGTGATTTCTCTTCCAACCTATTGAAATTAACGGGCTTTTGAGCCATTCAACCACCTCCTTTCATCCTGTGAATGCCAATATCCGCGAAACTGCATCGATCTCTATATGTTATATTCAATACCCTCAGATGCCAATTCCCCATAAGCCCCTGATAGTATCATACCTAAAACCTGTCAATCACTTCGCGAATGTATTCTCATATATAATAAACATCTATATGATATGATGTCAAGAGAAAAATGTGATAATTCAGGAGCAGATCATGTAACACCCGAATAGGCGCCTAAAGATAAGCCTATCTATTTCAGCAAAACCATCTTGATGTTTTGCGAGCTTTTCAGAGTATTCAGACAGGCGAAATAGACGCCGGAGGGGAAAGCGGAAGCATCCCAGGTGATAACGTGATTACCCGCTGGCTTTCCACCTTCGAAAACGGTTTCCACATGCTGGCCGAGGATATTGTAGATCTCGATACAAACGTCCGAAGCCTCAGGCAGACCGTAGCTGATAGTGGTTGAGGCGTTGAAGGGATTGGGAAAGGCTGTTAGAAGCGATATATGCGCAGGTTTTTCTATCTCTTCCTCAATACCCGTTTCCGGCTCCCAGCGGCGGTAGTAGAGGCCGGGAACACCCCCATATCGCCCGAAGCATAACAGGTGTATTTTGCCGTTAACCAATTCTATGGTCGGATGCAACCCCCCTAATCCAGGTTCTGACAGGACTTCCACTGGCTGCCATGTTTGCCCGAAATCGTATGTTCGTCGCAGGAGAACCGAGCTATATTGATCGGTTGTATCTACGTTTCCCTGCCAGGCCGCGATTACTGTATCGCCAGATACGGCTACTCGCGGATATCTGTTTACATCGGCTACGGACAGGTCAACTGGAGGTGTCCATGTCATTCCCGAGTCGGATGACAGGCAGACTAGTACGCTGGATTCGTCTGTCATCTGTGAAAACCAATCCATATAAACTATGGCCATCTGACCGCCCGGTGAGGCATCCATTCTTTGTTCCCAGTTCGCCCCGGGTGCCGATATCGAATCGTAACTGATCCAGCTTTCTCCGTCATCTACGGTGAAAAGAAGCTTTATAAGGGAATGATTATTCATAAGGTCAAAGTCGCTGGAAAGTATATAGGGGCGGTCATAGAAATAACCAAGAAACGGGTTAACGGGGCGAGGATAGGTCCAGATTGATTCCGGCTCGGCCCAGGTAATTCCAAAAT
The DNA here is from genome assembly GCA_965541585.1 of uncultured bacterium. GTDB lineage: Bacteria > Zixibacteria > MSB-5A5 > UBA10806 > UBA10806 > CBDVBL01. Next base: position 16,498 of record CBEUCH010000015.1, on the reverse strand, counting down.
CGGTGGAGTGCTTCAAGAATATCGTGGTTACTTCGTACAGGTATTCGGCGCTGCAGATAGTCACAAGCGATGAGCTAAAGTCAGGCCAGGGGCTGTCAAGAAACGAATAGACGCCACAGTTTCTGGGTTCCTCCCACGTAGCTCCCAAGTTAGTAGAAAAATAAAACTGTATATTTTGGCCTGCACCGAAAAAGAAGGCCAGGGTATCTCCTTGTAATTTGAACATATCCCAACCCAAGCCTTCCGCATTTACGAATTCATCCTGCCAGGTAAGCCCGCCATCGAGACTTCTTACGAATCTGCCGGGATCTGATCCATAAGTGACAAAAATGGAATCGTTTCTTGCCTCTATACCATGCGTAAGAAGATTATCGCTGGAGTCTATAAAGACCGGGTTGGTCCAGCCAGCGAAGGACGGAGGGGACAAACAGAATAATGTAAAAAGAGCCGTGGCAAAAGTCAGGAATCTCATCTTATCAAGACCATCCTTTCGGTCCTGGTTATACCGCCAACCTTGATTTTAAGCAAATAAATGCCGGAACCAATGTTGGCACCGTTCTTGTCAGTTCCATCCCATCTAATATCGTATGAGTCGGCCGTGAGCCGTTGGAAAATCAAATTTTTCACTTTTCGCCCCAGGATGTTGTAAATATCAACGGAGACGAAATCAGGAATGGGGAGATCCAGCTTAATCAACACACTGCTATTAAACGGATTAGGGTAAGAGCTAAGGGAAAAGTCGATTGGCTCATCTGTGTCCGTATCTCCTGCCTTGGGTCCTCCGGGGCCGTGCCCGGCGGGCAATCCCCAAACCGCGTAGCATAACTTAACCGGATCCCACTGAACGAAATCCGGATCAAAAGGTTGCCATTCCCAGTAACCGCCTCTGTCTATATGGTAAGTATAGGTTTTTATCACGCATCCGGAAGGGATTTCGGTATCGGGAACTACCTCGCAATACCCACGTTGTAAGTTAGGGCTGGCGCCCGACCATCCTTTGGTTTGAACCAACTCCCCGTTTTCATAGGCATGTCTTTTACCCCAGGCGCCAACATATGGGAAGAAGGGATAGGGATAATTGACCGTAAAGTAAACTGCGTAGCGTCTGGCGGTATACTCGCCGTCGGGTATTGGCCCGGGATCATCGTCGTCATAGTCATCGCCGTTGTAAAACGACCACACTCTTTCCACATAGAAGGAGCTGGTGCTATCGAAATAGAAGAAATCGTCCGAATAGTAAAATATGTCATAGAAAGAAGGATATGAGACCTTAGCCACAGCCTCGGCGGCATCGAGACGGCCCCAACCATGCTCTTCGTCGTAACCGTCATCGCCGGGATCGTCTGCAGTAAATTTAAGAATCCAATCCATATCCTCAGACCATAAAGGCGATTTTTGAGATAGAACAAGCGCCGCTGCACCTGTGGCATGCGGGGCCGCCGCGGAGGTTTTCCCAAAAATCGGATCGTAACCTCCGGGTGAAGTGGTCGGAATGAGATAGCCAGGGGCCACGATATCAATCTGGCCGCCATAGCTGGAATGATGGTTCCCACAGTTTTGCCTGTATATATCTTCGCACCTAAAACCATCCTGGCCATACGAACCTACAGCCACGATCCATGTGTTATCGAACTGAGCCGGATAAACACGTCTGCACTCAAGAGGCTCGCAAGGGCCATCTGGAGGCCCACCATCAAATCCCTCATTACCCATAGAAATTACAGTTATTTTTCTTCTTGATTGCGCATATGCGATAGCAGCATGTTGCACCTCGCTGTATTCCTCACGGCCCCAGGATATGTTAATGATATCGCAGTCCAATGGACTTCTTACTCCGTTATAAATTGCGCGGGCTATGTCATCGCCTAAGTGATCGTGGCCAGGGTTACCGGTAGACCTTAACGAATACAGGACCGCGCCGATATCGTTACCGCCCCCGTTCCACCCGCCAGCTATGCCCGCTATAAAACCGCCCGGATTGCCGTTATTTGTTAATGCTGCGGCTATCCCCGCCACCCTGGTTTCGTGTCCCGAACCATCGTCGTCATAACCGCAGCCCGGGCATTGGTCATTATAATTCCCTCCTCCCGCTATCTTTCCGGCGAATTCCGGGTGGCTCAAATCGATCCCCGAACCGACCATACCTATCTTAATTTCGGGAATTCCCTGGGTAATATTCCAGGCCGATTCACACTTAATTCCATAGCCCGTATCCTTTAGATTCCACTGGACATCGAAATATTCATCGTTGGGTGTATTATGAGGCTCCATTATCACATTCGGTTCCGCCCAGATTACATCATCTAGCGGGCATAACAAATCAATGGCATTATAGACATCCGAATCTTGAAGTAAAAGGACCTTATAAATCGATGAAAGAATCGCTAATCGAATTGTAGTGGAGTCGTCAAGGACAGCTACTGTATCACTTGGGCTGGCATCAGGGAAGACCTTTTTAATGTAGTACGCCTTCGCATTCTTCAGGGCGTTCTTCAACTCGACATTATTAAATTTACAGTATTTAAGATCAGCCTCGGTTGCTCCTTCAGGGAGTTTGATAGCGGTTACACCCGTTTTCATGATTAGTTGATCTACAGCATAATCAACGCCCGGTTGCTGGGGCCACACCCTTATGTACTCCCCACCCTGTTCAGTGTACAGCGTGTCTATGCAGCCGTAGGATAGGGAGGGATGACAAAAAGACACAAATGCCAATACCGGCAATATGCTCATACCTGCCCTTTTGCACATAACAACCTCCTTGAATTACCTTAATAAAAAAATATATCAAGGCTTGTATTTTGTCAAGCTTTTTTTTGGCGAAATTCGCGCAAGCAGGCAAAGGTGCAATAGACTAACTTGCCCCAGGATAAGGCAGTTTATTTCAAAAGCACCAGTCTAATGGTCCGGGAATGTCTCTTTGTTTTCAGCCGGGCGAAATAGACGCCGGAGGGGAAAGCGGAAGCGTCCCAGGTGATGGTATGCTTGCCCGCTTCTTGGGTGCCCTCGAATATGGTAGCTACCTGCCGGCCAAGGATATTATATATATCAATAGTCAGATAAGAAGGCTCGGGTAGATTATATTCCAAAGATGTTGAGACATTGAACGGATTGGGGTAATTTCGGGCCAGAACCAGGCGGCGAGAAACGTCGGGATTCATTTCATCGATTCCGGTCAGAATATTTCCGCCTCCATAAGCGCCCATATCGCTGTCCGTTGTTCCCAGGCCCCAGGAACAGTCCAGCAGACTGTCTGAGACGTTTGGATCGCCGGTATCGATACAGGGAGAATCGGAGGAGTCGCCACAGGCGATAGCCATAAGGTGGAAATCATCGCCTGCGGGATCTCGAAACAGAGGGTCAAGATCGATATTCCCCAGGCCTTCCCAACCGCCCTGTATGTCGCTGTATCTGATTAGAGGCGAATCGCCGTAAATCTGCGATCCCTCTTCCGCGGCATTATACCACAGGATTGTATTGGTCATTATGGGCATGGAATTGAGGCAGAATATTCCACCGCCGGATGCGGCGGTATTCCCGGCAATTACGAGGTTGGTTATTGATGGAGTGGAACCCACGCAGAATAAGCCTCCCCCCTGATTGGCTATATTTGAGGAAATAACGGTATTGCTGATAAAGAGATTGGAATATCTGCACAAAATCCCGCCGCCGTTGTCAGCCCGATTTTCGCGAATCTCATTATATTTGATAAGAGATGTCGAGTTGTCTCGGCAAAATATACCTCCGCCCTCCCATGACACTTCATTCTGGATTATCAGATTATCGCTGATTACAGGATTCGAGTAACGGCAGCTTATGCCGCCGCCGGAGGTAGCGCTGTTATCTCGAATGACGTTGTTCTTTATTGACGGACTCGAATAAAAACAGAAAATTCCGCCGCCCTCCGAATTGGCTCTGTTTTCGCTTATGATGTTTTCGGTGATCAGAGGGGCTGAATAGAAACAAAAAATCCCACCGCCGTTTTCGGCCAGTCCATTTCTTATTGTGAACCCCGCCATAACGCTACTGCTATCCTCGCCATTTTCAAAAGTCACTACCGACCCGGAGGAGTTGCCATCGATGACTGTCGATGATATATGCGAATAATTTCGCGTAAACAGATATAAAGAACCGAGTGTTATCTTACGGCCGCCGAAATTGATGTTTTCAACATATGTGCCGGGATATACAAGAACCGTGTCACCATCGGAGCTGGCATTCATTCCCTGCTGGATAGTCTGATGATCATAGGGAACGCGGTGAACGGTTTCCGGCGGAGGAGCCGTTCCTCCGCCGCTATAGGCGCCGATATCACACAGAACCGTACCCCGACCCCATGAACAATCTACCAGCCTGTCAATGAAACCCGGGCTGCCGGCATCGATACATGGAGAGTCACCGGAGTCGCCGCAAGCTGCGCTCATCAGCCGAAAATCGCCATTCCCGGCATCACGGAATAAGGGATCGAGATCGATATTCCCGTCACCGTTCCAGCCTCCTTCGATATTGCTATAATTTATTACGATAGAAGCACCGACAATCTGAGGGCCTTCATCAGCTAAGTTTCCCCAGAGAATTGTGCTTGTTATCTCCAGGCCCGGATCGAGACAGAATATACCGCCTCCTCTTTCTGCTATGTTTTCCGTGATCGTGCTGTTGCAAATCAGCAGTTTTGATCCCAGACAATATATCCCGCCGCCGACTTCCGCCGAATTTCCGCTGATGATGTTGTTTGCAATTGACGGAAGCGAATTTTCCCTCGTTATGAATTGATCATCCACGTTGCCGCCACCGTTTGCGGAATTGTAATACTTATAACAGATACCTCCACCCAGCGCAGCCTCATTTGCCATGATCCTGTTATACCTGATCACCGGATTGGAATAGCTGCAGAAAATTCCTCCACCCTCCCTGCCGGCGATATTTCCAATGATAATATTATCCTCGATGGTAGGACCGGAATTGATACATAATATGCCGCCGCCGTTTTCAGCGTAGCCATTCGTTATGGTGAACCCGATTATAGCGGCCGAGCTGTCCTCATCATTTTCAAAGGTCAAGACCGAACCCGACGAATCGCCATCTATTACAGTCGAAGTTATATATGATCTGTCTCCGGTGGTAAGAAACAGAGAGCCGACTGTAACATTATGTCCCCCGAAGTTGATATTCTCGGTATAGATCCCCGGTTGTACGAGCACCGTATCGCCGTCGGAAATCGCTCTTGTATCAAGCGCCTCTTGAATGGTCGCAAATTCTCCCGGGACGTTGAGGATAGCCGCTGCAGCGGTTGTGGAAACCATGAAAATCGGGATGAAAATGCACGATATCTTCATTTTTCTCATTCACAATTCTGTGCTGTTTAACGTTTTACTATAGGTGTCGGGCTAATTTGGAGGCTCATTAGAGCGAATTGGAATCTCACCCTTTGCAGGGGTCAGCAAGCAGGGCTGGTAGCACTTTTACGGTCGGAGGTTTTCTACGCTGTGGAAAGGAGTTGACCTTCCCGCCCACTTATGGCACAGGCATTATTAACTCAATCGATGTGCCTGCCGAGGATATCGTATATCGAAAGGTCAACGGGTCCGAATTCGGGAATAAAGTAATTCAGGGCTGTTGCAGAATTGAACGGGTTCGGGTGGTTCCGAGAAAGTGAAAACGATGTCCATCCATAGCGGAAAAGCGGATTTGGAGATCATCGATGTCAGGGGAATTACAATCCAGTGTCTTATGGCAAATTTAGGTTGAACCTATAAGCGGATATCAGGTATAATGAAGCATGCTGGTTCGGCAAGCTACCATTATGCAATCGTCAGTCTTGGATCAGATCGGCGATACGCCGCTTATCCCCTTGGAAAAAACCGCGGGCGGGACGAATTGCACGATATATGCTAAGGCTGAGATGCTCAATCCCGGCGGCTCCATTAAAGACCGGCTGGCAAAATGGTTGATTGAGTCTGCCGAGAAAGACGGCAGCCTGAGAGCGGGCGGCACGGTGATAGAGGTGACATCGGGCAACACCGGAATTGCAGTCTCCTGGATCTGCGCTGCCAAGGGCTTCAGAGCCAGAATAGTCATGAGTGATAAAAACTCCCGGGAAAAGTGCGAAATGATGGAGCTTTTCGGCGCGGAATTGACAATTACGCCGCACACCGCCAGACCGGACGAGCCTGAGAGCAACTATAAAACAGCCGAGCGGCTGGCCACTGAACTGCCGAATTCTATATATCTGGATCAATACAATAATCCTGAGAATATCGACTGCCATTATACGACAACCGCCCCTGAAATATGGAGGCAAACCGCCGGGGAGATTGACTGCCTCATAGCCGGCGCCGGAACGGGCGGGACAGTTTCAGGAGTGGGACGTTACTTAAAAGAGAAGAATCCCGCGATCAAAATCGTTGCGGTCGACTCCGTAGGGTCGGTATTCAAGACGTATTTTGAGACCGGCAGGCTGATCGAACCGTTCCACTATGAAGTTGAGGGAATCGGCAGCGACAAAATAGTCAGGGCTATGGATTTTGATGTCGTAGACAGGTTCATCGCCATAAACGACCGGCAGGCGTTCATTACCACCCGGGAGCTTGCCCAATCGGAGGGGCTTTTTTGCGGTGGATCATCGGGGGCCGTGATTGCGGCGACCAGACAGGTCCTGCAAGACGACCCCGATATTAGATTCCCAGTGGTGATACTGGCGGATTCGGGTGATCGTTATTTATCGAAGATCTATAGCGATAAATGGATGACCCGGATGGGATTCGCCAATTGAACTTGACAATTCCGGAATAGGGCGTAATTTGAAATAAAAAAGGAGAATTACGAATGAAACGATCAGGAAAATCAATGGTTTTCGTTATTTTATCCGGTCTTTTACTTTTGTTTTCTGCCCTTGCCACAGCCCAGGAAGACTCTTCTGAAGCGAGCAAGTGGAAAATCGAAATCGATCCGGCATCCAAGGCGAGGATAGAATTCATCGATGATCTCTGGGATTTCGGCTCCATTCCGATAGAATCTATTGTCAAGTACGACTTCGTCTTCAAAAACGTCGGCTCCGATACGCTGGTGATTACCAAGGTGAGGCCAACCTGCGGCTGCACCACCGCTCCGCTGTCATCGGATAGAATCGCTCCCGGAGAGACGGCAGAGATATCAGCATCTCTCAATACTAAGAAACTCAAGGGCACTGTCAAAAAATCGATTTTGATCGATTGCAACGACCCGGTAAGCCCATATTTGAAGCTCTCGATTAAGGCAAGGATCAATGACACGCTGGCGACAATTCAGTCAAATCCCCAGGTGGCCGATTTCGGGGAATTTAAGGGTAGTGAAAGGGCAGAGTTATCCCTTGATATTGCCAATCGCGGCGAGAATCCCATAAGCCTGTTTACTCCGAACAGGCCGCCGGATGACGTCCTCAGAGTTTCATTCGAGAATAGTGCTCTCGCCCCCGGTAACTCAACTATCATGAAACTTGAGCTCATGACAGAATTGGCTCCCGGACCTTTTGTTTCATCACTGACCCTGGAGGCGGAAGGAGCGCCTGAATCGCGCATATCCATTCCAATCAAAGGAACTGTCGTGGAGTAGATCAGCTCTTATCTGGTATTGCCGCCGCATGTGTGATAATCGGTGCGGCGGTTTCTTATATATTTTCGCGCAGTGAGAGATAATTATCGGACAGATAAAATCGAGCGAACCGGATCAGGATTCGATTTCTACAAGACTGTCTTCCAGTCGCTCTTTTAGTGATTTCTCTATGTCTATTGCCCTGGAATTCTTGAAATAACTGATCTTTTCCATACTGGCTATGTTCGAAAGCTCCCGCAGAACCATCGTTATCCTCTTGGTCGATAATTTGATCGACTCTCTCAAGGAAGGTATCCTTTCAAATATCTCTTCTTTGTCGCCTTTTCCATGCAGCAACTGCAGGATTTCACACTGGCCGGAGATATTCATGATGGCATTATTAATATAATGCGAGAGAGTTGCCAGGGCGATGTGAAGAGATTCCAGCGTACCCTCGAGCCGCTCTTCATTCAGCAGACGGCGGGATAGCTCCTGCCGTTCCCTGAAGATACCGGCCAGTTCAACATAGAGATTGAATAGCGTCGCATTGACCTGCGAGAGATATTCGAAAGCCTCTCCAAGATTCAGCCCCATCCCCTCGGCATTGCCAAGCACTTCGCTCGGAATGGCGGAATAGACTTTCTTGATCTTGTCCATATCCAACCCGAGGGAACTGCAGCAGGCATCGATTATTTCAATCCTGTATCCGGCGCCGTCCAGGTTTTCCGGCAATTCATTACCGGTATGTGAAAGATTGTCCGAGATGGCGACTATTCTGGAGAGCAAAGGAAGCTCCTTGAGCGTTTCCCCGTCAAGCGGATGATGGTTTCCGATAGCCTGAACCAGGGAAATCGGCAGATTCCATCGGGAGGCGATGATCCCCCCGATCTCCTGGTGATCGATACCGAATAATTTTTGCTCGGCCTCGATCAGTGTCATGCCGTCAGCCAGAAGCCGGTTTGCTTGAAAGGTTTCCTTTCCAAAATATCTCAAAAGAAAGAGCCGCCCGAAATCATGGAGCAACCCGGCAACATAGGCCTCCTCCAGCATCTCATAACCTATATGTAGCGCCACGTTCTTGGCAGCAGTCGCAGTCTCAAGAAAATGCTGCCAGAGTCTATTGAATTCTTTTTCTTTACCGGGATCCTTCGATATGACCTGATCATAAATCGAGATCGACAGCACAAGACATTTTACCATGTTCTGTCCCAATATCATCACGGCTTGATTGACGTTATTCACCTGCCCGCGATAACCATAGAATGTCGAATTGGCGATCCTGAGAACCCTTGCCGTGAGGTTGGGATCCTTTAAAATAATCCGGGAGAGCTTCACCGAGGAGGAATCCTCCTGGTTCAACAGCGAGAGAACCTCGGAGATGATGGCCGGGGGAGCAGAGATAACATCGATCGAACCGAGCCGCGCCAATATCTTATTTCTTAGAGACATCCAATTCCCTTCAGTGTTTTGCTATTGTTATCGACCACTAATTTCTGCGCTTTATCGGGCTAATACCTGCAGCCGGATCTTTTTAGGTTTTTTCATTGTTGAACAGTATGCCCATTTGTCATATTAAGCGGAAGGCCGCGAGTGGGCTCAGCCGGGGTGCAGGATTCGGTTGATCAGGCGATGCGATAAGGTCCCACTTATTTGCAGGAATAGGAAAATCAGATGATCAAAGAGCTGTACGCAGATATTGAGATTGCAGACACCGTCAGGTCCGGCTTCAGGTTATTCGAGCATCTATTGACCGCGGACAATTTCGACAAGATTTTCTCTGCCGCGCTGGACCGTGGAGGGGAATTTGCCGAGATCTATGCAGAATTTTCTGTAATAAACGGCATATCTCTCGAAGAGAGCAAGATCAGGCAGGCGCAATCCGGGTATTCAGCGGGGGTTGGAATCAGGGTGATTCATGGTGAGAAAACCGGATATGCCTATTCGGAGCATTTTGAGATAAAAGATCTCCTGGGTGCGGCTACAACGGCGTCTTTCATAGCTTCGAGCTCGGCTGCCAGCGGGAAGTATGCGTTGAATATCTTGCCGCAGAGAATAAAAAGCGTCTCGCATATAGATGAATATCCTGACAGCGTGGACGTTTCCATGAAAGCAGATTTGCTTCGGAGAGCCAACGGGGCGGCATTCGATATGGATAGCAGGGTCTACCAGGTCGAGGCCTCGCTCTGGGATGGGGTCAAACTGGTGGCGGTTGCAAACTCCAACGGCCTGTTGGCCGGGGACCAGCGAGTCATGACCAGATTCAACGTGGCAGCATACGCAGCAGAAGATGACAACAGGCAAACCGGTCGTCATGGAAGTGGAGGGCGAACCGGATTCGAGCATTTTAAGAATAACACCCCGGAGATGCTTGCCCGGGAGGCTGTGAGGCAGGCTCTCGTCCTGCTTTCGGCCAAAGATGCGCCTGCGGGACCACAGACCGTCGTCCTGGGAAACGGATGGGCGGGTATTCTTCTTCATGAGGCCATTGGACATGGACTCGAGGCGGATTTCAATCGCAAGAAAACATCGCTGTATTCCGGGAAGATCGGACAAAAAGTGGCATCAGAGTTATGCACCGTGGTGGATGATGGCACCATCCCGAATCTTCGAGGCTCTTTGAATATGGATGACGAAGGAAATCACTCCCGGAGAAACGTTCTTATCGAAAACGGAATTCTCAAAGGATACATGTCAGACCGTATGAATGCAAAGCTTATGGAGATAGATTTAACCGGTTCCGGCAGGCGGGAATCATACCAGCACTACCCGCTGCCACGGATGACAAACACTTTCATGTTACCCGGCGAACACACGCCCGAAGAAATCATATCATCGGTGAAAAGGGGCTTATATGCCAAGTCCTTCGGCGGCGGACAGGTTGATATATCCAATGGGCAGTTCGTCTTTCAGGTCACCGAGGGATATATGATCGAGGACGGCAAGATCACATACCCGGTGAAAGGAGCCAATCTCATCGGAACGGGTCCGGAGGTTTTGCAGAAAGTAGTCATGGTAGGAAATGATCTCGAGTATGATCCCGGAGTGGGAACCTGCGGCAAGGACGGCCAGTCGGTGCCCGTCGGTGTGGGTCTGCCGACCTGTAAAGTCTCGGAGATTACCGTTGGTGGAACGAACATTGCGGGAAGATCGATGCTGGCCACGGAGGAATGATGCAGAGCAGCCTGGAGCAATTTGCAGAAGACGTAATCAAAAAGGCCATCGGCAGCGGCGCAGATGAAGCTGATATTTACATTCAGAGCGGGCGTGAATCCGAGGTCTCGTTCAGGATGGGTGAGACCGAGAACGTCAAAGAGGCACGATCGCAAGGATATGGACTCCGGGTCTTCAAGAACAAGAAACTGGGATTTTGTTTCAGTTCGGATTTCTCCGAATCCGGCATGAAAAAATCTGCGGAGCGGGCGGCGAACCTTGCCGGTGAGGTGTCAGCAGATGACTTCAATGGTCTTCCCCGAATAAAGGGTGTTGAGGTTCGTTCCGATCTCGATCTCTTTGACGGAGAGATAGGAAATATCTCTGCAGAATGGAAGATAGACGCTTGCCGTCGGATGGAGCAGGCGATGATGGAATACGATGAAAGGATCTTTAACTCCGAGGGTTCAGGATTCTACGACGGTGAAACCGTGACGACCTTCGCGGATTCCAACGGGCGGCATTGCAGCCTGAAATCCTCGTATTGTTATCTCGTCTGCAAACCTGTGGCCCGCGAAGACGGCAAGCTGCAGGCGGGCTGGTGGTTTTCATATAAGAGGCATCTCTCCGAGCTCGATTCGCCCGAGGATGTAGGCCGGACGGCGGCTGAGCGTACGGTGAGGATGCTCGGCGCAAGGACACCGAAAACCGGGAAGGTGCCTGTGGTTTTCGATAATATAACGGGGATATCCATTCTGGGAAGCCTGCTTGGAGCGCTCAACGGTGATGCGGTGTTTAAAAAAGCATCGTATCTCGTAGGCAAAATTGGCGAGGAAATAGCCTCGCCTCTCGTCACGATTATAGATGATGCTACCATCAAAAAAGGACTGGCTTCGGCTCCATTCGATGGCGAGGGTTTGCCGGGCGACTGCCGGGAGGTTATTTCGCAGGGCCTCTTAAAATCGTATATGTACGATACTTACACCGCCAGGAAAGCAAATACCAGATCAACCGCCAATGCTCAGCGAAGCTATGATTCTCTGCCGTCGATAGGCGCCTTCAATTTCTATCTGCGGGAGGGCAAGGACAGTTATGACGATATAATTAAATCGGTCAAAAACGGACTGTTTTTGACTAATCTGATGGGGTTCGGGGCCAACCCGGTCACGGGCGACTATTCCCTTGGCGCATCCGGCATTTGGATCGAAAACGGAGAGCTGGCTTATCCGGTTGAGGGAATAACCGTGGCGTCCAATATGCTTACGATGCTGAAGAATATCGATATGGTGGGGGACGATCTGAAATTCTTAGGGCCGGTTTCCTCCCCCACATTCCGGGTGGCCGAGATGACGGTGAGTGGGGGATGATTGCGGTAACGGATCAATTCATAACTCACATCAATTCGAGGCACCAAACATGCAGAAAGATCATTATCTGAAAGACGTTATTAACCAGTTTCGAAAGCTCAGGGAACTTGCCGATAAGGCAATATCACAGGTAGCTGATAAAGATCTCTTCGCGATGCCGAACGAGCATTCCAACAGCATCGCTATAATCTTAAAGCATATGGCCGGCAATATGCGGTCGCGATGGAGGGATTTTCTCACCTCCGACGGCGAGAAGGCCGACCGAAATCGCGATTCAGAATTCATCATAGAGAAAGGCGATTCTAAAAAGAGCATTCTACAGGCCTGGGAAAGAGGATGGCAATATCTATTTGACGCTCTGGAGCCGTTAGAACCCGACGATTTGAAAAAGACGGTTCTTATTCGCACAGAGCCGCATACTGTTATAGAGGCCACAAATCGCCAGCTTGCGCATTACGCTTACCACGTGGGACAGATTGTGTTTCTGGCAAGAAGTTTGGCGGGTTCTCAATGGCAATCTCTGAGCATTCCCAAAGGGAAATCGGACGAGTTCAATGTTATGAAGCGCGGAAAAAGGATCAGGGACAAGACATGAATGTGCGCGTAACAAAAAGATAACTCAGCATGCTTAACCGTTCGGATAGAGAATATCACTTGAAAGGATTATATCAGCCTTTTGAAAAATCTCTATGGCGCTAACTGCAGGATTGAGAAGCCGCCTACTCCATCGGCGATGTAGATAAATTCATCATCTACATAAACAGCGTGAGCGCTGGCAGCTGTATTATAATGGCCGATTAAGATTGGATCCTCAGGATCAGTAACATCAAATATCTTTAGACCAAATCCTGCATTGGCAACATATGCGTAAGTGCCATCGGCGAAAACACCTTGAGCAAAATTGGGTAGATCATAATTACTTACAATTGAAGGGGCCTCGGGATTCGAAACATCAATTATCTGTAGGCCCCGATTATAATCGGCGAGGTAGGCGAGGTTCCCTGACACGCAAACATCTGTCACGCTTCCGTCAGTATCAATGCTCCCGGTGATAGTCGGATTGTTGACATCAAGGATGTGAATTATCCGAAGACCTGATAGGCCACCGGCAATATAAGCGTAATCACCTGATACGGTCAAAGCATATGACGGACCTTGTATTTCACAAATTCCTACCAGGAAAGGGTTTCCGGGGTCAGCGATACTGATGATCCTCAAACCATCGCCAATATCAGCTAAAAATGCATAATCACCTCGAATATAAACTCCATGGATATAGGTTGACGTATCACTATAGACAGTAATGGAATCGGGACTAAGGGGATCGCTTACGTCAAAGATTTGAAGTCCCGAGGTACCTGTTGCAAGAAATACGATATTTGGGATGGCAAAAATGTCCATGGCAAAGCCCCAGGCATTATAGCCCCCGATAACCTCCGGAACGGAGGGATTCTGAATATTGATAATCTGTAAGCCAGCGGCTTGACTTGCTATATAGGCATAATTACCCAAAATTGAAATATTGCTGGAAATACCAGGAGACGAACAACGACCCACAAGATATATTGGCCGTAAAGTACTAAACGACCATATTGGACCCTCGGTAATATTACCATGATTATCCTTGGCAAGAATTTTCCAGTAATATATTGTGGAGCCTTGAAGTTGTTGAGGTGTAAACGAGTTTTGCGGATGATTCTCCCTTATCAGCGGGGGCGAGGATTCGGTCCCCAGGTAAATATCGAATGTTATAGTGTCCTCATATGAATCATAGGAAACCCATTTAAGCTCAACATTCGATGATCCTATCTCCCCGTCTTCTGGAAAGGGATAAGCTGGGACCGTCGGCGGTTCGTTTTCGGGCGTTTCATAATTACGATACACGCTTGTATTGTCGCAACCGGGGAACGCTCCCGTAGCAATTAGATAGAATAATATTCTTTTTCGCAGCAAAACCTCCAACGCGAAAATCCACTACGTAAAATACACTTTTTCATTCAGGCGGTCAAGTATTTCGGAAACCCCACGCGTATAATCAATCAAATGAGATAAAGCATACCAAGTTGGACACGTATCGGATATATGGCGATTGATTCTAAGCGGTTTCGACGGCCTTCTTTGTTTGTGGTCTCTCGGATTTCATATTAATGGGCAGATGGATCGTAAACCTCGTCCCTTTACCCGGCTTGCTATGGACGTCGATTCTGCCCTCGTGGAGCACCACTATTTTTTTGACGAGCGCCAGGCCGAGGCCTGTTCCGTGAGGCTTATCGGTGTGGAACGGCTCGAAGATTTTGTCCAGAGATTCGGAGGCTATGCCCGCACCGTTATCGGCCACTGATATCAATAGATCGCTCATGCCGTCTGTCTTTTTCTTTTCCACTTTCACATCCAGTGAAATATCGCCTCCGTCGGTTAAAGCATCGCAGGCGTTCAAAAGCAGATTCGTAAGGGCCTGCCTTAAAAGCACGGGATCACCGATGAACATCGGAATATCGTCGCACAGCCGGCATTTGATATTTATAATCTCCAGATTCGAATGAGACAGGTGCTCAAGCGTGGAATCGATAAGCTGAGGGATATTTATCGCTTCCGGACTAAGATCAAGAGGTCTGGCAAAATTCAGGAAACGGGAAAGGAGGGCCTCTGTCGCTATAGATTCTTCCCGAATTGCATCCACCAGCTTAGCAGCTTTGTTGCCAAGATTACCGCTTTTTTTCGCCAGCCCGGCGAATCCCACAACGGCGGCGAACGAGTTTCTGATTTCGTGAGCTATACCGGCCGACATCTCTCCCAGCGAGGCCATCTTCTCCGAATACGATGACAGCTCCTGCAGGCGTCGGATCTCGGTGAGATCGATCATGAGCAGCACCGCCCCCATCCCCTCCCCTTTTTCATCATTGATCATTGAAGAGGAGCAGCCGAGCCACAGTATCTCGCCATCGGGACGCCTCACCTCGAATTCGAGTCGCGAATGGACTGCCCCCTCGATCAAGGCTTCGTCAAGCATTGAGGTCAGGCGATGCTCCTGACCGAAGATCTCGCGATAATGCTTCCCGCGACATTCCTTTTCGAAATATCGTAATATATTCTCGGCGGAGCGATTGAACCTGGTAACGATTCCTTTAGAATCGCAGATAACCACCCCCGATGATATCGATCCGAGAATATATTCATTGTAACGGGCAAGAGAATCCGCTCTTTTCTCGGAATTTTTATACATCGTCTCCAAGCGTGTTTTTTTGTCTTCGAGTTCGCTGATGACATCCTTGAAAGTATCGATAATGTATTCAATTCCTTTGCCGGAATCGGTATCTTTCAAATCGAGATTGTAATCCAACGCCTCGCGTTTTATCCGCTGATACGGATACAAGACCGCCCTAATGAAATAGGCGGCTACGATCAAGGCGGCGATTAATCCGGCGGCCCTGAAAACAGCATCCCAGCGGGAAAGCGTATCGAATCTATCGCCCATAGGATTGGCTGCCACAATGGTGAGGTATGCCGCAATGCGGCCGTTGCTAAGCCTCAAAGGCCTTCTCAGAGTCAAAATCGACCCGGCCTCTTCTCCAAATCGCGCCGAAGCTATTTCGCCAATAATCCGATCGGATGTGTCGCTCACGGTTATATTCTCG
The DNA here is from genome assembly GCA_965541585.1 of uncultured bacterium. GTDB lineage: Bacteria > Zixibacteria > MSB-5A5 > UBA10806 > UBA10806 > CBDVBL01. The sequence continues at coordinate 777 of CBEUCH010000015.1, read as the reverse complement.
ATATCAGTCAACATCGAGAGGTCACGGAGTCGCTCCAGCAGCAGTTCGTTGGAGTGAGTCCACTTATTTACATCTTTTTCCAGCTCGGCCCGGATAAAATTGGCTGCGATATTTGCGGCTTTATCAAATTGCATCGCCTGCCCTTGAATGGCTCGCTCGAAAGAATATCCGGAGATGAAATTGGTTGAGATCAAAAAGAGGATCAGAAATCCCAGCGAGATTATGATTTCCAATTCATATCTGTCATACTTTTTGCCCATCAATAGGAATTATCGGCAGGAAAGAGACCGATTTCAGAAATTCAAGCGCCTATGAAATCGAGATAGGCTCTGATGATGATGTCGCCGAAATATACTGCAATCAACGCCCCCGCTACGAGGAACGGCCCGAAAGGAATATATGAGGATTTCCCCTTCTTGCGGGTGAGGTAGATCATCGATATCCCGACCACCGAACCGAGAAAGGAGGCCAGAATCAGGATGAGAAGCAGATTTTGCCATCCCAGAAAGGCCCCGATCATGGCTGCAAATTTAACATCGCCAAATCCCAGAGCTTCCTTCTTGAATAAGAACTCTCCCAGCATGCCAACAAGAAAAAACGACCCACCTCCCACAAGAAGACCGATTAGAGAATGATTCCAGTTGACAAAACCGCCGGGGAAAAAACTAATGCCAAAACCGATAATCACTCCCGGTAAAGTGAAAGCATCGGGTATAATCGTGAACTCAATATCTATGAAAAATACGGCTATGAAAATAGCTGATAAGAATATAACCT
>CBEUCH010000014.1:0-86390 GCA_965541585.1 uncultured bacterium | reverse complement strand
GGACTGGGGGCATTCAGATAACCGAGCATCGCGGATCTCGCCTTTACATGTAAAATGCCATCCACTACGCGCGTTTCAAATCCCTCACCCCCAATCTTGACCCAGAGAGAATTTGAGCTTCTGGATTTTGAGCGGAGCGTTCCAATCTCTGTCGTTCCGTATTTCTGAAGGATAATTGCCTGAGGAATTATATCGGCACATTTCGCGAGAGTTGTCTGTGGCATTACTTCAGTCCCATAGGTAACATACTTTAGAGAGGATAAATCGTGCGTTAGATAAGCCTCACTTAGTATCAGAAGATTTATGAACGTTGGCGATACTGGTAGGACCTCAACCTGATGTTTCTCAACTAGGGCGCAGACAGGATCCGGAGACCTGTCTTCAGCCGTTACAATACAGCTACCATTCGAAAGAGAATAAAACAACGTATCGATTCCCCCAATATGGTCAAATAATAGAAAAGTCAGAGTCCTAAGATTATGACGCCTTGTTTTAAACTTTTCTAACAGGTTTGAAAAATCATGGACTGCAGCCTTATTCGCGCCACTTGAGCCCGAGGAAAAAAGAACAAGACCGGGATGATCCAATGATCTTAGCAGACTATAGATCCCGTTGTCTGCTTGATTGGATAACTCGGTGATCTCGACGTAATCGCCATCGTCTACTTTAAGAGATCTTTCCCCCTCTGAAATTTTAACAAACTCAGTTTTACTGTTTCCTACGGCGCTGGTCAAAGGCACGATTATACATCTCTTTTCAATTAGTGAAAGTAAGAGAGCAACGGAATTTGGAGAGAAGTCGGCTTCCAATATTATTACTTTCCCAGCATCGAAATAGTCGGATTCCAGAGAGTTATCCCAAAAGCGAATGCGCTCTAAAAGCCATTCATAATTATAAGCAGTATCCCTCCATACTATCGCATCATTTGATTTATTCTCTTTGAATACATCCAAGAGAAAATCTATGAACATCAGATTCCACCCAAATATATAACCTGTCCGGTCACGAATTCGCTTTCCGGTTTTATGAAGAAATCTATGACATTAGAGACGTCCTCAAATTCGCCATAGCGTCGAATAGCCTGGCGATTTACCAGCGCCTCAAGTTTTTCCTCGGGGACAGAGCGAATTAAATCGGTTTTAATGGGTGTTGGGCCTACGGCGTTTATGGTTATGCCGTAATCAGCGAGTTCGCGCGCCAGGATCTCCGTGAGGCTGACTACCGCCGCCTTGGATGAAGAATATATCGCCTCGCCTTCCAGTTTCAGCGGTGTGGCCACCGTGGCGAAATTGACTATTCTTCCGAAGCGATTGATCTGCATCAGCTTGGCGGCTTCCCGGCAAAAGAGGAATGCGCCAAATACATTGGTGCTGTATATATCGCGTACCGTCTTTAAAGGCGTCAGGAAGATATGATTCATCGATGCTATGCCTGCATTATTGATTAAGATGTCTAATCGTTTGAATTTCTCTTTAATCTCCCCAAACATCTTTATCACCGCCGACTCGTCTGACACATCGAGGCAATAATGGAGGTAGGTATCGTATGCAAAATCGACCGGTTTGCGGCTGCAGCCGATAACCTTGAATCCCCCGCTGACATAATACTCAACCAGGTATTTGCCGATACCCCTGCTCGCCCCTGTAATGAGCATTATGCGGTCATTACTCATTTGCATTTTCCTTCAAAAGGTTTAATGCATAGTCGGCAAGGGTCCCAATAGTGGCAAAAGGGCTTCTCTTCTGAGACATAGCGCGCTCATCAGCCAACGTGATAGTGACTCCCAGTTCCTCCTGGATTTTTTGTTCAACTGCCACGACAAATGTCACCAGGCCGAGAGAATCCAATTTACTTGACTGGCCGAAAAGGACAAAACCCTCCGATTTCTCCATAAGCTGCTCTTCAGGCAATTCCATATTCAGATCGTCAACCACATCGAAAATCGACTGCAGTATCTTCCCTTTTTCAATCATCTGATTCTCCACTTAAACAGAACGCGGCACAGGCCACCCCGGGTTGTCCTTTACCTGCTCTAGTCTGCATCCCTGCTATTCCTTCTTCAATATCATAATATTCTAATTCGATGTTAAGAGTTCCCATCATCCAGTAGATCGGCTAAGTTGCTCAAACCCTTAACTTTACCTTCCAATAAATATACCTTATCAAAAGGAAATTACCATAGATTGTCCAGATCCGAATCGAAAAAAGTAATATGTGCACGCGCCTTTATCTCGGGATCCAACACGATTGGATATCTCTGAGAGAGCCACAGGCCAGATCTCCTATATATTTTCCTATCGATACTAGAAGATATCGCGACGATTCCATCCACTCCATTCGCCCGGGCGAATTTCACCGCCTGCAATAGCAGGTCAGCCTTTGCGCATTCTGTGCCCACAAGGTCGCAAATTCTCACAAGCTTAATATTCTTCAATTGATGAAAGGAGTCTCTAAAGACAATATATCCGTCAATATCCCCGCTTTGATCCCTATGTATATAAGATAAATATGATTTTCCGGGCTGGCTTAGCTTATAGTTTAAGAACGATGCTGAACGGTCACCACAAAATTCGTATTGCTCCGATAAAATTCTTCTCCAAGTGTCGTCCCATTCAGGATCAAATCGGCTATTAGATTCGATTCTACCATTCGCTACCCTTCCGATTCCGGGTAGTATGCGATTAAGAACGCTGATAGGCAAAGCCAGATAAGGAGATTTTCCTAAGTATTTCAAAGCATTCGACGGAGCAAAAAACCGTGCGAACATTCGCAACGAATCACGGTCGATAGTATAACCTCTACGAGTATAGGATTGCTCAATCTCCGGTACAATGCCTACGGCCGCATATTTCAAGGACGAATTGGCCAGGAGCCTATTGAGTAATGCTGATCCCGCAAATGTTTTTACAGCAAAATTAGACATATCTAGAATAAGGGCAGCTCCGAATCCAATTTCAATCTCGGCCCCTTTATGCCAGAATACCTGAGGTATCCGAGCCATATATCCAACGACTTTGCCTTGAAGCAAGGTAAGGAATTTTTCGCATATCTGCCATTCAAAATGCTCCTGGTTCCCGAGCTCGGGATGATCCGGATCCGAGTCTCGAAGCAACCGCAGTGTCTCTTCAAGATACTGTTGCTCATAAGGTATTAGCTCCAAATGACTATTCATATTATGAAATTATCCAGTAATGGTCTGAACATGCGATTCAACATATTGAAATTTGATCCAGCCTTTCAAGGCCCAGAATCATAAGCGGAAATTCCTCAGCCATTCTTAAACATTATCCGAGTACCCATTTATAATATAAAAATACAAAAGGTAGCAGCAAAAAATCAACTACAAAAACAGGGGAGCTATGAGGAATTGTTGTTCTCCTATCTCCATACATCTCTTTTTGGTATTTGAGAGGAATAATCGCATGCTTATCATTATGAGAAGCAGAACTTAATAGTATTCATGACTCTATCCCGCCTCGATCCTGCACAGCCTATAACGCTAAAGTAAGCTACTATCTAATTAAAAGCGGATATGACAGGGGATGTACATCCATAACCTGCCTAGCGAGGAATTTTAATTCTGCTATCTCAAATCGCTTCTAGCCTGACATTATCTCTTCAAGATCCGCTCTATAATCCAGGTGAAGCTAATGGAAATTAGTTCAGAAAGAGTGACCATCAACCTGAAGCTCAACGCGATAGCTGACGGCAACGGCGTCGGAAATTCATTGAATGATGACAGAAACAATACTAAGATACCCTCTCGGACACCGAGACCCCCGGGAGCAAATATTGACAGGAAGCCGACGACCATCGCTGCGGAATGGACTGCAGTAAGATCTATATAAAGGCTAAAATCGGCGGCTGCCAAAGAATTCGTAAAGAGCCAAAACCCGAACCCGAAAACAAACCAGCATCCTCCAAAGAGCAGGAAAATCTCCACTGCCTTACTCAACTTTAGCTTGATTCTCACGCTCTTTCTATTGAATGATCTTAATACCAGATTCATCGGCCGTTCTATCAAGTTCGGTCTTAAAGCGAAAATTAACATTAGAGCGACCGCTGGTATTGACGTCCATTTAAGGGTTGTGGTCAGTTCCTTTGCCTCGTCAAGAACTCCTAAGGCCACGACACATACGGCCAACGTAAGACCAGAAAGAACAGAATATACTTGTCCCAATACGAAGGAAGTGACAGATATACCCTCTGGAACTCCCTTTTTGGTTGCCAGATATGTTGATCCTGCGATCTGCCAGAGCTTCCCCGGGAGATACTTTCCTAATATAGATCGAAAATATATGGTATAAACGTCCGAGAAAGGAATATCATGGTCGAGAGCCGCAAACAACCTCTGCAAACTCCAGACCGTGGCAAACCACGCAAGTAGCAGGACAATTAGCGACATCAACAGATATGGGTAATTTAATCGAAAGCCAAAGTCTTCCAGCCTATCCCAATTAGAATAAAGATTTTCTAAAATAAAAAAGAGGATTATGCCCACCAGGAGTATTTTTATGATAAATTTGAGGTGTTTCATTTCTGGTTGCTTCGGAATAAGGTGATTTACAATTTCAATACCTTTGCTCTGACCATTCCCACGGTTCCTCTTTCATTTAAGTCGGGTAGCAGGAAATACATCTATCTTGCATATTATCCAACAATGAGACTAGCCCTAAGCCGTTCCATGGACAAATCCATTTCCCACCATTGCTCATTCTCAAAATATCTGATTCACCAAAAAGCCTGTCAATTGAAATCTATGATCTGCTCACGTACATCATGCAGATACTCATCACGTTTGGCTCGAACATGGTATTGAAGATTTTGCCATCTTTCTCAAAAAAAAATAACGAAAATTTCCAATATTTCCCTTGACTATAAGAGACGATTTTATTAATTTTAATGCGAAGTTCGTTACAGCTGAAGAGATATTATCGCCAATGGAGGATATTATGCGAACAGCGGCAATACTCGTTGTATTGGCCTTAACCCTGGCTTCCTTTGCATATGGGCAGGTTACCTTTATCGAATCTGCATCCCAATTGAATATGGGTGAGGAGGATTTCAGTGCTGGTGTAGCCATAGTCGATATCGACAACGATTATGTAAATGAAGTGTTCATTATCAACAGGCATAACAGCAACCGCCTATATGTCCGGCAGGACTCCACATACGCCGAGATGGCCCAGTATTACGGAGTAACATATACGAATATGTTTCATAATGTCACGGTTGCCGATGTAAATTTTGATCATCTGCCTGATTTCTATCTCACAGGTTCAGAAACTGGAAATATAGCAAAACTTTTTGTCAATAATACTCCCGCGCCCTTTATCAATATGGCGGAAGCCTATAATCTAATCCTTAGTGCCGACATGAGTGCAGCGTTTTTTCAGATGACCCCTTCTTCCGGGCTCTGTATCCTGGCGGGAAGGAGACTTATGATGATGCGGTTCGGCACATTTGAGGATATTACACAGGGATCAGGGCTTGAGGGGCTTTCGAACGTCTTGACTCCTGTATTTTTTGACCTGGATGGGGATATCGACGACGATTTATTCATAGCTGGCAACTGGGAGCTCAATGCGGGTACTCTATATCGAAACAACGGAGATGGCACTTTTACGGATATCTCAACAAATACAAACGAGGGTGGCTTCGGATACGGTCAGGAAGTTACTTTCGGCGATATCGACAACGACGGTGATTTTGACATCTACCTCTGCTCCGGTTTCGGGACGAACAGTATGTGGCAGAACGATGGTAGCGGATACTTTACGAATATTACCGAGCTATCCAACACGGGCTGTGGAGGTTACAGCCGAGGCGCAAATTTCGCCGATTTCGATAATGATGGCGATCTCGATCTGTTCGTCAATCGGGCGTCGGCTCGTAAGATGCTCTATCTTAATATCGACGAAGGCATTTTTGTGGACTACAGCGAGGAAGCCGGGATTGTTGAAACGGCCGGGGGGTTCGGTTGCGCTGTGGGCGATCTCGACGGTGATGGCCAGATGGATATCATTGCCGCCAACTCCGATTTTGTCAGAAAACAGGTGTATATTAACCAGAACGCCAACCCGACTTTCCTCAAGGTCAAGGTAAACGGCCGCCGCCCCAATACGCTTGCTCTGGGAGCGATAATTGAACTCTATGGTGACGTTGGCCCAACCAACGGGCGAGAATTAATAGGCAAAAGAGAGATCTCCAGCCATCCATCCTTTTATTGTGTGAACGATTTGGTCGCGCATTTCGGAACGGGCGATCATACCAAGTTGGAGGTCGTCGTATATTTCCAGTCTCTGGCGGTCAAAGATACAGTCGGCGTGGTTCCGGGTGAAATGATAATTATAGAAGAGCCATACAGAACGTCGGCAGATGAGCCGGACCTGCCTCTGCCTCGTAAACACATTGTTCTGAGCGCCTATCCCAACCCATTCAATAGCTCTTCGGTCATCTCCATCGAAGGCGGAGATTCTGAAAAATACTCTCTCGAGATATATGATATGCTCGGCAGGCAGGTGAGATCAGCGGAGATCCCCAATGCCTCAGTCGGGCTTACTACGTATATCTGGGATGGCAAGAACGATCAGGGATACTCCATACCAAGTGGCGTTTATTTCGTTCATGTTCAAACTGAGAGAACCTCATCCGAATTGAAGATAACGCTGCTAAAATAGCATCCCGCTGTCTTGAAAATCCCCTATCAGGCGCACAGGAGCATATACGATGGCTATCGATATCCGCGAGAGGCATACAGGATCTGCGGCTGAATATTTGAAATAATTCCCCCCCCGCGGTCAAAAGAAGGACACTGGCCGGCTCAACACATATAAAGAAAAAGAGCTTGTAAAAGCTAAACGGGGGGCATAAATTCCCGTTCGAATGTCAAAATCAGGGAAAGGGATAATTTCTAATGGATAATCGGGATATCAAAACGTTCCTAAAATCTGCAGAGCAGGGAATTACGAAATATCTTAAGACCGCGATGGAAACGGGGCGGATCGATCAGCAATCATATGCGGACGCGACAAATTATACCTTCTCCAATCTGAATACGTGGCTCACTGATCCTCATATCGATAATATCTCGCCACAACTGAAGAAGGGAATCTGTGACGCGATCGAGGAGGAAAAGTGGGGGGATATAGTCAATGCCTTCCGTCAGTCTGTGCGATTTGGAACCGGCGGGATTCGCGGCATGATGGCGTTTGACAAAGCCTCAATCATGAAGATAAAAGAACGCGGGATAGATACAGATATCCTCCGGGGGCCAAACACGATAAATGATCTGGTTGTCTTGCTAACCTCCGCCGGTGTAGCCAAATTCGGCATGGATCAGAAACCCAGGAAATTTAAAAAGGTGGTAATTGGCTATGATAGCCGTGTAAGAGGTCATGATCTGGCAGCGCTTGTGGCGCAATTGTTCTTAGCGTTTGATTATACAGTATACTTTTTCGACGCTCCCTGCCCTTATCCGGAGCTAACCTTTGCCATTCCTCATCAATCCGTAAAAGCTGATATCGGCATACTGATCTCGGCCAGCCACAACGATTATAGGTACAATGGATATAAATTGTCATGCTCCAATGGATCGCAATTCGATCCCGAGGAGCGCGATAGGATGTATAATGAGTATATCAAAGTTGTCGAACCTGAGGACATAAAGTTACATTCATTTGCAGACGCCCAGCCGGGGAAATTACGCTTCCTGGGAGGAGACGAGCCTGTTGAGGGTTTCGATTATGCGGGCCAGGAAGAATTTATCATAAACATGCATGAGAAACATCGAGAGCATGTCAAAACCTTCCTGCTTACAGAGAATTTAGCCGAAAGGCAGCAGACATCCTCTGAACCCCTGAGAATAGCCTTTTGCGCATTTCATGGCGTTGGCATCATACCTGTCCCCAGGCTCCTGAGAGACGTCGGTTTCATAGATATAAAATCCATCGATGGAAAGAAAAGCGGTTTGAGATTGAACGAGCTCGACGGTTTGTTTCCCGCTTTCAGTAGTGAGCCGGGGCGGGAACAGCAGCCGGACCCGGGCGATCCGCGGGCGGCTCGGACCGCTGTCCAGGCCCTTAAAGAAGATTACCCCGATGGATTAAACAGTATCGATATCTTGATAGGCACAGATCCCGATGCCGACCGCTTCGGTATTGTGGTTAAAGTACCACAGGACCAGAAGCATATCTATAACAACCAGGACTACTATCTCCTTCCCTCCGACGATGTCTGGACTCTGGTCCTCTGGTATAGATTGAACAGGGATTTCGAGAAATACGGGGAGGTCCGGGACGCCGACAAGAAATTCATAGCCCTTTCGCATACAACCTCCGATAGCATAACCCACCTGGCAAGCAAGCATGGAATCGGGGTGATCAAATCATGGGTGGGATTTGCAGCATTGGCAGCAGTGACCCGGGATACCTGGGACGGGAAGGAGAAAGAATTTCTCACGCTTGCTGATGGTCGCGACCAGAAATACAGGGATGTTTGTCATCCCTTTGTCTGTGAGTGTCTCGGCATGGATGGAGGCAAGCGCTCAATCAATATTGCGGCCATGGAGCAGAGTAACGGTTTTTCAATCCTGGGTGGTCCTCCTCCCGACAAGAGCTCTCTTGGTGCCGGCGGTCACGTGCGCGACAAGGATGGAACATTCGCCGCCCTCCTGGTTGCGGAAATAGCCGCCTGGGCCAAGGAGCAGGGGCTATCGTTAATTGACATCCTCGATAAATATATTTACCTCGATCCGGATATCGGTTTATTTGCCACCTTTTATGAGCCCGACCCTCTCGATGGGGAATATCCCGGTATCGAGGGCGATCAGATAAAAAAGATGTTAATCCGCAGAGCCCTTGGCTATTACCAGCTGGCGCTATCGGGAGATCTGGAGATAGGCGGCTATCCTGTCAAATCCGCAAGCATCTACCGCACCGGAAAGTATGATGCAATCTATCCCCTCAGTCACGATTTCCAATTTCCCGACGAGGGTATCAGATTCTTTTTCGATGATGAAAAGCTTAATCATCTAACGATCAGACCCTCGGGCACCGGAAATTCCATGCGATTTCATATCCAACTCCATGCGAAACCCACTCAGAAGAATCTAATTAAGGTGAAAGAAGAGCTTCGAGCTAAGGGCCAGGTGATCATGGATGATCTGCGGAAAATGCTCAAAGCGCCGAGGCAATAACCGGGACCTGGCAATACTCGATTTTTAATAGAATGATCATCACGAGCATCTAAGATCACTTTTTTTCTATACGTTGCAGATGCACATGTTTAACCGCTGTTATTAAACTACATTGCTTCGTCAAACTCATCTCTATACCTGGCAATTCCTTTTACATTTCGCAAAGCACTTTGATCGATTACCAGGATTAAGAATGCCTCATCCGGAATCTCCTCCCACTGGCTTTCAATACCGTATCTGGAAGCAGGTTCAAAGCCGAATTTCGGATAATACTCCGGGTGGCCCAGAACAATTACATATGAACAACCGCGTTCCCGTAGAATCTCCAGTCCTTTTTCTACCAATCTGGAGCCGATTCCCTGCCGCTGTCGGCTCGGCTGAACAGCCATCGGTGCCAGCCCCATTCCCTGAATTTTCCGCTCCCCGTCATTAATAACGACCGGGCTAAACATAATATGCCCCACGATGATTCCATCATCATCCGCGACTAAAGACAGAGCATCGGGGCAGGAAATTCGCAGCCTGTCAACTAAGTCCGCCTCCATAGGCTGTCCGAACGCTTCTTCATTAATGTCGTGTACTCGTGGTATATCCCGGGGAGTTTCAAATCTCACATCTATCATCTATGTCCTCTGCCCCATAACAACGTTTCCCAAACTGCACATCTTTTTCGGGTAACGTCTTTAGCGAAAATATTCAGGGAACACGATAATGGTCTCCGATTTCTGCTTGGCAAATCTTAATCGTGAGGCTCATTAGCCAAAGCTCGGGTAACGACAATTCTCTATTGTATGGCTATCAAACCGTGGATTGGTGCCTCCCTTTCTTGCTAGCTGGCTAGCTTAATCAAAGACACCACTGCGCCGGTCGGGTCCTGGACGATGCAGAAGCGGCCCACCTTGGGAACATCCTGAGGGCCATGCAGGATGGTGCCACCCAGTTCCCCAACTTTCTTGACCAGGCTATCGACATCATCGACAGTAATATAGGCCACCCAGTGCGAGGGAACCTCTTTGGGCACATCAGGTGGCATAACCATCATCCCGCCGGCATCCTTGTCGCCGGCTTTAAACAGCGTATACTTCATTCCGGGCATGTCGCTGTCAACGGCTTTCCACCCCAGCAATTCGGTATAGAATTTTTCGGCGCCCGCCGTATCGCGTGTTACCAGCTCGTTCCAGCAGAACGTTCCATGGGCAGGTTTTTCATTGGACATTGAGATTCTCCTTTCGGTTGATGCCTTTTTCAGGTGGGCGGCAATATATGAATCTCGAAGCGGGATGTCTATTGTAAAGCTGTATTTAACCGTTCATTCGAGATTTCTCTTGAGATGGAAGAACTGAAGAGCCAATAGCCTGCTCCGAGCCTGGGAATTAATCCACATCCCTGTCATACTGAATACGGAGTTTCGTGCCGGATACTATTGCATATGACGCCGAACCTCAATCAGAATCGAATTTCCCTGCTCTCAGAGCTAAAAAACCTCAAACAAACTTGACTTTTGCTATGACAGGACCACTTAAGATTTGGTATTACTATTGGAGGAATATCGTTGCCCGGGTCAATAAGCGTCCCCCTAATATGCGGATCCGTGGTGAGGACATCGCCATAATAATCCGGTGAGGCTCAGAAGCCGGGTGGCCGTTCTCAGCAATGGACTGAATTTCACCCCTCTCGTCTTCAGCAGAAAATTGATATTCTCTACCTTCAGCGTTTATTCTGCTTTACTTAATCCGGTCAAGCTACTAATATACAATATGATGTTTATTTCAATCCATTTTAGGATATTTCCCCAAATTTGAATAGTCGCATTGGTCTGTAGAGAAGGAGGCGAAAAATGAAACGTCCGCTGATACTCCCCGCGATGTCAATCGTACTTTGCCTTAGTCTGTTGGCAGCAAGCCATATCTTAGCATCGGATGATCAGGAAAGTATTGCGGTTAGCATACCGATAGAGGGCTACGAAATCAATGATACTCATCAGGGTCAGGAGATTTCCGTTGGAGATTTCGGTCATCTTCTGGTGCCGGGCAAACCGGTTCTTCCTTCGAGGATCTTTGCTGTTGCGATTCCTCCGGGAACAGAGTTTGCCGGGATCAGTTTCGACACGGGTGCTGGAGTAAGGCTCCCCGGAAGCTACAGAATTCCGCCTGCCCCTCTGCCGAGAGTTATCGGTCAGGAGGATCCGATAATTTACGAAAAGGAAAGACGACTCTACGAAGATAATTATAATTCAGTTTATGCAAACAACGACGTCTATCCTCAGAATGTTGTGGAATTTGTTCGTACGGCAGGTTACAGAAAATACAATCTGGTGGATGTCAGGGTAACCCCGTTCGCATACCGTCCCATCTCAGGCGAGTTAGTTTATTTTCCGGATATTTCAGTCAACGTGGAATATGAAACCTCCGAGCGCTCAAGCGGCGTTGTCGTTGACCACCTGGAGAGACCTGAGCGAATTGCTGAAGAGATTATAATCAATTATGATCAGGCAGTGAACTGGTATCCCCGGGATATGCGCACGGATGAGGATTTTCATGATTTCGTGATGATCACGCTCAGTTCGCTTACATCGTCAATAACGCCCCTTGTGGATTGGGAAACTCAAAAGGGAAGAAGTGTCGAGGTCGTGACCACGTCCTGGATCAATACCAATTATGCTGGTTACGATCTGCCAGAGAAGATAAGAAATTTCCTTAGAGAAAAATACCCATCGAGCGAATGGGGCGTTGAAGACGTGTTACTGGTAGGCCATTATGACGATGTCCCCATGCGCCGCACGGGGCTGGATCTTGGCTACGGCCAACCCGAAACCGATTATTATTATGCCGAACTCAGTTTGCCCGACGATCAGTCCTGGGACGTAGATGGAGACCATCTTTATGGTGAGGAAACGGATTACAACGATTTTTATACGGAAGTTACCGTTGGCAGAATCCCCTGGAGTGATCCCAATATCGTTTTTGATATCTGCGAAAAGTCGGTTGCCTATGAAATAAATGATGATCCGGCCTTTAAGAAAAATATACTCCTTCTTGGCGGTTTTTTCTGGGATGATGACCCCAACCCGCGTACTGATTGCGCCGTTCTCATGGAAGCGAAAGTGGATCAGCCGTGGATGTCCGATTGGACTATGACCAGAATGTATGAGCGGGGGTATTCCTCATATCCCATGGACTATGACTTAAGGCATAGTAATGTAATTTCAGTCTGGTCGTCAGGCACATATGCCTTTGTAAACTGGGCGGGCCATGGATCGCCGACCTCAAGCCATATATGGCATTCTACGCAAGAAGCTTTTATCTCGTCCAGCGACTGCCCTCAGTTGAATGACGATTATCCCGCCATTATTTTTGCGGATGCTTGCAGCAACTCTGATACCGATCATTTGAATATCGGTCAGGCCATGATGTATCGAGGGGCCGTGGGCTTTTTAGGGGCAACACAGGTCGCTCTCGGACGTCCGGGTTGGGATGATCCCTTGGATGGTTCCAGCCAATCGCTGGACTATTTCTTCACAACTTCAGTCACATCCGGCGAATATTCTCAGGGTGAAGCTCATCAGAGGGCTTTGCGTATAATGTACACTTACGGATTGTGGTATTACGTAAAGTACGAGACGTTTGAATGGGGAGCGTACTGGGGTAATCCCGATCTGGGGATGGCTCCTCCTGTGCCTCAGGCGTTGGTCATCCTGTTCCCCGATGGATTACCGGAATATATCCAACCCGGCGTTCCGAATACGTTTATCGTGAGAATTGAGAATGGCAGCGAGAATTACCTGCCGGGATCCGGGACTCTCAGTTATCGCTACGAGGGCGGCGATTTTTCGACACTGGAGTTGATATCGATTGGAAATGACCTGTTTGAAGCAACTTTACCGCCCGCTGATTGCGAGGCCCTGCCGGAATTCTATATTAGCGCGTCCGGAGATGAAGGTTCGTCGGTTTCGGACCCGCCTGATGCACCGGACTCCTATCATGTTTCATCGGTTGGAAATCTTATCGAGGTTATGGAGGACGATTTTGAAACCGACCAAGGTTGGACAGTCAGTGGAGATGCCATCGCGGGTCATTGGGAGCGAGGGTTTCCTGTCGGCGGCGGTGAACGCGGGGATCCGGCGAGAGATTACGATGGTTCGGGCCAATGTTACGTTACAGGCAACGTGCAGGGCGACTCCGATGTTGACGGCGGCTATACTTACCTGACGTCGCCTTTAATCTATCTGTACGGCGCCGAAACTCCGAAGATCAATTACGCTTTGTGGTATACCAATAATTTCGGTGAAAATCCAAACCGCGATTTCTTCAAGACATACATCTCCAGCGACGATGGATCAAGTTGGATCCTCGCCGAAACTGTCGGGCCCGCAAGCACTAATGGCTGGGAGGAATATTCAATTGACATAGCGGATTCCATGACCTCCACCGGAATGATCAAGGTTCGCTTCGAGGTTTCTGATCTTGAAGAGGGATCCGTTGTCGAGGCCGGTATCGACGCTTTTGAGGTTCTCGAATTGAACTGTGATGCTACCTCCATCCCTGATCAGGAAAGCGATGCTAGTATCCCGGACGAATTTGCCCTTCTCGGAAGTTATCCCAATCCATTCAATAACCGCGTCAATATAGAATATGCGCTTCCGGAACAATCGCATGTTACGATAGAGATATACGATCTTCTTGGTCGCCGGGTGGAAACTCTGGTCGATGGTGAAAAACAAGCCGGCTATCACCAGATTACCTGGGACTCTAGACGAAGTAGCTCCGGTCTGTATTTCTATAGGATTCAGGCCGGTGATTTCTCAGAAGCGAATAAAATGCTATTGCTGAAATAAGGACTGGTAAATTTCGAAAAATGGCTGACAATCGTTTCCCTGTTCATTTCCGCAAACTGCGGTTAGTAGCTTTCCTGCAAGCATTGAATAATAAGGTCGCCCTTTTTAGAAAAGAAATCTCAACTTATCAACCGGAGGAATAGAATCATGAGAAATAGGATTTTCCTGGGACTTGTTGTTTTAGTAATGATGCTTTCGATCTCCCTTATGTGCACAACTGAACAGCCAGCTCTTATTCCTATGGAGGATTTCTTCAAAAATCCTCAGCAGGCCTACTTTCAGATTTCGCCGGATGGCAAATACATTTCGTTCACCCAGCCTTACGAAAGACGCATGAACATTTTTGTCCGGGAAGTCGGCTCTCAGGAAGCGAAACGTATCACTTCCGTTACCGATCGAGATATCTGGTGGTATTACTGGAAAGGTAATGATCGCCTTCTCTATATCCGCGATTTTGGAGGCGACGAGAATTATCATGTCTTTGGCGTGGACAGAAACGGAGAAAATGAAGCGGACCTGACGCCTTTCGAGGGTGTCAAGGTAAGTATCATAGACGAGATGAAAGACAGCGATACGGATATATTGATCCAGATGAACAGGAGGAACCGAGAGGTATTTGATGCCTATCGGCTTAATACTGTGACCGGGGAACTTACATTGGCGGCTGAGAATCCCGGTAAAGTAACTCAGTGGATAACAGATCATGATTACCGTATCAGGATTGCCGCTGAGACCGATGGCGTAAATAATACTATTCTCTATCGGAATAATGAACAAGAGGCCTTTAAGAAGGTAATGACTACCTCTTTTAAGGATACCTTTCAGCCATTATTCTTTACATTTGATAATAAATATATCTACGCACTATCCGATCTTGAACGGGATAAACAGGCCATAGTAAAATATGACCTGGCCAACAACAATGAACTGGAATTGGTCTATGAGCATCCTGATGTGGATGTGAGTGGAATGAGTTATTCCAGGAAACGAAAAGTGCTCACAGAAATCGGATATGTCACCTGGAAGTATGAAAGAGAATTGCTGGACAAAGAAACAAAAAAATTATATAAGACATTAGATAAGAAATTCCCCGGTTACGAAGTGCATCTCACGTTTAACAATCGGGACGAGGATGTATTCATCGTTCGAATTCTGAGTGATCGCACGTTGGGCTCATATCATCTTTATGAAAAAGAGACCGGCAAAATAACAAAATTGGCGGAGAGAAATCCCTGGCTCGACGAAGACCAGCTGGCAGAAATGAAGCCGATTGTTTACAAATCAAGGGATGGATTGACAATCCATGGTTATTTGACAATGCCGAAAGGGCAGAAAGCGAATAATCTTCCGGTTGTCGTGAACCCGCACGGTGGCCCCTGGGCCCGGGATAGCTGGCGTTTCAGCCCGGAAATACAGTTTCTGGCCAATCGCGGCTATGCTGTTTTTCAAATGAATTTCAGGGGATCGATTGGCTACGGGAAGAAATTCTGGCAATCTTCTTTTAAGGAGTGGGGCAAGAAGATGCAGGACGATATAACCGACGGCGTTAATTGGCTTATTGATCAGGAGATTGCCGATCCTGAGAGAATAGCTATTTATGGCGGTAGTTATGGCGGATATGCGACTCTTGCCGGACTTGCTTTTACTCCGGATCTTTATACCTGCGGTGTGGATTATGTCGGTGTCTCCAACATTTTTACCTGGATGAACGCCATTCCACCATACTGGGAGCCCTATAGAGAGATGATATATGAAATGGTTGGCCATCCCGAGAAAGACAGTGCGCTTCTGGCAGCCGTATCCCCGGTTTTCCATATCGACAAGATAAAAGTACCGCTTCTTGTAGCTCAAGGTGCCAATGATCCAAGAGTGAATAAAGAAGAATCCGACCAGATTGTGAATGCCCTGAGGGAACGCGGAATAGAAGTCGAATACATTGTCAAAGAAAACGAAGGGCATGGGTTTGTTAACGAGGAAAATAAATTCGATTTCTACCGTGCGATGGAAAGTTTCTTAGCAAAGCAATTGTCCGGCGAAATATAGAAATAACGTCAGCCGATAATTCTCTCCCAATCGATAGGGATGTCTTTGTCTATTCGCGGCAGGTCGAGCGCTATGATCTCTACGTATTTCTGTGCCGCTGCTGTATTTAGAATAACCGTTCGCTCTCCACGTGTAATCCAGCCCTCGGAAGTCAAAAGCTCGAGCGCTCCAACGCAGGCCGCGGTCTCCGGGCAAATCGATATACCTTCGGTAGAGATTGCCAGGTTCATCCATTCTCTTAAACGCTTCTCCTCCACTGCAACAGCCCGGCCTCCGCTGGCCCG
Source organism: uncultured bacterium (assembly GCA_965541585.1). Classification (GTDB taxonomy): domain Bacteria; phylum Zixibacteria; class MSB-5A5; order UBA10806; family UBA10806; genus CBDVBL01. The sequence goes on along the minus strand of CBEUCH010000014.1, from coordinate 70,033 downwards.
GATCGTATCCAGGATCATGAAATCACCCACAGCCGACGGCACCCTTATGCCGCTGGCGATAGTTTTTGGGCCCGCGAAGGGTTCGGCGAAACGTTTCCCCGACTCGAAAGCGCTAACGATTGGACAACATCCATCGGATTGAACAGCCACCATACGCGGTCGTTTCTCATTTTTGAGCCACCCTAATTCACCCAGTTCCTCGAATGCCTTCCAGATGCCGATCAAACCGGTGCCGCCTCCGGTGGGATAGAGAATCACGTCAGGCAGCTCCCAGTTAAACTGCTCCGCCAACTCCAGACCCATTGTCTTTTTCCCCTCTATACGATATGGTTCCTTGAGAGTGGAAAGATCGAACCAGTCCATAGCCTCCTTGCCCTCTCGGACGATCCTGCCGCAATCGGCTATGAGACCGTTGACAAGAAAGGTCCGGGCTCCATAAAGATGTGTCTCGTATTGATTGATCGACGGCGTATCCTCGGGCATAAAAACATAAGCTTCTATACCGGCCCGCGCAGCGTAAGCGGCCGTTGCGGCACCGGCATTTCCGGCGGTGGGAACGGCGACCCGCTTAATCCCGAACTTGTGTGCCATGTTAATCGCCATGGCGAGTCCACGGCTCTTGAAGCTGCCGGTCGGCAATTGTGACTCGTCTTTGATCCACAGATCATCCGATCCGATCTTTGCTCCCAGGTTCGAGCAGCGGAGCAGCGGAGTCATTCCCTCCCCCAGCGAGATAACCTCATCGTCTATGCCGGGGGGAAGCAATTCTCTATAACGCCAGATTGTCGGCTCTCGATCCTTCAGCTTTTCCCTGGTCAATGCTTTTCGGATGGCATCCAGATCATAGCGAACCCATAGAGGCTTGTCGGCATGAGTGGTTTGAGGCCTATCTGCGGGCAGAAGCGTTCCGTCGATAGCGCTTTCCATATGGGCAACGAATGAAGACATGAGGACCTCCTCAACAAATTTGAACCGAATTCTCCCAACCGTCACTACGATTGTCAGCCCTGCAGGCATTTTAAGACAAATTCCGGCCCCTGTCAGTAATACATTAAATCGCTCAGAGAAAAGCTATACGCTGTTAAACGACGGGTGCGGGTTGGCTGCAATAGGTAAAAGAACGAGCTTGAAAAAATCGAATTCTTCTCATAGGATACATTAAGATGAGTCGATAGAGTTCGTATGTCAGAAAGGTTCTTCTTAAAGGTCGGTAAAGTATGAAAAACAAGCTCCATAAACGTGATAGCAGGCGCCTCTTTTGTATAATATCGGTATTGATCTTCATATCGTCTTATATCCTGGGAGTTGTGGGTATAAGTGCGCAGAATCCGGACAATTCTGATCGGCGGCAAATCGGCATGGAGGAGTTTAAGAAACGTAGGTTAGCTTTGCTTGATTCCATCGGCGCTGGGACCGCGGTACTCTATTCGCAGGGTTACAGTGGCGATACCGGTTATCGTTCCGACGGTAATTTCTGGTATCTGACCGGCCTTGACGAGCCGGATGCTATCCTGGTTTTGTGCCCGGAAGCAGTCGATAGACAGGTTTTGCTTCTGCCTCCCCGGGATATCGAGGCTGAACGCTGGACCGGGATACGTCCCGCGCTATCCGAATCACTGAAGGTCGCATGGGGATTCGATCGCATCTATAGAATACGCTCCCTTGACGGCCTGATCGTGTCGCAGATGAAGCAAAATCCAACGCTGCACCTTATTTCAAAGATAGTAAAACCCTCGGTGGACGTTCCGCCGGATCTGGAATATTACGAAAAGGTCAAGGAACGTATTCCCGGAGTCAAAATCGAGAATTCCTCGCGCTTTCTTGAATCGATGAGAATGATAAAAACAGGCGAGGAGATTGCAGCGATAGAAACGGCGATTCAAGTAACTTATGAAGGATTAACGGAACTTCTGGCATCGATAAAGCCCGGCGTTAAAGAATTCCAGCTTGACGGTATACTCGAGGAATCGTTCAAGAGGCGCGGTGCGCAGCACATGGCTTTTTCGCCAATCGTCGGCGCGGGAGAGGAAACAACCATACTCCACTACGAGAAACGCAACCAGGCATTAACTGCCGGCCAATTGCTTTTGCTGGATGTCGGCGCTGAGTGGGATCATTACGCCTCCGATATCAGTCGTACCCTGCCGGTAGATGGCACGTTCTCCGCCGAACAGGCAAAAATCTACGACATTGTGCTCAGTGCACAAAATGCAGCCATAGACGCCATCAAACCCGGGATTACCTTGCGCGAAATTGATGAGATCGCGAGGGATATCATCCGTCAGGCGGGTTATGCCGATGATTTCATCCATTCAACATCGCATCATTTAGGATTGGCAGTACACGATCTCTCCGATCCCTGGGTGCCGCTGGCGCCGGGGATGGTCATAACTGTCGAACCGGGAATCTATTTGCCCGATCTCGAAATCGGAGTCCGCATTGAGGATGATATCCTGGTAACCCGAAAAGGACATAAGATTCTCTCCGCACAAATTCCCAGGGAGCGCACGGCAGTGGAAGAGTGGTTAGCCGGTGAGCGAAAGTAAGAGACCGAATCAATCATTCGCCATCATCCAGAGGTCATTACGAGGAAAAATAGTCATGAGCGGTTTGTTACCGGAACTTGATTCCGAAAACAGGCAACAACAGGCTCTATTTCCCGTATCCGGTATAAGGTGATGGTCTTATCGAGCCACCATGATAAAGAAGATAATTCCGATCAGAATGCTTGAAAAGGCAGGGTGAAAATGCTCAAAGGTATAAGATTCTATCTGGTGATTACGGTTTCTCTAATATTATTCATCTTCATCAGTCGAACCAGCGCAATTGGCAAAACACCGGCGATATGGGGAAACCTCGAGCCCGGCCCGTATGCGGTCGGATTTAAAACGATTGAAAAGTATGACAATTCGAGAGTATCCAGGGCCAAGCACGACTATTTCGGCAGGCCGACTGACGGTGAGAGGGCTCGTCCGATTCAGATCTGCATCTGGTATCCCGCCCAAACGACAACGGAGTTATCACCGATGGTATACGGGGAATATGTTTTTCCCTATCCTGAGGACAGCAGATTTTTCGATTTTTTGTCGGAAATCCAGGGTCGTGAAATTCAATGGCTGCATCGTCTGCTGGAGAACAACCGCGGCGGCGTCCTGGATCTGCTCAGCGTGAAAGTTGGCGCAATCAGGGACGCCCCTCCGCAGGCGGGATCATTTCCCCTGATAATTTACAGCCCTGAGCTAAGTAGAGGAATATCTGAGAATCTGGTCTTATGTGAATACCTGGCCAGCCGGGGATTCATGGTGGCGACCACCCATTCGGTAGGAATGACGGGTTTAAATCCCGCGCTCGATCAACGAGATATCGAAACAGTTGTCAGGGATATGGAATATATTATCGCTACTGCGCGTGATCTCCCGAACGTAAACGTCAACAAATTTGGAGTCGTGGGCTGCGGCTCGGGAGGTCTGGCGGCCTTGCTTCTGCAAATGCGCAACAGCGACATAGATGCTATGGCGAGCTTTGATGGGTCATATATTTCAGAGGACAATCTCGAACAGGCGCGGCGAAATCCATACTACGATGTTCAGAGGATGACTTCCCCCCTGGCACAGATCTACTCCGGAGAGATAGAATCCGTTGACTTCTCTCTGGTCGACTCATTCGAATATTCTCAAAGATACTCAGTGAAATTCAGCCGGCTGAACCACTTGGATCTTACCAGTTATGGAAAGTCATCATCTATGATTCTGCGTGGAGAGACTCAACCGCAGGAGACAGACGGAGCCCATTACGATGAATTGTGCTTCTATGTGTTCAATTTTCTCAATGCTCATCTGAACGATGATAACGAGAGCCGACGGTTTTTGGAAGACTTCGATGAAAAAAAGGGAATCGAATACAGGTTTCAGCCGGCCGGAGAGGTTCCACCAACACCAGCGCAATTTATGGGTATCATAAGAGAAGACAGCGTAGAGAAAGCTTTTGAGATATATGAAAAATTCAAGGATTCCGGACGGGTGTTTTTCACTGAGGCCGTATTCAATGCCATCGGTTACCAATTTCTTCAGATGGGAAATTTCGACGATGCTATCAGGATATTCAAAATGAATAGCGATGCGTATCCGCTTTCCGCCAATACCTGGGACAGTCTCGCCGAGGCATGTGAAGCGAGCGGCCAGAATGAGCAGGCAATCAAATACCTCAGGAAAGCTCTGGAAGCTCTGCCCGGAGACACAACAACTTCGGAACAGTTGAAAGAGGCCATCAAGAATCACGCTGAAGAGAGCTTGAAAAGGCTGGAAGGATAGACCAGGAACGATTATAAAAAGTTGGGAGAATAAAAGCATTAGGTCTTGCTAAACAAATTCATTCAGGGAATATTTGCCAGGCTAAGATAAGGCTCTTTGGTAGATGGCACCGATGGAGGACGCAATGGGAGATAGTAAGTTTACAAGAAGAGGATTTCTGTCAACATCGATAACCGGCTTAGCTACAACGAGTATCCTGGGCCTCTCACCCGGGATGGTTCTGGCCCAGGAAACCAAAGAGACGGCCAATTCCAAGGGAGAAATTCTGTACCGCACGCTTGGTAGAACAGGTTTGAAAATTCCCATAGTCAGTATGGGTGTTATGAATGCCAACAACCCGGAGATAGTACAGGCATCTTACGAGATCGGTGTTCGCCATTTCGACACTGCGGCTCGGTATCAGTATGGACGAAATGAGCAGATGGTTGGCAGCGTCATCAAACAATTAGGAGTAAGAGATAAGGTGGTAATCGCCACCAAGGAGCTCAGACCGGTTCAGCGAGGCGATATGACGCCGAAGCTGGTCAAAGAGAAGCTGATCGATCTTTGCGAGGGCAGTCTCAATCGCCTTAAAACTGATTATATCGATATATTGTATATCCACACGGTAACCAGCGCCGAGGAAGTCAACGACCCGGATGTCATGGAAGCGCTGGCGCTATTAAAAAAGCAGGGGAAAATAAGATTTGTCGGCGTATCCACGCATGAAGCAATGTCAGAGGTTATAAATGCGGTCGCCGAGAAAGGATTTTATGACGTTGTACTTACGGCTATCAATGTTGCCATGGCCGACGATGTCGACCTTTTAAGCGCCATCGAAAATGCAGCATCTAAGGGCGTCGGCATAATAGCCATGAAGACCCAGGCCGGCGGGCCAAGGTTACCGAATCCCGAAACACTTAGAAGATTCAAGAGCACAACAATCGCCACGGCCTGCCTCAAATGGGTGATGCGCAACGAAAATATTACCACTGCAATTCCGGGATACAACAACTTCGAGCATATGCATGAGGACTTCTCCGTCGCTGGAAACTTGGAATATACACCCGAGGAAAAGGAGTTTCTCTCAGACAACAGCATCACGTTGAGCATGGGATTTTGCCGGCAATGCCGTCAATGTGTGCCATCCTGTCCGAAGGGCGCCGACGTGCCGACGCTCATGAGAACACATATGTATGCTGCCCAATATGCGAATTTCCATCATGCCCGGGCGGTATTAGATGACATTCCCAGATCCAGAGGCATCCAGGCATGCACATCATGTGCGCAGTGCTTAGCTCAATGCGCCAATGCGGTTGATATTCATCGAAGAATCGGCGAACTTAAGACGATGTATGCATAGAGCCTTTAAGAGACGAGATTGATCCTCGAGCACATCCGGAAGATCAATAGAACGAATCAAGCCAGGCCGTCAGGAAATCTTTCTTATCATCGCTGTAATTTATTCCCCCCAGCAAGTCCCCGCCTTTCAGGCCGGCTACGATCATTCCATAGTAGTTATTTTCAATTACAAAGGCTCTTCCGTCATCGAATAAAAGATATTCGGCGGCAGGCTCCGCCGAACCGTCGACAGCGCCGGACTCAAACCACATACTGAATTTCTCTCCCGATCCATCTTCAGTCATAAATAAGGTAAGCGTATCGCCGTCCAGTCTATATTTTCGGGTGTATACGTCAGCCAGGAAACCATGACCGAGAAACGATTCGGCGTAGATTCTATCGGTGGCGTCGATAATATCCCCCCCCGGAAAAAGAGAGAACTTTTGAGGAAGACGATCGTCTGCCGGTAAGATGCCGTTAATTTCCGATGCCAGCACATTTATTGCCTGTTCGATCTCGGCTGACTCTTCAAATCCAATTACCCTGACAACAAACGGCCCTTTGACGAAATCGATACTCGTTGGAGAACTGAATCCTTCAGCGCCGAGCACGACGAACGCCGGATTATCCGGCCGAAACGAGGCGAATAATCCATACGCATTATCCGAATTCTCAAAGCGATAGATATCCGCCGCCATCTCCATACCGTTGGATGTATAATTTGCCGCGGCGACCTCAACGAAGTTATACGAATGGTAGATTTCGGCTCCGCCATTGATATATTCAAAAAGTGATTCGCCCTCAAAAGTTCTTATCTCCGACGATCGTTCGATTCCGGCTTGAGCAATTTCCTCCGGTAAAAAATCCGAACAGCTCAGATCCGGGGATGACTTCTTTCCTCCGCCACATGCGTGAAACAGAACGTTTGACGCAATTATGGCGACAATCAAAATCTTAACTCTTTTCATTCCGGGTCCTTTCGGGCTTTCGGCTTTTCCATTAATAGCCGCTAATTCTACACGATCGAATTTACACTCAAAACGTTCCTCTAATCCAATTACAATATCAATAAATTTAACGGATATTGCCCGCTTTTTCAACTGTTAGGTTTAAAAGCTTTCCGACCGATTCGGGTCGCTGAACTTGTTCCGGTGGACACCCTCACAATAATGCAAGAGTTGGGAGTTCTTTATTCCCTATTCATATCTTTAATAGTCTATCTCGTATTACTTACCTTCAAGCTCGGCGATACGGGCTTTCAATAGTTCGATTTCATCCAATAACGCTTGTATACCGGCTAGAGCTATCCCCGACGGATCTATCGTAGAGATCGTTTTGTTGTCGGCGCCGAGCCCGAAGATCTCATAGAAATCCTGTGCCATCGGGCCGATATGTTCAATGCTTTCATCCTGAGCTTTATAGCTCCACTGGCTGATGGGTAACTGTGCCAGTTTTTCGAGAATTTCTTCACCGTTTACCTGTCTGATATTACGCTTTAGCGTGCTGTCGGAAACGGAACTCCAGGATGAAGCTCCGGCCGCCAGCGTTACACCTGCGGTGAGACTGGAGTTAGAGTATAGATAGGTTCCGCCGGAGGCGCGTATTTTGAATTCATCTGCAGCGGAGGAAGTTATATCCGCGTTGGTCCGGTCGCCCCATACGAAAGCCCCATCATGATTGGCTTTAGCCCGACGCCCGGCCGCGAAGGAATAAATACCTGTCGCCTCATTTAAATATCCACCCGGCACAGTAGCATATTGGTTACTGGCTATGTTATCCTGACCACCACCGATTGTGCTGACATATCCGCTGGCATTGTTTCTCTTTCCGCCGCCTACAGTACTGGAACTGGCACCGGAGGTATTACTGTCTCCTCCACCGATTGTGCTGGACGAACCGCTGGAAATATTATTTCCACCACCGGCAACTGTAGCACTACCGCCGTTGGCCGTGTTAGTAGTACCGCCGCCAATCGTCGCATTTTGCCCTGAACTGATATTGTCTCGACCGCCGGCAACGGTCGCATACGTACCGCTGGCAGAATTGTTACTACCGCCACCCACGGCCGCATTTTGCTCGCTGGCGATGTTACTTTGACCGCCGCTAACTGTGGCGTAGCCTCCGCTGGCGGTGTCGGCATACCCCCCGGCGACAGTAGCGTAGCTGCTGATGCCCGCGAAGTTATAAGCTCCGCCACCAACCGAGGCGAAATCTATACCGGCGGTGTTCTCCCTTCCTCCGGCGACAACTGAGTATTGCCCATTGGCAGCATTGTCCCAACCGCCACCGACTGTTGCGTTTATCTCTCCGGCGTTGTTATTCCAGCCGCCGCTGACTGTCGCGTAATTCGCACTTGAGGTGTTATTCAGACCTCCACCAACAGCGGTGTAATTTCCACTGGCCGTATTGTTCTCCCCCGCTAAGAAAGCGCTCGTGCCTGTGTTGGTATGTCCCGTTCCGATAGTCGCCGTTCCGCTCACCAGGATATTACCTGAAACATCCAATTTTTCCGACGGCGTAGCAGTTCCAATACCAACCGAATCGTTAACTGTCTCCAGCCTGACAGCATTTCCATCATCTATCCAGCCGCCGCTGGGGGCCGGAGATTGCCAAGATCCTGATCCCGAGGCATCGGAGGTGAGAATATATCCGTCGGAGGCACCGGTGGTCATCATAAATCCGGTAGCCTGGATGGTGCCGGCAACATCCAATTCCGATGCTGGACTCGTCGTACCGATTCCAACACCCCCTGACGCACGAATGAGGAATTGATCGACACCGGTGGAGGCAAAATCCGAGTTGGTCTGATCTGCCCACACAAATGCTCCAATGTGATTAGCTTTAGCTCGACGGCCGGCGGCAAAAGAGTAAATACCGGCAGCTTCATTCATATTCCCGCCCGGAACAGTGGCGGCGGTACCGCTGGCGGTGTTCGTACTGCCGCCCCCTACTGTCGCACCATTCGCGGTTGCGTGGTTACCGAAGCCGCCAGCGATCGTTGCATTGTCTCCGGTAGCAAAATTTCCCACACCTCCACCGACCGTAGCTCTGAAACCGCTTGCGGAGTTTTGACTTCCACCGCCGATCGATGCCTGTTGGCCGGCGGCGATATTCATCTGACCTCCGCTGACTGTAGCTTCTACTCCACTAGCGATATTACTCCAACCTCCGCCGATTGTGGAAGAGGCCCCGCTGGCAGTATCGGCATAACCTCCGCCGACAGTTGCGTAATCCGCGTTGCACAGATTAAATCTTCCGCCACTTATAGTAGCGCCACCAGCGCCGGCGGTGTTTTCGTTGCCGCCGCCGACCGTGGCATAATATGAGCTGCTGGCAGTGTTGCCTCGACCGCCTCCGATCACCGCATCATGGCCGCTTGCCGTGTTTATCCGACCACCGCCGATTGTAGTCCAATCTCCGCTTACCGTATTGGCTAAACCTGCCACAAACGCGTTCGCACCGGTATTTGAGTTGCTTGGACCGATGGTGGCTTTATCGGTTACCAGAATACTCCCTGCAACCTCCAGCTTTTCCGATGGCGTGGCCGTGCCTATTCCGACAGAATCAGTGCCCGTCTCTAACCTGATATAATTACCATCATCGACCCAGCCACTGCCACCCCCTGGTCCAGTCTCATCATTATCCGCAATCCAGGCCGAACCATTCCATTTCATAATCTGGCCTGCGGAGGCGCCGTTCTGGCCAATGTCGCCAAACTGTACCGTGCCATCAACTACCATAGCGCCTGTAACGGAATTTGCCTGCCCCTCGTTGACATAATCCGCGTCATGGTCATGAGCGGAACCGGCAAAATCGCCCGAGTCGAGACCATCCAGCAAATCGGAGTTGAGGGCATAATCGGTCGTGTCGCTTCGTGCCGCGTAAGCCGACATATGAAGTTTCAGTCTCGGGTCCATCTCCAGGGGATCGCCCTCCACCTGCAACGACATCCAGTAGTCGACATCGAAGCTCAAGTTTATCGGAGTGGTTTCTCCGACGATGGCGGTGAAGTTACCGTCAATGATTGATACGGCGGCAACCGTTTCCGTCCATAGGGCGCTTCCCCCTGATTCGACATCATAGATACGGAAAGTGATTTCGAGAGTGTCTGATACGGGTAGCCCCCCCGCGTCTTTTAGATACCCCTGATAAGACATAGTCCGTGGTACCGAAGTAATCAAACCAGATGATTTTACGTCGCCTGCGACATCGTTTTCGGCTTGAGCGCCTATCGTCGACATGGTTGCTGAAAACAGCAGTGCCCCAATTAAGCCGGACACAGACTTTCCACTAGAAAACATGATCTCTCCTTGTTTGGGGTTTTGAGCAGTTGCATTAATCGACTTCGAAGACAAGGCAGGCACAATACTGTGACGCCTGTTTTGGTAAAAATAATAAATATTGATAATTTTGTCAAGAATGTTGTTTGTGGCCTATGATGCGTAGGGATTTGCTGCAATTCCTGGTTCGTAACTACCGATTATTGTTGAGGCCATGCTTAACTGGAATCCGCCTATAAATAAACAATTGCATCATATGGGAACGTGGGGAATCGAACCCCATTATCCCTATTGTCTAGCAACAAGCTAACAGGTGGTGTGACCAAATTGTGACGGTTTTAAAAAACATTATTAAAAACCACAGCTCTCCGCCGTCCACTGCAACGCTTTGTCAGGTTTTATTATTATGTTCCAAATTTATGACTACTTTTCCTCGGGCGTGTCCTTCTTCAAGATACCGGATAGCTTCAGGAACCTCACTTAACTTGTAACGTCTATCTATAACAGGTTTTACTTTGCCAGCTTCAAGAAGCTCTGTCATAAAAACCAAATCCTTTTTGTTTGGTTTCATCACAAAGAAACCCATTTTCTTACTCCCTGTCATTGAAATCCATGGTCCCAGGAGCATAGCCTGGTAGAATTGAGCCATGGAACCTCCGGCCATGACATAAATCCCCCTGGGACTTAATGCACGCTTGTAATCTAAAATCGGATGATATCCGTTAGCAGCAAGAATCAGGTCATAACGCTGCCTGCTTTTGGTGAAATCTTCTTGAGTGTAATCAATGACCTGGTCTGCACCAATCGAGCGTGCCATGTCCAAATTCCTCATGCTGCATACGGCAGTGACTTCAGCCCCGAACGATTTGGCAATCTGCACCGCAAACGTACCCACGCCACCAGACGCACCATTAATCAAAACTTTCTGCCCTGGCTGAATCTGTCCTTTATCGCGAAGACCCTGCAGGGCGGTGATTGCCGCCAAAGGCACCACCGCTGCTCCGTCGAATGACATACTGGCCGGTTTCAACGCCAATGCATTTTCGCGAGCACATACATACTCGGCAAAACCGCCGCAACCACACCCGGATACGTCTCCGAATACCTCATCACCTGGCTGAAAATGCTTTACGTTTCTGCCAACCGCTTCAACCCGCCCTGCTACGTCAACTCCGAGTATCTTGTGTTTTGGTTTTAGTAGCCCCCCGCCCATTAGGCGGACCAAGAACGGGTCAGCTCTCAGCATATGCCAGTCATATGCATTTGCGGACGCCGCATGAACCTTTATCAAGACTTCATCGTCCTTAGGAGTAGGTTTTTCTACCTCCTTGAGCTGAAGAACATCAGGTGGTCCGTATTTTGTGTATACAATCGCTTTCATTTGAATTTCCTTGTACGTCGTCAGAACCTTTTTAACAGAACCGTTAAAATCTTAAGAGACGGTTTTGATAATTACAAGCTAAATCCGGTTTCTTCAAATTGGGACAATATAGGTTTTCTGTTATTCTAAGTTATGAGGGGATATAGGAAAATTAGAAAGATGCAGCCAACCCCGCCAGAACCTGACCGCATCTATTCCTTCCACCGAACTACAGTAGCCATGACGTTGAGTTGATCATCGCTGCCGTCCTTGTAGATGTCTACGGACTTCTGACTGGACATGAGGATGATGGCGTCCCCTCCCGCCTTACATGCCTCTCGCTTCATTTTGGGCAGAACCTTCTCCAAGGTATCGAAACCTAAGGATCCCTCGCCCTCGATGACGCCTAGTTCCTCATACTCTTGGTCGGGCAGCTTCGAGCTAAAAACCTCGATTGGACAGTCATCAGCTCGGGGAGAATATGATGATCCGGTAGAGATGAACTTGGCAGAAGCGCATGAGAAGATTGTAAAGATGAGAGCCATTGCTGTTAAAGTCAAAATCGACTTTGTCATTAATTTCATTGCTTTTTCCGCCTTTCTTTCATTCTTCAGGTTGTCACCTCTGATTTGCTAAGTACTATTTGACAGGGCCAATTTCTGTAGGAATAGCAAATCTCTTTCTTCGGCCCGACCTTATTTTTTTACGAAATTGTGACTATTTAGGTTTCAAGTTATTTTAAGTTATTGAGGATTAAAGGGGGAAAAAACCTCAAAATTCGGGGTACGGATCCCCCGTCCGGGTATAGCCCGTTACTATGCAATAAGATACTTTACTGGAGGCGGGGGGAATCGAAGTCGCCGGAGGCGACCAAGCTTTATCCGCCTTCGGCGGACCCCGTCCGAAAATGCCTCCGAATAACAGTCTACGCGCAAATAACCAAAGCACACCGAGCTCTTACACTTTGCCTTTCAACTATTCCTCTGTGCCTACCTCTTGGCGGCTCGTTAGTAGATTTCCTACTTCTCGTTTGATGATTTCAGGCATATCTTGTGTCATCCAATCATTTTCTTTTAACCACTGCAAACATTCAGATTCATTTAGTGAGTCTTCAGCGATGAACTCTGATATTGTAATAACGCTCGTCCGACTCAGCCCTAATCCCATAAGTGAAAGCTGAGTCTTATGTGAAACGCCAAACTCAAGGAGAACATTAAGCTCCAGCAAGCTTTCAATAAGATCATGGCGCTCATTTTTGGCTAAATGCACCTTTAGAATATCCACATAGCATGCAAGATACTTTGGCGCATGAAAACGTGCATATTCTTCCACATCATTCATGGTATTCCTTATCAATGCTGGCAAATCGCTGGAGCCATAATAGCTTTCACGGCTAGATATAATCCGTGCCAATGGATAGCCTTTCATCCAGTCAACGATCAATAAAGCAAGTTGCCGCACTCGTTTTCCACTGCCAAACTCGTATCCTAGACACTTGTTGATTCGGTTAAGAATCTTTGCATATTCATCGAATGCATCATCACTCTCTGCCCGAACGGGAATCAGCGTTTCAACAGGTTCATTACGATTAGCTGTCCGCTCATGGAAATATCCAAGAAGATCATTCATTGCGATTGGGCTAATGCCCGGATTCCGCAGGATGACTTCTTCTGGTATAGCAATACTCTCAATTATACTTTTGATTTTTGCTTCCAGCTTATTAACAAACTCTTCAGGATAACGTTTTGCCCAGGGTGCAGTTACAATACCGTTGTTGCGTATGTATGATGAGACAAGGAAGGAAAATACATACTCCAAATTTGGGTCCTTACGTGCTTCATTTCGTGGTGTGCCAGTATCAATAAATTTGAGTAGCTTCTCCTCCTGATTTAAAAGGACGTCATCCGCTGTTCTATTTATCCTGAACCTCGTTCGCCCCTTTGGGGCACCATTCTTCCATACATTGTCTTTCCGAGGATCGACACAAACAATATTACCCTGAAATTCTTTGCCCCATCGTCCGGCGCGTCCGGCAAGATTCCAGAAATCACTTGATGTCATAGGATTTCCTTTCCCTTTCGTTGGCCCTCGGACGAATATGCTTTGGCACGGCATATTCATGCCTTCAATCAGTGTTGATGTACATACCAGGTATTTAATCTTGTTGGCACGGAACAATCTTTCAATTTCTGTCCGGACAAGGAGCGGCATATTACCATAGTGAAAAGCAACCCCTCGACTGATGACGTTTCCAAGTGAATAGTGTCGATGAATAGTCTTGCGAATTAGTTCGATGAGATCGCATAATTCCGTATCTCCCGGTGTGTTCGAATCATTTCCGATCAAATCATAGAGTTGCTTGGCGGTCTTCTCCGCATCGGCAGCGCCGTTGACGTAAATAATGTTTCCCCCTTTTGAGTTGCCTAAAGAGAACGCAACGAACGGCAAACGTTTACTTGTATGTGTCGGACTTGTCGAAAGTTCTATTTTACCTATTTCGACAGCGTCTTCTTGTAGAATCAAATCAACACTCCAAGTACAAGGTTTCCTTGGGACCTGCGACGCCCAAATAAGATTCTGGTTGACTGTAGTATCTTCACTTACGATGGCGTCTTGAGAAACTCCATCAGGGGCATCTTCAAGCAACACTTTTGGATTATCCGTCATTGGGCTGGAAAAGAGGAAATTAGCTGCTGGTCTTCTTTGAGAGATGGCTTCAATGGCCTGTTGCAATAATACGCCCCGATAATTATCTCCTATCTTCTGAGCTTCATCAATTATCAACAGATCTACTGGCACATTATTGTTGAACGCTGCAAGGAGGATATGAAACCGTTCTTGGGTGAAAACAAATATGTTTGCCCTGTCAGCCTTAAAAGATGCTCTCAGTGGTAGAGTGGTAACCTCTACGTTTTCGATAACTTCACATTTGAGTACGTCCCTTATATCTCGCTGGACTTGCTGTATAAGTGCGCGTGTTGGCACAATATAAATAATTGATGCCCTTTGATTCTTTCGCAGGTATTCAGCCAACCAACGTCCAATTATGAATGATTTGCCGGCAGATGTAGGAGCTGAAATGCTGATCCGATCATAGCGTTTGACGCTTTCCCAAAACCTGCATTGAAACTTGTTCGCCCGTATGGTTTCGGCATTAGATAACGTGATTGAATTCTCAATAGAATGGCGGGTCCATTCCTGGAAAAGAGGGAACGGTATTCTATCCGAATAGCCCGGCTGGATAAGCTCTCGCTCTTCTGCTAATTTAATCGCTGGGCGGTTCGCCAGAGTATCTAAGACAACTGCTGCTGCATCTTTTTCTACCTCTGACGTACTTGCACATTCCAAGCAATACTGAGAGATTCGAAGGGCAGCACTTTGACACTTCTCAGTTTCCGACTGCGCAAGTAAACTGGCACATAACAACAAATAATTCCAGTCATGCTTTGTCTGGTCATAATGATCATTTCGTTTCAGGTTGGGAAATTGGCTAGCAACAGAGTCGATGATCAAAAGATGATATTGATTTTGAAAACCCGAATTTTGAAGAAGCCAGTCTTGGAAATCAGCTTTGCCCATCCGGCAACCCCAATTCTTCACGGAAGGCACTTCGGAAATCGTCAACCTTTGGGAAGGGAACACAGAATAATTCAATCGTGAAAGTTTCTATTCTCTCTGCTAATACACGATTCTGGATTTGGTTTTTGCAATTGTCAAAGGTCGTTTCGATCTTTTGTTTTAATTGATTTGCCTCCGGTGAGTTTGGTGATGTTGGATAAGCCTCCGAGTTAAATCCAACAAGGCATAGACCCCGGTATTCAAACTGTTTAAACATGGTGCTGTCCGGATCGAGGTATTGTTTCAGCGCATTTTCAAGTTTGATGTCATCTAGATCGATCCCATCACGCATGAGTTGCAGGTCGCGTTCCTGCGCCGCCCCGCTGCCACCTGCGCCCAACAGGAATGGTGCAAGACTAGTAAAACATTCTCTAATAGCCGCGCCCGCATCTGCATAAAGTTTTGACTCTCCCCAATACAGTGCAAGACTACCATTCGATTGGTTAATCCCGAAGTGAATGGCATCACTTCCGTGAACATGCATATTGGCATTGGTTTTTAAAACCATTTTTGTAAACAGCTGAGGCAGGCGAAGGATGGTTTCGGCTAAGATTGAAAGCAGAACCTCTCCTCCTTCACCACTTTTAGGCAAACGAGTAAAAAGGTTCCTTGCTTTTTTACTAAGTTTATCTACTGGGGCTGTTGAACTTGTTTTTGCTCCTTCGTTCAAAGCACGGTTTATCTCACCACGCGGAATCGCAAAATCTGTAATTTTTTTTCCAATGAATCGTACAAAATCCTTAACCCGTGCTCTCTTGTTTCCATCCAAAGCAATGAATCTACAATGAGCATTAGTTTGAGTTTGCTCAATATTCACGTCGCAGGCAACCGTTTCCAAGTACGCGTCTAGTGAACCCGGCTGGGACCTACGAAGGAGCGGCATAAGAGAATTATAGATATCAGGATATTGCCTTTCTATAGCCTCTTCGCTGAGCGATGCCTTATCATTGGGAGTCATGAGTTAAAGTATCCCTATTTCTTCTCCTCGAGTTGCTTCCTCGTCATCGCTCGCACCTGCCAGACCTCATCAATTCTGTGGTAAAGTCTTTTACTTTTCATATTTCTAATATCTAATTACTTTTTATATATACAACAAGAAATCGTAAAATGCATCTTTATTTCCAATATAGTATTAATTAGGTTTCATAATCGGCAAAATAGAGTGCGGCCAAATCGTGCCCAAAACGGTCTTAGGTTATTCTTAGTCATAAAAGTTATTGGATGATAGGTGGGGGATCACGGCAATAATGCTCTGCCAGTTGTTTCTATATCCTGTTGTAACATAGGCACTTGCAATTGGTGGAGGCGGGGGGAATCGAAGTCGCCGGAGGCGACCAAGCTTTATCCGCCTTCGGCGGACCCCGTCCGAGGAAATTCTTGATTTAACCACTCACGGCCAACTCCTGATTTAAGGAATACCTCGCGTTTCCGAGCTTCTTTATAATCTTCAAATTTCTCAATGTGCAGTAGTTTAAACTTACCTATGATTTGTCCGCCCTTAGTTTTTCCGCTACGATGTTCAGATAAACGGCGTTCTAAGTTGTTGGTAATACCAACATAGCGCTTACCCTTTTCGCCCTGTAATACATAAAGATAAATCATATTGTCAAGACAAATTAATGGAGGCGGGGGGAATCGAACCCCCGTCCGAAAATGCCTCCGAATAACCGTCTACGCGCGTAGGCGAATATTTAATCTCAACAGGAGAAACGCCGATCGCCGGGCTTTCCTCCCGTCCAGCCCCCTTTTGTTTCGCGACATAATCGGGGACGGTTTATGCCGCTATCTTATCTAATCGACGCTCTATCCCGGACCGATAAGCAAATCCAGGTAGAACGAGCCGCCAGTGTCTTAGGCAGCCAGTGCGTACGAATAATCGTCGGCACTTGTAAGGTTTCCCGATTGTTTTACGAGGTTACCGGGACCTCGACGCGCAGGTCAGACATCAGTCATCCCGTCGAAACCTGTCGCCCCCATGTTATCAAAGAACAACTCCGATTCAATATAATGATCGGCTGTATATCCGTCAATCCAATCCCAATGGAATATACTCAAAATAGAAGCGCCCGGTTTCAGCGAATCGGCGCGATAAATGAGATTTTGGGTGTCATGGGATCTGAAAATCATGCGATCTGATTTGCCGGATCTAAAAATTAATCACGAAATCGACATACGGTAGAACCGGCAGGGGCTCGCCTTTTCCCAGCACACTGATCAAGGCTAAATCAAAACTCGAGCTGGGGCCCATGAAACGCAGTCCATACGATATAATCGGCCAGTCGACTCCGGGTAAAATCCAGTTTTCAGTGACAAATGAAACCCGGCTCGATAGCCTCTTCTCCCCGCCTATCATGAACATTGGCTTATCCGCGATATGGTTATCCACGACTCCATACCCCAGGCCTGTGGTCAGGCTGGCATCGACACCGCCGAATGTGCCGACACCGTATAATACCCCCACGGTGCGGCTCTCGTTATCTTCCCGGGGCAACGCTATTATCAATGCCCCGGCGGCAAGATTGGAGTAACGGGACGCTTTGACGCCAACCTTAGGCGCTATGTAGTAAACCTGGTCCAGGAGATCCATTCTCGGAAACAGTGACATCCCCCCACCAATATTGAGATTATCGGTTATTCCAACAGCGATGCCTGGAAAGAAAATATAATAATCCGAAAAATACCCCCTGCCTTTCTTCAACATCCGCGCTGTCGGTCCGAAAAACAGCCGGGTGGAATTGGGATTTTCGAACCAGTGACTGCCATGCCTGATGGAGCTTGCTGAAACTAGCACTATATCCGAGATTTTCGCCCTGTCTATGCTTAAATCGCCTATATCGCTTTTAAACACTATTTCTCTTGCCCTGATCTCGGTAATCCTCCCCAGGATGGTCGATCCATCCTCAAGAGTAAGAATCTGTACCGAATTCTCGTCCGGAATAATCAGATGCGAAAATCTATCCGCTTCTTCCTGTGCGAAAGCTGTCAACGAAAATAAAAAGCTCATCGAAAGAGCGGTCAAAGATGATAATATCACCCTCTTGGAATTTAATCGATACATTTCGCCCGCCGATCTATTTTTAGGAAATGATAACAACCCCTCATCAATATTTTATTATACCCTTGAAATCGAACAGGGTTGCGGATTCGGGAAAATTTCTTATACCGTTGCCAATCCATTGGTAAATTCTGATGTTTCCTCGCCTTTTCTATTGTCTTCTGATCCCCATGAGATATCCATACCCGACCGTCACCGTCGGGATGATGACATAGGTCAGCCCTATATCCGCCATATACTGCCCCAACGACATCTTCATCGGCCCCCCAAAAATGAACAATGGCAGATCTATCAGGATACATATTATAAGCCAGATTATTCCTATCTGTAATCCGTCGCCAGCGGAGAACGTTTCCCTCTTCCGGATATACAGGATGGCCAGAACCACAACCGCGATCGTCACCACTACCGGCATAATAGATTCGAAAAGCGCCCGGTTGGATTCACGTAATGTAAAAATCGGAAACGAAACCAAGAACGGTATTAGCCATAACAAGAAACCGTACAGCACTATTTTACCCACGTTTTTCATATCCATCCTCCATTATTATTGGGTTCGGTAACCGATATTTGCCATGTTTTAAAAATTAAAAATAAAATCTACCATTGAATGCTGGGAACAACCATCTCATCACGCACACGGTGGTCTCACATGATCCAACAATTATTCTGTACAGTCAAGCCCTAAAATGCGGGATACGGCGGTTCGGATCTCGAGACTTCTGATTTCTGAGAATAGATGGAAAATGCGCCTTTGAAAGTAGAGTGAGAAAAGGGGCGATCGTGATGGCAGCCTCTTTTATCTTTGCTTACTATCAGTCAATCGCTTTAGTCCGGAAGTTTTTTGATGCCAATCCTGGCATTTGATTTGGAAGATGGCACTGCCAATGGATAATCACCTTCATCCGGGATCAATCAGCGGGACCCCGGACAGTCAGGACAACCCTGGGCAACTGTACCAGGCGGATCATTCCTGTAGGCACCTATCTCGATAACAACGTCAGTAAGTTCAAAAGATATACAATTGCCATTTGGATCGGCCTGCGGAGAAAAACTGCATCCCCGAACTCCACAGGCGCATGTATAGTCAGCTTCGATGGTGCCCCTGTACATCCCGACCATGGCTACCACATCTACCAGTTCCAATGCTGTTCCGTTATGATCACAATCGCCGGGTATATATATGCAATTATCGGTGACTGCGGGAAATTCATACCAATCCCAACCGAATTCCGCGTGAAACATCGGCGGTCCGAAATAAGGGTCGGCCTCCAGAAGAAGGGGATGATAACCTCCCTGAGAGCCGGGAGAAATTGTCACGCCGATGTCAAATGCCCACGTCAACTCGGGAAGTTCAATCGGAGAAAAAATATTACCGGCTTCGTCACCACCGAACAGGGCAAGAGTTACTGTGTTTAGAGTATCATCATTTCCAGGCGGCATATTCTCCCTTATGATTGCCCAGTCTGACCAGGAAACATCATAGAAAATGGGATTTACATCGCCAAAGAATATATTCTCAACATTTTCATTGTCGTAAGCCAATGAAAAATGAAAGCAATTCATTAAGGAGGTTTGAACATAGACGCCTATATAAACGGTCTCCCCCGGATCGCCAATGCAATTATCTATACATAAGCCGCCGCCGGTTTCAGCATCCGGAACCTCCCATGGGCATTCATTGGCCGGTGGGTTATTCCCCTGGTACTGCCTCAGCCAGAAGATGAGATCGATAATATCCAAGATATTCATTTCTCCATCGTCATTAATGTCCCCTGCCGGCATGCACGGTTCCGGGGGCCAACCCTGGTAGTCGCGGATAAGAGTCACAAGATCACCATAGTTACACCAACCATCCCCATTACAATCCCCGAGCCGATAGAGAGGATAGTCATAGTAAGTCAGGGCCGACCGTGGACCATTATCCTTTTGACTGGACATTACTAAATCTGCGCTAAGATTCGACTGCGCCATAATACAAATTGGTGGCGCTAACAGAAATATCAATAACAACGTCATAGCGATTAGCCTCATGATGATCTCCGCATAATCTTAAGGTTTACTTATCAACAACGACGCTTATCTGAGAGAAGCAATAATACTAACCAATTCATAGTTAATATATTATGGCTCTTATGTCAAGCCTTTTATAGTTGCTCTCAAGTATATATCCATCGGACTGTTGGCAGCCGCCTGCTAAATTAGCCTTGCCACAATATCGCCGGGGATGCTTATTTCCCGTTTATAGATTCAAATATTAAGGTCGGTCAAATAACAAGCAAGAAAAATCCCGGAGGCAGGCCATTATTCCTTTTTCCTATGAAGATGGCAGTATTTGACGGGCGGAAACACCTGGCGATTGCACCTTTTCCCGTTTTTCGTCCTGCCGGTACAGCGAGTTTTTTTTAAGCGTTTTTTCTTAGCTGGCATCAATAATCCTCAGTGCGTGAGTTTGATCTCATTCTATCTTTTATCTCCAATTTCGCCATATGTCAATAGGAAGTTTGAAGATAAGGATACATATACAAAATAATCCCCCGAATTGGCTTATTTGGATGGTTCGTCACGGGCTACACTGTTAACTACAATAAAACTGGCTGAATAATAAACACTTACGATCCGGGAGGTTCCGGTCCGATTCCTGGCGCGGATTTTTCATTATGTGGTATCATAAAATGCGCCTTGTAGGGATCGAACCTACGACCTCCTGATTAAGAGTCAGCTGCTCTACCTAGCTGAGCTAAAGGCGCATTGAAACATCTTTTTCTCATCTCAAATGAGGGTGGAAGGGATTGAACCTTCGACCACCTGCTTAAAAGGCAGATGCTCTACCACTGAGCTACACCCCCACGCCTTACCGCGGCGAAAAATAATAATAGCCGATGCTTCCCTGTAGTCAAGCAAAAACTACCCGAAATAGGAGGCGGGACGCTTGACCGATGCACCGACCGCTGTTAGATTTCAGCTGTGAAGTTCATTTGCGACGATAACCTGGGCAAGCTCGCCGGCTACCTGCGCGTACTGGGGTTCGATACCCATTTCGACGAGAGCATCGACGATAGCAAACTGCTCAGAACCGCAGCCTCCGAGGAACGATATTTGTTAACACGCGACCATAAATTATCATCGATGAGCATCCCCTATGGTATCTTTATTCTGGAAAACGATAACCCCTTGAATCAGCTCTCTAAAGTAATTCAGGAATTAAATTTAAAAATCGACCCCGAGCTGTTGTTCAACCGGTGCTCCAGATGCAACGACCTTTGCCACATCGTAGATAAACGCACAATCTCCACGGAGGTTTTCCCTTTTATCCTGAAGACCCAGGATATCATCAAACGATGCCCCTCTTGTAAGAGATTTTACTGGAAGGGCAGTCATTATAAGGCGTTGTTGAGGAAGCTTAAGTCCGCCATCCCCTATGAAAACCTCAGGGGGGAATGGCCTGATATTCAATGATTATTCAGTTTTGTTGATTTCTACGGTGATTCTTATTTTTGCGGAATCACCCGGCCCCAGGTCCAGTTTCACGACCGGCATGACCGTTGACTGCTGGTAATTTCGTTCAAATCCATTCTCCGACAGGCTGACAGTCTCAATCGGGAATCGCCACCAATCGAGTTTTTGATCAGCCTTCAGGGTGATGTCATACTTTAAAGCATTATCCCTGATTCCGAAAATTTCCGAGTCTGAAATCACGCCGCTCGAGAGCATTTCGCAGGCCGCAGGTTTAGAACCATCGATATGATAAAACCTGTCAGGCGAATTCCCCGCCAGCATGGCCCAGGCGGTTTCGATCCCGAACAGAGATTTCAGATGCGAATCGGATTTGTTTTCCACACGGTAAAAAACATCAAACTTCGGACTACCGGACCAGAGGACTACCATTTTCCCCACGATTACCGGCGCCCAGATTTTGTTAATCCAGACATGCCCGTCTCTAGCCATCACCAGCCCGACCCGATCTTCCTTTTTGACCAGCTCTGCAGAGTAAGGCTGATCGACAAAATCCCCGCATTCGGTGTATTCGTTTCCGGCGAATTTCTCGATATCGACATCCCGCTCCAGGAAATGATCGAGGAAACCTGTTCGCCGGTACCAGTCATAAATCAGATATTTCTCCAGCCCTCCCTCTTTAACCTCGACCCTGTCGTGGATCGAACCTTCCGCCGAATCGTCTGCCGGCGTCGCCTGCACAAGCCTGCTATGGTAACCCTCCTTCCGTCTGGTCATGGTGTCCAGAAGATTTATCGATGCCGGCTTATAATCGAGTTCGAAAATCGAGCCTCCGAGAGACGGCGATATATAAAGGTTTATGTAGCGGTTTTTTAATATTACCTCCTCGTGGCCGTCTATGTCAAAATCGAACACCTCATGTTCGATAAACGATTCTTCTTTGACGCTCTCGAGCATCGACTCGGCCTGTAGAAAACGCGAATAGGTGGCATGCCTTAAATGATTTAGATACAATCCGCCGAATATCCCGTGCCAGTAAGGACAATTACATTGCCCCTGCCATTTGAGATCGATGACCCTGGCGAGAGTATCGTCATCGAGGGTCTTCTTCTCCGAGGCCTCCCGGATTTGATATGTAAGATACATCATTTTCTTATGCATATTGTTGGCCTCTGGATATTTCGTCATAAAATTGCGCCAGAAACCTCCCCGAATGAGATAACCGTATTCGTCCCAGAGCTTTTCGTCCTTGAACTTATTCTCTATCTGTTCATATTCTCCGAATCCATCCGGCGGCAATGACCATTGTCCCATCTCGGCGTATGATGATGTTGGAAGATAGACTCTGCCGATAGCCGGTAATTCCTCAATCGCCTCAGAAAAAAATACCGGCTTTATCCAGCCGACGTTTTCCGCCAGCTGGTGGAAAAAACGTTCCAGCCACCTTTCGTTGTAACAGGTGTTATGAGTGCCGGGCCAGACGCCGAATTTCTCGCCGTCGTCGGCATACACCACAATAATATCGCCCCGTTCGTCATATAGTTTTTTCAGATATTCTATTGTCGCCCGCGGCTGCTGAAACGGTATGCTGTATCTTAGGAATTTGCTGATTGGAAAAACATAAACCGGTAGACCACCATCCTCTGTAATATAGTACCCGAAAAGCTGGTCTTCTTTCAAACCCGCCCATCGAAAATGAGTATCATCCAGGACGGTATAGGTCATCCCCGCCCGCGCCATTATCGCCGGCAGGCCCGGTTCCCAGACGCGTTCCGCGGTCCACATGCCCTTCGGGACAACACCAAACTTCTGTTCTATATAGTCTGACATTTTCTCGATCTGGCCGATGCTATCCTCCATCGGTATGGCGCTTAAAATCGGTTCGTAAAATCCGCCGCCCATCATATCCACCTGACCGGAAGCCAGCATCCCTCTCAAGAGTTCAAACCACTCCGGTTTATTTTGTTCGATCCAGTGATAAAGCGGCCCCGTGGCATGAAGGCAGAATTTGATGGATGGGTGGTTAGCGATCGTTTTCAAGAAGGGCAGGTAGCATTTATCATAGGCAGATTCAAAAACGGAATCGAAATTCCCAACCGGCTGGTGGATATGTATCCCGAAAACGAGGCGTACCATCAGAATATTGAGAAGTGGATATATTTCTTGGGATTGGCCTTGAAATCCGTAATAAGAGAATCCAAATCAACAGCAGTTTTATAAAGGCTCTGATATAGAGAATCCTCTTTCAGCATTCTTCCCAGAGTCCCCTGCCCCGCTTCCATATCGGCGATTAAATTTTGAACCGACATCGATAGACTATCCATCCTCCCTGAAAAGACGGCGATGTTTCCTGATGCCTCGTTGAAGTTATCAAGCGTACCCTGAAGCTTCTGTTCATTGCGATCCACGAAATCCCTCATCCTGGCTGACGAGACCGAGAGATCCTCCACAGTCTGCGACATCTTCTCCGTATTCTCCTCTGTCAGCATACGCAAATCGCTCGATATTCGTTCCATATTGGCTATTATGTTCTTGATGGACGTCGTCGCCTCAGGAGTGCCCACCGTACCTTCGAGTATGGCTACCAGATGCCGGACCTCATCGATGGCGGCGCCCATCATACCCATCACCTCAGGAATACCTGTGTCATAGAAACCATGCACGGGATAGGAAAGATCCAGCGGCACCGCTGACACGCCGGGGATAATATTGATGAATCGCTCCCCCATGAGGCCGATATTCATGACCGTAAATATAGCGTCGTTTCTCAGATCGACATCATCCGTAAGATTGAACGTCACCAGAACATCGTTGCCTGAAAGGACGATCTTCTTAACCCCCCCTTTTTTGACGCCCAGGACGCTGACCGGGTCTCCCACCTCGAGAGTGCCAATATTGGGAAACAATACTGAATAATCATACCTTTTTACGTTGAATTTATAATCCTTCACCCAGACTATTCCGAAAAATAATATAAGGGCCGCCACGATGACGACCGTTCCCACTTTTAACTCGACCGAAAGATCTCGCATCTTGTTCCCTCTAACCTCTCTCTAACATTTATATTCGGCAGGAATAGGATTTGGTTTCAGCGGATCATAAAACATTTATTTGTAACGGCGTCTCCGGAAAGCAGTCCGCCGGATAAAGCGGTCTGCTTTCTTGAATCGCTATTCCATATCAGCCTCGAGATAAGCCAGCGTGGTCTTCCTACGAGCGATTTCCTCCGTTAGCTTCTGAATAAATCTCTGGGCGGTGTTTTCGCCGTAGACTTTCAGCATATGATTCATGCTGATGACCTCGGAAATCACCGTTATATTCTTTCCCGGGGAAACCGGGATAACCACATAAGGAATTTCAACTCCCAGTATCGACGTCCGATGATCATCGATCCCCAGGCGATCATATTCCTTGGATTCATCCCAGCGTTCCAGACGAACCTCCACCTCGATCCTTTTCTGCAATCTAATAGCCCTTATCCCGAACAGTTTTTCAATATCGATGATCCCGATGCCGCGTACTTCCATATGATGGCCCAGTTTTTCGACCGCATGGCCCACGATAACGTCGGGCGTCTTTTTCGTGATCTTTATGGAGTCATCGGCCACCAACCTATGCCCCCGTTCGACGAGATCGAGAGCGCATTCGGACTTTCCTATCCCCGATTTTCCCGTATAAAGAAGGCCAACACCATAAACATCCACCAATGAACCGTGAATAGTGGTCTGGGGAGCGAAAATGTTGATAAGATAAGCAGAGAGCCGGCCTATCAATTCTGTCGTCGAAAGATTTGTCTGCAAAACCGCAGTGCCGGAATTTTCGGCGTAACGGAGAAATTTATTCGGAGGAACCATGCCTTTGGTTACAATAAAAAGAGGAATATCAAAGGCGAATAGATTAGCTAAACGCTCGTCGAGCTGGCTGTCTGTAAGGCTATTCAGATAGGAAATCTCCGTCTGCCCGAGAACCTGGGTTCTATCATTGGGAAACCGTTCGTTAAATCCCGTCAGGGCCAGCCCGGGACGATGAATCTGGCTGTCCTTCAGAGACTTCTCATATCCTATCCCCTCCAGAAGCGGAAACAGTTCCAGAAAATCACGCTTTTCCGAGATCAACTTGCCGACTGTGAGGGTTGGCATATCTGTTACTCGTCCTCCGTTTCCTCTGTCTCGACATTGAAATTCCGCGTTTTCAGCGGTGATTTCCTGGCACTCTTCCTATCCCTGAGCTTGGCTTTATACTTCTTTATCTGAGTCTCCATTTTACTGATGACCTGCTCGACAGCGACATACATATCGAAGGCCTTGGCCTTGGATGTAAGTACCGTGCCATAAACCTTTACGATCAATTCCGCTATTTGCCTGGACTTCTCCACCGACATTGTCAGATGGGTGTCTATTATATGATCGTAGTATTTCTCCAGTCTCTTTATCTCATTCTCAGAATATTTCCTCAGGTTATCGGTCAGCTGGAAGTGTCTCGCTGTTGTTCTAATATCCATTTAAACACCTCTCAATCGGTTTCGACGGCAATCCGGCGCTATGCCGATTCTACCTGGTGGGATCAAGCTTTGTTTCAAAGATTTCAAACCGGGTGACCATTATCTGATTTCGGGGCTCGATATCGAAATACTCCCCTATTCCCATGCTTATTTTCGGCATCGGGCCTCTGTCCTGTATCCGCCTAGAATTCAATGGCATTAAATCATTTAGCCTAAGAATTGTCTCCGTTTAGATTTCATTTTAATACAAAAACCGGCCAAGTTCAGACCGGGGAAGCGCATTCTCACGATACCGTGTTCCATAATTTGGAAACCAATTTATGAGGATTTCAGGCGGCAGGCAAGCATTTTTATACGTTAGATTCGATACGGACGATCGCCAGATCCGGGATATCTAAATCGATGAGGAACCGGAGGAACTCCCCGATAACTGTTTTCTGAATCTCGCCGATTTTATGCCCAATTCTTCACGGTATTTGGTGACTGTTCGCCGGGCAAGCTTCACACCATCCTCTTTAAGAATATTCGCAATCTCCTGGTCGGACAGTGGCAGGGCCGGGTTTTCACCCGAAATGACAGCCTGGATCCTGTTCTTCACCACCCGCTTTGATAGATCCTCCCCATTCGCCGTCGAAACCCCGGTGTTGAAAAAGTATTTGATTTCGAACACCCCGAGAGGCGTCTGGACATATTTTCCGCTGGCCACCCGCGATATGGTAGCAACATTCATCCCGACTTTATCGGCTATTTGCTCCATTGTCAGCGGCCTGATATGGTCCTCGCCATGTTCGAGAAAGCCTACTTGTTCCTCCACTATGGCTTCCATAACGTTAATCATGGTGCTCCGCCTCTGGTTTATGGCGTTAATGAGCCATCGGGCCTGCTCCAGCTTTTCACGAATATAATTCTTTGTGGTTTCCGGGGTTTTATTACCCCGCCTGATCAAAGACCGGTAGGATTGATTGATACGCATTCTGGGAAGATTCTTATCGTTATGAAAGATCACATAGTCCCCGTCCATTTTCTCGACAATCAGATCCGGCACCACTGCTGCCGCGGGTTTCACAAATTGACCCTGAGCCGGCTTTGGCGATAGACTCTTTATGATATCCAGCGCAGACTGTACCTTCTCAGGCGATGCTCCCGTCAGTTTGGAGAGCTGAGAAACGCTTTTCTTATCAAGCGTGTAAAGATGTTCATCCACAAGCTCCCATACCAGAGAACCGTTAAGCCCTTGTTCCTCGAGCTGAGCCAGGAGACATTCGCGCAGATCACGTGAAGCGACCCCCGGAGGGTCAAACTTCTTGATAACCTTCAATACCTTCTCAACCATCTCCGGATCCTTCTGAAGCTCCTCGGCCATCCTGTTGACTTCCGATTGCAAAAAACCGGATTCATCAATATTGCCTATAATGTATGCTCCTATTTCAATCTCCTCATCGCTCAGACGGGTATAGCCAAGCTGCTCGAAAAGATGATCATAAAGAGTTTTCTCCACAACCTGGGTCCGCTCGGTTCTCTCCTCGTCGCTTTCGGAAAAATCCCTGTAATGCCCCGAAACCCATTCATTCTCCTCGCCTAAGAACTCCTGCCAGTCGATCTCCTTGAGTTTCTCGTCATTCTTGCGGGCCGGCTCCGGAACCTCGGGTTGTATTATCTCCTCCTCCTGCTCCTCGATCTCCTCCAGAAGGGGATTTTCGGCCAGATTCTGCCTTAAAACCTGCTCGAGATTCAGGATAGGCTCCATCAGGAGTTTCAGCGACTGGATCAGATCGGGCCTTACCGTAAGTTCGGCCCGAAGCCCCACTATTTGTGACATCCTAATATTAACCATAGACTTATCCTAATTCAGAGACTTCCTCACCACCGCTCTATTTATCGGCATAACCGGAATTAGACTTAAACGAAAGCCTCTTCTTTCTATGAGTCAATATATCAGTTTAGGCGGTAATTGCAAGCAAAATTTAGTCCAAATTAGTAATGAAAGCGAAAATAATACGATTTTTTTTGGGATCGGATAGGGGGGGGTTAAATTTAACAACTATGTTTAAAAATCATCTTCTTTTCTAGATTCACGCTCAGATTCATGCTCATAGGCTTTTGCCAATTCCCTTATTGTAGCAGCAAGACGATGAAATCCTTTGGCTTCCAGTTCATCTGCTCGAGATTTGTAATTTTCTGCTATCTTTAGTTCCTCTTTGCCACCTGTACCGGTATACACACCACGGGAATTAAATTGCCCATTTCTAAAACCATCGCGGATCATATCTGTGTCTTTTTCGTTTAGGATGGAAGCGGCCGCATTGTGAATCCATAATCCGTCTGGGTCGGGGGGTGCATAGATTAGAACATAGCCGAGCCGATGCATGGCAACCTCAAAATGACCTGTTTTAGCGGATTCCTCTTTAACGAATTTTACCCATCTATTTAATCGGTCCCCATCAAAAGAACCATCTTCTACGATGCCCGGTGGTTTCCTCCAATAGTGAAGTAAATGATATGCGTTGCTTGCCATGTTTTTTTGAAGCTCTGTCGGTTCAACGGTCTCTTCCTCATTTTTTGACCGGTAAACCGTGCGAATCACCTCGCAATAAAATTCTGGTTTTTCAGAAAGCATTTTTTCAAGTAACCTCGGGGGCCCGCCGGTGTTTCTATCCAAAAGACGTAGGAATATCCATTCGATCCTAAACAAGTCATCTACTGACACATTTGGATCTTCCTGCAAAGCTCTTATCACTTCCGCAATTTCATGAGATAGCATAGAACTCAAAGGCCTCTCCGATGATTTCGGAAATGCTAGTAAAGCACGAATTGCAAGAGTAGAATCCATCATGAGGTTTTTATCCCGAATATTCTTATGCAAACATCGAATTGCCGCACCTGGCCTTCCAAATTCAATAAGGCGATTTACCGCAATATCGAGATTATTATCTGTTTCATATGGATTGGCATTGGTCTGGTTCCAATAAATAGATTCGTCATCTTTGAGAAAATCCTTTGCTCGTTTCCATGTATCGAGACCAAAAGGTAGATAAGCAAGAAACTGGCCTATTTGAATATTAGACCAATTTGCAGTATTAATCTTATCAACCCAAGACCACCCGCAGCAATTGAATTTTCCTCTAACAAAACCAGCAGTAAATTGAATAAGAGTCTTGTCATCAATATTTATAAAATCAGGTAAAATGATCTTATCAGCATCTTCTTGAGAAATAGCTCCCAATGCTATTCCTACGCGCCAGGGAGATTCAACCTTTTTAGCAAAATCAATAACCGTTCCAATGCCGTTTTCCTCATATATATGCGCGACCGCTTTCCGGCGACGTTCTTCCAAGTCTTCAGCCTGTTTGTGCCAATCTCCCTTCCCTTCATATAAATCAAGATCCCTTTCGCTAAATAACCGTCGGTATAGGTGGGCCGGGGTTCTGGGTTCAAGCCGACCAGCGATATTGGAAAGTACATCAATTTGATCTTGTTCCATCGCCCATTTAGCATCTGCATGCCTCTTATGTTTGTTAATAAGATCGATTAGTTCTTCCCATAGTTTGAGTCTGGTTTCCTCCGGCAAATCAGCTATTGAATCGGAGTCCAAGTGTTCAATCAAGCGATTGCGCGCTTCTAATGGCAGATCTTCGATCCTGTCGATAAGTTGGGCGAGTTTTGAGAGATCATTCTTGGCGGCTTCTATAACTATATCCGTATAACGAATAACTTGATCGGCGTATTCCTGTCGCGTTATGGCAGATGGCCAATTTTCAGGTATGAATTCTCGCCAAGCAGGTCTTCTTGTACCTGATGACATTTGATGTGAACTAGGCAGCAGGCTTAATAATAAGTTCCATGCTATATCCGGTTTTTCTTTAATTAATATGGAAACCGCGCCAATCCTCTTTTCGATGGGAGCACATGTCTGCGGCATCCACGGGAGCATAATCGTCGTTAGAGAATTGGACGGACGGTTTGCCCAATTTCCTCCGGGATCACGTACGGCAAGCTCACCCAAAATTACAGTTGCTCGAGCCAAATATACCTCGCTCCAAGCCAGTGTCTCCAACGCCCAAAGTAAACCGGTCATATAATTCCAGTCCATAACACCCGAACCTTCTTGCTCGAACACTTTATCAAATGGACATGGATCACTGCTTAACGCTTTTTCGACAGCGTCAAGAAACTCATCAGGAGATGCCTCAGCAAGTAAGGGCAATTGATCATTCAAACTGGCCCATAATTTCCAATCAGTTCCCGATAGAATTCCGCGAACCGCAAGCGCGGCAGTGGATTCGGGTTTGCCTAAAGTACATGATAAGAGAGCTTTAGGGTGACTTCCCAGCAGCGCAAGACAATCTGCGAGACCGTTTCGCAGCGCAGTCGAATGCGAGAGGACTTTTCCATGAATACTGGCAGTAAATTGTTCTTCACGTGGCAAATCGAATTTAGGATCAGCTTCTTTCAAAATTCTAACCGATTCTTTTAGAATTAAATCTAAATGCTTGTCAAACAGACGCGGCCCTAAAGCATACCATCCTTCATACCGGGCAATAAACTTCCAAATAGAATCCCTCTGAATTAGGGGAGTGCCCGGACGAAGTATGATTTCACGTATCGTCTCGATCCACTCCCCGTATGCTTTTCCCGATAATCTCTCGGCCGCTGTTATATCCGCTTTAGAGCTCTCATCCCAGCTTCCCAGAATTTCGGCAATGGCCAGTTCCGCCGCCGTGGTTCGTTCTGCCCATTCTGGCATCAAAGACAAATTCTGTAAGCATCGAAGCAAAGAGCCAAGATTCCCGCCGCTTTTCTGGGCAATTGTTCGTGCTCGCTCCTCTTTATAACCAGATTTTATCAAGGCTTCTCGAATCTGATAATCTCTTGGATTAGGGATTTTGGCGGTATTTGGATGTGGAATGCCCCCTGGTGCTGCACCGTAGACAACAAAGTGACCTGCCATGCGAGCTTTCTCTATCAATTTCATACCAACTTCACTTGTTAAATCAAGACTAGGATCGGCCACCAAAAAATGCTTGTCCTTGAGTTCCATAATAGCATTCCACGCTTTAATATTCGAGACTACCGCGCAGCGGCCGATAATTTCGACTCGAAAATTGTCTTCCATATTCGCCACGTAAGCAGCGACAAATTGGACAATCTGATAGGGGAAATGCGACTCAAGTTTGAGTTGCAGTTGAGTGCGTGAAAAAAATTCCTTAAGTTTGACACACGCGTCATCTCGATTCCCAAGAAAAACATCAGGTAATAATGGAGGAGGCGCACCAATGTTTCGCAGCAATCCCCAACTTTGCTCTATCGTTTCCATTCCGTCTGCAGGAATACCCATATTGGCCGACATCCACAATTCAGCAGCGGGGAATTGTCGCAACCAATCTATTAGTTTGGTGCCATCTATCACACGAATCTCTTTCCATTCTTTCTTCTT
Source organism: uncultured bacterium (assembly GCA_965541585.1). Lineage (GTDB taxonomy): Bacteria > Zixibacteria > MSB-5A5 > UBA10806 > UBA10806 > CBDVBL01. The sequence continues at coordinate 38,699 of CBEUCH010000014.1, read as the reverse complement.
GGCCCGTTTCTCAATCCAAGAAGCTTGAGATCCTTCCTTCCATGTGTATTTCCAATCCCGTGTTGCCGACAAGGGCGTAACAAAAATAAACGCAGATTCTTTTCGGATTTCTCCAGGTGTGTCAGCTGTACGGTCGTTATAGTCCGAAGTCGCCTTACTGGCTGCGTTTAAACCTGTACCGATTTCCCAAAAAGATTTTCCCAACGGTACAAAAGGCTCATATGCCATATCCGTATTTAGGAAACCGTCGGGACCCGGCTGATTGATGCTGTCGCCCAGCGGAAATCGCCGCTCGGGAGGACGGGGACAAGATCCGACCACCAACCGCCATATAAGCTCAACGATTACCCCCTGAGCATCGCGCGAATTGGCTCGTACCCACTCATCAAGTTGATTTTCTGTTAGTAACATGTCCCTCCCGAAATTATCTAGGAAAAATTAAGCCACCAATTGCGAATACGTTAAATAGCGGATCAACACAATTTTCCTTTATATGGTTAAGACTGTAACAGCCGGGCACGACTCCCCCCTAATTCAACCTGAATTTTTCACCAAGATAGATTTTCCTGGCCTCGGGATCATTAGCCAGGAACTCCGAGGTGCCGCTTTTGAGAATCTCGCCGTCACAAATAACGTAGGCCCGATCGGTGATAGATAGAGTCTCCCTGACGTTATGATCGGTGATCAAAATACCGAGCCCTTTTTCCTTCAGGCCCGCTATTATCCTCTGTATCTCCTCGACGGTGATGGGATCGATGCCGGAAAATGGCTCATCCAGCAGCATAAATTTTGGCTCTGTCACCAGCGCCCTGGCGATCTCCACACGGCGTCTCTCGCCACCTGATAGATTATAGGCCATAGACCTGGCGAGAGGTTTTATGTCCAGATCGTCTAACAGTTTCTCCAGGCGGCCTTTGCGCTCGCTCCGGGAGATCGGCAGCGTCTCCAGAATGGCCATTATATTTTGCTCGACGCTCAGCTTTCTGAATATCGAAGGTTCCTGCGGCAGATACCCGATTCCCTTGCGAGATCTCTTATACATCGGGAGCCGGGTCAGGTCCTCATCGTCCATATAAATCTTGCCATCATTGGGACGGATTAACCCTGTAATCATATAGAACGTTGTGGTTTTCCCGGCGCCATTGGGGCCTAAAAGACCGACAATCTCCCCCGAAGAAACCGATATTGAAACGCCGTCGACAACGCGGCGCTTTCGGTAAATCTTAAGAAGCTCCTCGGATCTCAGCCGGGACGAATTAATGTTTCCGCCTTCAGTTACGGCCATCATGGAAGATTCCCCCCGCCCTCGTCTCCTTCGAGTTCATCCAACTCTTCCTCGCTTTGAGGAATATCCGTTATGCTGCCTTTAATATCCCGGAGGATTCTCACATTCTCAAGCCTGCTATCGGCCTCCATTCCGTAGCCGGTAATAATGTCTTTTCCCCTGTGAAGTCTTACGAAATCATCGGTGGTAATCAGTTTTTGCACCGGATCCCACTTCAGCGATTCAGTCTCGAGCCGCGATGAATCGCTGACGACAACAACGTCGCCCCGTACCCAAAACTCACGCCTCGTCTGCCTTACCAGACCCTCTTTCGAGGTCAGTGTAGATTGATATTCGCCGTTCTCATCGTAAAAATCGACCTTGACCCCTACGGCAATCGTGGAATCCTCCCGGTCGAAAACAGTCAACGTATCAGCGAAAATCACAGCCTCTTTTAATCCCTCGGAGGTCAAAGCTATTGTAGCGTTCTGGATAACCGAATCCGGTATTTTTTCATCCAGAGGCTCTTCCGGCTGCCTTTCAGTTTTGCTGCAGGCGGCCGCCGTTGTGAGAACCAGAAAGATATTCAAAATCAGCCTGCTGATAATCCTACCTCCTCCGGTTTCTCTTTTACGCCGTTAACCCCGGAAGGTTTTGATTTCCAGCGGTCATGAATCCAGGGCCATTGGGTAGGATCGAGATTTATCAGTTCCTCCAGCGCTCTATTGCATTTGCTGAGCGCTTCGAGAACATCGGCCTCTTTATCCCCGGTATGCGCTATATCAAATGATGCCAGGATCTTTATTTTGAAACGATCGTCTTCGGTTCGGAACATGGCCATGGGGACCACGGGGCTTGCTGTCCTGCGGCCGATGACTATCGGTCCGGATGCCGTCCTGGCGGGAATACCGAAAAAGGGAACAAATTCTCCGGCGATTTTCGAGGAGTCCAGGTCGATAAGCACGCCCAGCATCCGGCCCACCCTCAAAGCCGAGAAAACCGTCTTCGCGGATGCATCCGACGGTATATTCTCTATTCCGAACCGCTGCCGGTTTTGCACTACCAGTTGATCCAGCCTGTCATCGTAAAGCCTCCTACCGATAACCGAGAGGGGGATTTTTTTTACGGCGGCGAACCAGGCGGCCAGCAGCTCAAAATTACCGATATGGCCCGTTATTGCTACCACTCCCTTGCCTCTTTCGAATGCCCTGTCAAAATGCTCAATGCCCTCCACGTCAACCAGCTTCTCAAGATCATCAGGCGTCCAATTCCTCGATTGAATCACATCCGCGGCGTTCAAGGCTATCTTAACAAAACATTCTCTGGCTACAAGCTTAATCTTAGTATCGCTCCATTTCCCGCCGTATATACGCCGGAGGTTTTCCTCGGCTATTTTTCGCTCCCTGACATCGATCATAGCAGCAATCTCACCTATCATGCCGGCGAATCTCAGGGCCGCATTGCGAGGCATATTCTCAAGTAAGAATATAAGCGCTCTTATCAATATATATATAATATCATTCTTGATCTGCCGCAGATTCGACATCAGATAACCTTGGCTTTCAAAAGATCGTGGAGGTGTATCAATCCCACCGGCCGACCATCTCCGTCGGTAATGACCAGGCTGGTTATGTTATGATCCTCCATAATGGCCACCGCGGTAGCCGCCAGTTCATCGGCGCCGATCTTCTTTGGATTTGAAATAGCTATATCACCGGCCTTCAGATCCAGCGGATTGTCATGCGCCTCCACCGTGCGACGGAGATCGCCGTCGGTGAAAATACCGATGAGTTTTCCGGTGTCACTCACTATCAACGTCAGGCCAAACCGCCTCGATGTCATGGCCACCAGCATATCCTTGAAACTGGCATCATCCCTGACAATCGGCAGTTCATCTCCGGTATGCATCAGATCGCCGACCTTGATGAGTTTCCGTCCTAAAGCGCCGCCGGGATGAATGAATGAAAAATCATCGACCGTGAAGCCTCGTAATTCCACCAGCACTACAGCCAGAGCATCCCCCATGACCAGGGCGGCGGTGGCCGATGATGTCGGAACCAGATTCAAGCGGCAGGCTTCACTCTTTACAGACGTATCGAGGACGACATCGGATTGCTGAGCCAGCGGGGAACCGTTGCTGCCGGTAAGCGCTATGGCGGGTACCTCCAGGCGTTTGAAAATAGGCAGAAGCCTTAAAAGCTCCTCGGTATCGCCTGATTTGCTGATCAGAATTGCCACATCACCACCCAGCACCATGCCGATATCGCCGTGAACACCTTCGGTGGGATGAATGAAAAACGCCGGTGTCCCTGTGGACGAGAGCGTCGCCGCAATCTTCCTGGCCACCTGCCCCGACTTACCGATGCCGGCGATTATAACCCTGCCTTTCGCTTTGAATAGAAGATCAACAGCCTTGACGAAACTCCCGTCAAGCCGTCCGGCCATTTCCTGCAGGGCCTCGGCCTCTTTGAGAATAACCTCTCTGGCCTTATCTATAAGTGAGTTCAACCGGATCCAGTCCTTTCGCCTTCAACACCATGTCCACCAATTCTCTCGCCGCACCCATACCGGCCCGCCGTTTGGTCACGATATCAGCGTATCTTCTGACATATGAGGGTGCATGCGGCACGGTGACCGCGATGCCGGCCATTCTCATCACCGCCACATCGATAACGTCATCGCCCATGAACGCCACCTGTTCGGCAACCAGTTTATATTTCTTCAGAAGCTTTTCAAACGGCACCCGTTTCGGCCCGGCCTCCTGGAAAAGGTCTTTTATCTTCAACTCCCGTGCCCGTGCGGTGGTGGCTTTAGATTTTCGGCCCGAGACAAACGCCGTGGGTATCCCCGCCCGCCGGGCGATATAAACCGCCATACCGTCAGCGATATTGAACCGCTTGTATTCATCACCGTCGCCTCCCATCCAGACGGTGTTGTCGGTGAGAACGCCATCGACATCGAAAACGAAAAGCTCGATCTTCTTAAGCTTCGACTTCAGATTCTTATGCACCGCTTTCCGCATAGTAGAGAATTAATTTATACTGATGCACTTAGTCAATAGAAAAGGCGGGGGTGGCGGGATAGATTTGCCCCTCGGGTGGCCATTTTACTGCTACCCGAAGGAAATTCCGATCGTTCTCGGTACTCCAGGCCGCAAATCTATTGAGAGAGAATTCCATCACCCTTAGTCACATTGTTGCGGATTTGATATATTTTTACTTTCTTGCCATAAACCGCGATGGAATCGAGGGGTATTAAAAGAGGAATGTATCGGCTATATACGTTGGAATAATCTTCCACCGAAAACCTCTCGAACAGGAAGCGTCGATGCGCTTCGGGGCTGATCTCATTCTCGAATATGATGACTCTTCCTCGATTCTGTCCAATCAGCCTGTGGTATTCTTTGACGGTCTCGTCATTTTCACCCTCTTCCAGAAAGGCCAGGCCGGTAGATGGCACTTTTATCCCATAGTGATAATCGAGCGCTAGAGGTATCCGCCCGAGATTGGTCAACAGCAGATCATCCGGGGTAAGCTCGAGTCTGCTCAAAGCTTCGGCCCCCTGCCGGGCAATTGACTTTTTCGCCACCGATGACGATACTATTTCATAGAAGGTATTAATCGTGACCAGCAGCACTACGGCGAGATATAATACTCTTTTCATCCGATAATTCTCGCTGACCGCCATGATGATGAACAGAAGAAACAGCACAACTGGATATAGCCAGAAACCAGAATCAGTGGGTGCCCACCAGAATGCGAAAACTACGAAAATTACCGCCAGTGACAATAACAGCCACTCAAATGAATTCCTCTTTTTCGAAAAATGACGAAAAGCTGAGACCAGAAGCAGAAGAAATCCCATAGATGACAGAGCCGCCGCTACGATGTATATCACGTTTGACACCGCTAAGTTGTCACTGTAAAATACCTGCCTCAGGTTGTCCCCGCCAAAGACCGATTTGGCAACTCCCCACAGGCTGGTCAGGAAGTTTGTCCACCGGAGCTTTCCCCAATGGCCTAAGTGGGTGTATAGCGTCAACCATCTATACAGGCCTCCGATGCTTTTATCCGGCGCCTCGATTATTCCTATGATGAGATATATCAGCGCTCCCGTCACAAAGCTCGGCATGGAATACCTCACGGCCAGCGCAAAAGATCGATGCCGGTGGGCCTCGTAAAGCAGAATAGGTATTACGGCCAATACCATATGCTGGTGGAAGAGTATTCCGGCCGTTATAAACGCGAAAACGGCCATGGTGTTTTTTTCATTGGGTGGTTTGGCAGACAGATAATAGAGCGCAAGGCACAAAAACATCAGCGATGTAATGTTAACTTCGACCGATGTTGAAAAATACCAGAAGGAATATAGAAATCCCACCGCCACTGACGCCGTCAGGGCTAAAGTGGAAGATGTTCTAGTTCTTACGATCATAAATATAAACGCCAACGAAAGCGCGCCGAACAGGGAATTGGCAATAGACAGGACTTTCATCGCATCCATGTCCACTGATATCGATGCCTGGTACAGGGCATATCGGAAAACGTTATAAAGCAGGTGGTGTGGATGAAATAAACCCTCTCCATTTCGGGCGTCCAGAACGAAAGAGTATGAATCTACCTGCTGGTCGGCATTTTGTACTGCCAGAAAAAAGAGCAGAAAAATAATGAATATTAAAAGGCTGGAATTGAGTTTTTTCATTATTGTCAAAATAACCTCTAAGGCAAAAAAGTGTCAAGCGCTCATATAATGGTGGAAGCTGGATCTACCATGATTCACGATAAGATGCTAATGCGTTCGCCGGGGAAAATCACGGGATAAAAAAAGCAAATGAAATACGGCTAAATCATTACCAGCGCTTTCTCGTAATCTTCGACGACAAACTTCTTGCCTTTGCTGACGACCTTATGGCCCTCAGCCTTCAAACGCGATCTGATATTCCTGATCCCGCCCGGGTATTTGGGATTGAGCTCGCCGCCGGCTTTGAGAGTCCGCCAATAGGGCGTGATCCTCTTTTTCCCCTCGGCGGCCATCTCTTCGGCGGCGTTGGCCGCGATCCAGGCAAAGATTCCTGTGGTGATTGGGCACCCGAAGTTTACCCGATGCTTCTTTGCCAGCTTGGCCCGGATCTCATTAATGGTGACCAGCTTCCCCTTGGGAACCCGGCGCATCATTTCATTAACCTCCACCGGTGCAGGGATAACGAATGTCCCCTCGCCCCAGCGCCTGGACATTTTCCCCTCGACCTTCTGGATTTTAGGCAGATCCTTGCTATCGGCCAGCTTCTCACGCCAGGATTTTTTGGATGGCATGATCCCCTCTATACTCTAAACTGCTCTTATCTCCAGAATGCTCTCCACCAACTCAGCAAGTTTATCCGTAGGCAGCTGGCATTCTTTGTCAGATAGCGCTTTCGACGGTTCGGGATGCGTCTCCACAAAAATGGCATCGACACCAACTGCCACTGCTGCACGCGCCAGCGGAATGATAAACCTGGGATCGCCGCCGGAGGAGCCTCCCGCCGCTCCCGGTTTTTGAACCGAATGGGTACAATCGAACACCACCGGGAAACCCAGTTCGGCCATGATCAGAAGACCTCGGAAATCAACCACCAGATCGTGGTATCCGAAACTGGTGCCCCGTTCGGTTAGCAGAACCTTAGAGTTGCCGGTAGCGGTGACCTTCTCGGCAATAGGTTTCATATCCTCCGGCGCCAGGAACTGACCCTTTTTGATATTCAATGGCAGCATCGTCTTCGCAGCCGCCATAACAAGCTCGGTCTGGCGGCAAAGAAAAGCCGGTATCTGCAGGCAATCGGCGATATCGGAGACCAGTTCGATCTCCTCCACGCTGTGAATATCGGTCAGGATAGGGAGATTGAATTTCCCTTTTACATCCTGCAAAATGGAGAGCGCCTTGCCAATCCCCATGGTGGAAAACGACTGCCCCGACAAGCGATTGGCTTTCATATACGACGATTTGAATATTACCGGAATCTTGTACTTATCGCGGACCGCAGCAACCGTCTCTGCTGCTTTAAATGTTATATCCTCAGACTCTACGGCGCACGGCCCAGCTATAAGCGCCAACTGGTCGCCTCCAACCGTCACATTGCCTATTCCGACTTTCTTTTCGGCCATTCCTTCTCTTCTACCCCCATTACCTGCCAGATAGAATTCTTGCCCTTGTGCTTGTACGGTCTCTCCATTGTCAGCACCATGATCTTGTCAGGAAGCTCCACCTCGACTTTAGCATGGAACAATCCTTCCCCCAGAATCACGACATCCGTTGTCGAAATTCCACCCTCAACAAAATCCATTTCGTTTATGAAGGATGATGCCGCGGCCTTGACATCGGTAAACCACTCGAATTCGGAGGAATCGACGCGGCTCTGGTAAAATTTAGACATCCTCTCATCCGGGAAGGGTAACGGAATTTTATCATCTGCGGTATTATCCGGCCCTTTACAGCCAAACCAGGCCAGCACGCCGGCGAACGTAAGCATTAGAATCCCGGAGATTAATTCTCGAATAGATTTCAAAATCAGCCCCCCGGCTACTTTTCTACTTTCTCAGCGGCCTTGCTACTGACCTGCTTATATTCGAGCGCAGCACCCACGAGCCCTGCGAACAGCGGATGAGGATTCATGGGATGGGATTTCAATTCCGGATGAAACTGGCAGGCTATGAAAAAGGGGTGGGACGGCAGCTCAATTATCTCCACCAGGTTTCCGTCCGGCGAAAGGCCCGATAGAACCATGCCCGCCGAGCCCAGATTCTCCCTGTACTCGTTGTTGACCTCGTAACGGTGGCGGTGACGTTCCTTAATATTTACAGCTCCATAAAGTTTGTGCGCCAGGGTCGCCGGGACAATTCTGCATGGATAACTGCCAAGCCTCATGGTCCCCCCCTTGTCGGTTACGCCTTTTTGTTCGTCCATGAGATCTATGACAGGATGCGCCGTCTTATTGTCGAATTCCGAGGAATTGGCATGCTTCAGCCCGGCCACGTTCCTGGCGAAATCCACTACCGCGCACTGCAAACCCAGGCATATGCCCAAAAACGGTATATTATTCTCTCGAACATACCTGACCGCTTCGATTTTCCCCTCGATCCCCCGTTCCCCGAACCCCCCCGGAACCAGGAGCCCGTCGATATCGGATAGGTGAGCTTCGGCTCCATCTTCGGAGATCCCTTCCGATGATATCCACTTGAGGCTTACCGACGATTTATGGACCGTGCCGGCATGCACAAATGACTCAATTATAGATTTATAGGCATCCTTTAAATCGATATACTTCCCGCAGATGCCTATCTTCACCTTATGCTCCGGGTTCTTCAAACGCTGAACCATTGACGCCCATTGCGATATATCGAGATCCTTGCATAGCAGCTTCAGATAATGAACCAGGATATTATCTACAAGCTCCTTGTGGAATTCGATAGGAAGCTCATAGATCGACTCTACATCGAGATCCTGAATCACCGCCTCCGGCGGCACATTGCAGAACAGGCCGATTTTCTTCTTGGCATCGCGTGTTAAAGGCCGGGAGCTGCGGCATATCAATATATCCGCATCTATCCCGATCTCTCGCAAAGCCTTTACCGAATGCTGGGTCGGTTTCGTCTTCAACTCACCCGCGCCCTCTATATAGGGGACCAGAGTCAAATGTATAAATAGCGTGTCTGAGTCATCCTCCTCGAGCGCCATCTGTCTGATAGCCTCAAGGAATGGCAGAGACTCGATATCACCGACGGTCCCGCCGATCTCTATGATGACCACGTCCGCCGGCTCCGGCGTCTCGGCCAGTTGCCTGATCCTCGATTTAATCTCATTGGTTATATGGGGAATTACCTGAACCGTGGCGCCTAAATACACGCCCCTTCTCTCACTCTGGATCACTGCATCGTAAACCTGCCCCGAGGTTATATTTGAAAGGCTATTTAAGTTTATGTCGAGAAACCGCTCATAATAGCCCAGGTCGAGATCCGTCTCGGAACCGTCGTCGAGAACGAATACCTCCCCATGCTGAAAGGGATTCATGGTTCCCGGGTCGACATTGATATAGGGATCGCATTTCATCATTCTGACGCTCAAGCCCCTGCATTTCAAAAGCAGCCCGATAGATGCCGCGGCAATTCCTTTACCCAGGGACGACACAACTCCGCCCGTTACGAATATGTATTTCGTTCCCCTGTTATTATCAGCCATCTCAGCGTCTCCTCTTACCCAGAAGCTCCTCCGCCTTGAACAAATCTTCTTCGGAGTCTATCCCCGGGAATTCCCCTTCGACAACAACCGTTTTAATATTATATCCATGCTCAAGAGCGCGGAGCTGCTCTAAGCCTTCGGACTTTTCAAGCGGGGTTCTCTCCAGCGATCTGAATTTCATCAAGAAATCTCTCTTGAAGCCGTAGATCCCGATATGGCGATATAGCTGTGCTACGCCGGCCTGACCCGAGCGGTCGTACGGTATTCTGCTTCTCGAAAAGAAAAGGGCGTTCCCGGCCCCGTCCAGTACAACCTTAACGACATTAGGATCGTCCGCCTGACTCCGTTCTTCGATCGGCGAACAGGCGGTCGACATCGCGACGTCACTATCATCAAGAGCGGTTATGACCTTATCTATAACGTCGCCGGAGAGAAACGGTTCGTCTCCCTGGATATTAACGATGAAATCACCACCTCTGAGATCCGAAACCGCCTCGGCTACCCTGTCCGTTCCGGTGGGCGGATCACTCGATGTCATCAGTACCTGTCCGCCGTGTTGCCTAACGGTCGATGCGATTCTATCATCGTCGGTTGCCACATACGCCTCAGAAATGAGCTTTGCATTCCGTGCGGTTTCAAGGACCCGGACAATTAAGGGGATTCCTCCAAGCAGAGCCAGGGGCTTGCCGGGGAAACGTTTTGACTGATATCGGGCTGGAATTATTCCAATTACATGCGGCACAGGTTATTTTAATAATTAAATACGGGGCTGTCAATAGAAACCTTGTTTGATGGGCAGTTCGGAATATTTGAGTCAGGAGAGCACCAGTTACGGTCTTAAGAATAATTATCTGTTAATCCGATAATTCTTTTATATCCAGGCTTTACAGCCCCTTTTAGTGAGAGCCGGATTCTATGCTTTAAAACTCTGTAATGACTCAATTAGCGATTCGATCTCACCCGGGCTGTTGTAGAAATGGGGAGAGATCCGCACGGCCCCCTCACGGAGGCTGACCGCGAAGCTCTTATCCGTCAGGTAGGAAAAGAGCTTTCGAGAATCAGTGGCTTGAATGGCCATAATTCCTGATCTTCTTGAATCATCCATCGATGATTTCAATTCGTATCTGCGATCGGATTCCACAAATTCGCCTATCATGCCTGTCAGCGATCTTATATGGTCCCATGCAGCCTGCCTGTCGAATGACTGTAGCAGGTCGACAGAGGCTTCAAGGGCAGATATATCCTGGAATGGGTAGGTTCCTATTTCGTATCTCGACGGCCCCGTCCGCGGAGCCAACCTGTATTTTAATAGATCTGTAAATTCGCCCCCCCAGTCGACAGAAAGCCAGCCCAGAAGTGGCGGATGGATCATCTCCTCGGCCCTTTCAGATAGATAAAAGAAGCCTGTACCATACGGGCCAAGCATCCACTTCTGGCAGCCACAACTGAACAGGTCGATATACTCCGACGGCACGTCAATGGGAATTACGCCGGTTCCCTGGATGCCGTCCACGCAGAAGATAATCCCATTTTCACGACAGAATCCCCCCAATTTCCCAAGATCGACCCGATAACCGTTGTTGAATTGCACCCAGCTTATACAGATCACACGCGTCCTGCCGTCGGACAGCGACATTAAGGCGTCCTCATCGATAAAGCCGCCTCTGTTTCTGGCGAATCTAATCTCTACGCCGCTGGATTCCAAACGCATCCAGGGATAAATACTGGCTGGAAAATCCCCGTCGGAAACAACCACATTGTCACCCGCGGCCCAGGGATATCCTGCCGAGACGATATTCAGGCCGAAAGAGGTCGTGGACGAGATCCCTATCCGGTCGGGAGTGGCACCGATCAGCCCGGCCAGGTCTTTTCGGACGTTCTCGAGGCTCGTAAAGAGCTCGGCCTCGTGCCGATGATCCATCTTTTGCCATCTATCAAGATACAGGTCATAGGCCTCCCGCGATGGTATCGGTAGAGGACCTTGCGATGCGTGATTCAGATAGATTAAGCCATCGGCCAGCATAAAATTCGAGCGAGCTTTCTGAAAGTCGAACATGTCTACAGCCACCCATGCCTCCTGTACCAGTCAACCGTTTCTATAACGCCATTTCTGAACGACGTGGGAGACACAAAGCTCAACTCGCGCTCAATTCTGGAAGTATCGACAAGCCAGTATTTTTGCGATATCTCCAAGGCCTTATCCGCTGAAAATATGGACGCCTTATTTCTTAATTTAGCAGTTATCTCCGATATCTTTCCCGCAAACCTCAGCAAGGTGGCAGGCACATGTATATCCAACCCCTTAATTCCCAGAACCTCGCTCATTATATCACCGGCCTCGCTGTACGAATACCGTCTTTTCTCAGCAACAAAATATACGCTGCCAGATGACGAAGCTTCTGTAAGCGTTCTCGCCACGGCCTGCGCCAGGTCCTTAACGTAGGTGAAATTGACATAGCATTCCCCTGTTCCGAATGTCGGCTTGAGCCGAAAACTCACGGCCTTGAAAAACGACAGCATTTCTTTGTCGCGGGGGCCATAAACGGCAGAAGGTCTCAGTACAGTCACCGGGAATTTATCACGATAGGCTAAAACCGCCGTCTCGCCTGCAAGCTTCGATTTTCCGTAAGCCGTCAGCGGCCGCGGTGGATAATCCTCATCGATGGGCGTATCCGATGGCGCCGGGCCTGAGGCCGCGGTTGAAGAAATCTGTATAAAATCCTTAATATCCGGATTTGATCTCTCAATCGCCTTCAGAATATTTTCTGTTCCGGCTGAGTTCACGCGATCAAACATATCACTATCCAGAGCTTTTGTAATACCTGCGTTGTTGACTATTGCCTCTGCACCTTCGATCGCCGCCGGAAGCGAATCAGCGTCGTTCAAATCGCCGTGAGCAAGCTCAAGATCGAGATGCATTATATTGGTCAAATCCGATGTCCGCCTGACCAGCGCCCGGACGTCGAAGCCAGCGCTCTGCAACGTTTCGCAGATATGCGATCCAATGAATCCATTAGCGCCGGTTACGAGTATCTTTCGCATCTTGCCTTATCCTCTTGACTTTCAAAAAAGCGCACGGTAACTTGACAATTCGCATGGCAAAATTAGGTGATTGATGGTATCCCTGCAAGGCGTTTGTTGCGATCCCGGAGATTTAATGGACTTATTTGAAAAGTATAAGAACTTCAAGGTTGCCCGCGAAGTGGAAGCGGCGGGGCTGTATCCATATTTCAGACAGATATCGTCCTCTCCCGGCACAGAGGTTATCGCCGAGGGTAAAAAAGTTATAATGATCGGCTCCAATAATTATCTGGGCCTGACAAACCACCCCGATGTCATCGAGGCTATACACAAAGCGGTGGACAAATACGGTTCAGGCTGTACCGGTTCCCGTTTTCTCAATGGTACACTCGATATACATGTCAAACTGGAAGAAGAGCTGGCGGATTTTATGCAAAAAGAAGCCGCCCTGGTTTTTTCGACCGGCTTCCAGACCAACCTGGGCACCATTCCTACCCTTGTCGGCAAAGATGATATAATATTCGGTGATAGAGCCAATCACGCCTCTATCGTCGATGGTTGCCGGCTGGTGTTCGGAGAGTTCAAGAAATATAAGCATAATGATACGGCCGACCTGGAACGGCTTCTGGAGAAAAACAACTCCCCCGGAGGAAAACTGATAGCCACCGATGGTGTCTTCTCCATGGAGGGTGATATCGCAGATCTGCCGAAGATCACGGAGCTGGCATCAAAATATGATGCCCGGCTTATGGTCGACGATGCCCATAGCATCGGGGTGTTAGGGGATAACGGGCGGGGAACTGCAGAGCATTTTCATCTCGAGGATAAGGTCGATATCGTAATGGGAACCTTCTCCAAGTCATTCGCTTCCCTTGGAGGGTTTATTGCAGGCGATGAGGAAACCATTCATTATATAAAACATCACTCAAGGACGCTGATATTCTCCGCTTCACCTCCACCGGCGGCAGTGGCTGCGGTGCGGGCCACTCTCAAGATATTGAGATCCGAGCCGGAGAGACGGGCTCGCCTGTGGGAGATTACAAAGCGGATGCATAAAGAATTCACCAATATGGGTTTTGATATCGGCCCCACGCAAACGCCTATAGTTCCAATCTACATCGGCGAAGATATGAAGACTTTCACGTTCTGGAAAGCGCTCACCGAAGCCGGCCTCTTCACCAACCCCATCATCCCGCCCGCCGTGCCACCCGGTAAGGCGCTAATAAGGACTAGCTATACTGCCACCCATACCGACGAACAAATTGACCGGGTCCTGGAGACATTCCATCAAATCGGCAAACAATTCGGAATCATATAATTGTCATCGATAGCTATAAGAGAAGTCAAGACCAAAAACGATTTACGAAAATTCATAAAACTGACCTTCAGACTGTATAAAAACGATCCTTATTATGTCCCGCATCTGATATCGGACCGAAAGAAGTTTCTCGACAAACAGGCCAACCCGTTCTTTCAGCATGCCCGCGTGTCATATTTCCTGGCATACAAAAACGATGAGCCCGTGGGCCGGATCGCCGGTATAATAAACGACCTTCATAATGAATTCCATGACGAAAAGACCGGCTTCTTCGGCTTTTTCGATTGCATCGACGATATCGATGTGGCCTCCGGGCTTCTGCGCGCCGCCGAGGATTTCGTTAAGGCCGAGGGAATGGAGACCATTAGGGGTCCCGCGAATTTCTCCTCCAACGATGAAATGGGGCTATTAGTGGAAGGTTTTGATTCGCTGCCGTCGTTTATGATGGTTTACAACCCACAGTATTATCTTGCTCTATATGATAAACTCGGCCTGAAAAAGGTGGAGGATTTGCTTGCCTATTATATCGATGATAGTAGCGCCCCGTCGGAGAGAATACAGAGAATTGTCCGGAAAATTCGCTCCAGAAACAGGATCACGATACGCACAATCGATATGAAAGATTTTGAAAACGAGCTCGATATCGTCAGGACTATCTACAATTCCGCCTGGAGCAAAAACTGGGGTTTCGTTCCCATGACACCGGAGGAATTCAAATATACTGCCGACGATTTTAGAAAGATTGTCGATCCCGATATTGTTTTGCTGGCATTCATCGATAACGAGCCCGCCGGATTTTGCCTGGCCCTGCCCGATTACAATCCGGTGCTTAAGAAGATGAACGGACGGCTATTCCCGCTGGGACTGTTCAAGTTCCTTTATTACACGAAAGTCAAAAAGATAATCACCGGGCTCAGGTTAGTTACGATGGGTGTCGTGCATAAATATCAGAAGCTCGGCCTGGATATGATTTTCTTCGTCGATACCTACAACGAGGGTAGGCGCAAGGGTTACAAGTGGGCCGAGTTGTCCTGGATCTTGGAGCGCAACACGCTTATGAATAAAGGCGCAGTCGACATGGGCGCCCGGCCGTATAAGCGATACCGGGTTTATGAAAAACCGCTATAGTCATTCCCGCCAACGCGCCAATCCAGTATATATCTTCTAAGAAAAATATCACATTTTCTTGGAAATTGGTTATATTTATTAAAAGCCATATCTATTGCGAAGCAGTGGCAGGTATCATCATGCGTGTTTGTCGAAACCTGATAATTCCGTGGTTGGTGTTGCTGGCCTCAGTTTCTTATGCCGGCTGGACGCCACCGGTGCGGATAAGCGATGAGGCTACGTCCTTTGGCCCGGGGATAGCCGCTAATGGGGATACCTTGCATGTCGTTTATTGGATATGGACAGGGCATGCAGAGTCACATTATCTGAGAAGTATAAACGCGGGGGGAAATTGGGCGGAGCCCTTCCGTCTAGGTAATTCTTTGATATCAGAGGGCGAAGATTCGCCTTGGGTCCAAGTGAAAGGAGATAGTGTGGCTACCATATGGTGGCAGAATCTTCCAGGGGGGGGCAATACAATCTTGGATTTCGGCGTTCGTCAAACGGAGGCGGATCATGGGGAAACGTCACCTATATTCTACCCTCAAACAGCTATGAACTTCATAAACATGCATTCTCCTTCTTTGGCTCTTCACTATTCTTGATTTATAGTCGCACAGCTGAGCAGCAGATCGTGGTTGAATTCACTAAGAGTAACGACTGGGGCGAGACCTGGGCGGAACCAACAGAGGTTTTCCAGACACAGGAGACGGGGCGCTTTGAAATCGTGGCCAGAGAAGATATCATTCACTTCGTCTGGGTAGGCAGGTTCAATTATGATGACGAATGGGAAATCTACTATAAAAGAAGCACCGATTCCGGTGATAGCTGGTCTGAGAACATCATGCTTTCGACTCTTGATAGCGAGGGCTCCGACTGGCCCTCCGTCGCCATAAATGACCGGGGCGAGTTGATTGTCTGCTGGATGGACTACAAATATTCGCCCAATCTCTGGCGCGGGGATCTGTTCGTAAGATACAGCTATGATTCTGGAGAAATCTGGTCGGAGGAAGAGCAAATAACGTTCACCCATGATGCTCTATATCCGAATGTCATCTGGCAGGGGGATTTGATTCATTCGGTTTGGGAGGATTGGAGATATAACCAGGGGGATATCTTTTATATGCTGAGTGAAGACAATGGAACTACATGGGGAGAACAGCAGAGGATAGAGGATGATCCCGGAATGTCTCTGGCGCCGGATCTGGCTGTTGTGGATGAGACCGTGCACGTTGTCTGGCGGCAGGATAGCGGCCTGGATGGGCGCGGTATTTACTATAGCCGCCGGGATGAGATTTTGGAGATACCAACATTGTCTGAATGGGGGATGCTCATCTTGGCTTTGTTGTTGTTGGCTGCCAGCACGATTGCGATTGCGAGGAGGAGAGAGACAGCGTTGAGAATCGAGAGGAGGTATGATCGGGATTTACAGCATTCGAAACAAGAAATAGGATTCTTGAAATGTAGATAAAGGAGGGAAAAATCATATGGGACGCCCGGGATGCCCTGGGAAATAAAATCTCATCCGGAATCTATTTCGCCAGAGCAAAGACTCCACGGAATTCAACGACCATAAAATTAATATATTTGAGATAATAATAATCATGTTTGTAGGGGCGAGGTAACCTCGCCCCTGCTGTATAAAGATAATAATGTCATTCCCGCGCACGCGGGAATCCATAGGGAAGCCTCTGCGCTGGATTCCTGACCGGGGTCCTACGGATCTGTAGGATCGGGAATGTCAGCGGGAGGTTTCGTCATCGCGAGGAGTCCGCAGGTCGTACGACTCGTATGAGACGACGAAGCGATCTCATCCTCCAAATGTCTACCTCTGGCAGCGCGTGCAGAAATGCGCAGACCGGCTGCCGATAATCTCCCTTTTAATAGGTCTATCACACTGAAAACATGGTTGCCCTTCGCGACCGTATACCTTGTGGCGTTCCTGGTAGAAGCCCGGCAAACCTGAGCCATCCACATAATCGCCGACGGATGAGCCCCGGCCCTCGATCGCCGCATTCAATATCTCAATTATTGCCTGGTAGAGTTGTCCTAAGCGTTTTCGGCTAAGACCACAGGAGATTCTTCGCGGATGTATCCCCGCCAGGAACAACGCCTCGTCGGTGTAAATATTCCCCAGGCCGGAGATGATTCTCTGGTCTAATAGTAAAGATTTAATGATCCGCCTTTTCAACCGGATGATCCTGATAAATTCATCTTCAGCTATCAGGAGAGGATCAGGTCCCAGTCGTGATAGATAACCTATTTTGTCAAGTTCAGATGATTTCACAAGATCGAGATAGCCAAACCGCCTGACATCGTTAAACCGAAGTTCTCCATTATCAAGCTTGATCGCAAAATGCGTATGCTTGACCAGCGGAACTCCGGAGGCCTCGAACGTCAATCTCCCCGTCATCTTCAGATGTACAACCAGCGTGCGGTTTTTGGAAAGATGTATGAGGATGTTTTTGCCCTTGCGATCTATATTTTCGATCTTCCTTTGAATCAGGGATCGTGAAGGAGGTTTGCCGTTGCGCCATATCGACCCATTTAGAAAGCTGACTCCCCGGATCTCCGCCCCGATCACTCGTCCCTTGAGATCTCTTACGATGGTCTCAACCTCCGGCAACTCCGGCATCGCTCAATCAATCCTTCTTAAAATGATCTGCTTATCGGCCTCAGTTCGCGCTGCGTTGAAAAATCTTCTGAGCGATTTATATGCCGAGAGCGGAAGCTTCGATCTCTTCAGGCCAAAACCCCGGGTAATCGTAATGGTATTTTCGTCTTTTCGCGCTACCGAATATATCTCGCCGATATAGCTATTCATGGAAAAATTCTTGGGGATGTATTCCACCTCCAGAGCAGGCGAGATATTCAGCGTAATCCTCTCAAATTCAAACCTCGGCCTGCGGAGCTCGATCGGGAATTGCCTGCTTCCCGGCGGTAGCGCGGGCAAATCCTCCCATCGCCCCAGGAGATCCATCGGGATATATGCCCGCCTGGCGAAAGGCCTGATTATCGGCCCCGTGGTAAATGTATAGCCGACCCGATAAGCCTCGCCCTCCGCCACCGGAGGAATAGAAACGAACCTCAGAAGCTTCACCCCCGGAAAGGATTTGGCCAGCTTCCTCTCCCAGGGCATTTTTCTCTGCTCCTCTTCCAGGCTGAACATATAAGAGGATATTTCGGCTATCAACGCCCCTGAATATATTTCAGTTGCCTCACCATATAGCGCTCCTGACGAATCGATATCGAGCTTTAGATGAATCGCTTTGCCGTTGTCATGGTAATCGATATCGGGTGTGGAGGCGAATTCCGCGGTGGCTTCATCGAGACGAAGCACCGGGATATTCTGATCCTCGAACGGCAGAATACCCAGCTCTATTGCCGGATAAGAAGGATCTGTCCAGATCGTGTCTCCATCCAGGAAACAGGCCACCAGCACCCGATCGAACCAGAAAAGGCCGGGCAGATCCGGCATCGGATCTCCAGTGTCGTGGGAGGCTGCCAGATAAGGGGCGCAGGGAATAACCAACTTTTGAAGAATCGCATACAGAATTGCCGCCCCCTCCGCCCGGGTTCCCCTGCCCCGTTCAATAACCTCGTCTAACCGTTTGGAAAACGATATGCCGGGATATTGAGGTATGAAATTCCCTCTGACCCAATCGAAGGCGGCTTCGGCCGCCTCCCTATCATCCGAAACCAGGGCATCTAGCGAATCGACAATCCGATCGATAGACGAGCTCTCTTTGATGAAATCTTGTAATTCGGTGTAATAGAGCTTTGCGATCTTCGCCCAGCTTACCTTCTGCAATTCAGGATCGGGCCATCCAACATCGAGCGATAGAGAAAAATAAACGCAGTATATCATTCGATGGACAGGTGGGGAAAACTCCTCAATATTCAGGGGGCCAAGATTCGTCGCAGCCCAGGAATAGCTTACCCGGGCGGGGCCATCTACAAGTCGCTCTCTTAGTCTTGCCTCTCTGACAGCAAGTTCCGGGGAGATCGCGAAATTGAAAACCCAGGTCTCCGGAACAGTTATAATGATTATCGCTGAATCGACTCCGACCGTCCTGCCCAGGAAACGCTTACCGGATATGTTCGCCTTTTTCGATATCAGGGTCCATTCAAAATGCAGCATCGCACCCGGTTCCGGTTGCCGGAAATTGACGAAGATTCTCCTGGCGTCTCCGGGAAAAGTCCTGGTGACCAGATCGGTTGAATCTGCATAATGAATTTCCCCGGATGGCAGCACGGTATAGGCTGTTATCCCGATCTCATCTTCCTTTTTCAGAATCGGGGTCGCCGGGCGTGAGAGCACACCCCTTCCATCCTCTGCAAGGACTACCTCAGATATGAATCGTCTGACGTAATCGAATCCGCCCTTGCCGTCGGGCCAGATGAATGTAGAATCATAAACAAGGCGATATCGACCACGCAGCTCCTCGAAGACGGACTGCGAGCCGCACACCGACGGCAAGAAGAAGAAGCCCAGGATCGGCAGGAAACAGGCCAACAGGCGTCTGCGAATAAAGAATCTATCGGCTGATCTGGACATACCGCTGGTTTCTCGCGGAGAGGATATAATCGCGGAAATTGTTATAATCGTCAGCGCTGATCATGCCACCTGCAAAATCGAATGCCCGACGAAAAAGCACCGAACCATCGTCAAAAGAGATCTCATCTGAAAATTCCAGACTGTCGCGCAGCCACAGATCATGATATTCGGCTATATCAACTAGCAGGTGCGGAGACAACCTGATCCGCACCGATTCTTCGAGGAGAATAGAACCGTTATGGCAATAGTCTCCTTCCCTTACCTGTCCGAAGAGATTATCCAACAGGTATGAGACCAGCGGAGAACCTACGGCCAGATTCCCAAGCGGGCGAATATTATCATCTGATATTCGAAATCGGCCGGCGATAACCAGCGAATCCAAACCTTTTACGACCGGTTGAAAATCAATAGATGACATCTGCCAGCCGGCATCCTGAAGGGCCGTCACAACCGGTTCGTATAATTGTTGCCGGTGATTATTACCGTACCTCTCACCTGCTGATATGGCCGCATCGTTCAGATACTTAAGTGAAAAATCCACACTTAGCCCACCAGAGATTTCCTCCGTTATGGTGAATTGCCAGATAATTCCACGGGATGGCTTAGAGCTCGGATCAGGCTCCTGCAATCCGGAGTAACCGTCGGCCACTATAAAGCTCTTGCCCTGCAGACGAGGAGGCGGCGAATTGATAGATGACAGCGGATCGCTGGGATCCAGAACCAGATTACTCCGGGGCTCCTTGACAACTACCACGGCATGATCGAAAAATGCCGGCCAGGGATGAAGATCGCTCACTCTGGGATAATCTCCTGTGAAAACTAAAGCCGGATAGGCATCGATA
This sequence comes from uncultured bacterium, assembly GCA_965541585.1. GTDB lineage: Bacteria > Zixibacteria > MSB-5A5 > UBA10806 > UBA10806 > CBDVBL01. Next base: position 18,378 of record CBEUCH010000014.1, on the reverse strand, counting down.
CCCACGCTCCTGAAAAGCGAGCTAAGCAGAACCGATTGATCCTTGCAATCTCCGAAACGCCGCTCGATTATGCGGCCGCAGGAGTGCGGCTCGAAATCACCTCTGCCTATTTCTAACGCCACGTAGGAAACCGAATCGGCCACAAAATCGAACAGGGCTTTCAGAGTATCCTCGCGAGATAGAGATCCTCCGGCCAGTCTCGATGCCAGCCGCCCCGCCTCTATTAAAGATTCCTCCGACTGGAGGGCCTGCTGCGCAAAAAACCGGCCGACATCAGCCCAGGATCTTGAGTGGTATTTCATCTTACCATATGCGAAGGCCTCGGTGCTCAAAAGCAGATACAGGTCATCCGGACAGGACTGATTCTCAGCCGGCAATTCCGGGAGATTCTCCGCATGAAATCTGATATCCTTTTTTGACAATTCTATTTCCAGACCGTTAAAATCATAATTCAGTTTAACATTTTTATGCCACCTGAGGCGCACCACGAATCGCTCGGTAGGATATGAGGTATCGCGGGTAATACGAGGCAGGTACAGCAGGCTCCTTATATCCAAGGTGTATTCATAATGAATTATGGCGCCAACTGCGGGAGACCTGAGGGATATCAACAACAACCGTGTGCCCCCGAACTCCCGAATTCTGGTGGCGGACGCCCTTTGAACGTCTTGCGATTTGAGCTTTACTCTGCGCCCGCCCGGCAGAAGAGTGTAGCCCTTGATATCTTTTATCTTTATAAAATCGTTCAGGGGAACAGTCACCTCCGCGAATCTCGCTCCCGCTTCGGTGGTAATCTCAAAGGTCTTGAATACCTTAACGACCGCCGATAAGTTCTTTTTCACCTCGATATCGGTGCTGTCGTATAGGCAAACCACTCCCTTTGCCAGCGCAAATTCCGAAACCGAAACCAGTGTCAGAATCAGCGTTATAATGAAAATTATCGCGGCATTCATGGCCGATGATTAAAACATATTTAAGTTTGTAAAGAGTTCCTCTACGTTCTAAAGAGCTCACCCAGAGCGGAAACCCAGCCGATCAGAAAATTGAAACGTCCGATCAAAAGCGAGATGCGCGCCATGACGGTATACCCGAACGTGGCGCCAAACCCGATCATCAATATCCATATCCCGATCTTGGCGGCCCCACCGAAAATACCCTTATGCTCGGCGGAAAAATAGAAATAAGCCAGACCGCAGATGGTCCCCAGGAGTATTATAATCTGGCCCAGTCCCTGCCAGAACTGCATAGTGCTGTTGCCGTAGGTGAATAATATGGTCAGGTCCGATGACATGGTGTTATAAATTGCCCTGGGATCTATCATATTGGCCGCCACCTGCCTGATTACGAAACTTTGCAGAAACCGAGGTAAGGCCACCCCTGCCGAAACGCCGAGATAGAATGCGATGGGCCATCGTGAGATCCAGGATGTCTTTTTGAAAAACCTGCTGAACATCAACAGTCCGATGGCTCCCGGCATGATACTCACAATGAGCATCCCCGTTTTGCCCAGGAAGGATCCTTCAGAGCTGGAGAAAGCTTTTACGGACGCAAGTAATGGTTCGATCCACAGGATGGTCAATGATGTGTGATACAGTACGACTATCCAGTATCCCGCGGATATGCCCACAATCAGGTGTTCGGCAAATCTGTAAAACGGGTTATCCCGATAGAGAAAGGAAAATATGCAAAGGGTCAGAAAGGCCGCTATTGTCATCCAGAACATTGCGCCAAGGGATATTGATTCCATAACTCAGCTCCGTTCCGATCGGCGTGCGGCAAAGAAGGCCACGTTACCCAGGATTATGAAGAGTAGAATGAATACGTGCGCCACCGAAACCGAGGTCATGGCGCGATTGGCGACATCTTTTGGTCGTCCGATAAGCCTCTCATATTCGGCGGCACCCTTCAGCCCGCCCATCAGGCCGAAAATCTGCTCCGACTGCAGGAAGGCGTAATAGTCGGTGGCGATGACCGCGGTAACGCCCAGAGCCAGGGGCACACCGTAGCTGCCGTTAGCATAGTTAATCCAGTAATCGACTCCCGAAGTGGCGTTAATATTTACAATGAAGGAAACACTGGAATAATTATTGACCCCTGCCATCATCGGCAAATCGTCGAGATCATTATTATAATAGTCTTTAGGGAAATTATTGCGGAAATTTTCTCCCATTCCTAAAATGACCATTTCGGGATACGGTTTATATCCCAGGAAAACATAATCTTCGCCATATTTTTTGCCGTACTCCGCCGCCGATTCTCTTAAAACCTGTTCGATCAAAATCACTCCGTCAATCTGCAGCGCTGTTGATATGACCCTCAAATCCCGCGAAAAGCAGTGAATCAAGACCGCCCTGGCCATCGGTTCAAGCTCGGCCATTGTAGACGGACTGAACTCCATGGGTACCATGACTACTGTTCCGGGAGGTTGCGATTCTATTCTATCATAAACCGCTATCACCTCCGGCGTGATCTTGATCGGCAGCCCGATATATCTGAGCATCGGTATGAAAGTAACTATACCGATGACGAGATATATCCATCTGCGGTCGAGATCTAATAATTTTTGCCAGATCCCCTGCGCCATCATTTCCCTCCACCCAGCCAGGTTCTCTCAATGCCCAGGATGATCTTAAGCGAGGTGGCAGCTATGCCCAGCCCTACGCCTATATAGATTGCCCGCTTGGCCGCGGTGTTCGGGTAATCGAGAATATATTTGGCGATGTCGGAGAACCTCAAACCCTCGGGCAGCCAGCCTGTCAGCATATCGCCGATCGGCACCCGCCCCAGCATAACCACAGCGGCCGAGAGCAAAAGCAAAGTCGCCAGTAATGTCTTGGCTCTGAAAGCGCGATAAGCCGCCGAAGCGATAAAGAACGCCAGGAGCGCGAACATGGTCGCCTGAACCGGCGATAAGACATAAAAATACATTTTCATAAAGAGGCCCTTGGTGTTCTGGAGAGCATCGGGAGAAAATAGACCGATTACCGTCATGAAAAGAAGCGCCGTAAGCGTCACAATTGAATAAGGCCAGTTCTCTTTCTGTTTGGAAACCCTGTCATAGTGAAGATTCACCAATGAGCCGATCCCGACCACCAGCGTAAATATGCCGATGATAATGGTCCAGTTCAGAGCATACTGATATATGGTAGCCGATACATAGTGCGGTACAAAAAACTGAAGGGCCATGAAGGCGCCGCAGACAAAGACTATCCCTAAGGGGACTTCCCGTCTCATCTAATAGCCTGACCGTTCGTTTGTCGGTGCTGTTCTATTGCAGCAATCGGCATACTCATCTTGTTGGTCTATCCTCCCGTGACCCAGGTGGTCAACGCCTCCCCTGCGCCATTCCCGAACAAATATGCGATAACACCGGCAAACATCAGCGCGATAGCCAATACCTTACCCCAATCCTGAGCCTTCAAGGTGCCAATCTGCTGAGGTTCCTGTGAGAGATATGCAGAGGCGGCGTAAAGTTCCTCGCCCATCAAGGTGTAATCGCAGGCGGCTACGAAAAACGGGATCTGAATCAACTGGTCGGTCCCGGCAATCTGAATGGAACCGGCGACGAAACCTGTCTCCGCCAGAATCAGCGATTCAGCATAAAACATGCCCATATAGAAATTGGTGGCCGGCCGTTCCCTCAGCATGGTACCGTTGACAGAGGCCGTATATGGAAACTGATCCTGAGTCACAAAATAGACGTCCTTAGCATCGTAAGCCTCGGGCCTGCCCGCAGACGTATAAGCCTCTTTTACGACTTCCTGGCAGATGGTCATGACCACCGGATCGTAATTCGGTACGATGATCCTGGTTTGGTATTCGGCTACCTTTCTCGCTACCCGGCCAAGTATAGTGAAGGCCGCAATGGTTGCCACGCGCGAGGCCTCGCCCAGCCCGGGAACGAACAATATCGGCCGGCCCATCTCTGTCGCCCGCCCGATTGCCTCGTCGACCGCATCGATGCCGGCGATAGGGCGGATATACAGCTTGCCTCCGCGCTTGGAGTGGGAAATCAGATATAGAGCGGCGCCTGTAAAAAGAAGCATAAAAAGAAGCACCGGAATTCTCTTTGAATGAAAAAACTGAGCCCTCGGAACTGCGGGCCCGGCTACTCCTGCAAATAGAGTATCAGATTCATAGATCGAGGCTGCCTTATAATAATAATTTCCCCCGTTGACCAACGACGTGTCTGAATCGGAATAACCGCCGGCGCCGGCTGGAAGTCTTGTCAGGAGAACGAAACCGGTATCCGGCGACCTTGACCGAAAAAGAAGATAACCCAGTACCGCGTGGAAAATGCTGTTGTCGCCCGGAGCCTTTCTCCAGCCAACCGTGACCGCTCCTCCCGGATCATTCGGTAGATCGCCGGCCGTAAGATCTGTCGGCGGGCCCGGCGGCGGCGCCAGCAGGCTGTAGCTAAAGATGAAACCCGAATCCGGATCTATTATCGGCGCTTCAGAAATGCTCTCCTGAGCCTTAACCGGACCATAATGAGTCGTCAACGCCAACAACAACGCAAGAAGAATGAAAATGAGGCGTCTCTTTTCCGGACTGAATATCATAACTTTTTCAGGTGGTAAAAAAACCTCCGCGGGCCTGTCTCATAAACATATAATACTAAATAGTAAGAATTATCGCATCAACTATTTTGCTTTTTCAGATGATATTTGCCTGTGAGATTAAATCAGACAACCCGCAACATTCATAAAGAAACGAAAAATCGTCTATACTTATATGTTAACTGAATGCCTGCCAGCCGTTTTAGCCTGCTTAATATTCCATGTCCGGTGGCTGGTATTGATATAGAGAGCTCATCATTTTTATCTCGGCGTCCTGAACCGATATATGATGTCTCAACAGATCCCGTATGGATAGCACTCCCAGCAATTTATCGCCCTCGACCACCGGCATATGACGGCAGCCAATCTTTCTCATCTGGGCTAAGCAACTCTCATAGGTATCGTCGGCATTGCAGACGGCGACATCCCTGGTCATCACGTCCGATATCTTCGTCTTCTGAGGGTCCTTGCCAACGCTGACGACCCTGTTAAGAAGGTCACGCTCGGTAAATATCCCCACAAGCTTGCTGTCATCGAGAACAATCACCGCTCCGATTTTGGTGTCGGCCATTTTTGCGACTGTCTCGAATACGGTCATCTCGGGCTTGACGAACGTCAAACGTTTGCCGGCAACCAACGATTTAACCTGTTCCATGCTAATCTCCCCCGGTATCAGACTCTTCTTTCAGCCCGGTTTTCATTTCAGGCTTCAAGACATCGGCAATCGCCCCCAGCCCCGAAATGAGAGCGGATGCCTCATATGGAATGAAGAATTTCGTGGCCTGACCGTCGGCCATGCCCTTAAGCGCCTCAAGATATTTCAGCGTTATCAGTTTATCATCGGGCGCGCCCTTATGTATAGCGGAAAACACATTGATGATAGCCTCCCCCTCCCCGGCGGCCTCGGCAATTTTCCTGTATTTTTCCGCATCGGCGATTTTCTTCACGGCCACGGCTTTACCCTCGGCCTCCAGAATGGTCGCCTGCTTGGAACCCTCTGCCGTCGTAATATCGGCCTGCTTGACACCCTCGGCCTCCAGGATCGCCGCCCGCTTGTCGCGCTCGGCCTTCATCTGACGGCTCATTGCCTCGGTGATATCCATCGGCGGGTCGATCCTCTGTATCTCTACCCTGTTAACCTTGATTCCCCACTTGTCGGTTGCCGTGTCGAGCACCGATCTGAGTTGTTCGTTGATGGTGTCCCTGGATGTCAATGATTGATCAAGCTCCATTTCACCCAGAGTATTTCTCAGGTTCGTCTGCGCCAGTTTCACCGCCGCATAGACGAAATCGGTGATCTCGTAATGGGCCTTAAAGGGATCGGTCACCTGGCAGTAAATGAGGGCATCGACCTCCACTACCACGTTATCCTTGGTGATGATAGACTGTGATGGAACATCGACCACCCTTTCCCTCATATCCACCCGAACCAGGGTTTCGACAATAGGAAATATCACCTGCAAACCGGGATGGCATTTCCTCTGATAACGGCCAAGCCGTTCAACCAGACCTCTTTGAAAAGGCCTTATTATCCTGATCGACATAGCCCCCAGGACGAAGGCGAAAAACACTATGACAGCCAGAAGTAAAATGATACCGGCGTTATCCATTATTTCCTCCCTTTGCATCAATAGCTTCTACTGTAAGTCTGGCCCCCCGCAGGGCTATTACTTTGATCGCAGTGCCCACCTCAATATCTTCCGATGCCACCGCGCGCCAATTCTGACCATCGACCCTCACCTTGCCGGCATCATCGACGGGCCTGATGGCCTCCGTCACGATTCCTGTTAAACCTACAAGTGCGTCCGCCCCGGCCTGCGGCACCGATTCATCCGTGATTTTTCTGGCGAAAATTCTCGATACAGGAATTAATCCCACCGATACCACGCAGAAGATGACAATCTGCCATATCGGATTTCCTGTAATCAGGCCTGATGCCGCAGCAACCAGCGCCCCCAACGCAAAACAGGCGTAGAAAAAACCTGCGGCGAATATCTCCACCATTATGAACAGCACTGCAATTATAAGCCATATATAGTAGGGTATATTATAATCCATCTGTTACTCCTGATCTCACGTCTAAACTTCACCTGTTAGCCATCGGAATTTCAATATCAAATAAATAACATCCACTTCCCATACCTCACTATTATATACACCGGGCGAATGCCCTTATTCAACAAAAATGTTATTGCACCAATCCGAGCCAGTCGCCGTAGAGGAAGTAAAGTCGCCCGATCAGAAGAGACATACGCGACATGACGGTGTATCCGAACGAGGCGCCAAATGTTATCATCAAGAAATAAATACCGACTTTGGCAGCGCCGCCGAGCACCCCCTTATGCTCTTTTGAGAAATAAAAGTAAATCAATCCTGTTAGAGTGCCCACTATAAGAACGAGGTTGCCCAGGTAAGCGCCAAAATAGACATCGAATGGTATAGATCTGCCCTGAGCTGCCATGTTTGCTCCCACCTCAGCAAGACCGTGAATCCGGTTCATGTCAAACAGAGGGATAACCGTCTTTTGAAGCTGGCTTAAAAAGTTGGACTGGAAATAGGTAACCATCCACAGGCCGGCGGTGGATCCGACGATTACCGACAGGGGCCAGCGGGCTATCCAGCCGATACTCGGGATCAATCGCATGAGCATCATTACTCCCAGTACCAGAGCCAGGATATGTAGTATATTGATATTCCATTGCCCCGCAAGTATATCCTGGATGGCGCCCTTCTCTTCCCAGAGACCAAACATATATGATATCCCGAGGCTATCGAACAGCTTCGGCACCATGTTCTCATAAAATAGCATCACAAACCAGTATCCCGCGGAGATCCCCACAAAGACTGATTCGCAAAATTTATACAGCGGATTATCTTTATACAAGAAAGAGGCGATACCTATCGTAAAGAAGGCCGCGATCCAGTATCCTATTTCACCCGATATTTGCATACCTAAGAACCTATCTTGCTCTGTTTACCGCGGGTGGCGAAGTACGCGAGATTTCCAATCACTATAAACAGTATCACAAAAATGTGAGCTGCCGTCTGGCTCACCATGGACAGGGTGGCCCTGGCCTTGTGACCCACCAGCTTCTCGAACTCGGCGCCGCCTTTCATGCCGCCTAATAATCCGGTCAACTGCCCGGTATTGAGGTATGGATAAACCAGGGGCGCCTGCACCGCCGTATTGCCCGCTCCCACCGGAACATGAAATCTATCCACCGCAAACTGCACCCATTCATAAGTGCCCGGATAACCGGCGGAGAGATTATAGACGAAATCAAAATCGGAAAGTTTGTTTAACCCATCCATGATAGGGAACTCGCCTATCGGTCTGCCATACCAGGAGTCGTTGGGGAAAGCAGCTCCGAACGATGATCCCATACGCTGAATTACAAGCTCCTGGCCTACCTGGAAACCGAGGTTGATAAAATCAATTCCATAGCGAATGGAATCCGAACCCACCACTATTATATCGCGCCCAAAATACAGTGTGTCGCCATCTTCGACAACGAAACCCTCATTGACCTCGCTGATAGTCTCGAGAGCCTTGTTCGCCTGCATCGGGCCCTGAGGCCAGAGGCCGATAATTATGAACTTCAGGTCATTCTCTATGAAATATCTGAAGCCGGACTCGGCCATCGGCTGAAGCTCCGGTTCCGAACCCGGATCATAATCGCAGGAGACCAAAATCCTGGAACCCCGCGGTAGTTCGTTTAAGGCATCATACAGAATCTGTACCTCTCCGGTGACCCGGATATTGATTTCTATGTTCAGGAATATCGGAACCGAAACGGCCAGGAAAATAACCAGGAATATAATCCGGCGATCCATAGTGAGAAGTCTTTCAAAAAATCTCTGCATTTTATTCGCCTCCCAGATACGATCGCTCGATTCCCAATATTATCCGGAGCGAAGTCGAGACTATTCCCAATGAGATTCCGATCATAATCGCACGTTGACCGGCGACATTCAGATAATTCATGATGACATTTGTAAGATTCGCGATCCCCCACCCCTCGGGCAAAAATAAGAATTCACTCAGTTTGTCGCCGAAGGGAGTCCTGCCCACCATCACTATAAAAGCCGCCAGAAGGAGCACCGTGGCCTGAGCGCTCCTCGCCCTGAATGCCCTGTACGATGCCGAGGCTACGAAAAAGGCCAGAAGGGCAAACATTGTGGCGCTCAGTGGCGAATATACATTTCTATAAAGCCAATCGAATCTCGTACCCAGATCCAGAAATTGCCGTCCCCCGGAGAAGAAAAAACCGACTACGATAATGACCAAAAATGATGCGATCGTGGAAACAGCGAAAAACCAGTCCTTATCCTTTTTTGAAATTTTCTCGATGGATATCTTCATCAGGTTCAACGCGCCGAGCCAGATTGCGAAAGCGGAAATTATGGAATACCAATCGGAAAATGTATTGGCGAGATCCCCCATAGGCTCATGGGGCACGAAGAACTGTATGAGGAAGGTCAGGCCGACAACGGCCGTTAAGATCAGTGGTATTTCTCTTCTCAAAAAAAGACTCCCGCTCTAATTAACCGAAAAGATCCTGGCTATTTTCGCGACCAGTCCGCTGCCAGAGAATGACGCAGCAGTCGCCAGGATTATAAACACCAATGCCATACTGAAAAAGACCAGCTTGCCGCCGATATCCTGCCCCTTCAATGAACCCAGGAGCTTCGGCTCTTTAGAAAGATATGCAGAGGCGGCAAATAACTCCTCGCCGATCAACGTATAATCGCAGGCGGCCACGAAGAAAGGTAGCTGCGCCGGCATTGCGGTACCTGCAATCTGTATAGCCCCGATTGAGTTCCCTGTTTCGGCCAGGATAAGCGATTCGGCGAAAAAGGCTCCCTGATAAAAGATGGTGGCCGGCTTCCTCCGCATCATATGCCCGTCGATACCGGCCGCATAGCCGAACTGGTCATCCGTCAGGTAATAAACCATATCATCGTTGTAGAAATCGGGACGACCGGCATTGAGATAAGCTTCCTTCACTATCTCCCGGGCGGCCACCATGACCAGAGAGCGAGATACAGGCACGTCGAGTTTCGTCTCGTATTCCGCAGTAAGTTTGGCCACCCGACCGAGTATGGTTAGCCCCGCTATGGTCTGCATGTTATTCATATCCTGAATACCGGGTATAAATAGAATTTCCTTGCCCATTTCCGTGGCCCTGCCGACAGCCTCGTCAACGGCCTCAAGACCGGCAATCTTTCGAATGAATAATTCCTTACCGGCTTTTGCCTGGTTGATGTAGAACAGAATCGAGGCTATGAGGATTCCAAGAAGCACAAAAGACACTCCCCGACCCGTATGGAACCACTGCTGTTTCGACTTTACAGGACCGGCCACATCGGATCTCGCCCTCTGGCCATTCCATTTCGCCTCTACATAGTAATAGTATGGCGTACCGTCGCGTACGTCACTGCCGTTCGCCAGGGTTTTGACATCCCGCTCAGCATCCGATACTCCACCGGTAGTCTCGCCAACCCGCTCATATGGCCCGTCCTGGGCTGTGGATCGAAAGATATCATAGCCGTTAAACATCATGCTCTTGGGAACATCGTTGGGAGAGATTTTCCACTCAAGGCTGATGGAACTGCCGTTGTCGTCAGGAGTATCGAATACCCGAAGTTGAGTCGGCGGGAACAGGACAATGTCCCCCGATCCTATCGGTTCCTCATCCGTCGGCTGCGCTATGGACTGAATAGGACCATAAATATTCGATTCGATAACTCCATCGAGGGTCTCGCACGACACCTTATAGAAATAAGATGATCCGATTACCGCCGTCGTATCCCTGAATTGACGCGTCTTCGGTGAAGCCCGGGGAGATTCGAACGATACTGCGCCTGCTTCATCGAACGGCCCCACAGCTGCGTCAGATCTCAGGATCCCGTATACCGGGAATGTTTGAGCCGTTTCATCGTCGCCCGTAAGTGAGAACCAGTTCAGCGTAACCGATCCCGTGGTATCACCCGGAGTACTCATGGCAACCAGGTCATATGGAGGATACGATACCGAGGATTCGCCGGGCCCTTTATGCGCAAGCCAGACCGCAAACGGCAGGACTAATAAAAACGAAACGGAAAGTAATATTCTATTTGTCATCATAAAACAAAAGCCGCCCCATATTGCGAGACGGATTGAATCGAAAGATAGCTGCTCTTAATTGATCTGTTTTCATCATCGGGTGCAAACACTGTCAAAATCTTAATCTCGGTATTTCACCCCCCGGGAAACTGAATTTCGGCGCTCAACATGCAATACCGACCAACATAAGTCAAGTGAAATCTTGATTTGCTCCGATCAACCATCCGCTCATCTAAATGAAATGAAGAGTGCTAAGGGAAACGCAAAATAACTCAGAAACGATAATAAACTGCTTGACAACTTCTTTATGGTATGGTAGCAGTCTCCCCCGATGAGGGGATATCTGGCCGTAAAAGATGTCGGGCTTTTCTCCGGCAGGTATTTTGGTTGGGCTGGTTCCTGTGTTGGAGAAATCGTTCATTTTCGCTCGCAGAGCTTTTGCTGGGATATTCTCACCGATCCGGCATACCGCAAAAAGATAGTCATAACCGATCCTGTCTATGTCGAAAATCGCCAGCCCTCGCCTGAAGAAAATCAATCGTTCATGCCCCATCTTTCGGCTCTGGTGTTCATGGGCAGCATAAAAAAATCCGAATCCCATCCTCTTGAACCGGGACTGATCAGGTATTTCAAATCAAACAGAATCTGTGGTTTCATCCCGGACCGCAGGGATCTTTTATATGATGCTTTAGCCTTTGCCCCCCATGCCACCGGATCCCTTGATAGAAAAAAGGAAGAGGCAATCATAAACTCGCAGGAACCGGTCTCCAACGGCGATGAGGATTTAAGATCTGTAACCGCTCCCCAGGAATATCTATGGGATCTGGCCAACGGCGAAAAACCTGAAGAAAAATACAACATCGTCCTCTGGGATCTCGGTACCAGCTACAATCTATTGAGGAACTTAAAAAAACTGGGATGCAGGCTGCGGATGGTACCTCCGGATACGTTCCCCGAGGACATAGTCGCCCTGCACCCGGACGGTGTCATCATAGCGGGCGATTCTATAGCGCCCGAAAACTCAGAGAAGATCATATCGCAAATCGAACGCGTGATCGGCATAAGACCCATCCTTGGAATCGGTTGTGGAGCCGTTTCTCTGGCTTCAGCGCTCGGTATCGAAACAACATCCTTGAAGACTCCTCATTTCGGAACCGCTATCCCCGTGGAGGATATCCGCACGGGAAAGGTCGAGGCGACCTATCAGGCACACTCCGCTGCAATTGATCCGTCATCTGCGGAAAGATCGGGCACAACCATCACTCATATAAACGTCTGCGATGATTCAGTCGAAGGCTTCGTAAACCACGATTACCAGGTGATGGGATCGCTTTACTCCGATTCATTCGAGAAAACACCTTACTATTTCGATAGTTTCATCGACCAACTGGAAAATTCCTCTGAACCAGCGCAGGTCGGTTGAGTGGCTTTGTAAGAATACCATAGCCTATAAGTTCTCCTGAATCGCTTCAGAAGCCATGCTAATTATTACATCCATGGAAATGGCCGCTAATGGCTATTATTTTCATTTTCCCTTGACAAGATAGACCTTTTTTCCTATCTTATTGTGCCCGTTATTTGTACGAGCATCGACAAATTCATGGACTGCTCAATAGAAGGAGCTAAATGATGTTCGTGGCATCCTTATATGACGTATTCCATGGTTCTCGATAGACTTCACCGCTAATTGCTTTTTGACAGATTTTCTAGACGGACGATGGCAGGAAAAAGTACCTTGAGACGCAAAATGCCACTAATGCTAATTATTCTTCACAATTCTCAAGTCATCATTTCTCAGAATAGAAAACGAGATTCTTAACATAATCGGATGAATCTTGATAAGTTCTTTAAATAAAGTACTTAAATGATTTCCACCTTGCATTAAAAGGAGGACAAAATGAAACTCGCCAGAATACTCCTCGCAGTCGGAATAGTCTCAATGACCCACTCTCTGGTATGGGGCACTAATCCTGATCCCATCTCATTCCAGGGTAATTTATCAGATCAAACCGGCGATCCGGTGCCAGATGGCTCTTATTCGATGACATTCGGCATCTGGGACAGTGAAACCGGGGGGAATCTCCTGTGGTCCGAGACCCAGGCAGTTGAGGTCACTGGCGGAGCATACAATGTCAGCCTGGGAAGCGTTAATCCATTAGGATTGGATATCTTTGGGATTATTAACCCGGAGTATTTGCCAGCAATGGAGGTTACGGTGGAGGGAGAGATCCTTTCGCCGCGCATTTCTATTGCCAGTACTCCCTACTCGAAGATAGCCTCGCGCATAGACGGAGATGTCGAGACGGGCATTGATTTGCAGGGAACACCATTCATACGTATCGGAGATCCCGGTGGCCCGGATGACCTCGGGGATAGAATCATTACGACTGACCACAACATCTTTTTTAATTCCACGATAGGCGACCCGGACAGCGAAGATAATCGTCCTCCTTTTGGAGTTAATTTTACATCTGTCAATGACCTTCCGGGGTTGCCTGACACAACTATTTTTGGACCGGGGGGATTGGCTATTGTGGATATTGGTGACGAGACCGAGGTATCTCGCACGCTCACGGTAACGGTCGAGGACGTTGAATCTATGGCGGAGACTGCTGACGAAAGAAAAGTAGCCTCGTACTCAGCAGCGGGTATCACTCTTTCGAGGCTACTGAGTTCAGATCCCAATTCGCCCGATACAGCGACGTTCAATACCGATGGAATCATGTTTGCCGATCCCTCTTCAGGCGACATGCTTGCCCAATACGGGCCGGGGGGGGCTATGTTTTCAGGCATAGGGGGCAACCCTGATTTGCCGGATTTAGCCAGCTACGGGCCCGGCGGGGCCGTGTTTATAGGCATAGGGGGCACTCCTGATATGCCGGTGGCCGCTTTTCATCCCTTCAACGGCATTATGTTTGCCGACACCACTGCAGGCGACACGGTCGCCCAGTACGGCCCGGGCGGCGCAGTCTTTGTACAACTGCAACCGGAACCACCTTCGCCGGACATAGCCAGCTATGGGCCGGGCGGGGCCGTGTTTACAGGCATAGGGGTCAGCCCTGATATGCCGATTGCCGCTTTTCATCCGCTTGACGGCATCATGTTTGCCGATACGAGCGACGGGGATACCGTCGCACAGTACACGCCGGATCAGATATTTCTGAAAGGCCCGGGCGGCCCGGTGGATCCATTCGATCTACAAATTGATGCCGGAGGGGTGGTCTTCGGCGTGGAGCCCGACTTTCTCCCCCAGGCCGCGTACGGTGGCGGTGGAGTGACTATGAAAGATGCGCAAGGGGCTATCACTGTTCAGATAACCAACCAGGGATCTATGAGCCTCGGTCTCGATGCCGGGGCAACCCAAACAGTTGGCATAGGTGAACGCTACCGCGATAACGCCATTGTTGCCTGGGGCAGAGTATCCGGCAGTGGCGCCCTGCAGAGCGATTTTGGAGTCGCTTCAGCCTCACGAAGTAGTACAGGCATCTATACGATCGGTTTGGACGCAACGGCAATTGGTACTGGCCATGTAATACCGATGGCAGTCGCTGAGGTCGAGTCGCCTCCCGCAAGCGCCAGTGCCGCCCGATTATTAACTGTCAATCAGGTCAGCGATAGTTTTTTTGACGTCTACATCACGGACGGGAATTTTAGCCCGGCCGATAACGATTTTCTGTTTATGGTTACGGCCCGATAAACTTGCTGATCGTCTCATTTGATTCATGGGATTGAACATAGCCGCTAATGGCTATTATTCACATTTTTTTCTTGTTATATGGAGCTCTTTAGTCTATCTTATCATTCGTCGCTTAAAGTTCCGGCTTACTTCGAAACAGTAAGACTCAAAAGCTGAAGAACTAAGGAAGCATCCGGCTCCGCCAAGCGGCATCGGTATTTTCATCTAAATTTATTGTCTTCGCAGATCTTAGACCGAGGATTACCGAAAAATAGAAAACTTCACAATAGGAGAAGCATCATGCAATCAAAGGTTTTCGCCAGTTTAATGGTCGCTCTGTCGTTTTCATTAACGACTGCGCCAACCTACGCGCAGCTTGCCGCGGAGATAATGTCTTATCAGGGGCAACTTATGGATAACGTAAATAACCCGGTTCCCGACGGTAATTATTTTTTGGTTTTCACAGTCTGGGACCATCCCGTAGATGGCACCATGGTCTGGTCCGAAGAACAAAGCGTTGAAACTTCGGGCGGATCTTTTCAAGTCAATCTGGGAAGGATTAATCCGCTGGAACCGGACGTATTCGGCGGCACCACCAATCCCGCGGGCCGCTGGATTCAGATCCAGGTCGGCGACGATGATCCGATGATCCCTCGCATAGAGCTGGGAGTAAACCCTTTTGCCTTTATCTCTACCCGTCTTTACGGCGATGTGGTTACCGAGCCGGGCAAACTGACCGTCTCAGATGGCGGCAAAGCTATAAGTATCGGGATCGGCGAACTACAGGCAAGCATGTCCCTTGATGCCGGTGGTGATGCTATAAGTATCGGGATCGGTGAACAACAGGCAAACATGTCCCTTGATGTCGGTGGTGATGCTATAAGTATCGGGATCGGTGAACAACAGGCAAACATGTCCCTCGATGCCGGTGGTGATGCTATAAGTATCGGGGTCGGCGAATTACAGGCAAGCATGTCCCTCGATGTCGGTGGTGATGCTATAAGTATCGGGGTCGGCGAACTACAGGCAAACATGTCCATGCTGGTCGGTGAGCTACAGGAGCCGGTAGTAGATTTTATGGCTGACGCCACCGGCGGGAGCGCCAGCTTCAAAGGCACTTCCACCTTAAACCCTGAGATAAAGTTGATCGCCGATGATGCGGGTGCAAGCCTGAATCTTCTGCTTAATGAGGACGCCCGGAATGTTTATTCGGCTTCTCAATGGGGCGCCTGGTCGGATCTGGCGATGTTTAGACTGGCCGACCCCCGGCCCAACCCGGATTTTATTATCACTACTGATGGAACAGGGTCAAAGATAGAGATGGGAGATATTGAAGGCTCGGGTCTGATAGAAAACGTGGTTTTATCCATCGCCGGTGATGACACCGGTGGAAACATTAGCCTTCTTGGGGGTAGTCCCCTTACGCCTTCGGTCAATATCATTGCCAATCAGACGGGAGCCACCATAGATTTAACCTGCGATTCGGATGAGAAGCCGAATGTAGAAATAGCGACAGACTGCAACGGGGCAAATATTGCATTTGGCCTTGCCGGGGACATCCCCACAAAGCCTTCGATCGATATCGGCATAGACGGCGCCGGAGCTAACATAGATTTGGCCTGCGATTCGCCCAACAAGCCCACCGTGGGTATTAACACCGATTGCAATGGGGCCAATATTGCCTTCGGCTTCATCGGGGATGTACCGCTAAAACCATCAATCGATATGGGGATTGACGATCTCTCCGCATATATGTCCTTGCTAATCGGTGAGCTACAGGAGCCGGTAGTAGATTTTCTGGCTGATGCCACCGGTGGGAGCCTGGATTTATCTGAACACAACTCTCTCGCCGAGATGGAGATGCATTCGCGCGGCGCCAGTATTTTCGATCCGGAGGGCAATTTGGCGGTTGAAGTGGAGTTAGTCGCTCTTACCATGTATGATGTCAGCTCTTCCGCTAAGACCGAGATGCATGCGGGCGGCCTGAACGTCTATACTACAGGCGGAGCCCTGACGACAATACTCGGACCTGATGGCATCGTTGCTCCCAAAGGCAACTTCGGCTCCGGCAACACTAATGCCGGGACTAACACTCTCGTTGTGGGTTCAAGCAATTCTGCCGGAGGCAATTTCTCCAGCGTTCTCGGCGGCAGCGGCAATAACGCCAGCGGCGGCTCCGCCACCGTCGCAGGCGGCGTGAGCAATTCGGCCAGTTTCGGAGGGGCATTTGTCGGGGGAGGCCAGAGCAATACCGCCAGCGGCGTGAATGCCGTAGTGAGCGGAGGAAACGGCAACATCGCCTCCGGCGGTCATGCTGCTATCCCGGGCGGCGCCTCAAACAACGCCTCCGGGAATTATTCGCTGGCCGGAGGTCTCAGAGCAAAGGCCGTCCACCAGGGAGCCTTCGTGTGGGCTGACGCCACCGGTTCGAATTTATCATCCGACCTGGTCAACCAGTACAAAGTCCGCGCCTCCGGCGGCACATATATATATTCCAACTCAGAGGCGTCAGTAGGAGTTAGACTTTCCTCGGGCTCCTCGCAGTGGCAATCAATATCCGACAGGAATGCCAAGCGTAACATCCGTCCCGTTGATGGTGAGGAAATCCTTCGACAACTCCAACAACTTCCGGTCAGCAGGTGGAGCTACAAGGATCAGGACGAAAACATTGAACATATCGGCCCCATGGCCCAGGATTTTTACGCTCTTTTCAGCATCGGGGAGGATGACAAGCACATATCAATGCTCGATCCGGCGGGAGTGGCTCTGGCTGGGGTGAAAGAATTGCTTGGTAGAATAGAGGAATTGGAGTCTCGTATAGCGGAGTTGGAGGCCGAGAAACAATAAATTTGAATTCATAATTAAGATACCGTTAGGGAGCTGAAGAACGAGGATGCATCCCGCTCCGCCAGGCGGCATTGATATTCTCAATTGAATTTATTGTCTTCGCAGATCTTAGATCAGGGATTACCAAAAAAATCGAAAACCTCACGATAGGAGAAGCAACATGATTCGGACCATTTTGACAACCGTGATCGTGACGCTGGCTTTAGCCCTTATGGCGGCTTTCGCCATAGCCCAGGAGCCGATTCTGGTCAACTACCAGGGGCAGTTAAATGGCACTGACGGCGAGCCGGTACCCGACGGCAGTTACGAGGTCTCGTTCAGTCTCTTCGACGACCCCACCGAAGGCACTCTGCTATGGATGGAGGTCCATCCCGAAGTCCAGACCTCCAACGGTATGTTCAGCGTCCAGCTGGGCAGTATCGAGCCGATTAATCTGAGGACTTTTGAGACGGAGATTTTGGCTCTCGAACTTAAGGCGGAAAACGACATTCCCATGTGGCCCCGTATCCGTTTAACCGATGTACCCACGGCAGCCGTGGCGCAGCGAGTGAACGGCGACATAATTACCGAGCAGAGCACGCTGAGAATCTATCCCCCCGACCCTATTGAACCTGCCGGTATCCAGCTCAGCGCCGGTGAGGAAGAGATCGGAATGGCTATCCAGGGTATCCCCGGAGGTCCCACCGCCGGCATGGCTGTTACCTTAACCGTAGATTGGGAAGATGCGGCCATAATAGTGCAGAATATCCCCGAAGGTGGGACTATAGGACCGACAGTTCAACTTATTGCCAGCGCAACTATGGCGGATATCATGCTTGAGAATCTGCCCTCACCCGGCGGCCCGGCGGGCTCATCCATAGGCCTGATGGCCAACAATGGCGACGCAGAGCTAACCATGCAAGCATTGCCGTCGCCAGGCGAAACCGGCCCTACTGTCGAAATTCTTGTCGATGAATTAATGGCGGATTTAACCCTTCAGAATCTGCCCTCACCCGGCGGCCCGGCGGGCTCATCCATCTCGCTGAATTCCGGTGTCTTCGGTCTGGCGGGGATAAACATGGCCGTGGCCTTGCCATCAGGTTGGACCGGCCCGACAGTCGAAATTCTTGTCGATGAATTAATGGCGGATTTAACCCTTCAGAATTTGCCATCGCCCGGTGAACCCGGTCCGACAATTGCCCTCATGGCCA
>CBEUCH010000013.1:0-112691 GCA_965541585.1 uncultured bacterium | reverse complement strand
CGGCGGCCCCGCGGGCTCATCCATAGGCCTGATGTCGAATTACGGTGAAGCGGAGTTTTCAATGCAAGCTTTGCCGTCGCCAGGCGAAACCGGCCCGACTGTCGAAATTCTTGTCGATGACTTAATGGCGGATTTAACTCTTCAGAATTTGCCATCGCCCGGTGAACCCGGTCCGACAATTGCCCTCATGGCCAACTCAAGCATGGCGGATATTATGCTTGAGAATCTGCCCGCAGTCGGCGGCCCCGCGGGCTCATCCATAGGCCTGATGTCGAATTACGGTGAAGCGGAGATAAACCTGCAGGCCTTGCCCTCGCCGGGTGAAACCGGACCGAGCGTCGGTATTAGCGCGGATGGCAACGGGGCGAGTATAAACATCATAAATAACATGCCCGATGGCGAGCTTAGCGGGATGGCAATGAGTTCGCAGGGTGATGGGAGCTGGAGCTGGGGTCTTTTTAGCCCGAAACCGGAGCCGCCCGGCAGGCGTGTCGCGGAAATGAATACGGGGGTTGACGGTGAGTTTAGCTGGGTTATGTTTAGTCCCAAACCAGAACCGCCCGAACCAATAATGGAAATGGCGACCAGTTCCGCCGGCCCGATTTTCGAGATGACCGCTCCGCAGGGCCAGGGTGGCCGGTTGCAGATAACCGATCCGATGCTTCAAATGACCGCCGATTCCAGCGGTTCACAGATTAACCTGAAAAGAATATTCTCGGATCCCGGCGGCGGTGACGACAGCACGGGAATGCAGCTCTCAGTAGATTCAGTGGAGGCGAAAATGGAAATGTTCGGCCCGGCCTCGAATGGCATTCCTTCTGTTCAGGTCGTAAGCGATATCAACGGGGGTAAAATCGGAATCAGTACCGCTCCCACAAATATACTGACAATTCTACAAAGATCTGATACCGATCCCATCGCCGACGCCTGGGATATATACAGTTCGAGGAGATGGAAACAAAACATTAGAACCATTGAAGGTGCCCTGGAGAAGGTCCAGAACATGCGGGGAGTCTCCTTCGATTGGAAGGCCGACGGCCAGCATGACATCGGCCTGATCGCCGAGGAGGTCGGCGAGGTGATACCCGAGGTTGTGGCCTACGAGGAGAATGGAATAGACGCCAGATCGGTCGATTACGCGCGATTGGTGGCGGTGTTGATCGAAGCTGTAAAGGAGCAGCAGGAAACGATTGAGGAACTCAAAGCGCAGATGAGTAAGCTAAGGCAAACCGTCCAGACCGTTACGCCTGAAGGCGATACGGACAACACACACAAAATTGACCTGACATTTTCACAGTAAGGGATTATTATTAACTATGATTCTACAACCTATCGAGAAGTGACATGAAAATCTACCCTTTACCGTGGATGCCGGCATCGGACGGCCTACCTTCAGGTGGAGATTACGACTATATCTCAGGCAATTGCGATGGCAAAATCATTGGTTCGGCAGGGCATCATTAACGCATTAAGGAGGAATTTACTTGACAATAATATTGAGATTTATTATTTTTTGGTATACAATCGTCTGCGTTTCATTCCCTGTGCAGACTCCGCTAATAATTGAAAATAATTGATAGGTGAATCTTGCGCGTCACAACAAGGAGAACCAAATGAGAAAGGCTTTTGCATTTCTTATGCTGGTAGCGATCGCGAATTTAGCTTTCCTATCCGCCTCTTTTGCTGATGTCCCGATGATTGTCACATACCAGGGTGAACTGACGGATTCCAATGGAGACCCCGTGAACGGGGTCCATACGACAGCCTTTTCGCTTTATGAAAGTCCTGAGGGTGGCGAGCCGCTCTGGTCCGAAAGTCAGGAGGTAGAATATACCGAAGGCCTGTTTACGGTGTGGTTGGGCTATAATACGGCCTTTCCGGATGAGATTTTCGGGGCACAGCTCTGGTTGGGGATCAATGTCGACGATCAAGGAGAATTATCACCCCTCATTCCGCTGACCTCCAGCGCTTTTTCCATCCGGGCTAAATATGTCGACCTGCTGACAGAGGAGAATATACAGCAATTCTGGGCCCTGGCGGTCTCCATGGCCGATGCCGATGGAGATGGCTATATCAAAGTATCGCAAGGCGGAAATGACTGTGACGATTTCAATCCCGACATCCACCCCGGAGCCGACGAGATTTGCGACGGCGTAGACAACGATTGCGACGGGACAACCGATAATAACGCGGTCGATTGTGCGGAGGGATTCATCTGTATAAACGCCGAATGCGTCATAGCGGACGCCGACGGCGACGGGTATAACGTAGACGTCGACTGCGACGACAATAACCCCGACGTTTATCCGGGTGCCCCCGAGCTCTGCGACGGCCTTGACAACGATTGCGATGGAACGATCGATAACGGCGCCGATAATTACTGCCCCACCGGCCAGGTCTGTATCGACGGGGCGTGCGTTTTCGTGGATGCCGACGGCGACGGTTATCCCAGCGATATTGACTGTGACGACAACGATCCGAACGTCTACCCGGGAGCGCCAGAATATTGCAACGGCATTGATGATGATTGCGATGGTTCAATTGATGAAGATCTAGCTCAGCCATGCTACACAGGTCCTCCCGGTTCAGAAGGTGTTGGAGAATGTCATAGCGGCACGCAAATATGCATCGATGGCGTGTGGGGAGAATGTGAAGGAGAGCAAACGCCCGAGCCTGAAATATGCGACGGCCTTGACAACGATTGCAATGGGTCGGTCGATGATGCAGACAACGACTCTGACGGCTTTACTGTTTGCGACGACTGTGATGACAATGACCCCAATGTCTACCCCGGAGCGCCTGAATTTTGCGACGGTGTAGATAGAAACTGCAATGGAATTATCTATGAGGATATGGATTCCGACGGTTCGCCATGCAATTTAGACTGCGACGACAACGATCCAAATAGATATCCCGGAGCGCCTGAATTTTGCGACGGTGTAGATAGAAACTGCAATGGAATTATCTTTGAGGATATGGATTTTGACGGTTGGCCATGCAATTTAGACTGCGACGACAACGACCCCAATACTTATCCCGGAGCACCCGAGATCTGTGGCGATTTCATAGATAATAACTGCGACGGGACAGTTGATGAGGGTTGTCCGTAAAACTTGCAGGGATGACCCGGAGGAATGATCTCTTGGAACAAACGGCAAATTTGAACAGGGAGAATAACAGATGAGAGTGGTAATCATATTCTCGGCGCTGATCCTTTTGGCGGGCGCCGCTTCCGCCCAGAATTACTCTATCGACTGGTATGTCATCGCCTCCGGCGGCGGGCATGCGGAATCGGCTAACCATCAAGCCGACGGCACGGTAGGTCAGTCAATAGTGGGACAGTCGTCATCGGAAAACTATACCGTCTATGCCGGTTACTGGGTCGGCGGCGGAGTTGAAGGCGATTGCGTCTACACCCCCGGTGACAGCGACGAAAACGGCACCGCGCGGGAGCTTACGGACGTTGTCAAGATGATCGCCTACTACAGAGGCTTTGATCAACCCGGATACGTCTGCCTTTGCACGGAGCAGCGTCCTGAGTATAAGCCTTCGGCCGATGTGGACGGAAACTGCATTAGCTTTGAGCTTACCGACGTGGTCAAATCGATCGCGGCCTACAGAGGCCCCGAACCGCTTGCCGGCTGTGTGGATTGTCCTGGTGCGGGCAGGCTGTTGGCCCGAGACGGAGACCAGCCGCTGACCATGCCGACGCTGAAAGCAAAGGCTAAACTTGTTCCGAAATTGACCGCGGATTAGTGCGTTTGGATTGGATGTGATCGGGGCGATCTACAAAAAGTGGGCCGACCCGATCACATGCCAGCAGGTTTTCTTTGCAGATATAACATTCGGGAAAATCTCGTTCAGAACGTAGTGAAATTCCTCGACATATCTGTCTTCCTCTGCCGCAGTTCGCAATTGACATTTTTCGGTATTTCCCTATCTTGAAACAGACCGGTGATTGTCTTCTGGTCTTCATCAGGGAAGGGCCTATCGGTCGATATAGTAATTGGAGGACACAAAAGTGCGGTCTTGTGAGTATAAGATGGTAATGAGGGAATTCTCAATGACAATTCTAATCTCTGCTGTCTTTTTTACATCTTCAACAGGTCAGCAGGGCGATCAGAAAAACCCACGAAATCCATCGGCGGTTACCATTGCCAGGCTTCGTTACGACGGCGGCGGCAACTGGTACTGGGGGCGTTCAGCCGTCCCCAACCTGCATAAGTTCTTGATGGAGAACACCTCAATACCTGTAAGCGATATCGAAGTCAACGTCAGGGCCACCGATGCCGATCTGTTCAAATATCCTTTTCTATTCCTGACCGGCCATGGAAATATCAGCTTTTCCGACGATGATGCTACGGCATTACGCATATATCTCGAAAACGGGGGATTCTTATTTGCCAATGACAGTTACGGGCTGGCTAAAGCTATCAGGCGTGAGATGAAAAAGATCTTTCCCGACCGGGAGTTCGTGGAACTGCCCTTCTCCCACCCGATTTACCATTCAAGATACGACTTCCCCAACGGCCTGCCCAAGATTCACAAGCACGACGAAAAACCGCCGCAGGGATTCGGCATTATTATCGACGAGAGAGTATGCGTATATTTCGCCTACGAGGCTGATATTGGCGACGGCTGGGAGGACCCGGAAGTCTACAACGATCCGCCTGAAAAAAGGCTGGCGGCCTTGAGGATGGGCGCAAATCTCGTAACATACGCCCTAACACATTGAGCAACGGAGATTTTGTCATGACGGATAAACACCAATATGAAAGTATAGTCAGGATACTGAGAGCTCTTCAGACCAGAATCGCCTTATTGGATTCCCTCAGAGGAATCATTATGACGATCGGTGTGGCCATTTTGCTTTTCGGCCTTTTGATCGGGCTCACGATGGTAACCTGGCCCGATACGGCAACAAGGACGATTATTGACGTTGGCCTCGTACTGGCGATGGCAACGGCGCTCTATTTCACTATGATCCGTTATATTGTGAAACGTAAGGGATTTCTTCATATCGCACGCCTCCTCGAAAAACATTACGGCAAATTCCAATCCAGGCTGATGGCATCTCTCGAGCTATACGATAAGGCCGGGGATAATCGAGAGAATTACTCCCTTGATCTGATTGAGAAAACGATTGAAGAAGCCGGCGGAGTCATAGCGGAGATCGATACAGGTGTAGTCCTGAATAAGAAGCCGTTGATCAAGGCATCGGCAAAAACAGGTTTCCTTGCAGTAGCCGCTGCTATCGGCTTTCTGCTTAATCCCTCGGTTGTGAGCCAGACCTGGAAACTGTATTCCGACCCCGGCACAGATATTATCAGGCCCCCTGAATTCTCGCTCACAATTGAGCCGTCGGGTGGAGAGTTTTTCAGAAACAAGGACTTAACTATCGAAGCAATCCCCGACGGTAAAACGCCTCGAAAAATAGACATGCATTTCAGATTTGATGGTGGTGAGTGGGCCTCCGAACCGATGTACCGTACTGATGACAACAGTCTGCCGGCCTTCACCCATACTTTCAGAAATATCAAGCGGTCTATTGAAGTATATGCACAATCCGGGCGTATTGAATCCAACCTGGCCCATATAGAAATAGTCGATCCCCCCAGACTGGTGGATATAAATCTGAGAATAGACCTCCCGGATTACAGCAATCTGCCGGATGCCGTCGGAGACCCGAATGACGGTAATATCGCCGCCCTGAAAGGATCCACTGTACATATCGAAGCCACCGCCAATAAGTCTCTCTCCAATGCCTATCAGTTATATGATGATTCCTTAAGAGCGAATCTGCAAGTTGACGACCGACGGATCTCAGGTATCTTTACACTTAATCAGAATAACCGCTATACCATAATGATGGCCGATCTGGCGGGACGCGGTAACCCTGAGCCCATCTGGTACGATATACAGGTGCTCGATGATTATCCGCCTTCTATCGAGATTCTGTTTCCTGCCGTTGATGTAGATCTAAGCGAGCGGATGATTCTCCCTCTGGAGATCTGGATTGGCGACGATTACGGTTTCGACAGGTTGAACCTGGTCTGGTGGATGCTCTCCGAGGGACGTCAAACCGAGCCGGCCAAGGAGCGCATTCCGATCTCCGATCCACAAACGCCGGAACAGGTGATTCACTACCAATGGGATATCAACAATATCAGTCCCTTGCCCGGTGATCTTATCTATTACTACTGCGAGGTTAGCGACAATGACATTATATCCGGGCCCAAATGGGCCAAAAGCCGAACCTATCTCGCCCGTCTGCCCAGCCTCGATGAAATCCTGGCGGAGGTGCAGGGATCGCAGGAGCATCAGATTATAGAGTTGGAAGAGGTCATGAAGCATCAGGAGGAATTGCAGGAATCCATAAATGAGATCGCCCGGGAGATGCTTAAAGCCAGCGAGGTCGACTGGGAAAAACAGCAGGCGGCCAAAGACGTCCTCGAAAGACAGCGAGATCTGGCAGAAAGGCTTCAAAATCTGGCCGATGAGATGCAGGAAAATCTCGAAGATCTGCAGTATAACAGGCTGATCGGAGAGGAGGTCGTAGAGAAATTGCAGGAGCTTCAGACGCTCATGGAGGAGATCGCCACACCCGAACTAAAGGAGGCGATGAGGAAGCTCCGCGAAGCGCTTGAGAATATGGACCCCGAGGAGCTTAAGCAGGCTCTCGAGGAATTCCAGATGACCTCCGAGGAGCTGCTGGAGAATCTCGACCGCTCGCTTGCGTTGATGAAACAACTGGCTATAGAGCAAAAAATGGATATGCTGGTAGAGCTGGCGGAGCGGATCCTGGAAGATCAAAATCAGATGAATGAGAATGTCGATGCCGCCGGCGACTCATCCGCTCTCGCTAATCAATCTCAAGAATGCAAGAAAAACTCCGGACAGTTCGATTCCCTTAAAGAACAATTCGAGCAACTAAAGCAAATGGACGCTGATACGAAGCTTGTTCCCGAGGGCGAAAAGGCCAACGCTGAAAAACAGATCAATAACCCTCAGATACCTGAGGATTTCGAGGGTATGAATGAATCGCTATGCAGCGGGAAAAAGGGGATGTGCAAGAAGCGAGGGAAAAGACTCTCCGGGAATCTCCAGCAGGTGTTAAGTGCCTTGAGGCAGGCCAGAGACGCCATGCAGCAGGAGATGCTGGCTGATATAACCAGGAAAATACAGAGGGCTTCAGAGGATCTGCTTTACTTATCCCGGCGCCAGGAAGGATTGCTAGATTCTACCCGTGGCTTTGAGGGCTCGGAAGTGAATATACGTAGATTCGTAGGCCAGGAATCGCAGATCGAGGCGGCGGCTATCAGGATAGCGGAGCTGGTCTCGGAGCTTTCCAAACAAACGATATTTGTCAATATGGAAATATTACGGCATATGGGTCAGATTCTGAGCGATATTTCTGATGCTTCCAAGCATCTCGACGGCAGATCTGCGGAAAAAGCGATCGGGAGCGAAATGTCGGCCATGGCAAACATGAACAGTGTCGTTTTAATGTTGATGCGAGCCCAGCAAGCCTGCATGAATTCCTGTTCAGGCTCCGGAATGTCAGAGATGATGAAGAAAATGGCCGAGATGTCCCGGCAGCAGGCGGGAATAAACCAGCAGAGTATGATGCTTATGCCGAAACCGGGCATGCCTATGACAATGAGTCAACAGCGATCGCTTAGGAAATTGGCCTCGGAACAGGAGACGTTGAGAAAACAGCTTGAAGAATTAAACGATCAATTCGGGAAACGCGGCAATATGCTGGGACGATTGGACGCCCTTGGCGAGGAGATGAAAAAAGTCTCCGAGGATCTCACCAGATCGAAAATCAACCGCAGAACCGTAGAGCGTCAGGAGCGGATTCTCTCCAGACTCCTGGATGCTCAGAGATCGGTCCATCGCCGCGAATTCTCAAGAAAAAGAAAGGCCGAACAGGGAATAGATATCGCCAGAAGAAGCCCCGTTTTACCGGACGATTACTCAGACGAAAGCGGCTGGCTATCCAATATCATAGAACGAGCCTTACAGGAAGGGTATCCCCGGAAATATGAAAAATTGATCAAGGCCTATTTCAGATCACTTCAAAACGAGGGAACTGCTCTTGAAAAGTAATCGGCTCCGGTCTATTCCAGGACTATTCATCATTGCTTTGATCCTCATGGCCTCGTCTACGGTGCGCGGACAGACTCCCCATGAGCTCCTGGAGAATCGACTGAGCGAGGATCTGAATACCGCCAATAGTCTCATCAGAATCGGCGATTTTGAAAGAGCCCTGTCTTTTCTGTCCCACATCGAAAAAACGTATGGTGAAAATCAACGGATATTTTCGTTATATAAGATCCTCTATTCCGAGGCAAAGATGTATCATGAGCTCGAGAAATTGATTTATGGACAACTTGCAGACAGCCCGGATAGTCCACTGCTGATTGCAGAACTGGCGAATGTAAAATTTCTGCTGGATGATCGCCGAACGGCAGATTCCCTCTGGAATCTGGCGCTCGATAGAGGGGGAAAGAACAAATCGGTTTATATCTATATCGCCAACTACAAGCTTCGTTTCGGCGATTACGATGGTGCGGCGGCAGCATTCATCCGCGGGCGGCTCAACCTGGGGATTCCCTCCGCATTCGCATCACAGCTGGCAGGCATCTACGAGTCAAAAAGGGAATACTCCAGAGCTGTCCACGAATACTTAGTGGAGCTTGATAGCAAGCCCAGGCAGCTCGGAGTGATATCCACAAAGATCCGGGGATTATTAAAGGATACCGACAATCCTGATGAAATAATCACGGCCGTACGCAGCAGGATCAATGAATTCTCTCAATCCCAGAGTATTTATCAAATACTGGGTGATCTCTATATTCAAAATGGCGAGATGAATAAAGCTCTGGAGGCCTATAGAACTCTCGGCAGGACCCTGAAGGACGACGGCACATCTCTTTATCGTTTCGCGGAACGATGCTATGACTCCCGGGCGCATACTACCACCATCACCGCTGTTGAAGAATATTTCCGGATTTCCAGGAAAGCGGCATTCAAGGAACCTGCCCTGTTTCTGAAGGGCAAAGCCCAGCGAGCCGCCGGACTGATTGACGAAGCCCTGAATACACTGGCTTCCCTCTCCATGAATGCCGCAAACCCTCAGATCAGAGACAGATCCGGATATCTTGTGGGGGCGATTTTTGCAGACGATATGGGTGATTGCCGGAAGGCTGTAGCTAATTGGAATAATATAATTCATCGCCTGAGTACCCCGGATATAAGAGACGATGTCAGGGTGGAGATGGCTCTCTGTCTTATCAGGATGGAAAAACCGGAATTCGCTGAGAGCTTGATTACGCTGGTAACGACTGACCGAAATCCGGACAAAAAATCTGAAAGAGCCCTGTACCTGCTCGGCGAATTGGCCTTTTTCAAGGGCGACTATGTCAGGGCAATAAAGACATACAGGAGACTGGCAAGTCAATACCCGCGAGGTGATTTTGCTAATAATGCAATTGAAAGACTGATCGTCATAAACGCCGAAAACACCGGTGACGATTACAGCAGGTATCTTGACAGGTTCGCCGCCGGAGCGAAGGCGCAGGCTATGGGACGTCTGCTGCAGGCGGCAGAGATCTTTTCTGACACCGTATTCTATGTTTCATCAATAGGAGAGCAGGCTGAATTTCATGCCGCCGTAGTCTACTCCGAAGCGGGCCAAAAGCATCTGGCGGTAGAGAGCTTCAAACGTTATATCGATAGATATCCTGATGGTTTCTACGCGGATCGCGCCTATTTCAATCTGGGGGATTTATACTCAGAGAATATCGAAACGCTCTCCCTGTCGAGATCTGCGTATAATAAAATATTAGAGTCATTCCCGCAGGGGCCGGTTACCGAACCGGCCAGAGAACGCTTGAAACGGCTGGAATCTCTCGGTGAGATAGGGTGATTAATAAACTTCTTCTTTTTCTGTGACAGATGAAGCTGAGGATCCAGAGAGTTGAGCTACATGTTCCTCGAGTTCAGCGACCCGGGAAATAAGCCCCTCGACTCTTTTCAACCTCATCTTCATACTGGTTCTGACCAGAAGCCCCAGGGATATGAGCATGAAAACAACAGAATTGACTTTACGGAAAATCTCCCCATAGCTGAAGATGGTATCCATGAAAGCGAGAATCCCCAGAACGAACAGGATAGCACACCATGCTAACATCATGCCTCCTTGTGTTTTACTTTCTCCATTCTGGTATCGACAGAATTTTCAATCACTTGATCGGCTTTTACAATTTGACAAAATGGGCGGGAGCCGCTATTTTGTCAGGCTGTGAATCAGGGTAAGGAGGTGCGACATTTCCGGGTTTGACAAGAATAACAGAGTTGTTAGAATCACATCGATTCTATTCGGCGCTCTTAGCTTGATTATTCCGTTTGTCGTCTTCTTCAAGACAATGGCAGCCACTCTCTCTTTCTGGGATTGTGGAGAATTCATCGCCGCAGCTAATATCCTCGGCAACCCGCACCCACCCGGTACGCCATTCTTTGTAATCCTGGGAAAGTTGTTCATCCTCCTGGCCCCTTTCGATAATATTGCCCAGAGAACTAACATCATCTCCGTGGCATCGTCCGCCATCACGGCATTCGTCGCTTATCTTCTGGTGGTGCGAGTCTCCCGTCGGCTTCCTTTCGGCCAACATGGCCCACCCCTCCTGGGACAGATCGGAATCAGGATAGGCGCCTTCTCCTCGTCACTGATACTGGCGTTCTCCAGCACCTTCTGGTTCAATGCCGTGGAAACCGAAGTTTACGGCCTGGCTATGCTTGTCATGGTTCTGAGCATCTACCTGGCGATTAAATGGGCCGACGAAAAAGAGAATGGCGGATCGGACAGGCTCATTATCTTCATAACATACATATTGTTCTTGAGCATCGGAATCCACCTGACCGGATTTCTGGTGGTTCCGGCTTTTGTTATCTTTTTCGCCTTGAAGGATAGAAAGAAACTAAGAGATCCTGTGTACTGGATCACCTGGGCCATACTATTTTCAGTCGCCGTTCCTTCATATTTCATAATCGGATTGATAATCCCCTGGGTGCAGGAGAAATCTTACATCATCTGGGTGGCCCTGATGATATTGGGTGTTGTGGTAACAGGTATGCTGGCCTATCGGTATAGATCATCTCATGCCATAAGAGGACGGGCAAATTACGGTCTGGCTTTCGCCCTGTTCCTGGTGTCCATCATCGGTTATTCAAACCATATCTATATACCGATTCGGGCGGTTCAGAATCCTGCCATCAACGAAAACGATCCATCTTCGCCCGATAGATTTATATCATTTCTGGAGCGCAAACAATACGGCCAGGAATCGATGATAAGCCGTATGTTTTACCGTCGGGGGAAACTATCAAACCAGTTTGGACGGCATGAGAATATGGGATTCGGAGGATATTTCTGGGATCAGTATGCTTCGAACTGGGCAGCCGGTTTGCTACGATACCTTCTGTTCGCCATAGGAATCCTGGGATCGGCCGGCGGTATCTATTATGCCCTGAAGAGATTTACTTTCCATCCATCCGTCCTGCTTTTGATAATATTTTTATTAGGTTCGGTGATGCTGGTCTTGTATATGAATTTCTCTGACGGTACCAGGCCCGATCCAAGTAGTCCTGGATCGTTGATACAGCTTGAGGTCAGGGAACGAGACTATTTCTTTACCCCCGCATTCGTGGTCTTCGCCATTATCATCGGAACAGGGATTTCATCACTGATGTATATGATCGGTTCCGGGCTGAAATTCGGCAATCGTGCATGGAGTGGTCTCATGAGATATGCCCTGTTTTCGGCAGCGGGGATCTTCTTCCTGTTTTTGCCAATGAACCAGGTATCGGCTCATTTCAAAACCCACGATCGGCACAGGGATTTTGTGCCTATTGATTATGCCTTCAATATTCTGCAATCCTGCGAACCCGATGCGATCCTGTTTACGAACGGTGATAATGATACATTTCCCCTCTGGTATATTCAAGAGGTGGACCAGGTCCGCAAGGATATCAGAGTTGTCAACCTGAGCCTTCTGAACACCGATTGGTACATCCTGCAGCTAAAAAGGCCAAGGGAAGAAGGCGGCATGGATCTGAATATGTTCCTCGAGGATGACCAGATCAGATGGATACCGGCCGACAGACGCGGATCGATAATTTATTATCGGCCTGCCGAGAGATTCTACGACAGCATTCGTAAGCAAATGAGATATCTCTCGCCAACCCAGGACCCTCGCACAGGTAGATTCATGAGGGTCCAGGACCAGATGATCGAGCAATTGATCATAGCCAACCTGGATAAGCCGATTTACTTCTCCGGTTCGGTGCCGGTCTCAAACCGATGGACGCTCACCGAACGTCTCATCCGTCATGGCATTGTATTGAAAGTCGATCCCGATACCACCAAACCACGATACAATATTCCTGTTTCCGATTCCCTCATCACCGGCGTTTACCGCTACCGGGGAATGAATAATCTCGATGCTTATAAGGATAACAACAATGTCGGCTTAACGACCACCTTTCCCGAAAGGTTCTGCGAGCTTTCCAATGCCTACAAGGCCGATGGAGACACCACCAGGGCCATCGAAGTCTTGTGGGAGGCTGTTGAGAGAGTTCCTTATTATCATCAGATCTATATCAGTTTACAGCAGGCCTATGCGGAGCTCGGTGATTCAGCCATGATCGATTCGGTAAAGACGCTGGGGCTATCAAAGCTTAAAGAAGCGGCAGACGCCAGGCCGGGCGTCATTCTCTACCACCAGTTTCTGGGGGTTTTCTATTATAACAACGGTATACCCGATTCCGCCCTTGTTCATTACAAGATTGCCTATGACCTCCAGCCGAATAACGCTATCGCCTTCAGGCTCTTG
Source organism: uncultured bacterium (assembly GCA_965541585.1). Classification (GTDB taxonomy): domain Bacteria; phylum Zixibacteria; class MSB-5A5; order UBA10806; family UBA10806; genus CBDVBL01. Next base: position 99,792 of record CBEUCH010000013.1, on the reverse strand, counting down.
CGCGACCTGACCATTCAGATGCAGCAACAGGCTGGCGCCGAGGCAGCTTTTACGGGCTCTGAAGAGGCCAGGACGAAATCAGAATTGCTGGATGAAGAGGCCAGAGCTTTGATGATAGATTGGAACAGAAGGCACCCCGAGGATATGGGTGCCAGGAGCCTTTTTAACAGATTCAGAGACCTTTAAATAGCGCATCCCGGAGCTGCAGAGAATACCCTCGGGCAGCAAACCGTCAACCTGCTAACTGGCATAAACTTAGATCTTAGCCCGAGCTCCGTTACCCCTGAATTACGGAACCTTGCCAGTGCCTGAAGCCCCCCTTTTTTACAAATCCAGCCGCAGGTCCGCGCAAAAATAATTGACAGCCACGATGACTCGATATATCTGTATTTCGTGCAGGAGATCGATGTCAACCAGACTATTCTCATCATCGTGGGAATAGATATAAAACCTGAAGAGATCGACAGGCCCCTGGCCTATAAGCTTAAAGAAGCCTTCGAATCCTCCTCCTATTTCGGGAATCATCCATTCAGGAAATGCCTGGTTATCACGGACGCTTTATACAAGCATGACAAGATTATTCAGGTGTGCCCAACAGTGGCTATCGGCGGGCCTGGAGTTAACTCGGTGGCCGCAGAATTCGTCGAAAAACTACCCGTTTATCTCTCGCAGGAGAATAGATACTTTATTCAGCTCGATAAGGATTTCGCCGACCCGAAAATCTCGATCTGGGGTATGGATAGAAAGGCCACGGAGGAAGCCCTGGATACGTTTGTCACGAACGGTATACTCGAAGATTTTCTTAAATCGATCTGGAAATAAATCGAACGCCCCGGCCCAATATCACCAATTGTGTCCTACGGACAAATAGAATGCATCCAGCCCCTGGTCGGTCCGTCCATACCAGCTTGATATCGGTCCGATAAAGGTCTTGACGGCTATCCCGATTCCGCCTGAATACCGCATCTCAGATAGCCTGATGCTCTCGATCCTGCCCCAGATATTGCCCATATTGTATCGCCCCCTGAGAAATATCGGTCCAAGAACCCGGTAGCGAAGTTCAAGATCGCCTAAAAAAAGCTTCTCTCCTACGATTTCGTCCTCGAATAATCCCATAAAATTATTTTGTCCGCCGAGAGTGAACTGATCAAAAAACGGCATAAAATTGCTGGAGGCACCCAAAGAGAGTTTCGGATGAAAATTCAGCCGGCTGTTCAGCCCGTAGTAGGATTCAAATGAGGTAAAGAATCTTGTGTAGGCCACTTTATCACCGGATAGCTCCCCCGCGAATTCAAGTTCGAAAAGATGGAATTTCCCCGATTCTGGAAAATCGAGTTCATCTCTGGTATCTACGACGGATCGAAAGCCTATACTCCCCTTATCGAACTGCTGTCTGTCAGCCCTGTCGAATTCATCCCATCTATATCTGCGAATCTGACCGACGATCGATATTGTTCCCAGCCGGGGAATCTGCCGTCCCAGGGTAAGCTCACCGCCGTGGTGGAATTCCCTGAGATAACCTTGATACTCATGATCTAAGTAATAATTTCTTTTGAATTCGCCGTAATCGAAAAAGAGTTTATATGTATAGAGTGAGTTCCAGATCCTGTCGGTCTCGAAGTCCAGAGATACGGATCTCCGTTTCTCTCCTACAGTTGTGGATAGATATAGCTCAAGCCCGGCGCCAAACAGGTTGTCATCGACGATATCCGCAAAAGCTCTTGAACCATATTCAAGATCGAACCTCGCTCCCGATCGAAGAATTTTGTATGGTTTCTCCGTGACCAGAACTTTCAGGGTAATGCCTACCGTGTCAGGCACTGCAAGAAACCTGACAGTTTCAAAAAGATCGGTGCCGTATAGATCTTCGACACCTCTCTCAGCTTTCCACTGTTCGAAAACATCACTGGGATTAAACGGCACATGTCTCGTCACCACCCAGGCTTTTGTTCGCTCATTTCCCTCGAGAACGACACTGTTGATTCGGCCCTCATCGATTTTGAAAACCAATCTCCGGCTACCGGAATCGAATGTCGTATTGACCCGCACAAGACTGTATCCCGACCCGATGTAGAACTCTTCCAGACTTTTCCTGTCAGAGGAGAGCATGGCATAGTTCAGCATCATGCCCTCCCTGCTCTGGATAAGATCGGCAAGATTATCCTCCGGGAACAGGGTTGCTCCTTCAAAAACGATCTTTCGTATTCGAGGGTTATCAACCAGATGATATTCTATGTAATATCCTGAATCAACCGGGATCAATTCCGCCCGGGCATCAGAGATATAACCCGATTCACCGGCTCTCCTCAGGTTCGATTCTATCTCCCGGCGGCTGGCTCGGCTGGAATGTTTGAAGACCGCTTTGAAAAATGTCTTCGGCATATAACTCAGGCCCTCAATTCCCCATCCGGTAATTTCGTATTCAAGGCTATCCTGAGAAGAGGAATTCGTCTCTGAAAACAGTCGCCTGATTTCCGGGAGAGCCTCCTCTACCGCTTTTTCGCCTGCTTTAATCAACGATTGTATATCCGAAAAATCAGTTGAGAGCCTGCCATCCATATCGGGGGTGATAACAAGGTCGGCCCTCTCCAGGGATTCCATTTTTCTATGCATAGACATTATTGTCGTCGTCTGGTCGGCGATATCAATGACATCTACAATCCTCGACGCCGGCAGCAGGCCCGATGACGTGTTGACAGCTATCACCGGATAGCTGATATTTTCGATAACGACATCCACCGGAACGGGATCGACCAATCCGCCGTCCACGAGAAGCTTTCCCTCGATATCGACCGGCGTCAAGGCCACCGGCACCGCCATCGAGGCCCTCATGGCCTCCGCCAGATTGCCCGAGGAGATGATTACTTTTTCCCCTGTCGAAAGATCAGTACATATTATTCTAAGCCGAGGATCCAAAAAATCGAAACTGATCGATGAGCGGATGCCAGCCCGCGCAGTAAGAGTCTCAAGAAATTGATTTAAGTTTTGCCCGGATGTAATCGCCCTGGGCAGAACCGGACGCCAGTTGTCGAACCGTATTTTTACCAGACTCTTCTCCGAACGATCTTTCTGTGTCGCCAGCAAACTGCTGCGCGAGGGGCTCTGAGAGAAAAGCTCTTTCCATCGAACATCCAGTGCAATGCTCTCAATCTCGGCCGGAGAATAACCCGATGAATGAAGCCCGCCGATAATCCCTCCCATGGAGACACCGGCGATAAATGCTACGTTTATATTTTCCCTCTTCAGGACCTTCAGCACGCCGATATGAGCCAGACCCCGCGACCCGCCGCCCGAAAGCGCCAGGCCCACCCCGGGCTCGAGATCATGAGATACCGACGAGCCATACGATTCGGATGGACTGATGTTCAGTTTTATGATAATCTTATGGCCGTTTGATAGATCGGAGGCCCTCGGAGAATTCCACGAAAATATCGCAAGGACTATTGTGAAAATCGAGACCGAAAACTTGAGCATAATACAATTCTAACCTGCCGCTGACATCAAATCAAGCTAATGAACGAGAATAAGAAAAAAATGTTCCGCTCTCTCGCCCATGCCAAATACAGGCGATTACACAAATTATTTCTGGTGGAAGGCCCCCACTCAGTCGAGGAACTGCTGAAATCCAATTGGAAGGTGGATTCGGTAATATCGTCGGACCCGGAGGGATACTCCGGTTTAATCTCCGGTACACGTGATATCGGGATAGAGCGGATCGGCCAGAGAGACTTAAACAGAATCGCGACTACCAGGACTCCTCAGAGCATCCTGGCCGTAGCCAGGCTACCCGAAAACGACCTGAAGAGTATTTCGTTGCACGATAGAATTCTTATCGCCGACGGTCTGAAGGACCCCGCCAATATGGGAACCATAATCAGAACGGCCGCGGCCTTCGGTTTCGGCACATTCATTACTACCGCCGGATCGGTGGATATATTCAATCCCAAGGTTGTGCGTGCAACCCAGGGCGCCATGTTCACAATCGACATCGCCCAGCGCATAAGTATAAGAAACATCTTAGGTAGGCTTCGTCGAGATTACGCCATCCACGCATTGTCTGCCGGTGGAGATTCAGATCTGCACTCGATTCGAATAAACCGCAAGGCTGCTTTGATTGTGGGAGCGGAGATTGCCGGAGTGAGCGATCAGTTTCTGAAAGCATCGCATTACAAGGTCAGAATACCCATATCAAAAGAGGTGGAATCGCTGAACGCCGCGGTGGCTGCAGGCATCGCTATGTTTCTGTTCAATCGAGGCAATACCTAAGATTACCTGAGTCACTATTTTATATAGACCACCCTATATTTTGCACAACCAGCATACATAATTTACGCATCGCAGGGCCAATCCTACCCTGACAGGCGGGTTCATACGCAATCTGAAAATTAGCGGAAACAACTGACGCTGCTAATCGGTTTTATTACTGTATATGGACGGTTTATCCTTCTGCGCACCAAAGTCAGCCTCCCCGGTTTCTGCGGGAAAAGGCGTTAGATCTTCTGAAAGACGACTAAATTCGATGCAAGCTTGTTGAATCAAAATAAAGACTATGAAAGGACATCTTATGAAAAGTGCAAAGGTTGCAGTCCTGATGTTTTTTGTCGCACTCGCTCTCGGTTCTTCTGCCGGAGCACATGTTGCACTGGACTCCCCGCTCGGAGGTGAGACCTTTACAGAGGGCGAGGTTGTCGATATACAGTGGCACATTGTCATCCCGCACGACCTCCAGAATTGGGATCTGTATTTTTCCCAGGATGGCGGCTCCAATTGGGAGGTTATCGAAATGAATCTGCCCCCGGCCCAGTTGAATTATCTCTGGACGGTTCCCGGGGTCGAGACGGCCCAGGGCCGCATCAGGATCTATATGGACAATACGGGGGTCGATTATGAAGACCAGTCCGGTGATTTCACCATAAATCTGCTGCCCACCTTCGATGTTCAGGTCGATATGGGGAATTTCTTTTTCAATCCGTTGTTAACAGAGATCAATGTAGGACAGACGGTCAGGTGGGTTAACACGGTTACCATGATCCATACCACAACCGCCTCGGGAGGCGAATGGGACTCCGGCGATATGGGTCTCGACGACTTCTTCGATTTTACTTTCGACACCGAGGGTGTTTATGATTACGATTGTACCTATCATCCCGTCACCATGCGAGGTACCGTAATTGTTGGCGATCCCGCCGATGTCATAGTTGAATTGGGAAATTTCTTCTTCGAGCCCGCGGAAATCCAGATCGATGTCGGTCAGACAGTCAGGTGGGTCAACACGGTTACTATGATCCATACCACCACTGCCTTGGGAGGCGGCTGGGATTCGGGAGACATGGGTCTCAGCGACTTCTTCGATTTTACATTCGATACCGATGGTGTATACGATTATGAATGCTCCTACCACCCCCTCTCGATGCAGGGCATCGTAACCGTCAACCTCCCCGCCGGTCCCTGTTCTTATATCGCCGGTGACAGCGACGAAAACGGCACCGCTCGTGAACTTACGGACGTTGTCAAGATGATCGCCTACTACAGGGGCTTTGATCAACCCGGTTATGTCTGCCTTTGCACGGAGCAGCGTCCCGAGTATAAGCCTTCGGCCGATGTGGACGGCAACTGCGTGAGCTTTGAGCTTACCGACGTCGTCAAGTCGATAGCGGCCTACAGAGGCCCCGAACCGCTCACAGGCTGTGCGGATTGTCCACCGGAGCCGTAATCGAATTCGGGCGCGATTATATTTTGACAGCGATACTGATTGCCGCGGTCCTTCTGGATCGCGGCTATTAATTTGAAGAATTGCCAAAAAATTCAAAGATCGCTATAATGAGTTGACCGGCTATATGGCCGAGATCGATTTTTAGTTCCTGAATTCAATAAAGGGAGGTTTGATGCTACCGTTTGATTTCCAGCTTCCGACCAAATTATATTTTGGCCCCGGCAAAATTAACAGCATCGGGAAATACTTAAAACCGGTCGGCAAAAAGGCGCTGGTAGTAACCGGCAAATCATCCATGCGTAAACTCGGCGTGTTGGACAAGATCACCGGGAATTTGAAAAAAACGGACATCGATTCGGTCGTATTCGAGGGGATCGAGCCTAACCCGAGACACACGACCTGCGATAAGGCTGCCGCTCTGGCGCGCGATAAGGGCTGTGATTTCATAATCGGCCTGGGTGGCGGCTCGGCCATGGATGCCGCCAAGGGCATCGCCATTACTGCTAAAACGGGTCACTCCGTCTGGGATTATGTTTACAGCAGCCCGGACAAACTACAGCGCAAGATCGAACAAGCCCTCCCCATCGTCTGTATACCGACTATCGCAGCCACCGGCAGCGAGGCCGATTCCGGAGGCATAATATCAAACTGGGAGACTCATGAAAAAACGGGCATCTGGGGGCCTGCTCTCTTCCCCGTTGCATCCATCATCGACCCTGAGCTCACAACCACCTGCCCCCCCGATTACACGGCCGACGGCGGCGTCGATATCATCACGCATGTTATAGAAAGCTATTTCACATCGACTACCGAGGCCTACCTGCAAGATCGCCTGTCCGAGGCGGTCATTAAGACGGTGATGAAATATCTTCCTCGCGCTGTGAAAAACGGTTCCGACATCGAGGCCAGAACCCAACTCTCCTGGAGTTCGACCGTGGCTCTATCGGGGCTGGTCAATTCCGGCAGGGGCGGATACTACCCCCTGCACGCCTTGGAACATGTCGTCAGCGCCCACTACGATATCAGCCACGGCCGAGGCCTGGCGCTGCTCCTGCCGGCATTGATGGATTACACGGTCCTGACGGCGCCTGAGAAATATATCGAAATGGGGACGAACATATTCGGATTACGATTCGATACCGAAGATAAGGATCATGCGGCCAAGATCAGCATCGACGCCATGAAAGGCTGGCTGGCTTCTATCGGGCGGCTTCTGACTTTCACCGACCTGGGCATAGATGACTCCAAATTCGAAGTCATGGCCGATGATGCGGTCAGGTTGTATATGCGCGATAAAGATCATCTCTTAAATCCCCGCCCCATAGACAGGGACGGTGTGATTACTATATTCAGAATGACGTTGTAGAGATCTTATGTAGGGGCTATTGCGATACGCCCTGCAACGCCCCTCTGTCATTCCCAACTTGATTGGGAATCCAGAATTAGAAAAAGGGGCGAATCCAATTCGCCCCTACAAGTAGTAATCTATTATTTTTTCTTTGGCTTACTTCAGCAGCGTCATCCTGCCGATCGCATCATTACCGTCCGCTGCGGCCAATCGGTAGAAATAAACACCCGATGTTAGACCGCTGGCATTCAACCTGACCCTGTGGGTGCCGGCATCGACCGGCCCGTTATACAGCGTGGCCACTCTCCGGCCCAGGATGTCATATATCCCCAGATCGATCTCCGTGTCATTAGCGACTGAGAATGAGATGGTTGTGGAGGCATTAAAAGGGTTGGGATAATTCTCATGCAGTGCAAATCCGAACGGCAATGACTCGCTTTCATCGACGAATGTCATAACCGTATCCGGTACGGCAAGTGTCGCTACGGCCCCGATGGCGGCCCTTGTGAATTCGGTGAAATAACCATCCATAATATGATTTATATTATCGCCGGTGCTATGATAATACGGATTGAAATCACCGAAATCCTCGATCCCCATTATCGCCGGATAGCCGTAATCCCAGAAGGATGCATGATCTGAGGCTCCCGACGAGCCATAGGTGATTACCTGGGGAATAAGTGCGAGATTGTAGTCGGTGATGACTTCCGCCAGGGCGTTGCCAAGCTCTATGGACGAGCTATTGGTACCGCAATGCAGATCGATCGCGTTATCGGAGTTGCCATCCCAGGCGATCATATCGAAATTATAAACGCCAACAATATCATCACCCCGCGCGAAGGCCTCCTCGGCATAGGCGGCAGAACCCAAAAGCCCCTGCTCTTCGCCTGTCCACAGGCAGAACTTGATGGTCCTTTCGAAATTGAAATCGGCAAAAACCCTGGCCGCCTCGATAGTGGCCGTTGACCCTGAACCGTTGTCATCGGCGCCGGGCGCATTCGTCTCCGGCTGCTCGGAGCGGTTGTCCATGTGAGCGCAAATCACGACCTGCTGATCGGGGTAAACGGTGCCGGTCTTCGTCCCCAGTATATTGAGCCAGGCGGTCTCGATGTTCATGGTCTGATTGAACCAGGTCTGACCGCCATCGGTGGTTTTTACAAGGACACCGTTTCCGCCCGCATATCCGATCTGGTCGTCGTCGAACGTGACACCGTAGAAATCACCCTGGATTCCCGACGATATCTCTTCCCAGTTTTCGCCGCCGTCGGTGGTGATAAAGATCTCGCCGTTCCAACCCGCTATACATCCGAATTGAGGGTCGGCGAATTCGACGCTATATTTCTCGACATTTGATCCCAGGTCCACAGTCTGCCAGTTCGCGCCGTAATCGGTAGTCCGTCTGACTACTCCGCCCCATCCGACGACCCAGCCGTTATGGTGGTCTGTGTCGGCTGTGAAATCTATCCCGTATAATCTTTGATTGGTATTTGAATTCTGGAGCGTCCATGTTTCGCCGCCGTCGGTGCTATGAATGATAACGCCGTCTCTACCGCAAGCCCAGCCGTTTAAAGAAGGGTCAAAATGAACGTCATACAAACGCGCATTAGTAGGGGTAGATTGCATTACCCAATCCTGCCCGCCGTTAGTTGTGCGAAGTACAATGCCGTTATCCCCGGCAATCCAACCCTGGGACGCGTCACCGAAAACGACGCCGAAAAGAAAAGCGTTGGTTCCTGAATTCTGTGAGACGAAGCTCTCCCCGCCGTTATCGGAAAATTTGATTGTGCCGTTGTTACCGGTAAGCCAGACATGATTCGGTCCATAATTGGCGATTCCCCAGAGACTGCTATTGGTGCCGTCGGGTACTACCGTCCAGTTCTGGCCGCCATCTGACGTTTTCAAAACCTCGGAATCTTCGGTTACCAACCAGGCCAGGTTCTCGCTGTAAGAGGCTATATGCCTTATTTGGCCGCCATAGAATCCATGATATTCGGCCTCATAGCCGTACCCTTCGAGGGTTTCTCTCAAAAACTGCGCCGCCAGTTCATTATCCGGCGTGCCGGAGTATCTGGTATGAATCGTATCCAGCCCACCGTTGATCTCAATCGGGCTTGCACCCGTAAGCCTGCTGAGGAAATCGATGACGGTATCCTGGCTCACTGCGCCGATAAGAGCATCCACGGCCGGATCATAATCAAGAAGCAAATCTCCCCGTCTCTCACGCTGGACAAACGGCAGCCTTCTGAGTCTCAGGTGACGATATTCGATCATTCCAGGTGGCGGGTGGGCCGTCAATATATAACCTTCGCCCCGGTCGAGGATATCCATATCGTTCGGCAACCCTTGTCGGGGCATATCGTACCAAATATAGAGCGACGATAGATCATCGTCGTATTCGATTAGCTCAAATTCAATATGATGTTCTTTGAGCCAGCCAGCCTCCTCCCGTCCACCGGAAAGATAGATTTTATCCGCTGTCCTGCCCCACGCCCTGCCGGAATAGGCCTGGAGTATACTAAGATCGGCGTCGGAATGATTACTCACCACGATTATAAAACTATCCGCGGCCGACGCTGAGAGAGTCAAAAACGCTATGAGCATTACAGGAATTAAAAATGCTGTTTTCATTGGTTCTCCTTTCTTATTTCCTAACAATAATTTAACAAAAAAGAGTTCCAAGTCAATATCATTTCGACCACAATAACCGCTCCGAACCACGATATATGGTATTCCGGAAGACATTGAGACACAACATGTTGTATTTTTTTTGAAAAATGTTTGCTTTTTTCTTGACAAATATAAGGCTCCGTCGTTAAAATGGCATCCGCTGAAAAGATGATTGAGTAAAGAACGAAGACTGTATTTTCAGCCGTAATTTTCATAAATTTGAAAAAGGGAGTTGGGGGTTGAGGGTATAAGTGTGTCTTCATTGGTGAAAAAAGAAAGTGAGAGTATTGTCGTGCCCGTCGAAACCAAACGCTCGGTAGAATTGATGGCCATAACTCCGAACGGCGAGGATGTCATCGAGCGGGCCTGCCGAACCTGTTACCTCTCATTCCACCGATACGATCCACCGAATTCGACCGAGGAGTTGATCTTGAAGATCATAAAGAAACGGCATCACTCCGTTCTGGAGCATGCCTCGGCAACATTCAGGATCAGGGGCGGGTCGAGAGTATTCACCCATGAATTGGTCAGGCATCGTTTCATATCACCGTCACAGGAGAGCCAGAGATACGTCTGCTACGCCGATAAGCCGAACCGCAAGAAGACCAAAGACTATGAGATAGTGACCCCCCCGACGATTGCGCAAGCCAAACTGCCCGGCAAAGTCAAGAGCGCCGCAGAGCTCTACAGGGAGGCGATCGCATACTGCTATGATTTATACGAAGAGCTCCTCGATGCCGGCGTGGCGCCCGAGGATGCGCGCTATGTGCTCCCCAATGCCACGGTCTCCGAGATAGTCATTACCGCAAACTTCCGGGAGCTTCGCCATTTCTTCTGTGTGAGGACCAATCCCCGGGCTCACTGGGAGATCAGGGAGATAGCCATCGAGATGCTTAAGATCATGAAAAAGGAAGCGCCCATTGTCTTCGGCGATTTCGAAATTGACGAAGAAACCAAGTCGGCAACATTTGAATACGATACTTAAGATAGCTTTCTTTTGAAATATCGGAGGGAGATAAAGTGCACAAACAACAGACTCAGATAAAGCCCCAGCTTTCGGCAAACTCGCTTGCCGTATTAAGGAGGCGTTATCTGATCAGGGACGACCAGGGGCAGGTCGTAGAGACGCCGGAGGAGCTGTTTATGCGTGTAGCAACAGTAATTGCAGCCGGCGATGCCAACTTCGGTGCCACCACGGAAGAGATCGATGAAACGGCTACCAGATTCTATGAAATGATGGCCAGGCTTGAGTTCATGCCTAATTCCCCGACCTTGATGAACGCCGGCAGGAAGCTGGGCCAGCTCTCGGCCTGCTTCGTTTTGCCTATCGACGATAACATGGAGTCGATCTTCGAGGCGGTAAAAGACACAGCGCTGATCCATAAATCCGGCGGCGGCACCGGATTCGCTTTCTCACGGCTGAGACCAAAGAATTCAGTCGTAGCATCGACTTCCGGCGTGGCATCAGGGCCGATAAGCTTCATGAGGGTAATTAATGCCGCCACAGAAGCTGTCAAACAGGGGGGGACCCGCAGAGGCGCCAATATGGGGATTCTCAGAGTCGATCACCCCGATATCAAGGAGTTCATCAAATGCAAAGATGACCTCTCGGAGTTGACCAATTTCAACATCTCCGTGGGCGTGACAGATACTTTCATGAAGGCGGTAAAAGAACGTACATCTTATCCCCTTATCGATCCTCGTACCGGCGAGCAATATATTATTGACGGCAAGCCCCTGAGCCTGGATGCCTGCGAGGTATTCCAGTCAATTGTCGCACATGCCCATAAGACCGGCGAACCCGGAGTCATCTTCCTCGATAAGATCAATAAATACGAAAAAACCACCGATGCAGGGCTGGTAGAGGCTACCAATCCCTGCGGCGAACAGCCTCTACTCCCTTATGAAAGCTGTAACCTGGGATCTATCAACCTCTCGAAAATCGTTCGTGCCGTCGTCGATTCTTCGGACACTTCCAAAATGTTCAGAAATGAAATCGATTGGGACAAGCTTAAAGATCTCGTCTGGAAAGGAGTGCACTTTCTCGACAACGTTATCGAGCAGAATAAATACCCCTTGAAGCAAATCGCCGAAGCCACCAGAAAGAACCGCAGAATAGGCCTCGGTGTCATGGGATGGGCAGATCTTTTGATTATGCTCGATCTACGTTACGACTCCAACGAGGCGCTGGAACTGGCGGATAAAATTATGGGGTTTATTCAAACCGAGGCTGATCTCGCAAGCCAGAACCTCGCTGATAAGAGGGGCACCTTTCCCAATTGGGAAAAATCTGTCTTCGGGAAAGAGGGCAAGCCGCGAAGGAATTCAACCGTCACGACCATAGCGCCAACCGGCACCATCTCCATTATCGCCGGCTGCTCCTCCGGGATCGAGCCGATATTCGCCGTCAGCTTTATCCGCAATGTTATGGATAATACCCGCTTGATCGAGTTCAATCCGATGTTTGAATCACGGGCCAAAGAAATGGGATTTTTCTCGCAGATGCTGATGGAACGGATCGCTGAGAAAAATTCTATAGTTGATTTTGATGAGATACCGAAGTCCGTCAGGGACATATTTGTCACATCCCACGATGTTTCGCCCGAATGGCATGTGAAGATCCAGGCGGCCTTCCAGAAGCTTACCGAGAACGCGGTTTCCAAGACCATCAACCTTCCAAAGGAAGCCACCACGGACGATGTCAAGACCACCTACGAGCTTGCCTACGGGCTTGGATGTAAAGGTGTCACTATATACCGCGACGGCTCCAGGGCCTTTCAGGTTCTTTCCACAATGCAAACCGAGAAATCCGGCGAGTCAATGCAGGCCACCGCCATAAAAGGACGCCCTGAAACACTCCAGGGAATTACAAATAAGATAAAGACGGGATTCGGTAACCTTTATATTACTATTAACACGCTAAACGGGAAGCCGTTCGAGGTCTTCGCTCAGATAGGCAAGTCGGGGTACGACACCATGGCCGACACCGAGGCCATCTGCCGTCTCATGTCGCTGGCCCTGAGAAGCGGTATCGACGTCGAGGTGATAATCGAACAACTCCGCGGTATAGGGGGCGATTCTCCCGTTTACGGCGCCGGCGGGCTTATACGCTCGGTGCCGGATGCCATCGCCAAAGTGCTTCATAAACATTTCGGCAACGGCAAGGCCTTAAAGCCACAGACCGACCTCTCGGCGTTGAACTGCCCCGATTGCAGCAGTCGACTCGAAACCGAATCCGGATGCATCGTCTGTCCCGATTGCGGGTTTTCAAGATGTTGAGGGGGGATTTGAATGAAGGATTTCAATGATCCAAGGCGTTATGGCAGACTGAATGGGGCTCCTGCATCCCCGGATCTCATGGCGCAAATATTAGGAGTTCCTTCTCCTAAACGAGTTTCTCCAACAAACCCGGATCTTATAGGGCATTTATTGGGTGCCCGCTATCCTAAACCAATAGCTCCCAAAAAACCAGATCTATTAGCGCACTTAATAGGTCCCCCGCATCCTAAGCTAGCCGCTCCCAAAAAACCAGATCTATTAGCACACTTAATAGGTCCCCCGCATCCTAAGTTAGCCGCTCCCAAAAGACCAGAATTTATGGCACACTTATTGGGTGCCTCCCGTCCCAAGCCATTGGCTCCCAAACCCTACGGGCGGCCGTTAGTAAGCAGGTTAAAACAAGGTCCTCGAAAACTGTCTCCGATCAAAACTACCGCGCCACTTCGTCCCCGGCCTTTGGGCTTACGGTTGCCCAACAAGAAAGTGTTTGTTAGTTTCGATTATGACAATGATAAGCAGTATAAGTTCATGCTGGAAGCTTGGAATAATAATCCTCACTTCCATTTCGTTTTCTTTGACGCTACTCCTCGAGAGATCAACAGCAACAATGTAGGACGTGTTAAGGCAGCACTAACTCTTAAGATAGCATCGGCCACTCATACCCTCGTTATCGTCGGAAAGGAGGCAAACAAATTACATAAAGACCATAAGCTTATCGGCTTTAGAAATTGGATAAACTTCGAAGTGGCTAAGAGTAAGGAACTCAAGAAGAAACTTCTTGCCGTTAAGATCGATCGCAGCTATACGTCTCCGTACGCGTTGATCGGAGCAAATGCTTCATTGGCTATGAGCTTCAAGCAGGACCAGATAATACAAGCTCTACTTGAGGCCGGATAACCTTACTACTTAAGATGCCGGACGAAAACACTAAGATTCAAATTCTCCACGACCACTATAAGGACAGCTTCAGTCATCTTGAGAATCATAGGAAGCAAAGGGGTAGGCTCCTTGTTTATATTCTAATTCTGCTCTCGATTATGGCATTTCAACTGTTCTCTCCAATAGAATTTGGCCAAGCGATATCAGAACTTATAAAGGATAAGATTGGAACAGACGCCACACTTAACATGTCATTTGTGACCAGCATTATCTGGTTCGGGTTACTCGCCCTTGTGGTGGCGTATTATCAGGCGACTGCTTACATTGAGCGTCAGTACAAATACATCCATTCGTTGGAGGATGAGTTATCGACTCACTTCACAAGTGGTGTATATACGAGAGAAGGTTATGCATACAAAAAGAACTATCCTCTTTTCTTGAAATTCGTGACACAGATATATAGACTGGTTTTCCCCATTATGCTGCTATCTCTGACCACTGTTAAGATCATTAGCGAACTCTCCAACTCGTCATGGGATTCCATTCTGATATTTGTTAATCTTGCATTGTTTGCCTTAGTATTAGTGTCTACACTTCTCTACTTGCTTTTGGTCCATTTTCGCAAATAATTTCAACAATAGAGATTGTCTTCATCAATGGCTGGATTTCTGTGTTGTTGGGTCGCCTGATCCGACAGCTACTTGCAGCAACCTAAAGGGCGGTCAGGTGAGGCCACCTTACCGCACGTTAAACAGGTTGTCGGGAGCGCAGGGCTCCCGCCCTACTTCTTCGGTACGTAAAATATCTTAGCCTCGCGGAAACCGATCGGGAAGACCACGCCCTCCCTCAATTCTCTGGAGGTGAAGTTCAAGATCTCGTCGTCCAGGACGTCGTACATCTTAATTTTGGCCTGCTTTATCCCCAGTGCATGGAGATCCACCGAGGCCACTATCTTCTTCTTAAAATCGCTGCCGGGAGAGGTAAACGTGATATCGGTGTTGATCAGGTAGAGGATTACACCATTATCGTTCACCTGTGCTATGAGATCGACCTTGGGATCGGACGTCGCCACCGGCGAGGTGATCTTCTGGGCTTTGAACAATGACCGCAACAGATTCAATCTGACCGGATCGTATTTAGGCGAAATATCGAAAGTAAAGAGATAAACCGATCCTTTGCCCACTTTCTTATAAATACCCGTTACCTTGGCGCCGCTTTTCGCCAGCACTTTACCTGATCCCTTCGATGATATATAGCCATATCTAATGGCCCGAATCTCGGTTTTGTCCCAGACGATATTGCACGGTTGCCAATCGAAAGCGGTATTCAATCCCACGGCCCTCGAGAGAATCCGGCAGGCCTTGAAATGTTCGTTGTATTTCGGCATCAGTCCGAACAGCACCACGCACCTGCCACGTTTTATAGCTTTCGCGACATTATTCTGAGCCGCCTCGGCCATATATTCCGCCGTCGGTACGAAATAAAGGTCCTTTTCGTCTAATGAATTCTCAGAATCGATGTCGACGACGGAGTAATCGAATTTGAGATTCATGAAATCCTGCCCTAAGGGATTGAGACTCTGCGATACCAGATCGAGAACATATGGGAATTGTTCCTTAATGCCCAGGTGGTGCTGGATGAGATACGGCTTATGATAGGCTATCCCTATCCTCGAAACCGATTTTGCGGTGTTGATACCGATATGCTCCAGGGCGGTGTTCATCTTTCTGATAGTATCGTAATTTTCGTTGACGGTGCCGTCGGAACCGAGCGGTGAACCGTGCCAGTGATCGCGACCCACAAACATATAGTGGTTCATCCCCTTCAGGCCGGCCGCCAGCGCGCTGACAATCAAGTAGCGGTGGTAACGTGGATTTACGGCAAAAGCTCGCTCTTCGAGAACGCCATCCCCGTCTGTGGGGGCTCCGCCGTAGAGATTTGGCGTCCAGCAGAAACCTGTCTTGCTATCCAGGTAACGAATATTCCGCCCCAATCTGCAATAGTCGCTGGGATCGGGAACGGGCATGCCCAGAATCGTCTTTTCCCCGAGCATCGAGTCCATGAACAATGGCAGTCCGAAATCATTGGTCCAGGGCACATTGACCGAGAAAAAGCATCCCACTCCCAGGGCCTCCAGCCTTTCCCTTATATTCTCCACATAACCGGCCAGAAGTGAACTTTTGAATTCTATCCAGTCGAAATATTTAACCAGGTCCTCAGGTTTTTTCGCCTCGATGGATAAGGGAGGCTCGATACCCGGAAAGCGTCTTATTTTCTTCCCATACGCCGGCGGAATGCTCCTGGGATTCTGATATTTCTCCTCCAGAAAAGAATGGTAACTCTCCGTTATGATAAGGTTATTGTAGTCGGCGGCCAGCGGTTGGAGATTGCCCCCGAAGCTCAATTCATCGTCAATCTGGATGATGAATACAGGCCCTTTGGGAAATATGTAATTCTGTATGACGTCTATAAGCCCCCCCAGATACCTCTTCACGTGGCCGAGATATTTGGGGTGCAGGTAACTCGGCTGATAACTGTCCGCGATACCCGGACCGTTGTCGGCAGAGACCAACTCTCCCTGATTATCCCGGGCCACAATCGCCTCATCAAAAAAAAGATATTTTGGAAGCCCGCCGTTATTCCATTCGGCCTTAATCCACGGCCCCGGCTTCAGAATGACCTTAAATCCAAACTCCCGGGAGAGTTCCAGAAATACGATCAGATCCTTCTCCGGACCGGTGTAGCCTCTGAAATCGAATTCCCCGGGTTTCTGCTCATGAAGATTCCAGGGAATGTATGTCGATATGATTTTGAATCCGGCTTTCTTGATCCTCTCGAAGCAGATCGACCAATAGCGCTTCTCCACCCGGAAATAGTGCATCTCCGCCGAAAACGGGAAAAACTCGTCCCGGCCTATCACGAATTTGTTATCAATTACTCCTAACATCATATCCCCTAAAGCTTTGGCAGTCTAAGAAATCGATCCATAAAATAGACTATTATATTAACAGAATTACTGACAAAAGTCAATTAAAAAACTATAACTTCTTGTAATATAATAGATTAAAAATGCAGTCAGGTCATTTGCCTGTCACCATACTGCCAGATTGGCATGGTGATTTCAGATATCAAAAAAGAATCGGGGTCTTTGAAGACCCCGATTCTCGTCCTACAGATCAGTAGGACTGTAGCCTCAAGTCGAGACTAACTCAGTATGTCAACGGATTACTTAATCCCCAAACCTCTGGTTAATCTTGGCTTTTGACTTTAATGACGGTACTATGAGCGTTCCTTCTCCCGGAGCACCTAAGCGCGAACCAGGGCAATCCGGACAGCCGGCAAGCGGTTCGGGGCCTCTGTAGGCCGCGATCGACTTGACGACGTCGGTAAGCTCAAAGCTAACGCAGTTTCCGTCCACATCGGCCGAAGGCTTATACTCAGGGAGATCCTCCGTGCAATAGCAGACATATCCAGGCGTATCAAAGCCTCTATAGTACGCGATCATCTTGACAACGTCCGTAAGCTCACGCGCAGTGTCGTTTTCGTCACTGTCACCAGGCACGTAGACGCAGTCGCCTTCCAGGCATGGGTATAGAGTAGGCGCCAGGGCCGCTCTATCGGAAACGTCCGCCGCAGAAGCACCGCCGATAATGGCGAATGCCACCGTCTTGGACTGTGTCGCTCCGGCAGCAGTCAGGTCGAACGGACCCAGGCTGACAAGCGAACCCATATCTTGCTCAGGCGGGTCAAAAGGATACTGAGTACCACCCATGCTCATATAGGTATACAGCGATTCCCCGTGCCAGCCGGATTGAGGCCAACTGTAATTGGGCTGCGAAACGATCATAAGGGTGTTGAAC
Organism: uncultured bacterium; assembly: GCA_965541585.1. Lineage (GTDB taxonomy): Bacteria > Zixibacteria > MSB-5A5 > UBA10806 > UBA10806 > CBDVBL01. The sequence goes on along the minus strand of CBEUCH010000013.1, from coordinate 82,046 downwards.
GACTCTGTCAGAAGGCTTATGCCGTAATACGTGCCTTCCCCCGGAGGACGTGGATATTGAATGAGAAGGTTGTTAGCTGCGTCGAACTCCACAGTGTCTGCGGCGCCGGCTCCGATGTCCCAATCGAAGAAGACGGCCGCATACAGGCCGTTGATGTCAGTGCCTGAAGTGTTGGTGATCACGAACTCGTGAATGAAGATATCCTCTTCCTCAGGCGGTAAGAATCCGCAGCCAGCGTAATCAACGCGCAGGCCATTGTAGACGCCGCCATCATCGTACGCGGCACTCGGATGGTATGTGTCAAGACAGTTGAGGAAGCCGGCCGGAATGAACGGATTGTTGTCCACACCGGTGCCGTATTTCAGCAGCATTGTCGTAGCCGAGTTACCAAGCATGAAAGTACCACCGTAGTTGGCATCGCCGGTTTCGTTCCAGTCATAGCTCAGGCCACCATTGTCGAAATCACCTAAGGCGCCGTAGTTGGAAACATCGCATTCTTTCATATTGCCGGTTTCCGCTGCGCAAACCTGCTCAAAGAGGACGCATTCGAAATCGGCGCATGTTTCACCTTCGAACCAGCCGCCACCCTGCGCAGAGCATTCGAAGACGTTCAAGTCACCGATGCACTCTAAGTCCGCATTACAGCAGGCGCCTAATGGAGGTTCCGAGCATTCCACGGTTAGGTAGTAAACGCTACCGCACTCCCATTCGGTGTTCCAATCCGCGGTACCGGCCCAGATATAGTAAGTTCCAGCGTCGACATCGCCGACAAGGACGAGCTCTACGCATTCTTCCGCTGTTCCCGACGGCAGCCCTGAACTTGATGATGGGCATGGCTCGGGCGGATCGGCCGGAGTTAACATCAGAACTTGTATCTCGAACTCGGCCATAGCGGTAATGGTCACCCGTGTCGGGTTGTCCAGTATGAGTGTGTACCAGTCGGTGTCACGATAGGTGTTTTCACCTGACGGGAAGACGCCGGCCGTACCACAAATGGTCTCGCCGCAGGAGATCGATCCGAACACAGGGGGCTCGGAGTTACAACCGCCGTTGGTTACGTCCACATATTCAGGCCCGCAATCAGGCTCGCCTTCGGGTGTGCTCGGTTCGGGGCAGTCCACAATGCAAGGGGCGCATCCGTTACCGATACCGAGGATGGATTCCTCATACTCGAACTCGCCGCCTTCTCCCTGCAACACACCGTTGAGGTACACTTCGTAGTGACCGTCGCCGTAGAGGCAGCAGATGCCGTCGCCGTATAGGTCATAGATGGTGAAATCGTAGCAGCCGTCGGCGGAAACGCAGCAGGTCTCGCTAATCTGCTCGTTATTCTGACCGGTGTAAGGTCCACCGGAGCAGACAACTTCCTGAGTAGCCTGGTCGACTATTTCCCAGGTGGTCTCGCTGCCATAAGAATCGGTAAAGATGTCGACCGTGATCTCGTCTTCCGGACAGACTACCTCGCATTCGCCCGCTAACAGGCAGAACGCGTAATCGGTATCCTGCGCCTCCCATGGCGGAGTTCCGAGCAGCTCGAAGACCTGGTGTCCGAAGAATCCCTGCTGAATATCAGATGGGACCATTCCGGTCTGTCCGCCCACACCGAACGCCACTACCGGCTGAACTTCCAGCCAGAGTATGGTATTCGGCTCGACCTCTATGCAGACAGGGATATCGAGCCTGTACATCGGATGTCCGGCATCGGTGTAAGAGAAGCTACCGGCAGGAACATACTGAGTAGCGACGATATCGCCTGTATGGCCGCAATCGGGATCGCCGTCGATCGGATTGCCGCCGGGCCAGTTGTTCACCGGGTCATGGTTGTATATGGTAACGTTGACGCCATCATAATCAGCAGGAGTCGGAAAAGCGGCATTCCAGCCCCATATCCAGGCCACAACCTGATTGATGGTGATCGGCTCGGCGCCTTCCAATATGAAGTCGTCGGCTACTGCAGCCGCGAACGGATAGTCATAAGCGCACTGAGAGGCGCTAGCGCCACCGAGCGGGTTGCCGTTATGCCAGATCGCATTCTCGCAAGGATCAGGAATATCGCAGGAAATGTTCAAGATTCCTGCTCCCTGGGCGCCCTCGTAGCCGCCGATACGAACCAGGTAGGCCGTGCCCGCCGAAGCCGCGAAAGTAACCTGCGACTGCAGCCCGCAATCGTCATCGTTGCAGGTGATCGGACCGGGCTGAGGAGGACATTCCTGGTCGGTGTAAACCGCAATCTTCGTATCGTAAGCGGATCCACACAGGCTGACCGTGACGTCAGCGTCACAGGAAGCCGTGTAGCGATACCAGACATCGGAATCTATATGGGTGTAGCCGAACCATGAGCAATCGACAGGCTCATCAGGGCCGTCGGTGGTAGCATCGATATTGTCGAATGGCAGGTCTACCACTTCGCCGATCTCTATGGCATCGGCGCAGTCGTCATTCGGCGGGCCGGTATCACCGCATTGCGGATCCAGATCCGCGCACAGCGTACCCTCTGCAAAGCGCAACGGCGGCGGGCAATCAGATACATCGACATCGTCATTACAGACACCCGTTTCATCGTCACAGCAGGCGCCGGTGACCGGCTGATATTCCGCCCTGGTCAGGCAGAAGGCCTGGTCCATACCCAACTGAGTCAGAACGTTGGGATCCGTTGTCTGCTGCTGGTAGGCACTGCCGTCGCCATTCCGGTTATTGGCCCACATAAACCAGCAATTCTGAGGAGAACCGTCGAGGTCGGTGCCTTGGATAGATAGCCAACCGTCTGTCAATAAGTCGAAACAGGGATCGAGTATACAGTCGTAGCGGTTCATTTCGTATAAGCCGGCGTAGAACTCACCGGTGAGAGTTCTGGTTATCACCGGAGTATAGGTGAATGACGGACTGCCAACATTCGGGGCTCCAGAACCGTCATCAGGGTAGAAGATGATTTCGATATCCCATGGCGGGTCCGGTTCGTCGCAATCGAACCAACCGGCGTCGAAGTACATGTCGAGACCCCAAAAGTGGAGATCGCAGATCGGCTCATCGACACCCCAGAAGTTGTCGTAGACCTTGTAGAAGCCGTCCGGCCTTGGGTCCGGGGCATCGATATCGCTGGTATTGAACGCCCACGCACCATCGGTAGGTTCGGGGTCCTGACCGAATATAGTCCAGCCCAGCGGACACACTTCCACGAGGATCAGATCCTCTCCCGGCGTTCTTGGGCCGAGAGTGGCGATGTGTGAAGCATCTCCAACCAGCGTTTCATGCAATTCCCTCTGGGCAAGCATCTCCAGCGCGGCGGCTTCCTTCAGCTCCAACGCGGCAAGATCAACTACAGGCGTATTCTGAGCAGTCGGCATGTCGCCCATGCTCTGCCTGCCCTGGATTCCCTCAGCAATAATCTGCTCCTGTTCGGAGAGCATTTCCTGCCTGAGAGCTTCCTTCTGCTGCCTGGCGGCTTCCAGATCAACGTCCGACTTCGGAGCTGCCTGAACTTCGGGAGCCTGAGATGATGTTAAATTGCCTGTCGGCCCTGTGTCGGCAATCGCAAACGACCAACAACAGAGCAACGTCAGGACGAAAGTCCACAGAAAGAGTTTTCTCATATCAATTTCTCTCTCTCTTTAAAAACGTTTTTAATAAGTCCAAAATTTCCTTCGATTCGTTACGTACTTCCTGGTTTCCTGAAGTTCGTTAACACTTAATCCATAAACAATCCACGAAGGTTTGCTTCTACGAACCACCTCCTTTTCAGACGGTTTAAAGTTAAAAGAACTGAATGTTTCTGATGTCTTTTGCGTCAACTACTATCAATACATGTGGGGAAGATCCCCCGAGCCGAAGCACTGTGCGGGAATCATACTCTTTCCCCGCAATTGTCAACAATCCCGGCCCACCATCGGTGAACCCGAACGCCATAAATATAAGCCCAGTCACAAAGTTTGTCAAGTAAATTACCCGTTTTTTTTTCATTATTAATTATTATCCAGGTGCGGGAAATGTTAAGTATAGTTGATATTATGCAAACAACTCGATTTTGCATTAATTTTCACTGAATTCTTTTCCTGATCTGGAAATCCTGCCACTTTGGTTTGTGCGTTTACATATTCTAAAATCGGCATGGGTGCGAATAATTTCACACCAACTCCATAATCACTCTCGTAATTTCTCGGACTCCAGGGCTAACCCTTCCTGCCTGCAAAATATCTCTGTCCATATCATTAAATACGCTTGATTATCTGCAGAATCCTGGTATAATGTCAAATGCATACTTTGCTTCTGGCTGGGGCCAATAAGAGGTAATACAATTGCCTGAGAAAACAACCAAATCGATAAATAATAAGACTCGGGGGATGCGATGATTAAGCGATTATTCCTGATTCTATCATGCCTGCTTGTGTCGTGGACGGTCGCGAGAGGCGATCAACAGGCAGTAAACGATCCTTCAACCGGCGGCATCACGGTGGCGATCGCGGGCAATCCCGACGCCATTTTGTTGAGGTCTCGCCAGTTTGTTCCTGAGCCGGGTTTCGACGAATCTGTAATGGCGATCCGGGACGATCAGGCTGTTCGCAGGTATCACGCCATTATTCAATTCCAGGGGGAGCCGGAAGAGTCGGCATTGCAAGCGCTTGCGGCCGATGGAGTTTCCGTCCTGCACTACATTCCCACCAATGCTCTTGAGGTATCGGTGCCGAGGGACTTTTCGATTGAGAATCATCCGTCTATTCGCTGGCTCGGCTTGCTGAACGCTTCAGACAAAATAAGCGACACGGTAGCCCGGCTTATGAAGGAACATCCCGATGAGCGCATCGCTGTAGTAATCGAGTTCTTCTCCGATGTGGCGCCTGCTGAGATTACGAGCATTCTCGGTGAGTTAGCTGCCACTGCGATCGACAATCCGGGTTTGCCTGATTTTATGGCAGTTACGATGCTAAGCGCCACGGACGTGGAGAAAATTGTGGCAAAAGATGCAGTGGCCTGGATCATCCCGGCATCGGAGGCTCTGAAGACAGGCCGGCAGGTATATTTCTGTCCTGGTCCCATGACCAAGTACGGGCACGTTGCCAACTACGTCATCGTTCATCAGGGTTGGGACGGCCCCGGTCAAGGTTCCGCCTCTTTGACATACTACTTCGTCAATGGAACGCCGGACATAGCGGGCGATATAGAGCAAATCGAGATAGCTGAAGGTATCACCGAATGGGCTGACCACGTTCAACTATATTTCACGGAGACCTCAAGCCCGGGGCTAAATGCCTCATTTGACTGTCTCTTTGCCACCTACTCCCACGGCGACGGTTCTCCTTTTGACGGTCCCGGCGGTGTTCTGGCCCACGCTTTCTTTCCCGCCAACCCGAATCCCGAACCTATAGCCGGCGATATACATTTCGACGACAGTGAGTTCTGGCGAGTCGGATACGGTGTCGATATGTACTCCATCGCGCTTCATGAGTGCGGTCATTCCCTGGGATTGGGACACTCAGCTGATCCTAACGCCGTGATGTATTGGGCGTATTATTCCCCATATGACGGTCTGGCGCAAGATGACATCAACGGAATAAGGGCGATTTATGCCACGCTGGATTTTACGCCGCCGAGCCCCGATCCGATGACATTCGAATCGCGGCCGTCGGCAGCCAACTCGATATCCATCACCATGACGGCGACCTTGGCAAGCGATGACACGCCTCCAATTCAATACCAGTTCGACTTCTACTCAGGTGGGCCGGGAGGTACCGATAGTGGCTGGGGGTCGCGAACCTATATAGATAATGGTCTCACTCCAAACACAGAGTACAGATACCGCTGCCGGGCACGCGATAACGGCCAGCCCCGCAACGAAACGGCGTATTCGTCCATCGCCAACGCTTACACTCTGGCAGACATACCGGGAGCCCCGGAACTCACGAATGTAACGTCGACAACGATCGACCTGAACGTCCACCCGGGACCCAACCCGAGTAACACGGCTTTTGCGGTTACCTGCGCAACCTCCGACCCGGAATGGGACCACAGGTTCGTCAACGCTTCCGGTAACCCCTCCAACTCCGAAGTATGGCAGACGGACAGCCAGTGGGGCACGACCACGGTACAGGGGCTCACCCCTCAAACCGAGTACTCCTTCCGGGCTAAGGCTCGAAACGACGATGATATCGAAACCGACTATGGCCGTTCGAGTTCAGAGACGACTTTATTTGAACCGTCGATTCCCACTATCACCGAATGGGGAATGATAATCATGGCGCTATTGTTGATGGCTACCGGCACGATTGCCGTAATTCGCAGACGGGGAAAGATCCTAAAAAGAGCGTTTTAGAGAGCCCGCTTAGACTATTATGAAGCTTGCTGATGATCCGATCAATTCGGATAATTAGAGTATTCTATTTCAACATAAAAACTTTGGTGCTGGCGCTGGCGCCCTCACCGTAGAGCCGGACGAAATATATCCCGCTGGCAACACCACGACTGCTCTCGTCTTTGCCGTCCCAGAAAACCCTGCGCGGCCCGGCGGGTAGAAAGCCTCGTTCCAGAACCCTCACTTTTCTCCCCAGTATATCGTATACTATCAGATCATACTCCCCGTCCGAAGGGAGACTGTAGCTGACCGAGACCGCTCCGTTAAACGGATTGGGGTAACATGAAACTGAAATGCGCGGTTCGATAGGCTCTGTTGTGGGTGGTTTTAAGCCGGAATAGACGACATTGTAGTCTATATCAATGGCTTGTCCCATCCTGTTTGAAAACTCCGCTTTGGTGATATCGAACAACGGGGCTCCAGAACCAGACCTTGAATATATGACGGAGAGTAATCTGCCCGCCGAAAAATACGAGTCCTGTGAATCCCAATCATAAACGGCGATCAACAATCTCCCCTCTGAAGCCGCGCATGATAATTGCAGCGGAGCCGCCGAGGTATCCAAAAGGACAGCCACAGGCTCCACACTATCGGCATCATATTCGAGAACAAAATACGCCCCGCCGATAGGCTCGGTCCCCTGGATAACCATATCTAATCTGTTATAGTCGCCAGCCATTTTCCTGAAATGGTTTTCGGAATCAGAACCACTTTTAAGAGCATGATTTTCCGCGATAAGAAGCGGAGGAGCGACAAGATTGGTATCCCCGCTTACGACGGCGAGAAGGTAAACCAGGTCGGCAATGCTCGCCTGTATACCATCGCGATTGCAATCGGAGTTGGCATATTGCCGTCGGTTGAATTCGGTCAAGCCCATAAAATAATTCAGAAAAGTTACGGCGTCACCGATTTCGAAAGCGAATTCATTAAGATTGATATCGCCGTATATGGGGTGAATGATGAGAATGTCGCCCCGGATCAGAGATAGATTCGGCGGAATAATCCAGGTACCGTCCTCCAGAAGGAGAGAGTTATCGGGATAGGGAGTATCCGGGTCCTCGTAAAAAGTTATATGGGTGAGGAGATCATACCCCAGATCCTCCGAGGTCACAGCGCATACGATCCAGGCAATAATAGTATCGCCTTCGAGCGGTGGGATCTGAGGAGGAGGCGGTAAATCTGTTAGAAGATTTATATATATCCGTCCGGGAATGCTGAGATCCACTATGAATCTCTGGAAGAACATATTAGGGGCCACTGCGCCGAGGGTGAAAAGACTCTGGTCATAGGAGATGACTATATTTACTCCGATCGTCGGCTGGCTGACTGAAATCCGTACGGGAATCAGGAGATCAGGCTCTCCTGGAAAGGCCTCGATAAGTGGGCCAAAACTAATCTCGTAAGTATCAGTCGGTACGGTAGGCGAATACGATGAGCCGGTCGCCCGAGAGACCGCACTTGCGAAAAATAGAAATATGAACAGCGATGCCCACGTTTTACGCATTGCCTATCTCCCCCTCCCTGCTTCAAAATTCATAATATTCCTCGGAATTATACCTATCCGTCCTCCACCCGGAGGCGACGGTGGAGGTGGCGGAGGGCCTCCTCTATAATAGTCGATAAGATAGATGACATCTGCAAGATCCCCTATGGTTCCGTTGCCGTCGACATCGGCTCGCTCAATAGGCTCCGGGATCTCCACCCCATACCTATAATAATCTACAATCATTATGATATCCGGTAGCTCGATTACACCATTGCCATCGATATCACCCCTTATAAAGGTCAAGACGGCTATATTCACTCGAAGCGTGTCAGTCAGGCCAAAACTCTCTGTGGCCACGAGCGTAACGGTTGTATCGCCCCCCTGATCCATGGTTGGCACCCAGTGAATCGATCCTATCCCGCCCCCCGAATCTACAAACGTCATTCCGAACGGCAGGGTCCCGACATAGTCCAGCGTAAGGGGATCATTCTCCGGATCTGTGGCTACAATGCGCAGATCAAGAGTATCGTCGGCGTTTACCTGTTGATCGGGGATCGGTACAAACACCGGCGGATGGTTGCCGGACGTAACCACTTGAATGGCCACCACCTGCGAATCGGCCAGGGATGGATCTATTTGATCAAAGCATCCGAAGGTGACCAGATAGAGACCAATATCTTCGAATCTCGGGCGCCACGAGAACAATGCAGTTCCATCACCATAGTCTGTAAACTCCGCTAAATTCGGAATATTCCTGAAGAAAAGCAGAGGAATGGTTAAATCGGGATCGGTCGTAACAATATCCAGATTGAGCACGAATCCATCGCCGATGCTTGTATCCGGAATCGGCGAGAGCACTGGAGGACGGTTAACATCTTCAATTATGAAATAGATCATCATTTCATCTGACAATTCCGGATCGGTTTCATCAACCGCCCTGAAAAGGGCGGAATCAACGCCCGCCTGGAAATAATCCGGGTTGAAATCGAAGATGCCCGTGCCGTCACCGTTATCGATAAAGGAGGAATTAGGCGGAGACAATAGGATTTCCAGAACTGGGATGGTGCTATCGGGATCTGTACAAACCACTGTTATATTGAGATTCTGACCCTCCGAAATCGTGAACGGTCCCATATGTTCAAAATCGGGGCGCCTGTTGTCGTCGACAACCGTGATAGTGACGATCTGGGAGTCGGCGATTGCGGCATCCTCCGCATCGATTGCAAGGAATGTCACCTGATAATCTCCCGCCTGGAAGAAACTGGGATCGAATGAGAACTGCCCGCTTCCGTCACCCATATCCGTGAAACCGGAATTCCCGGGGAGGTTATGAGCATCCATTATTGGAAGCGTGGAATCAGGATCAACGGCAAAAACTGAGAATTGCAGATTATCCCCTTCAGTAACCGTCGCATCTGAAATAGGCTCCAGTTCGGGATACTGGTTGCCGGCTTCGATTACCGTAAGATCGACATATTCCGAATCGGCAGCTCCATCGCCGTCATCAGCGATTACCAGCATGCTATAGACGCCTGATTGATTATAGAAAGGAGCGTACGATAGGGTGGCGTAACCGTTGGAGGAATCCGTCAACACCAGATTGTACGGCGCTTCCTCCACTGCGAAGGCCGGGAAGGTTGAATCCGGATCGGTGGCCGATATCAGCACCTCGAGCGAATCTCCCTCGAGCACTGACAGTGCGCCGATGGAGTTTAGAGTCGGTTGCTGGTTGCCCATATCGATAACCTGAACCAGAGTCGGTTTCGTGTCAACATACTCGCCGTCCGTGGCCGCGAAGTAAATGATGAAGATACCGGTTTGCGTGTAGTCGGGATAGAAGGTAAACTGGCCGGTGCCATCGCCGAAATCCTGGAACTCAGATCTTGGCGGCAACGGCTCGGGGCAATCGCAATTGATGAATAGTACTATAGAATCGCCATCGGGATCGGTGGCGAAAAGATCAATCGTCAATGTATCGCCTTGATCGACAGATCCACCAGGTGGCTGTACCAGTTCCGGCGGACGATTGCTGGCCAGTACTGTCAGGTTCACCCATTTCTCATCAGACATCGGGGGAATATCGCTATCCACCGCATAGAAGTAAGCTGAATCGATCCCCGTCTGCTCAAAATCCGGGTAGAATCTGAACTCTCCCACACCGTTGCCCGTTATCACGAAATCGGAATTCGGCGGCAGATAACCATGTGATAGCGAGATCGGTCCCGGCTCAAAATCGCTTGAGTCGGTGGCGATTACAATGGCAACCAGCGTATCGCCCTCGTGCACCAGCGTATCGCCATCAAAGACTATAAACGGCGGTAAGTTGACGTCTGTTATCGTAATGAGTACGTCCTCGTAATCGGTCAGCCCGCCGTCATCCATAGCCGTAAACCTTACTGTATCAACACCCGCGGAATAGAAATCGGGATAATATCTAAATCTCCCGGTGCCGTCGCCGTTGTCCGTGAAATACGACGAATCCGGTTGATCGGAAACTAAGAGAATCGGTATGAATCCTTCCGGATCGCTGGCGGAAATATCCAGAACCAGACTATCCCCTTCGGCAACCGTTTGTGGCCCGATAGGATCGAGTACTGGAGGCTGGTTACCTTCTTCCGCTACGTATATGATCGTCTGCAACGAGTCATAAGCTTGACCGTCAAAGGCGCTGAAAGTAAGCGGATACGTGCCGGACTGAAGATAACTCGGAGCGAACGTAAACGACCCGGAGCCATCTCCGTAATCGTCGAATGTCATATTCTCCACAAGCGAATCGGCGCTGAGAACCAGAGAGTCTGCATCGAGATCTGTTGCAGAAACAGGAATCACAAGCAGATAGCCTTCTGTGATATAGTATGCCGTATCGATCGCAGCAAGCACGGGCGGCTGATTGCCGACCTCTATAACCTCTATCTGAACCAGATCAGTATCGGCGTCCACTCCATCTGTGACGGCAAAGGTGAGGGGATATATTCCCGCCTGTGTAAAATCTGGCATAAACTGGAAGAATGCCGTCCCGTCGCCATTGTCCGTAAATGTCATATTGACTTCAATTAGTTCAGCGGTAATAACGAGAGAATCGCCGTCCAGATCGGAGGCTATGATATTCAGACCAAGCGAATCACCCTCGAATATTGCCTGGTTTCCTATAGGCGTTAGCTGGGGGGGCTGGTTTATGTTATTGACCGTTATCAGCACATACTCCGAATCGGCAGCTGAACCGTCCGTAGCAAAGAAGAGGACGATATAGATTCCCGACTGGAAGAAGTCTGGCGTAAACGTAAAGGTGCCGACCCCGTTGGTAGAATCGTAGAATGTAGAGCCCAACGGTAGACTTCCCACCTGCAGGCTCGGGGGCCCGTCATCAGCGTCGCTGCCATAAACATTGAACTGCAATAGCTGGCTCTCATCCACAACTCTGGGGCCGATCGGAGAAAGCACCGGCCACTGATTGCCGGCTTCAATGGTGGTGATTTGAACTTTCAGAGTATCTATCAGTACCCCATCGCTGGCAAGGAAAGCCACGGTATCGACACCTGACTGGGTGTAATCCGGACGATATTCATATAAGCCGGTTCCATTGCCGCTGTCTGTAAAGACGGCATTTGTGGGCAGCAAGTCTACGCTTAACGACGGTATCAAACCCTCGGGATCGACAGCCTGCACGGTAAAGAAGAGGCTGTCTCCCTCTGTTACCTGCTGGTCTCCAACCGGATCGAACAGCGGCGGCCGATTGACATCGACAACCGTGATCACCACCAGTTCTGAATCAGCCAGGATGCCATCGGAAGCGGCGAACAATACGTTGTAAACGCCTGCCTGATCGAAATCCGGCATGAATTCGAATAGACCTGCGCCATTGGAGGAATCCACGAAAGTCGCGTTAAGCGGTAGCGAGTCTGCTGTCAGGGACGGTATGGTGCCATCGGGATCCGTTGCCGTCACCATAACCTGGAGAAGTACTCCCTCATCCGTAAAATGAGGCCCGATGGGGGTAAGAATCGGAGGCAGATTGATGTCATAAATAGTTATCTCTACGTATTCGGAATCGGCCAGAGCCGTGTCGGTGGCAATGAATAATACAGTATCCAATCCGCCCTGTGTGTAATCGGGTCTGAATTCAAAAGTGCCGGTACCATCAAAATTATCATTAAATGTAGCATTGGGAGGCAGTCCGACAACTGATAATCCCGGTATCGTGCTGTCGGGATCGCTGGCGCTTATTATAACAAGTAGCGTATCGCCCTCATCAACAACCTGTGGCCCGATGGGATTCAGAGTGGGCGGCTGGTTGCCGGCCTCGATTATAGTTATTTCCACATACTCCGAATCCGACAAGGCGCCATCGGTAGCCATGAACAATACCGTATCAATCCCCGATTGCGTAAAGTCTGGAGTGAAGACAAACAGACCATGACCGTTTAATGAATCCTCAAAAGCGGCGTTGGCCGGAAGAGGACCGGTCAGAAGCTGCGGATAGGTGCCGTCCGGATCCGAGGAGGTTATTACAACCTGCAGCGTGTCACCCTCAGTTACGGTTTGAGGACCGATAGGATCGAGTTCGGGCGGGAAGCCGAAGTCCACTACCGTAATCTCTGCGTAAAGCGAATCATATAGCTCGCCATCGAAGGCCCGGAACAACACATTATGAACGCCCGCCTGCGTAAAATCAGGATCGAAAGTAAACAGACCATGACCGTTGCCCGAATCGGCGAAAACCGCATTGGCGGGAAGGTCAAATGCCTGCAAGGCCGGTATAGTGCTGTCAGGATCGGAGGAGATGACTACAAACTCAAGATGCTCTCCTTCAACCATCGACTGCGGAGCGATGGAATCTATCTCCGGCGGCTGGTTGCCGGCCTCGAAAACGAATATGTTAACCACCTCCGAATCGGATAAAACTCCGTCGGAGGCGATAAAGGTCAAAATATGCTGACCCGCCTGCGTGTAATCCGGCGAGAAACTGAACAGTCCGTTACCATTGAGACTGTCGGTAAAGACAGCATTGGCAGGCAGGCTGTCGACGCTAAGCAACGGTATAGTCAAATCGGGATCAGTGGCCGTGACAATAAAGCTGATGCTCTCACCCTCAAATAAGGCCCGGTCACCAATCGGATCCCAGATAGGCGGACGAGGTGTGTCGGTGACCGTGATGTCTACAAGCGCCGTATCCGATTGGGCGTTTGCAGTCGCAATGAACCTGACCTGATATAAATCGGCCTGGAAGTAGTCGGGATCAAACGTGAATCCTCCAACTCCTCCGGTCGAATCGAAAAAGGCCGAATTGGCAGGCAACAACTCCGCCGTCAGTGAAATGATGTCGCCCTCCGGATCGGTGGCCGTCACCTGAAGATCCAGATGATCTCCCTCCGCAAACGTCTGCGGCGATATGGGATCCCATACGGGCGGTTGATCCCCGGCCTCAATCACCGTGATATCCACCAGTTGGGTATCAGATAGAGAGGTTGAATTCGCAATAAATCTCACCTGATAAGGACCGGATTGAGTAAAATCCGGATCGAATGTAAATCCACCAACGCCTCCCGTCGAATCGAAAAACGCTGAATTGGGAGGTAACAACTCCGCCACCAGACCAACTGGATCGCCATCCGGATCTGAGGCCGTTATCCTCAGATCGAGATGGCCGCCCTCCGACACAGTCTGCGGCGATATGGGATCTAATAGCGGCGGCAGATCGACATTCGTAACGGTTATATCTACAAGCTGGGTGTCTGCCAGAGAATTCGAATTCGCGATAAATCTCACCTGATAAGGGCCGGATTGAGTATAATCGGGATCGAACGTAAATCCACCGACTCCTCCCGTCGAATCAAAGAAAGCCGAATTGGGAGGCAACAACTCCGCTACCAGGCCTACCGGATCGCCATCCGGATCAGAAGCCGTTATCCTCAAATCGAGATGATCGCCTTCGGCCATAGTCTGCGGCGAGATCGGATCTAACACCGGCTGACGGTCTAGCTCAGTAACTGTGATATCTACAAGCTGAGTGTCTGCCAGAGAATTCGAGTTAGCTATGAATCTTATTTGATAAGGGCCGGATTGAGTATAATCCGGATCGAAAACAAACCCGGCGACTCCGCCTGTGGAATCGAAGAAGGCTGAATTGGGAGGCAGAAGCTCGCCAACAAGTGTTATGACATCGCCATCCGGGTCCGATGCCGTCAAACGGAACTCCAGATGATCCCCCTCGGCCACAATCTGCGGCAAGACCGGATCTAAAACAGGCGGACGGTCAACTTCAGTAACAGTTATATCAACAAGCTGGGTGTCGGCCAGTGAATTCGCACTCGCAATGAGCCTCACCTGATAAGGACCGGATTGAGTGTAATCCGGATCGAAGACAAAACCACCCACTCCCCCGGTGGAATCGAAGAAGGCTGAATTGGGAGGCAATAACTCCGCCAATAGAGCAATCGGATCGCCATCCGGATCAGAGGCCGTTATTCTCAAATCGAGATGGCTGCCCTCGGCAACGGTTTGTGGCGGGATAGGATCTAATACCGGCGGCAGATTGACATCGTTAACGGTTATATCAACCAGCTGGGTGTCGGCTAACGAATTCGAACTGGCTATGAACCTCACCTGATAAGGGCCGGATTGGGTGTAATCCGGATCGAAGACAAAACCACCAACTCCGCCGCTGGAATCGAAGAAGGCCGAATTAGCCGGCAACAACTCCGCCACAAGAGATATGACGTCGCCATCCGGATCAGAGGCAGTTAGCCTCAAATCGAGATGATCGCCCTCATCAACCGTCTGAGGCAAGATCGGATCCAGTACCGGCGGACGGTCTAATTCTGTAACTGTTATATCAACCAGCTGAGTGTCTGATAAAGAATTCGAACTGGCTATGAATCTTATTTGATAAGGACCGGATTGAGTGTAATCCGGATCGAAGACAAACCCACCGACGCCCCCCGTGGAATCGAAGAAAGCCGAATTGGCGGGCAATAGCTCCGCCACCAGACCGATGAGATCGCCATCCGGATCAGAGGCCGTTATCCGCAGATCAAGATGATCGCCTTCTGCTACTGTCTGCGGCAGGATCGGGTCTAAAGCCGGCGGACGGTCGGTCTCTATAACATCTATATCAACATACTGGGAATCAGCTAAATCTCCATCCGACGATATAAACAACACCTGATACGGACCTGACTGTATATAATCCGGGTTGAACTGGAAATCGCCGCTGCCGTCACCGGAATCGGCAAAAGTAGCGTTAAGCGGCAGATTCTCGGCCGTCAATATCGGAATAGTGGTGTCCGGATCGCTCGAGGTAATCGTTACCTGCAACAAAGATCCTTCGGCCACAGCCTGCGGCGTAGGGATGGAATCCAATACCGGTGCCCGGTTAATATTATTGACCGTGATCATCACGTTCTGCGAATCGGCCAGAGCGCCATCGGAGGCGATAAAGGTCACAAAGTATACGCCCGACTGGAAGTAATCCGGGGCAAACTCCAACAACCCCGCACCGTTGAGGCTGTCTGTAAAGATCGCGTTTACGGGAAGAGTAATCGTTGAAAGCAACGGTATGGTGCTGTCCGGATCGGAAGCTGTAACCAGAACCTGCAACAGCGATCCCTCGTCGACAGTCTGCGAGCTGATGGGATCCAATACCGGTGGGTTGTTGCCAAACTCCACCACCGTTATCTGGACATACTCCGAATCCGACAAGGCACCATCGGTGGCAATGAACAACACCGTATCAATCCCGGCTTGCGTAAAGTCTGGAGCGAAGACAAACAGACCATGGCTGTTTAATGAATCCTCAAAGGCGGCATTGGCCGGAAGAGGACCGGTCAGAAGCTGCGGATCGGTGCCGTCCGGATCCGAGGAGGTCACCACAAACTGCAGCGTATCACCCTCAGTTACTATCTGAGCCCCGATGGGATCCAACACAGGCGCGAACGGGAAGTCCACTACCGTGATCTCCACATAGAGCGAATCGTACAACTCACCGTCAAAGGCCTGGAATAAGACATTGTGGACACCGGACTGCGTATAGTCCGGATCGAAAGTAAACAGACCGTGACCGTTGCCCGAATCGGCAAAGGCCGCATTGGCAGGCAGATCAAAGGCCTGCAAGGCCGGTATTGTACCCTCCGGATCGGAGGAGGTCACCACAAACTCGAGATGCTGTGCTTCAACCACCGACTGCGGAGCCACCGAATCTATCTCCGGCGGCTGGTTGCCGGCCTCGAAAACGAATATGTTAACCACCTCCGAATCGGATAAGACTCCGTCGGAGGCGATAAAGGTTAAAATATGCTGACCCGCCTGCGTGTAATCCGGCGAGAAGCTGAACGAACCATGTCCGTTCAAACTGTCCGTAAAAGCCGCATTGGCAGGCAGGCTGTCAACGCTAAGCAACGGTATGGTCAAATCCGGATCAGAGGCGAATACACCAAAACTGATTGTCTGACCCTCAAATAATGCCCGGTCACTGATTGGATCCCAGATAGGCGGACGAGGTGTGTCGGCGACCGTTATTTCCACAGCTTCCGTATCGGCCAGAACACCATCGGAGGCAATAAACGTCACCGTAAAGATATTCTCCTGGAAATAATCCGGGTAGAAATCAAAATCACCCGTCCCATCGCCGTTGTCCACAAAACTGCCGTTAGAAGGCACGCCTAAGGCCACAAGTGTCGGTGTGGCGCCGTCCGGGTCGCTGGCCGTGATAACCAGGAGCAACGAATCGCCCTCGCCAACAGCCTGCGGACCGATAGGATCTAAAACAGGCACTTGATTCCCGGCCTCAACAATCGTTATCTCCACATACTCCGAATCCGAAAGACCACCATCGGTGGCGATGAACAAAACCGTATCAACTCCCGATTGTGTAAAGTCAGGAGCAAAGACAAACAGACCATGGCCGTTTAACGAATCCTCAAATGTAGCATTGGTCGGCAGAGGATCAGTCAAAAGCTGCGGGACGGTGCTATCCGGATCTGTGGCGCTCACAACAAACCGCAGCGTATCCCCCTCATCAACGGTCTGAGGGCCGATCGGATCCAATACGGGTGACTGGTTACCGGCATCCAGAACCGTTATGCTCACATAACCGGTATCTGATAGCAAACCATCCGAGGCTATAAATCCTACTGTATATATACCAGACTGCGTGAAATCTGGATAGAACCGGAATAAACCCACCCCATTTAAGCTATCCTCAAACGACGAATTGGCGGGAACGTCAAAGAACGATAACAACGGAACGGTGCCGTCAATATCGGATGCGCTCACCGTGAACAAAAGCGAATCGGACTCGTTCACCACCTGCGCACCGGGAACCGTGATGACCGGAGAAGCATTGACATCCGTCACAGTTATATCAACATATTGTGAATCGGAAAACTGCCCATCCGTGGCATAGAACAATACCGCATATGGCCCGGATTGCGTGTAGTCCGGCGTGAACGTAAATGTCCCCACGCCATTGGCCGAATCCACAAAAACGGCGTTGACCGGCAGATCCTCCGCAAACAATGCCGGTATGTTGCCATCAAGATCCGAAGCGGTGATACTAAACTCCAGAGTCGCAGTCTCGGCCACATTCCGTGGCGTCAAAATCGGATCTAAAACCGGCGGGCGATTATTCTCCGTCACCGTGATATCAACATATTGTGAATCAGCTAAAACACCATCGGACGCTACGAATAACACCTGATAATCGCCTGATTGTGTAAAATCAGGTGCAAATTCAAACAAACCATGCCCGTTGAGACTGTCCGTGAAGACCGCATTGACCGGAACATTCAAGGCCACTAAGGCCGGATTGGTGCCGTCCGGATCAAAGGAAGTAACTGTAAACTCCAGGATCGAACCCTCGGCAACCGACTGAGGCGTCGGGATAGGATCCAGGATCGGTGGCAGATTGACGTCGTTAACGGTTATATCCACCAGCTGGGTGTCGGCTAACGAATTCGAACTGGCTATGAACCTTATCTGATAAGGGCCGGATTGGGTGTAATCCGGATCGAAGACAAAACCACCCACTCCGCCGGTGGAATCGAAGAAGGCCGAATTGGCCGGCAATAGCTCGGCCGCAAGAGATATGACGTCGCCATCCGGATCCGAGGCCGTTATCCTCAAATCGAGATGATCGCCCTCATCAACCGTCTGCGGCAAGATCGGATCCAGTACCGGCGGACGGTCTAATTCTGTAACCGTTATATCAACCAGCTGGGTGTCCGCCAGAGAATTAGAATTAGCGATAAATCTCACCTGGTAAGGGCCGGATTGAGTGTAATCGGGATCGAAGACAAACCCACCGACGCCTCCCGTGGAATCGAAGAAAGCCGAATTGGCCGGCAATAACTCCGCCACCAGACCGACGAGATCGCCATCCGGATCGGAGGCCGTTATCCGCAGATCGAGATGATCGCCTTCTGCTACTGTCTGCGGCAGGATCGGATCTAAGACCGGCGGACGGTCGGTCTCGATAACATCTATATCAACATACTGCGAATCGGCCAGGTCTCCATCCGAGGATATAAACAACACCTGATACGAACCTGACTGCGTATAATCCGGATTGAACTGGAAATCGCCGCTGCCGTCACCGGAATCGGCAAAGGTGGCGTTAGGCGGCAGATTCTCGGCCGTCAGTACCGGAATAGTGGTGTCCGGATCGCTCGAGGTAACCGTTAGCTGCAGCAAAGATCCCTCGGCTACAACCTGCGGCGTCGGTATGGTATCTAAAACAGGTGCACGGTTAATATTGTTGACCGTGATCATCACGTTCTGCGAATCGGCCAGAGCGCCGTCGGAGGCGATGAAAGTCACAAAGTATACGCCCGACTGGAAGTAGTCCGGGGTAAACTCCAACAACCCCGTACCGTTGAGACTGTCTGTAAAGGTCGCGTTCACGGGAAGGATAATTGTTGAAAGCAACGGTATGGTGCTGTCCGGATCGGAAGCCGAGACTAAAACTTGCAACAGC
The DNA here is from genome assembly GCA_965541585.1 of uncultured bacterium. Classification (GTDB taxonomy): domain Bacteria; phylum Zixibacteria; class MSB-5A5; order UBA10806; family UBA10806; genus CBDVBL01. Next base: position 63,248 of record CBEUCH010000013.1, on the reverse strand, counting down.
GATCCCTCATCGACAGTCTGCGAACTGATAGGATCCAACACCGGTGGATTGTTGCCAAACTCCACCACCGTTATCTGCACATACTCCGAATCCGACAAAGCGCCATCGGTAGCAATGAACAACACCGTATCAATCCCGGCTTGCGTAAAGTCAGGAGTGAATACAAACAGACCATGACCGTTTAATGAATCCTCAAATGTAGCATTGACCGGAAGTGGACCGGTCAGAAGCTGCGGATCGGTGCCGTCAGGATCCGATGAGGTTATTACAACCTGCAGCGTGTCACCCTCAGTTACTATCTGAGCCCCGATGGGATCCAACACAGGCGCGAACGGGAAGTCCACTACCGTGATCTCCACATAGAGCGAATCGTACAACTCACCGTCAAAGGCCTGGAATAAGACATTGTGGACACCGGACTGCGTATAGTCCGGATCGAAAGTAAACAGACCGTGACCGTTGCCCGAATCGGCAAAGGCCGCATTGGCAGGCAGATCAAAGGCCTGCAAGGCCGGTATTGTACCCTCCGGATCGGAGGAGGTCACCACAAACTCGAGATGCTGTGCTTCAACCACCGACTGCGGAGCCACCGAATCTATCTCCGGCGGCTGGTTGCCGGCCTCGAAAACGAATATGTTAACCACCTCCGAATCGGATAAAACTCCGTCGGAGGCGATAAAGGTCAAAATATGCTGACCCGCCTGCGTGTAATCCGGCGAGAAACTGAACAGTCCGTTACCATTGAGACTGTCGGTAAAGACAGCATTGGCAGGCAGGCTGTCGACGCTAAGCAACGGTATAGTCAAATCGGGATCAGTGGCCGTGACAATAAAGCTGATGCTCTCACCCTCAAATAAGGCCCGGTCACCAATCGGATCCCAGATAGGCGGACGAGGTGTGTCGGTGACCGTGATGTCTACAAGCGCCGTATCCGATTGGGCGTTTGCAGTCGCAATGAACCTGACCTGATATAAATCGGCCTGGAAGTAGTCGGGATCAAACGTGAATCCTCCAACTCCTCCGGTCGAATCGACAAACGCCGAATTTGCAGGCAACAACTCCGCCGTCAGTGAAATGATATCGCCCTCAGGATCGGTGGCCGTCACCTGAAGATCCAGATGATCCCCCTCCGCAACCGTCTGCGGCGATATGGGATCCCATATCGGCGGCTGATCCCCCGCCTCAAGCACCGTGATATCCACCAGTTGGGTATCAGATAGAGAGTTTGAATTCGCGATGAATCTCACCTGATAAGGACCGGATTGAGTATAATCCGGATCGAATGTGAATCCACCAACGCCTCCCGTCGAATCGAAAAACGCTGAATTGGGAGGTAACAACTCCGCCACCAGACCAACTGGATCGCCATCCGGATCTGAGGCCGTTATCCTCAGATCGAGATGGCCGCCCTCCGACACAGTCTGCGGCGATATGGGATCTAATAGCGGCGGCAGATCGACATTCGTAACGGTTATATCTACAAGCTGGGTGTCTGCCAGAGAATTCGAATTCGCGATAAATCTCACCTGATAAGGGCCGGATTGAGTATAATCGGGATCGAACGTAAATCCACCGACTCCTCCCGTCGAATCAAAGAAAGCCGAATTGGGAGGCAACAACTCCGCTACCAGGCCTACCGGATCGCCATCCGGATCAGAAGCCGTTATCCTCAAATCGAGATGATCGCCTTCGGCCATAGTCTGCGGCGAGATCGGATCTAACACCGGCTGACGGTCTAGCTCAGTAACTGTGATATCTACAAGCTGAGTGTCTGCTAACGAGTTTGAATTTGCAATAAATCTCACCTGGTGAGGGCCGGATTGAGTGTAATCGGGATCGAAGGTGAAACCTCCTACTCCTCCGGTCGAATCAAAAAAGGCCGAATTGGCAGGCAATAACTCCGCCACCAGACCGATCGGATCGCCATCCGGATCAGAGGCCGTTATCCTCAAATCGAGATGATCGCCCTCAGCCATAGTCTGCGGCGATATCGGATCTAACACCGACGGCAGATCGACATTCGTAACGGTTATATCAACAAGCTGGGTGTCTGCTAATGAATTTGAATTTGCTATGAATCTTATTTGATAAGGGCCGGATTGGGTGTAATCCGGATCGAAGGTGAATCCTCCTACTCCTCCGGTGGAATCGAAGAAAGCCGAATTGACCGGCAATAGCTCGGCCACAAGAGATATGGCATCGCCGTCCGGATCAGCCGCTGTTATCCTTAAATCGAGGTGATCTCCTTCGGCCATAGTCTGCGGCGATATCGGATCTATAACAGGTGGACGGTCTAATTCAGTAACGGTTATATCAACCAGCTGAGTGTCGGCCAGAGAATTTGAATTTGCTATAAATCTCACTTGATAAGGGCCGGATTGAGTGTAATCGGGATCGAAGGTGAAACCGCCGACTCCTCCAGTGGAGTCAAAGAATGCCGAATTGGCCGGCAACAACTCCGCTACCAGACCAACAGGATCGCCATCGGGATCGGAGGCCGTTATCCGCAGATCGAGATGATCGCCTTCAGCCATGGTCTGCGGCGATATCGGATCTAACACAGGTGAACGGTCTAATTCAGTAACTGTAATATCAACAAGCTGAGTGTCGGCTAATGAATTTGAAGTTGCTATAAATCTCACCTGATGAGGTCCTGATTGGGTGTAATCGGGATCGAATGTGAATCCTCCTACTCCTCCCGTGGAATCGAAGAAGGCCGAATTGACCGGCAACAACTCTGCTACCAGACCGATCGGATCGCCGTCGGGATCAGAGGCCGTTATCCTCAAATCAAGATGGCCGCCCTCGGCTACAGTCTGCGGCGATATCGGATCTAACACCGGCGGCAGATCGACATTCGTGACAGTTATATCAACAAGCTGAGTGTCTGCTAACGAATTCGAACTGGCTATGAATCTCACCTGGTGAGGGCCGGATTGCGTGTAATCGGGATCGAAGGTTAAACCTCCTACTCCTCCGGTCGAATCGAAGAAGGCTGAATTAACCGGCAACAATTCCGCCACCAGACCGATGAGATCGCCGTCGGGATCTGAGGCTGTTATCCTCAAATCAAGATGATCGCCCTCGGCCATAGTTTGTGGCGATATCGGATCTAAAACAGGTGGACGGTCTACCTCAGTAACGGTTATATCAACGACCTGGGTATCTGCCAGAGAATTGGAATTCGCTATGAATCTCACTTGGTGAGGGCCGGATTGAGTATAATCCGGATCGAAGGTAAAACCTCCCACGCCTCCTGTCGAATCGAAGAAGGCCGAATTGGGAGGTAATAACTCCGCTATAATACCGATGGGATCACCATCCGGATCGGAAGCTGTAATCCTCAAATCGAGATGGTCTCCTTCAGCCATGGTCTGAGGTGAGATCGGATCTAACACAGGCGGCAGATCTACATTCGTGACAGTTATATCTACAAGTTGAGTGTCCGCCAATGAGTTTGAATTTGCAATAAATCTCACCTGATGAGGTCCTGATTGGGTGTAATCCGGATCGAATGTGAATCCTCCTACTCCTCCAGTGGAATCGAAGAAGACCGAATTGGGAGGCAACAACTCCGCTATAAGGCCGATGGGATCACCATCGGGATCAGAGGCCGTTATCCTCAAATCAAGATGATCGCCTTCAGCCATAGTCTGCGGCGAGATAGGATCCAGAACCGGTGGCAGATCGACATTCGTGACAGTGATATCTACAAGTTGAGTATCAGCAAGAGCATTTGAATTTGCAATAAATCTCACCTGGTGAGGTCCTGATTGGGTGTAATCCGGATCGAAGGTAAAACCTCCCACTCCTCCTGTCGAATCGAAGAAGGCTGAATTGGGAGGCAATAACTCTGCCACCAGGCCGATTGGATCACCGTCGGGATCTGATGCTGTAATGCGCAAATCAAGATGATTACCCTCGGCAATCACCTGTGCTGAAATGGGATCTAAAACCGGCGGCAGATCGACATCTGTAACGGTTATGTCAACCAGTTGGGTATCCGCAAAAGTAGTGGATGATGCTATGAATCGCACCTGGTGAGGGCCGGATTGAGTGTAATCCGGATCGAAGGTGAAACCTCCCACGCCTCCGGTGGAATCGAAGAAGGCCGAATTGGGAGGCAATAACTCCGCCACCAGACCGATCGGATCACCGTCAGGATCTGATGCTGTAATGCGCAAATCAAGATGATCACCCTCGGCAACTATCTGTGCTGAAATGGGATCTAAAACCGGTGGCAGATCTACATTCGTGACAGTTATATCTACAAGTTGAGTATCAGCAAGAGCATTTGAATTTGCAATAAATCTCACCTGGTGAGGTCCTGATTGGGTGTAATCCGGATCGAAGGTAAAACCTCCAACTCCTCCGGTCGAATCGAAGAAAGCCGAATTCGCAGGTAACAACTCTGCCAAAAGATTGATTGGATCGCCATCGGGATCCGAGGCCGTTACACGCAAATCAAGATGATCGCCTTCAGCCAAAATCTGTGGCGAAATCGGATCTAAGACCGGCAGACGATCAATATCATTAACTGTAATATCTACAAGCTCTGTATCAGACGCCACCCCGTCGGATGCTATAAATCTGACCTGATAAGGGCCCGATTGGAAATATGATGGTGAGAATTCAAATAAACCGCGGCCGTTCAGGCTATCGGTGAAGGCAGCGTTCGCCGGTAGACCTTCTGCCGCCAGAGAGGGAATAGTGCCGTCGAGATCCGACGCCGAGATGATCACCTGTAATTGACTCCCCTCGTCCACAGACTGAGGGCCAATGGGATCTAATACAGGGGGATTATTGCCGAATTCCAGTATTGTTATCTCAACGAACTCCGAATCGGCCAGAAGACCGTCGGCAGCAACAAATAGAATGGTATCGATACCCGATTGAGTGAAATCAGGATCGAATGTAAACAGACCATTTCCGTTGAGCGAATCCTCAAAAACAGCATTGAACGGTAGCGCACCGGTTGATAGCTGCGGTGTTGTTCCGTCAGGATCGGAGGATGTAATCACAAACTGAAGCCTATTGCCTTCTGTAACAGTTTGAGAGCCGATGGGATCCAAGATCGGAGTGCGATTGGAATCCAGTACGGTGATCCCCACCCAGAGCGAATCATAAAGACCACCATCGTAAGCTCTGAATAAAACATTATAAACTCCCGACTGGGTATAATCGGGATCGAACGTAAACGATGCATTCCCGTTGCCTGAATCCGCAAAAGCTGAATTGGCGGGCAAATTCAATCCCTGCAAAGCGGGTATTGTGCTATCCGGGTCGCTGGCCGTGACCAGAAGTTCAAGATGATATCCTTCGTAAACCAGCTGCGGGCCTATGTAGTCTATTTCGGGCGGCTGGTTACCGGCATCGAATACAGTTATCTGCACCATTTCAGAATCGGCCAGGTCTCCATCGCTGGCGATAAAGAGCACATCATATAATCCGGCCTGCGTGTAGCCGGGATTAAAAGTAAATTGGCCTGTACCATCGAGAGAATCCACAAAACTGGCATTTATTGGTAAATCCTGGGCTGTAAGGGAAGGCGTCACCAAATCCGGGTCAGAGGCTGTAATCTCGAAGCTGATATTTCCACCCTCGATGACTGAGCGATTGCCAATCGGATTCAATAACGGGGCGCGGTTTACATTATTTACTGTTATATCTACAAATTCCGTATCCGCCAGGGCGTTTGAATTAGCAATAAAAGTAACCGTATAGTCGCCGGATTGGAAGAAATCCGGGTCGAACGTAAAGCCACCCACACCATTGGAAGAATCAGCAAAACTGGCATTGGCAGGCAGCCCCTCTGCGGTTAATATGATCGGGTCACCGTCGAAATCCGATGCTGTAACCCTGATATCCAGATGGCTGTTTTCGTCAACCGATTGCGAAGGAATAGGATCAAAGACCGGCGGTAAATCAACATCGGTAACGGTGATATCTACAAGTTGAGTGTCTGCTAATGAGTTCGAGTTTGCTATGAATCTCACCTGGTGAGGTCCTGATTGGGTATAATCCGGATCGAATGTGAATCCTCCCACGCCTCCGGTGGAATCGAAGAAGGCCGAATTGGCCGGCAATAACTCCGCTATCAGACCGATCGGATCGCCATCGGGATCGGAGGCCGTTATCCTCAAATCAAGATGATCGCCCTCAGCCATAATCTGCGGCGATATCGGATCTAACACAGGCGGCAGATCTACATTCGTGACAGTGATATCTACAAGCTGAGTATCCGCTAGAGTATTTGAATTCGCAATAAACCGCACCTGGTGAGGTCCTGATTGGGTGTAATCCGGATCGAATGTCAATCCGCCCACTCCTCCTGTCGAATCAAAGAAGGCCGAATTGGCAGGCAATAGCTCCGCCATAAGACCGACGGGATCACCGTCGGGATCAGAAGCTGTTACCCTCAAATCGAGATGGCCGCCCTCGGCTATAATCTGCGGGGATATAGGATCTAACACAGGCGGCAGATCTACATTCGTGACAGTGATATCTACAAGCTGAGTATCCGCTAGAGTATTTGAATTTGCAATAAACCGCACCTGGTGAGGTCCTGATTGGGTGTAATCCGGATCGAAGGTAAATCCTCCCACTCCTCCGGTGGAATCAAAGAATGCCGAATTGGCTGGCAATAACTCCGCTATAATACCTATTGGATCGCCGTCAGGATCTGAAGCCGTAATCCTCAAATCAAGATGATCCCCCTCAGCCAAAATCTGCGGCGATATAGGATCTAAAACCGGCGGCAGATCGACATTCGTGACAGTGATATCTACAAGTTGAGTGTCCGCCAATGAGTTTGAATTTGCAATAAACCGCACCTGGTGAGGTCCTGATTGGGTGTAATCCGGATCGAATGTGAAACCTCCCACGCCTCCGGTGGAATCAAAGAAAGCCGAATTGGGAGGCAATAACTCTGCTATAAGACCGACTGGATCGCCATCGGGATCTGAAGCCGTAATCCTCAAATCAAGATGATCGCCCTCAGCCATAATCTGCGGCGATATCGGATCTAAAACCGGCGGCAGATCTACATTCGTGACGGTTATATCTACAAGCTGAGTGTCCGCCAAAGAGTTTGAATTTGCAATAAATCTCACCTGGTGAGGTCCTGATTGGCTGTAATCAGGATCGAATGTGAAACCACCCACTCCTCCCGTGGAATCGAAGAAGGCCGAATTGGCTGGCAATAACTCCGCTATAAGACCAATGGGATCTCCATCCGGATCGGAGGCCGTTACCCTCAAATCGAGATGGCCGCCCTCGGCCATAATCTGCGGAGATATCGGATCTAAAACAGGCGGCAGGTCGACATTCGTGACAGTGATATCTACAAGTTGAGTGTCTGCTAAAGCATTCGAGTTTGCAATAAATCTTACCTGGTGAGGTCCTGATTGGGTGTAATCCGGATCGAATGTGAAGCCTCCCACTCCTCCGGTGGAATCAAAGAAGGCCGAATTGGGAGGCAATAACTCCGCTATAAGACCGATGGGGTCACCGTCGGGATCAGAGGCCGTTACCCTCAAATCGAGATGATCGCCCTCGGCCATAATCTGCGGCGATATCGGATCTAAAACCGGCGGCAGATCTACATTCGTGACGGTTATATCTACAAGCTGAGTGTCCGCCAATGAGTTTGAATTCGCAATAAATCTCACCTGGTGAGGCCCTGATTGAGTGTAATCCGGATCGAATGTGAATCCTCCCACTCCTCCGGTGGAATCGAAGAAGGCCGAATTCGGAGGCAATAACTCCGCTATAAGACCGATGGGATCGCCATCAGGATCTGAAGTTGTAATCCTCAAATCGAGATGATCACCCTCCGCCATAATCTGCGGCGATATCGGATCTAAAACCGGCGGCAGATCTACATTGGTGACAGTTATATCAACAAGCTGAGTGTCCGCCAATGAGTTTGAATTCGCGATAAACCGCACCTGATGAGGTCCTGATTGAGTGTAATCCGGGTCGAAAATGAGACCTCCCACTCCTCCGGTCGAATCGAAGAATGCCGAATTGGGAGGCAATAATTCCGCTATAAGACCGATCGGATCGCCATCCGGATCGGAGGCCGTTACCCTCAAATCGAGATGACCGCCCTCGGCCATTATCTGCGGCGATATCGGATCCAAAACCGGCGGCAGATCGACATTCGTGACAGTTATATCTACAAGCTGAGTGTCCGCCAAAGAGTTCGAGTTTGCTATGAATCTCACCTGGTGAGGTCCTGATTGAGTGTAATCAGGATCGAATGTGAAACCACCCACTCCTCCCGTCGAATCAAAGAATGCTGAATTGGCTGGCAATAACTCCGCTATAAGACCGATCGGATCACCGTCAGGATCGGAGGCCGTTACCCTCAAATCGAGATGACCACCCTCACCCATAGTCTGCGGCGATATCGGATCTAAAACCGGCGGCAGATCGACATTCGTGACAGTGATATCTACAAGTTGAGTATCTGCTAAAGCATTTGAGTTTGCTATAAATCTCACCTGGTGAGGTCCCGATTGGGTGTAATCAGGATCGAAGGTAAAACCGCCCACGCCTCCGGTCGAATCAAAGAAAGCCGAATTGGGAGGCAACAACTCCGCTATAAGACCGATCGGATCGCCATCCGGATCGGAGGCCGTTACCCTCAAATCGAGATGACCACCCTCAGCCATAATCTGCGGCGATATAGGATCTAAAATCGGCGACCGGTCAACATCGTTAACCGTTATATCTACAATCTCAGAATCTGCAAGGATACCGTCGGAGGCGATAAATCTAACGGGGTAGATTGCGCTCTGATTGAAATCCGGATCGAATTGGAATAGCCCGTGTCCGTTGCCGCTATCGGCGAATGCTGAGTTGGCAGGAAGATTTTCAGCAGTCAATATTATACTGTCTCCATCCACATCGGAGGAGATTAATACAAATTCAAGATGGGAACCCTCATCGACAAACCGTGGGCCGATAGGTTCCAGTACCGGCGGCGCATTAATCTGATTGACCGTAATGTCAACCATTTCCGTATCGGCCAGCGCCCCCGTATCGGTGGCTATTATTCTGACCTGATAAAAACCAGCCTGTGTAAAGTCAGGGTCAAAAACCAAACCCCCTACACCACCCGAAGAGTCAGCAAAACTGGCGTTGGCCGGCAGCTGCTCTGCGGTCAATGTAATCACATCTCCCAGATCAGGATCTGAGGCGGTTACCCTTACGTCGAGATGTCCCGCCTCATCCACAGATTGAGCTGAAACAGGGTCAATCACAGGAGGCAGGCCGACATTTATGACCGTTATGTCCACTAACTGCGTATCTGCAAGAGCGGTGGAAGAAGCTATGAATCGAACCTGATATGGCCCCGCCTGGTCATAATCCGGATCAAATGTAAATCCCCCGATTCCTCCGGTGGAATCGAAAAAAGCCGAATTGGCAGGCAATAATTCCGCCACCAGACTGATGACATCCCCATCGGCATCCGAGGCCGTCACCCGTAAATCAAGATGCGCACCTTCAAATACTGTCTGGGGTGAGATCGGATCCAGAGCAGGCGGCAGATCGACATTGGTGACGGTTATATCCACAAGCTGGGTGTCAGCCAACGAGTTCGAGTTGGCTATAAACCTTACTTGATGAGGACCGGATTGAGTATAATCAGGATCAAACGTGAATCCGCCCACCCCACCGGTCGAATCGAAGAAAGCCGAATTGGGAGGTAAAAGCTCCCCCACCAGACCGATGACATCCCCGTCAGGATCAGACGCCGTTATCGTCAAATCGAGATGATCGCCTTCTGCCATGGTTTGAGGAGAGATAGGATCCAATACCGGCGGCAGGTCGACATTCGTGACGGTTATATCAACAAGCTGGGTATCAGCCAACGAGTTCGAGTTGGCTATAAACCTCACCTGGTGAGGACCGGATTGCGTATAGTCGGGATCGAACGTGAAGCCACCCACCCCACCGGTCGAGTCGAAGAAAGCAGAATTAGGTGGCAATAATTCCGCCACCAGACTGATTGGATCGCCGTCAGGATCAGAGGCCGTTACACGCAAATCGAGATGATCGCCCTCCGCCATAGTTTGAGGAGAGATAGGATCTAAAACCGGTGGACGGTCGACATCCGTGACAGTTATATCAACAAGCTGAGTGTCTGCAAGTGAATTAGAACTCGCTATAAACCGCACCTGGTGAGGACCCGACTGCGTATAGTCGGGATCGAAGGTGAATCCGCCCACCCCACCGGTCGAGTCGAAGAAAGCCGAATTGGGTGGTAATAACTCCGCCACCAGACCGATCAGATCGCCATCGGGATCTGAAGCCGTTACACGCAAATCGAGATGATCGCCCTCCGCCATAATCTGCGGCGATATCGGATCTAAAACCGGCGGACGGTCAACATTCGTGACAGTGATATCTACAAGATGAGTGTCTGCTAGTGAATTAGAACTTGCTATAAATCTTATCTGATGAGGACCGGATTGAGTATAATCAGGATCAAACGTGAAACCGCCCACCCCTCCGGTCGAATCGAAGAAAGCGGAATTAGGAGGTAACAGTTCCGCCAGCAGACTGATGACATCCCCGTCTGGATCAGACGCCGTAACACGCAAATCGAGATGGTCGCCCTCCGCCATTATCTGTGGCGATATAGGATCTAAAACCGGCGGACGGTCGACATCGGTGACAGTGATATCAACAAGCTGAGTGTCTGCAAGTGAATTAGAACTCGCTATAAACCGCACCTGATGAGGACCGGATTGAGTATAATCAGGATCGAAGGTGAAGCCGCCTATCCCACCGGTGGAATCGAAGAAAGCCGAATTGGGTGGCAATAACTCCGCCACCAGACCGATGACATCCCCGTCAGGATCAGACGCCGTTATCGTCAAATCGAGGTGAGCGCCTTCCGCCATTATCTGTGGTGATATAGGATCTAAAACCGGAGGTAGATCGACATTCGTGACAGTTATATCAACCGTTCCCGTATCGGCAAGCCCCCCCTGATCCGTAGCTATAATGCTTACCTGATAAAATCCTGCTTGGGTAAAATCGGGGTCAAATATTAGACCACCGACGCCGCCGGATGAATCACTGAAGCTGGCATTTGGGGGAAGATTTTCCGCAGTTAAGGTTAATATATCGCCGATATCCGGATCGCTTGCAGTCAACCTCACATCAAGATGGGCGCCCTCAGCTATTATTTGAGGAGGGATAGGGTCAACAACAGGTGGTTCGTTAGCTTGGTAAGTCAATCGAAGCTCTACGGCATCGACGTAATATGTTATCACGTCATGCCCGCGAGCTTTCTGAATACCCCGCATCTGAACCTGAAATCCATTGAGCTGATCAGTGGAGGTGATAGAATCTGCGTTGAAGGGCCCAATTGTGGTTAGAGAAGTAGGCACATTGGCGAACGACTCAAATTGAATAAAATTGTTTCCATCAAAATATTCGATCACCAGGCTGTCGTCAATATATCCAGACTGTCGGTGAGTAATGAAAATCTGGGCATTTATGATCACTTGGCCGGGGTTAATCGTGTCATCAAAATCAAACGTCCAAGTGTCTTGAGGAGCGGCCAAATTCCCTGAAATGCTTGCTTCAGCACCATCGGTCGCACCATGACTGTTGATCTCCGAACTAATCGGTCTGGAGCTGGAGGACGAGTCCACATAAAGCGATTCCGCCAGTTGCGCTCTGGCGGAGAGTGGGAAAAGGAAAATTAGAGCAAACAACGCGAGCGGAAGGTATCCAATGGCTTTTCGCGGCTGTTTAGGTATCATTTGCAAGCCCCGACGCCAGTAAAACCATGTAGGCTATTTAATGAAAAGGATCTTCTATCCATATCCGGGGAGAGGGTGTACGATGATAGACTCTGACCCTCTGAAATCTGAATAAAATCAGATAGAATATATTTTAATTCAGCAATCATCTCGGCCTCTTTCATGCCGTCACTTCGGGTCATCTATGCCCATTTAGAGCAAGACCTCAACCCGGAAGTGCCGTTGACGCTACTTCACCAACAACATCTTTTTTGTTTCGTCAAATCCCTCGGCCGCCAGGCGATAGAAGTAAATGCCCGTGGCCATCGATTCTCCATTACCGGAACGACCGTTCCAGGTCACAAGATGATTTCCGGCCGGCAGGAAGCTATCAAGAAGAATTGTTACTCTTCGTCCCAGGAGATCGTAAACCGAAAGCTCTACATATCCGGATAACGGTAAACTGAAGCTGATGTTCGTGCCCGCATTGAATGGATTCGGGTAATTTTGAGCGAGCCTGAAAATTTCCGGCAATCGTCCTTTAATTTCCACCGGCATAAAGTCGGCGGCCGGGTTGACTACCTGGAAATCGGCAAGGTTTATATCGCTGCTCGGATCGAAATCGCCGGTCAGGGCGTCGAACTTAAATTCTACAAGCCGTCCTGTGGCGGGTCCGAAGTTGTTACCACCCAGATGGTATACTAGTCCTTTAATGCTGCCGCCGGCGACCGTATAATCAAGCGTCATATCAGAGACCATATCGCCCTTGACGATCTCTATTTCGCCGAGCTTATCGGTATCGAAAGTCAGTTCGAACTGCACGGCCGAGGCCTCGCCTGTAATATCGGCCCAGAGCGGAACGGTTAGCTTATCTCCTTGGCGGCCAATATCTTCCTTCAACAATTCTACGATTACAGGCAAATCCTGCGGATAAGACAGAGGTGGAATACCTATTTCCAATATGATGTTAATCAATTGCTGAAGATCGCCTATATCCACTCGGCCGGTGCTGTCTATGTCGGCGGCATCATGCTGCCTTTCGCTCAAGGTGCCCCGCCCGATCAGATACGCTACTATGGTTATGCAGTCTCCAACATTGACAATACCATCGAGATTGGAATCGCCGAATTGGTCGATCGTGAAAAATCCATCTTCCGTAATGAGTGGCTTCGATGTTCCAGTAGAGTCGATAACCTCAATGGCCTCTTGAAGGATCAGTTCTGTCGGGCCGAAGGTTGCAAAGGGATCGGCGTCGACGATAAGCTGTGCCAGAGGCCCGCCTCCCGATGAGATCGAATCCAGGCCAACCGAGAATATCAGGATTATAATTCTCCCGGGATCCGGTTCGTTGTAAGAGAACCACATATCATAGGCTCTCTCCGTCGAATAGACCTCCGGGATCTGGATCTGAAAAGGATCATACAGAATCTCGAACTGGGCGCCAAATACCGGAATGGAATTGAACAGGATGATATCCACCGGCCTCGCCGTCGCCCCCGGAATACCTCCCTGGTCGGTGCTGATGGATAAGAAATCATCCGGCTGATCGAGAACGACAATCTGAACCGGACGTTCGGTGACATTGTTGGAATTGTCTGTTGCTCTGAAAGTTACAACAAACGTATCGGGCCCCTGGTCGAAATCAGGGCGAAAAGAAAAGGTACCGGTAACCAGCGAATCACCCTGGACTACGGGGAACGAACCATTATCGGGGAGGTTCTGGGCGGTCAATGTAATCGGATCTGAGTCCGGATCATGAGCGGTCACGGAAAACTCCAGCAACTGCCCCTCGGCCACCTCCTGATCGCCGACGAAGTTGATGACCGGCGGCGAGTTTAAGCCTCCCCCCAGAATGGAGAAATTGCCGGGTAACAGCTGAGGCACCAGGAGACGCTCCCCCAGTGAATCAGACCAGTTATTATCCTGCGGCGGGATTAGATCCTGGAATTGCAGAATAGTAATGGTCCCGGGCGGCGCTGTCGGTTTGACTATAAAATTAAGCTGCAATACAGGACCGCTGCCCATTGGAATATAGTCGCCAAATTGGCTATACGCCAGAATCCTGACGACGCCCGGCTCAAGAGCATCGGCTGATGCTCCGAGTTGACAGCCCCTATCCAGACATTCGCTACTCATTATGGTGTCGGTGACCATCAGGGGCTCCAGGAGCGTCTCGTCGTAAACGATTCTGTGAAGATACCCCCCAACGTCGATAGTATGGTTAGCCATGTGCATTATGACGCCGACCGTATCCCCGGGATTGCCATAGCCATCAATTATGGCCATGGTATCGGCATCAGAATATTCCTGCGCCTCTGCATCAGACCATGATGCTGCCAGAAAGATCGCTATGACAAGAGGCAAGATTAGCTTTTTCATATCATCGGCCCCACTACTTTAACAAGGTCATTTTCCTGACTATCGATTCCCCCCCCGCGTTCCGCAATCGATAATAATAAACGCCCGAAGACACATCCCCTCCCCACGCAGACCGCCCGTCCCAGCTAACTTCGGTTTCTCCTTCATCAGCCCGACCTGAGAATAAAGTCGCTATTTTTCTTCCGAGAATATCGAATATCTCAAGTCCGACTTCGCCTGAACTCGCCAGATTGAAGGAGATTCGCGTCTGCTGATTGAACGGATTGGGAAAATTTTGCGACAACGCAAAAGATTCCGGAAGCGGTTTGTCATCCTCAATTCCGGTTGGATCTCCGACTACGATCCGGCCTCCGACCTGAATCGGGATGACCAGTGTAAGTCCAAGGGAATCAGATAATTGGTTATCATACGACGTTGAATCTTCATCGGTATAAGCAAGGTCATAATAGCCGTCCTGCGCAGTATACTTGATCGCCAGGGATAGCACCGCTACGGGGCCCGATCCTGCCGGCATCCCGTTCTCAAGAGGCCGCATGGAGGTTGCCCAATATCGGATGATCCCGGGGACTTGAAAATCTGCGCCGTGTAATTCAAGGCTGGCCGACCGCTCTGTGGTGTCTACTGTAGTGGGTTCAAAAGCGCTGCTATCGTAAGAGATCCTGACGGCAAAGCCTCCAACCATAAACGTATTTACCAGATCTATCGGCACCAGAATCACATCACCCGGCTCACCGATTCCCGATGGAATACTCAATGTATCGTCATCGGAGAATGTCTGCCCCCATACAGAACCGGAGCAAATCAACATCACAAAAATAAATACAAAGGATAGCGTTTTGCTCAAATCATTTTCTCCATGACCATTACGGTCATACGACCGTCCGGATTGACGGTCTCCATTTCCAGTATTGGGTACCAAAAGCATAAGACAATTCATACCATCTGCCTATTTCAGCAGGGTCATCCTCTTCACAATAGCCGGCAACGACCCGGCCTCCAGCCTGTAAAAATACACGCCGGACGCAAGAGGTCTGTCATTATCGTCATAGCCGCTCCATATTACCTCGTGCTGACCCGGCGGAAGGCCGCCCCAGTAATACCTGCCTACCCTCCGGCCAACAATGTCATAGACAGAAAGAGAAACCTCATCTATTTCCGCCGACAGTCCGAACCGAATCATTGTCTCAGAATTGAAAGGGTTGGGGTAGTTTTGATATAACTCCATCTTATCTGGAATGCCGGTGGGAATCTCACTGACGCCGATGGCGACGTCAACAAGAATCTCTCCGCCGATCAACGTCGGTACTTCGTTTATATAACCGGTGCTGTCAGAAATGGAATTATCACGTTCCGGGGGAAGCGTGTCATCCATAAACAGTATCGAATCCGTCATGCCCCACGGGGCGGTATCCTCGATAAATATAAACACCTTAGCAAGTTCATTAATTCCGATTGGTAGAGGCGGAGCATTATTGCCGCCTGGCATATCAACGATCCCCACGACCTTGCATGTCCCATCAGACTGCTGGATATTGAAATGATCGAAATCCTGCGTGTCGGCCCCACGCTCGACCCGTTGAAACGAGGCATTCACAGAATCGAGCAAGACGAATCTCATCGCAAAACCGCCGACCGAAAACTGAGTATTATGCAACATGACCGAGACGATTGCGGTATCCCCGGGAGGCGCCACAGCATTCGTTACGATCAGACTGTCCGGAGACTGGGGAAATGCATTTGTCGCTCCCAGAAATAAACTCAGAACTGCAATCAAGACAAAAGATCTCACGTTAATCCCCCGAGATAATCGGTTTAAGCGTAAATCTCGCTTCCTTTTATAGTATAACTTAGCAAAATACGTGCCTCTGATGTCATAACTTTTTCACCATCATCAGGTTAACATTATTCCACACGCTAAATAGCTTCTCTTCAAGTTCATAGATATTTCTTCTTTTGTGGGATAAAATAATCGAACCAGTAAAAAACATCGAAAATACAAGAAAAACCCAAAACAAATTACCACTCCTGCAACAAAAAACAAATTATTTGCACACGCCTATTTCAAATCACCCCCTCCCTCTCGTAAGATGTTCATTTTATTCAGGATAAGAGAGGGAGACCCTCTCTTATCCTGTTAGCTCGAAGCGACTTGCCGAACTTCTTACTTCAGCAAGGTCATCTTCATCGTTTGGCTAAAGTCACCCGCCGTTATTTTGTAGAAGTAAACGCCGGAAGAGACGTCGGAAGCATCCCATGTGATGGAATGGTTTCCAGCCTCGAAATAACCGGAGACCGACTCCACCATCTGACCGGTGATGCTGTAGATATCTACAACAACATCACTGGCCTCAGGCAGAGCTATGCCGATCTGGGTCTTGGCGTTGAACGGATTCGGGTAGTTTTGCTCGACGGCAAAGGTAGTCGGCAGAGGAGCCTCCAGAGAAGCCACAGTCTCCATCAGACGACCATAAGAGTCGGAAGAGGAAACCTCGGCAAAGCTCATGGAGCCGCCATCGTTCGACAGCACCGGAATGGTGAACAACGACGAGTTGCCGGCTGCCAGAACTTCGGCGGTCTTGGAGAAGACTACCACATTCATAACACCATCGGCGTCATGATAGAGAAGCTCCATGCCGTTGTTGGCAACAGGAGTGTCGAGTTCAACACCCGGGTGCTCGATGCTCAGCAGAACGCCGCCAACATCGACACCGGCCTTAAGCGTTACTTCCATATTATCACCGATAACATCAGGCATGCTGACCTGAGCTACAGTAGAGCTCGGCTCCACTTTCGGGGGAGGAATGATATCGTTGATAATATTGATGAACCTAAGCAGGTCAGCAATATCGGCGAACCCGTTGTTATTCAGGTCAGCCGCAGCTTCCTGCAGGGCATCGTCGCCTGGCCCGCCTGGGCCTTCCGACCAGATAGGGCAGTCAATGCCACTGCTGCAATGGATCAGACGAAGAGCTACGATCACTGCATCACCGATTTCGTAGGGGGTACCGTTCATGTTGGGATCGCCTTTGAACGATTCGGCGTCTTCAACCACAACGCAGCCATCGATCTGCTCAGGAGTCCACCAGATGTAACCCGACTGATCAGAGATGGTGTTGTCGGAATAATGCAGATTATGGAACTCGACTGGGATTTCCATACCCCATGGCAGGGCGGGATCGACCTGGAAGATTAGGTTGAATACCGAAGCGCTGCCCGGCGGGGCCGGAGCATGCGGAACTCCGTTGTTGATATCGGAGATCCATGTCACCCTGACGGCGCCGCCTGGAGGGCACTCTTCGCAGGGATCGGTATCATTCCAGTAGAAGTATTCCTCACCGAAATCGATCCTGGATTGCGGCTGAACGTCCAAAAGCTCGAGAGCTGTCGGATCCCAGCGACCCAGAAACTCGATACCACCGGTCTCGAAGGCACAGGTGTGCAGGCGAACCGGAACGATAACCACGCCGCCGGGGAAACTGGCTACGCAGTCAATCTCAAAAGTGATATCGCCGACCGAAAGCGGGAATTCGCAGAGAACGGCGGCGCCGGCATTGTCGTTCAACTCGAGAACAACCACGTATTCACCGGCTTGAGGATCATCCCAGCACCAGGTTCCGGAAGCTGCGCCACCGGGACCTGAAACATCAGCGGTATATTCGCCGGGGCCCGAGATCAACGTGATCTGCAGATCATCAAGCTCGTCGAGGTCCTCACCGGCGATATCGAAACAGAGCTCCATGCCGCCATCAGCGCACCCGCCTTGCGGGCAAACCGTAAGCACCGGGTCGGTGTTGGCACTGATCCAGACGCAGGAATAATCCTGCTCCGGAGTAACGCCGCCGCCACCTTCAAATGCCCATTTGGTCCCCTCACCACTGTGAGGATACCAGGCCGCGCTGAACGGACAGACCTCCTGCTCGACTTCGATGTCGACGTTCATGACCACATGCCAGGTCATATATTTCACCCATTCACCCTGAGTGTCGAGGGGATCGCCAACCGGCGGATTAAACACCGTGTAAAGGGCGCCTTGCACCTCGCCCTTAAAGCCTGGGTCATACGGGAAATCGCCCCCATCGGCATCCGTATAATAGCCAAGAGGATGTCCTGGGGGGGACGGGGGATTCGGGGGATCAATGAAGAACTGCTCCCAATTGGGCATGGCCCATTCAGGCTCCGCGGTGCCGTCGTTACGTTCCGCGATATACTGATCCTCGGTCATCAGGCCATGAGCCGTGCCGACGATCACGGCAGGGTTGCCCGGATCGGTGCGAACCCACACCTCGAGATCGATGGACTGACCGTTGACGGCAATAATCTGACCAGCGCCATCACCGACCAGCGGCCCGAATACGGCCTTATTGGTCTGAGCAGATGCTAGGCTGAAAGTGAAAATTGTAACTAAAGCCAAGAGCAACAATTTTTTCATGTTTTACTCCTTAAAATCATGCACAGGCGTTTTTCTTGTTAACACCTTGTTTGCGTAAGCCTGGAAATCCATTTCCAGGACAAACCGAATTCTCCCCTCTTTACAAACGTTTTTTTCTCTCTTGGCACTCACCTCCTTCACAAGGAAACCAGGTTTATCTGAAGAACAAACTTTTTCTATTTAATCCCTTTTCATTCACATGGTAGCATCACGGGTTCCCCGGTCCTGTAATGGCCTATGATGGCCACCACGTCGGCCAACTCAAACGGGATGCCGCTGCCGTCAGCGTCCCCCGTGCAGGCACACGAGTCACAAAAGGAGCCGCCTCTATAGGCGCTGATCATGCCGATTACGTCGGACAAATCTATGCTCCCGGAGCGATCCACGTCGCCATGTAGCCAGGACGGATCGCAACCGGAACAGGCATCTCCCCTGATATAGTTCAGATTATAATAATTATATTGACTCTCGTCGTAAACGAAGCAACCATCGCCAAACCGCAGACGCTGGCAGGTATTAGATATTTCCGTTATGATAGGATGAATAGTGAATATCAAACCATTGCCCGCTGGCAGGGATTGAGCCTCTTCAGGATAGCCGATTCGGGCAGCGTTCACTACAATCGTATCCGGCTCATCCATATAGAAGGTGAAGAAAGGCCAGTAGTTGATCCGGCTGCCTATCGTATCGGCGGCATCGGGATCGTCAGGATCGAAAACCAGCCACATCGGATCAGGCAGATTAAAGTCACTAAGGATTATCCTTATCGTAAATGATCCCACGGAATCCGGATTGTTCATGTAAATAGGGATACTCAGCCTGGGGATTGAATCGCAAGATTCACCGATGGTGATGCTGACCGGATCACTCTGAGCGGCGGAAATTCCGAAAAACATCACTAATGTAGACACAACAGCGATAACTAAGACTTTTAACATACCCGGCTTCCTTTTTTCGCTTTTCTGTCAAGCTAATTCTGCCGGCTGAGCGTCGATTGAGTTGGGAAGCAATCGATTTTGCGTTCCGCATCACCGGCTTTTAGAGCCAAATGAACGATTTTCAGTTTTTCAAGAGAGCAACGATATCATGCCATACAGATTCGCGGCATGACCCAACCGATAGCACTGTCAGTCGATAGCTTCTCCAATAAGTGCGGTCTCATTCATTTAAGCTCGCTTCTTCACAGAATCGAAGCCTCATTTGAACAGTAAAGCGAAGAACACATTGCACCGAAGTAAAATCGGGGCTACATCAGACACTGGTAAATATACCTACACTCGCAAACCTGTCAAGTCCTTTTTTAAAAAAACATTATAACTACTGGAGATTGTCAAAACGTGCTTAGAGTCTCTCCCGGGAGTTTGCCTTGAGTGCATGGAGTGGCGAAGATCAGGCCTTTCACCCATCGAAATGAGGTAATTCCAACTCCCGGGACAACCAGCCAACGATCGACCCGGCCAGATGCCCAAATAATTCCTACAACGCCTGAAGGCAAGCCCTTATCAGCTTACCTCACCATTTCCGGAATCACATAGCCAGTTGAATCATTGCCCGACTTTTTGGATTGTCTCGTGAAACCAGAGGGCACTCAAAGCGGAATCTTTCCATGCGAAAGTGGATCTTCGTTTTCACGGGAATGGCATCGCTCCTTTCCCGGATGCCATCAGTTGTAAATACCCCCAAAGGACCTGGCCCACAATCGCGGCCTCCTGGATTTGCCCGGGTTCCTGGGGTCAGACTAAGCTAATTCGCGCGAAGCGATCAAAATCTCTGCCCTGGGATCTTGCAGGATATTACGCGATAACACTATAAATACCAACAAATTTCATATGTTGGCCATGTATACAGGATTTCACATTATCTGAAAAAAATTGCATTTTTCCCTTGACACGGTTATCGATAATCGTTTCATTTTTTAACAGATGGTGGTCCGAGGAGGGGATGTCCAAAGAATCCTCCTCGAGGACCTTGTGAAATCCTCAATGCAGCAACAACTCCGGAAGGGGGTGAAGCGATGGTAGATTTCATCCTTGAGGTTGAGGAACTAGAGGAAAGGATCGCCCCAGGCGGTTATACTGGAGCAGGATCCTAATACCCACTCTACCGGAAAACTCGGGCCGCTCAAATGCGGCCCTTTTTTTTGGGCGATCCTCAAATCCTCAAAAATGCCTTTTCATCTATCTCGGCCAGCCCTGCCTCAAGACGTACCATGGAGGGGAGCTTAAGCAGAGGTGCGGTGGAAGTGTTTACGGGGAAGGCAGATAACATTTTCTCTCTGTATTCCACTGCTCTTCCAAAAGCCCTTTTTGCTCTTGATAGCTTCAGACAGGAGGTGAATATCTCCCCCAGGATAACAGATGATTTGAGGGCCAAGGGGATGAATCCCGAGGCCGCCGCAGTACTCTCTATTTCAATTAGTTTATCGATTGCATCGTCATATCTGTTTTTAAGATATGAGATTTCGGAGGAGAGAATCGAGGCCTCGATATAAGCTCTCTTAGGCGGCTTCCTGCCAGAGAGGGATTTTTCAATCCACCCCTCGGCGTTGAAATAGTCTTTTAATAGCAGATATATGCCTGCCAGTAGCAATCCGGCTGCTTCTGCCAGATCGCCATGCCCCAATTTATGTGCTTCTTCGGCCAGAACCGCCAGATTCGAAAGCGCCCTTTTTGGCTGAGAGGTCATCTGCGCTTCAGCGACGACCAATCCCGCCTCGAGTCTCAAGCGCGTATTGCCCGCAATTCCGGCTTCGGAGGAAACGGCCCCCGCAGTTCTTAGGGCTTTCTCATAATATCCCGAATTCACCTGCCATCTGGAGCGGAGCAAATCGACCTGAGATTTCAGCGTTTTATCTTCCAAATATACTTTATCGGATTCGATTGACGATAAGACAGATTCGGCGAGTGAAAAATTACCCATCAGGATACAGGCCTCAGTGAGATGAAGCTCAGCTTCAGCCGCCAACCGTTTGTTGCCAAATGAGTTGGCCCACTCCTGCGCCTTCTGGTTGCTTTCCACCGACTTAAACAGATCGCCAAGCCGAAGATGGCAAAGGCCTAGATTCGTCAGGGAATTGATTATCTCCTCGGTAAAACCGATACGTTCCGATATCTCAAGGGCGTCGAAGAGATGCCTTTGTGCAGTCTCGAAATCGCCCTGCCGGATCAAAAAGAAACCGAGATTATTGGAAACCAGGGCCTGAAGTCTGGGATCTTCGGCCTGCCTGGCGCAGTCCAGAGCATCTAAGAAATGGCTGGTCACATCCCCGGTTTTTCCTGTTATGTCTTTGATAATACCAATATTGGATTGGATTTTCGCAAGCTCGCGATAATTCCCCATCCTTTTGTTTGCCGAAAGCGCGGAATTGAAAGAATCGAGGGCTTGCTTGTAATCTTCATTTACCCAGTAGGTCAGGCCCATGTTGTTTAGACAATCGGCCATCCCTTGCTCGTCCGACAGCCCTGTATATGAGCTCAATGCCTTTCTGGTATAAAGCAGAGCCTTCCGGGATATCCTCAGCGAGCGATAAAGATCTCCCAGGTCTTTTAAGGTTTTGGCTTCCAGACACTTGTCTCTCTCAAGCCGCAGATTCCAGAGAATTCTTAAATATTTTTCACGAGCGTCCTGATAATCTCCCTCGGCTTTAGCGATATCGGCATAGATCTCCAGGGCGGCGGATTTCGATCCACCTCCTCTCTCCGAGAGGGAAAGGAGAGTTTTGGCGATATCCTTGGCGCGTGATAATTCTCCTTTTCTCAGATACTCTGCGGCGGCCAGACGATTTGCCTCGAATCCCCTTTTTATATCATCGGAGCGACCCCAGTGGTACGCTACCGCCTCCAGGTATTCGTCTGTGTCCTTTAACCGTTTTTCAGTCGCCTCAGCCCAATAGCGGTGAAGGGTTTCTTTTTCACCAGGGGAGGTTCGAGAGTAGATTAAATCTCTCGAATCACCGGAGGGAAAAGCCACAGAATCCTTCTCCCGAACCAGATGACCCGATTCCATCAGGCTGTTTATGGTTTTTTGCTCGCTTTCATCAAATCCTGTCATGAGAAGCATCGGAATCCTGTCGCCCCACACAGAGAGCTTAGTCATTACGGTTTGCCCGCTTACACTCAACGAATCGCACATCCGCCCGGTGGCTTCGACCACTCCCGGTATGGCTTTATCGATTACGCGAAGATCATATTCCTGCTTGCCGGAGAGCGGATCGAATCTGCCATCATTGGCAGCGCTAATTAGATGATAATAAATGAGTTCCGGATCGCCCCCGGTAGCTTCGCTCAGGCGATCGTATTCGAAATTTAATTCCGATTGCTTTAAGAAAGCTTTCAATGCCTCGGTAGTGGCGCTATGCCTGGTTTGATTGCGTAAGGGATCGAACAAAACATACGGCAGGCCAAAATCATGCCAGCGCCCGGCTCCGGCGACCACGGGGACATCGCCGCGAGAACCGGCGATGACCTTGAGCTTTCTTACATTCTGATCATTTAAATCCTCAAGTCTGTCAACCAGAAGTAGAGTTCTTTTCTGAAAGCCGGTGTCTATTCTCTGGAGGAGATCATGGAGAATCGCGGCGGACGCATCATCGTCATACCCGGCGTGGATACGATAGATTTCAAATCCATCAATCGCAAACCTCGATGCCAGATAATTCGATGCGCTCGTGCCATAGCTTAAACCGCGGATCAGGAAGATCTTTTCGGACATGCTGCGAAGATAGTCCTTAAAACAACTCTCCAATTCGGCGGCAAAGGGCGGCGTTCCGGCTGACAGATAGTATCCAATCCGGACGTGGAAGAGAGTCTGAAACTGCTCATCGAGGCCCAGAATCCCCGCTGCCTCCTTCGCATCCTGCGGGCGTCGGCCCGGATCACGAGATAAAAGGGCTTCCATCCCCTCTTTGAAGCGCTGCGGGATGCGAGAGAAGTCGATACTGCCCTTTTCTGTAACGAGCCTGATTAGCTCGGAGTCACCGGTTGAGGAAAGGGGCGGAGCGTCTGAAAAAAACTCATAAATCATGGCTCCAATTGAGTACAGGTCGGATTGTACTCCGGGAGGGTCGCCTTTCAATACCTCCGGAGAGATATATTCGAGAGTGCCGCGCCTCGACTGGTTTCCGCCTCTGGGAGTCAGCAGGTTATAATCCAGAAGAACCGGTCTTATATTATCAGCCGCATTCGAAACTATGTCGCCGGTGATCATGAAATTTGCAGGCTTGAAATCATTATATAAATAACCTGAAAAGTGTATAAATGCCGCGCACTCGAGTATCGATGCTATGACTCCATCCATTCGAGATTTTCCCTGATCCGGATCCGGGCTGAGGGAGGTTGAATTCGACCATGATTTTAGATCGGTTCCTTCAACCAGGGGCATGACAATCAGAGTTCCGTCGGAACAGTCGATCAACGAATAGGGAAAAACCAATGTCGGGTGCTGGTGCGATGACGCGAAGCTGTATTCATGTATTATGGCTTCGCGTGCTGACGAATCATCGGGATGGGCTTCTTTGAGGGCTGCCGCCTTGCCGGTGAGAATGTCAGTCGCACGATAGACACGAGCTAAACCGCCTTCGCCCAAAAGCTCTTCGATTCTATATCGCCCGGCTATAAGGCGATCATTCATCAACCTTACCCAATGGAAGCTTTATTTTAAACGATGCACCGCCATCTGGATTATTCGATGCCGTAAGCTGGCCGCCGTGGCTCTCAATAATTCTCAGGCTGATAGAAAGCCCCAATCCGTGCCCGGACGTCTTTGATGTTATATGAGGTTCAAACAGGTTTGACAGAATATCATCCGGGATACCCGGCCCGTTATCGGAGATAACCACGGTGGCAAACTCTGCCTCGCACCGGGCGGTGATCCTAATGGCCCCATCGGTAACTCCGCTGTCCGCTATGGCATCGGCCCCATTCATCAAGAGGTTAAAGATAACCTGATGAATCTGCCCTATATCAATCATCACCTTCGGAATATCAAGAGCTATATCAAGAGCGACATCAATTGCTTTGAATTTCTTCAGCGGCTTCACAAAAAAGATCACGTCATCTAAGACAACCGATATGTCATGCGAGGCCTTCCTGGTCTCGAGGGCTGAGAAATCCATCAGGCCCGATGTGAAACGCTTCATTTTGTCAATGCCGGCCAGGATGCTGTCAACCTTCGCCGGGACCTTATCCATTTGTCCTTTCTCTAAGATGCGCGGCAGAAGCTGGGCGTTGGTCGATATGGTTGTCAGATAATTGTTTAGCTCATGCCCAATAGTGGCCGCCATCTCCCCCTTGGCAGCCATCTTCTCAGATAATAGCAGGGATTGCTCCAGAATCACTTTTTCCGTGATGTCCTCGATAACTATAATCCTGCCGTTCAGATCGTCGCTCACATGATGAAATGGCGAAAATCGATATCTGAAAACGGTATCATCCGAACCGATCTTTTGCCTGTGCGAAGGAATCTCCTCGGTAACCTCCGCCGATCTGGCTATGTTCTCCTTCCAGAATTTCCGTTCCGCGGATGGTAAGATCTCCAGGAAGTTTTTGCCCAGAAGATCATAGCTGCCATCGTCCGGCACGAGAGAGGCCTTATACAACAGGGCGAAGGAGGCATTATTATATGAGATAACTTCCCCATTCTCGGCCAGGACCATTATTCCCACAGGTGTTTTATCAAGAGTCGCTTCCTGAAATCGCTGGAGATCGAAAAGCTCTGTATAAAGCTGGGCATTATGTATGGCTAAGGAAGCTTGATCCGCAAAGAGCTCGAATAGATGCAAATCCGATTTTAAGAATATGTTGGCTCTGGCTGAATTATCAAGATATACGACGCCTATGGTTTGATCTTTGATCCTTAAAGGCACGCAGATAGCCGAACGTATATTCATCTCCAGAACGGATTTTTTATGCGAAAAACGATCATCTTTCAAAGCGTCGGAGGTGTAAAGCGACTGCCCTGTTTCAAGCACCGTCCGTGCGATCGAGGATGGAATCTGAAGATCGCTTTCATCCAGATCTTTTTTGTTGATCTTATAGGCCGTTTTGAACTGCAGATTCCCGTCCGAATCCAGAAGCATCAAAAAACCTCTCTGCGCCTGGAGTAGCTCTATCGACTTCTGCATCACGATGCTTAATATTTCATCCAATATGAGAGTGGAGTTCACGGCCCGGGAAACCTCGTACAACGCCCGCAGGTCATTTCTTCCCAGCGCAAAATCATCCCCGCCGTTGATCTTGAACTCGGTTTTTGGAGCCGAGAATTTTTTGAGTTCTGAGGCTATATTTATCTTTCTTGTCGACTCCTGTGGGTTTTCGCCCACCATCCTTTTATCCAGCATAGTAACCAACCGCCATTCTTATCTCAGTGCTACTCTTATCATTATCGGTAATTTACCGGCATAGATAAGGGATCACCGTCTGCCGGAACCGATTCCGGCGCTATTATCCTATATAGGAACATCTGTAGATATCTTCGAACATTGCAGGAAAGACTTGAAGAAAAAAGCCGCTGTTCCACGGAAACCTGGGCCTGAGCGTTCAATCTATGACGATTTCAAAAAGCCTATTCTCGGCTCCAAGCCGGATGTGGAGCCACTATAGGTTCTCTCTTTCGCTTCAGAAACAGAAAAACGTCCCTGGCCTCAAAGGCAATATAAAGGGCTAACGCGGTGAGTATAACCGAAACGCATCCAAGAAGATAGCCCCGTGCGGTGCCCATAGCGAAGAAGCCGGTCATGTTAAATATCAAAGCGCCGATTGTGGTTACCAACATGAAAATTGCCGGTAAAACCGTGTAGAGCCTCGGCTTTTTTACACCGATCAGATATGATGATACTACTACCAGCGCCAGTGCTGCAACGAGTTGATTGGCGGCACCAAAAACCGGCCAGATAGTCTTAACACCGCCTGTCGATGCCAATAACCCGGCCGCTGCAACGGTCATTATGGTGGCCAGCCATCTGTTATTCAGGAGTTTAAACTTTTCTCCGCCGGCTTCGGTCAAAATAAACCTCCCCAACCTGGTAGCTGTATCGAGCGTTGTCATCACGAAGGCGTTCAGCATCAGCATCCCGAAATAGATTCCTGCAGCAAGCGAGATCCCCGGCAAGATATTAACCACCTTGCCAAAACCTGTAGCGAAGGCGACTATGGGACCGCCTCCCCCACCGGCAGTGGCCGAAGTCATCAGGTATTGCAGACCGAAAGCCGACTTCCGGGCGGATGGATCCCAGTTCAGGGCCGCGGCGGCAATCATGACTACCATAATTGCCAGAACCGCTTCTAAGATCATTGAACCGTAACCTATTTTTCGCCCGAGTCCTTCACGCGCAAGTTGCTTGGCCGTGGTTCCGCTGGCCACGAGGGAGTGAAATCCGCTGACGGCACCGCATGCAATAAGAACGAACAGCATCGGCCATAGCGGCCCCTGCGTCGGGCTATCAAAAGCCACAATAGCGGGCGCCTTTAAATCCGGGTGGGCGATTGTCAAACCGAGAAATCCCAGTCCGAGGCCTAGATAAAGCAGCCAGCTGGAGATATAATCCCGTGGCTGGAGAAGGACCCATACCGGAATGACGGAGGCGATCAAAGCATAGACCATTAAAATCCAGAACCAGAACCGGACATCGGACATTCCAAAAACCATACCCGGAACAGAGATAGGGGCTAACTCACCAAGATAAACCAGGGCCGCCAGAAGCCCGAGAGATATTATGGTACCGAGGATCAGCGAGACGCCCATCCGGTAGACAAGGCGGCCAAAAAAGATGGCTATAAAGATCAAGCCAAAAGTCGGTATGACGATCTCCGGTTTTTTGACCAGGGTTTGAGCGGTTGCATCGCCGAAAGCTGCCACGACCAGAACTAAGGCTATCCAGAGAAAAACCGAGAAGACCATTTTGGCCCTATTCCCCAGAGAAATCCCGGCAATCTCCGCGATCGATTTACCCTTGTTGCGCACCGAAAGCATCATGGAGGTATAATCATGCACTGCTCCCATGAATATCGATCCTATGACTATCCAGAGAGCAGAAACCAACCAGCCAAAAAAGGTAACCCCGATAAGAGGACCTATGATCGGTCCCGCCCCGGCAATGGAGGAGAAATGGTGCCCGAAAAGCATCGGGGTCCTGGCGGGCGAGTAGTCAACACCATCGTTTTCTGTAACAGCGGGAGTGGGAAAACTATCTTCGGGACCGATGAGCCTTTTTTCAATAAAGGCTCCGTAGAATCTATATCCGAGATAGAGTAAAATTATAGCCAGGCCGCCAAGAAAGAGAGAGTTCATATAATCTCCAGGCCGCTCCTCTGAAGCCGCCTAAATTTCTTCAGTGTCACTAACAGTATTGACTTTCAGGGTGTCCCCCATGACCGCCTTCGCATCGTAAACCGGACATCCTGGTCGCTGATGGCATCTACTGCAGGCCAATTTCCTGTAAAACCACCGATGAAGAAAAATCACGAGGAAATAGATGCCGAACACCCCTTGCGGTAGAAATTGTAAACCATGGAAAACGCCGAATATTATATCTCTCAGGCCAAGCCCGAATGGTATAATTCTTAAGGGCCAGAAGAGAATCGAATATCCGTAGCTGGAGGCGTAGTTCTCACCCTCGACTTTCGGCAGCAGTCTGGATACCAGAATACCCCACCCGAAATTGCATCGTTTGCCGTAGTAATAGCACCGGACGCATCTGATCAATGGAAGCAGAAGGAAGGCGCAGACGACTCCATAGGTAAGGAAGATCAGCCCCAGCTCAAAATTGAGTGAAAAAACAAAATAGGACGCCAACCCCATCTCGGCCACCGCAAAAAACCAGCGGGGAATTATTATGCTGTACGGATATCTATCAACCAGCGGTCGAGGCTTATTCCGATTCGAGTAAGTCATCGCGTAATAATAGCAGGTGATTCGATGGTGAGCAAGAATTCTCTTGACAGGCTCTCCAAAAATCTGGTAACAAACTTTCTTGAAAGACCGTAATCAAAGCGGTAAAGGTATGAAAAAAACATTCCTAAATATGGCGCTGGTCTCGATCCTGATGGCCAATCCCGGGAGCCTCCTCGCCACACAGTTTTTGAATCCCGATGAAAAGGGCTTCAAAGCAGATTCTGTTTACGATGACGACGTTTTCATGACCGGGAATAAGATTAAATTCGATAGCGAGATTCGCGGCGATCTATTTGCCGCCTGCAACGAAATGGTTCAATCCTCGATCGTTGATGGGAACCTCAATAGCTTCTGCCAGTCTATTCAAAGCCTCGGCCCGGTCGGCGGTAGTTTCCGGAGTTTCGCAAGATATATTTCATGTAATGCTCCCATAGGCAGGAATGTTCTTGCATTTGGGCAGGAGATAACGATCGGGCCAGACGTTGAAATCGGCAAGGATGCTCAACTGTTTGCGGATAACGTAATTTTCCAGGGTGATGTAAAAGGAGACCTGGAAGTCACCGCAGGTCAGATAACCTTTACCGGTTCGGTGGGCGGGTATTTTCGTTTCGAAGGGCGAGAACTCGTTATCGGCCCCGATGCGGTTATCGAAGGCGACCTGATTTATGAAACTCCGGATAAGGCCGATATTTCATCCTCTGCTCGGATTACAGGGGAGGTCAGGTGGACCCGGACAGAACGCAAGGAGAGCGAGGTAAGCGGCTGGGTTACGTTTGGGAAGGCATCCACCTGGTTAATATCACATCGAGGATATTTCCTTTTCATGACAATCATCTCTCTCTTGATCTTCATTGTCTCGGCCATTCCGTTCCCCGCTATGATGTCCATGGTGATCCTGTGGATCATGCTGGCGATCTCCGGGAATATCCTGATTCTTCTTTCCAAAGGTATGGCGCTGTCCACCGAACAGAGTCTAACCACCAGGCTGTTTCCCAGCCTGGGAATCGGGTTTGTAATTCTGTTTCTGGCGCCTATCGTCGCAGTAGTGCTATTGCTGACTATAATCGGCGCCCCTCTGGGGGCGGTGCTGATTCTCCTGTTCGGCGCCGGCTGTTTCGCAGGAGGAATTTACGCCTCCCTTTTCATCGGCCGGAAGATCTGCGAGCTGTTGGGCATCGGCGGCGGCAAACCGGGCTACCTTTGTTTTACAATAGGAATGGTGATATTGGTGGCTTTATCATTTATTCCCGTTATAGGATATCTTCTGACGATGGTGGTTTTAATGATGGGACTGGGCGGATTGACGCTGGCCTTATTTTCAAAAAGTGAAATCAGAGGAGAGAAAACCACCGCACAGTAGAGGTTTTTATCTGCCCGAAAATAATTAAAGCCCCGACTCTGCATCGGGGCTTTAATAATATAATGAATTCAGGCCTGCTAAAATCTATTGATCTTCGGAAACTCCAATCTGAAATCCGCCGAACAATCGCGGCAACCCCAGATGGCATTTTCACCCACCAACTTTTTCAGTCCAATCTCCTTTGATCCGCAGCGCGGGCAATACAATCCCGGATATACCACCGCCAGCAATAGTCTATCGGGCGATGTTTCAAATTTCAATTTTGGCGCTCTTCTGGATTTAAGCCTCATAACTACCTCCGATGTCTCTCTAAGACTTATACTATCCTTGAGAGACAGGGGTTTCCCTTCCGTCGGTTCTTTTTGACGAAAAAGCCCAATAATGGCAGACCCGGAGGTAACTGTAAATCAAAAAATCAGCCCCGTTATCGATAACCGGGGCTGAATCGATCCATTCGGCGGGATACTCTATCCGCACCGTGCGGACCAACGGTATATGATCACTGGCGGGTCGTCCCCTCCAGCGCGAATGCGGGGCTACTTGCGGAACCCCGGCATTGGCGCTCAAACGCCCCGGACCCAGGGATAAGGGAAAAAGAACCACCCGGCGTAATCCCTAACAAAAAGCTGACTATGCGGGGCAGCAAATCACCGATATTATACTGATCTCTCCGATCATAATTATACTCCAGCGGTTGGCCAGAGACGATCACCCACCCATTACCCAATCCGTAGCCAATTAACGTCTGGCGGCCGTCGGTATCCGTCAAATACGCGATAGCGCCATACGGGATATTTTCAAAATATTCCTGGCTTGCATAATTACCGTGAAGAGTATCGCTAAGGCCGGAGAGAAGCTGATATTCGGAATTCGTTACGATGTTGACCTGATCGAGCGAATACCGCGTCGTGATAAAGCCGGGAAGGGTCAAACCAGCTTCAGTTATGGAGCCATAATTCCATCCCAGATCACATGCACACCACAGAAGGGTGCCGCCTTCTCGGACGAAGTTTTCAAACCGATCTTGATTTACGGCATAGCTATCGTAAAATATCTGCGGCTGGTCGTTTGATATGATGACCAGATCAATTCCCGGCTGCAACTCAACATCCGCCATCATATCCGAATAATAAATATAGAACTGGCCGCCTCCGTGGCCGAGCGTCAGTCCCTGTTCGTAGAGCGTAGAGTCCAGGGCCCTGCTATCCCATGGCAACCGATCTCTGAATATTTTTACTATCGATCCCGTGCCAAAGCCCGATTGTCCGAAGACTAGATCGAGGCTCAATAATCGGTCCTCCGATATGTCTCCCAGGGCCAGGGATGAGAAGAGAACTCTGCCGTCGTTATTCAAAAGCCGCATCCTGAAAATCCTGGCGACTCCGCTTTCGAGATTCAGCCCTATGATCCGGGGATCCTCGATAGCAGGGTCTATCGGATATACGGCTGTAAATGGCGACTGCATTTCGACCGCATCGATGCTCAGGCTCGCCGAATCCACCAGATCATATAACGGATCAGCCGGAGGAATCAGAGTCAGGGCTACATTATATGCCGGCTCCTCTGTTGGCCGATCTGAACAGGCCGCCATGACGGCGAGAATAAATATCATCCATTTTGCCCGAAAATCCATAGACCACCCCGATTACAAGGAAACTCATAGTTAGATTCGGGTCGGCGCTCGTTGCCGATAAGGATTTTATTCAGCATGCACCACATGTTTCACGATGGGCTACCGGCCGGTTGCATGATGAAACGTCGCATTTGCGCATTGACGGAATCTCAGGGGTTGTGGCTGAGAAAAGCAGCTTTAAGAATTCATCCGGCTGCTGCCGGACTCCTTACAATGATCCCTATATCAAATCGTGACGAGCGAAGGCTAAACAATCGCCCCTGAATCATTCCCGTGGCGAACTAAGGCGGAGGAATATTGCCGTTCAAGATGTTGAGAAGATAAATGAGATCCGCCAAGGTAGAGGGAAGGCCGTCGCCGTTGGTATCGGAGGCCAACATTTGTATCCACGTGAAAGGAAAGAGATCCGGATTGATGAAATGATTGACGAAAAGAACAGCATCCGAGACGTCCCAGGGTATACCGTTTAAATTGATATCGCCGATTATTACATCCTCTTGATCTATGATATGTATCCAGCCGTCATCGAGAACCGGGTGAACCAGATGATATCCGGACGTGTCCGAGAGAGTGTTATCGTTATCGTCGTTCCTTATGAGATCGATAGTAGCATAGTGGCCGATATTATTCTCATCAGGATCGACCTCGAAATGAAGAAAAGCGATGGGACCGACACCGGGGATCAGGGATTGTCCCCCTCCGGTGAGATCGGAGATCCCGACTATCCGTGCGGTTGAAGAATCCCCCAGCGTAAAGTTGAAATACTCCCAGCCCTGTATCCGTTCGCTTCTGGATATGGATCGCAAGGGCGTAAAATCCTCTTCGTACCGAAAGAGGATTTCAAAACCACTAACATGGGACGTGAATCCATTATTTGAAAGAAATAGAGGCACGGTGACCTCCGATCCGGGTAAGGCGGAGACCTCATAAACCTCAAGCACGGACGGCGAGACATACATGGTAATATGGAGTTCTACAACGCCTCCACGTCTATCGTCGGCAATAAAGGTGACCGGAAAGGGGCCCTCGTCCTCCAGCCCCGGTATCCAGCTGAATCGATATTCGGAGTATCCGGGGATAACTTCAACCGGATCGAATGAAAATCCATCTTCATTAAAGTCGATAGAAATTTCTATATGATCATTATCCTCGTCGGTGGCGATGACATTGAATACGACGGGAAACTCCTGGTTGATGTCAAACTCAGCGCCTTCCGATGGTTCTGTGAATTCCGGGTAGCCGTTCTCCGAGAAATACAAACGCGCGTAGACGGCCGCCGGATCGACCTGCGTGACTCCATCCTGAAGCGTCCATATAAGCCCGCCGAAACTTGCGTTAAAACCCTCAATAAGCCCCGTGGTATCGCCAATGACCCCTGGATTATTTGTTGTGACCATGACGTAATCGGCGATATGCCACCATTCGTAGTCCGTCATCAAGAAGTTCTGGGGATCCCGGGGATCGGTCAGATAGGCATAGCCGAGAATGCTCTGACTCGTCATACCGGGTTCAGGCGAATCCACATTGGGATCTAAGAATTCCACCTCGTCCCAGAGGCTTAAGGGAGGAAATAACTGCCCCCCGCTTCGAGTTTGAATATAATCGTCATCCGATGCCAGTGGAATATGGATAAACGTTACCGAATCGTCTGTTTTAATCCATACCGGTAGTATGACCTGCGCATCTAATCCGACACGAGTAACCGAACCGTCCAGATTACCTATTATCATGGAATCCGGTAGACCGGGATCCTGTGCCGGTGACTCCCGCGCTATCACCAGGACCGCCGCCATCGCCACCGCAAGCAGCCCCGTTTTATTTATTCTTAGTTTTCTCTGCACTCTATTCCTACAAACCTGTTGCAGCCTTTTCTGCATCGGGATCCGCCTCTGATGAGATCCGGGCAGAAAAATCAAGAGACCGGGAAACCACCATAACAACATGCGGCATCAGGGAATTACAGCCCTGCACATCAAGGATTTCATTTGTAATTTTAAAAAAAAATCAATTCGGGAACCGGCCTGAATACGGCATAATACTTCCCCAAAGGTACACGAAGCATATTGCAATCATCATAATATCATAAAAAATCGACCCAAACGCAAGCAAATATTAGCTCTTTTCGTTTTTTTCGGTTGTTCGGATTGGCGATAACAAGCCGAATTCATGATAAAGATGACGTCACATAGTTTGATGTTCAAAGGGGAGAATAAGTCTGGATCAGGCTGAACGTCTATCGGACGAATCTGAGTATGCTTACGCCCCCACTGGTGGCCGCATAGAGATAAGGGGGGCTGGAATGGACCTGCCAGACAAGATTGTTGCTTTCGAACTGGTCAATCAATCGCAGTGTATCCGGCTGAGAATAATCCAGGGCGTAAACTCCACCGGAGAACGCACCTATAAACAGCGTGGAATCGCCGACGTCGACGGTCGATACCGCCTGCTCGACTGCATAGCGGGCCAGGAACCTCGGGTTGGAGGGGTCGTCTATGGACAGCGCGATTACACCTTCAATGCCATCCGCTATGAATGCGAAAGTATCCTTCACTGCCACCGCCTGTGCCTGACCCTGAGTAATGTACGGGGCTCCCCCCAGAATGTCGGGAAAATAGGGGTTTGTGAAATCGATTACATAGAAGCCTTCGACATTGGTCACGAATGCGGTATCGCCCCGCACGACGACATAATTAACGGCGGTCGGAAGTTCCTGTCGATTTATGAAGATTAAGGTATCGGGATTAGAGATATCGGCGATAGCGATACCGTCCTGGTCGGCCACATAAAGATAGTTTTCCGAGACGGCAACGTCATTTGCCAGACCGGGAGTGTTATAAATACCCGTAAGGACAAGCAAACCGACATCAGAAAAATCCACTCTTAAAGCCCCTTCGTCTCTATCGGCTATGTAAACAAATGGGAATGAAATATCGGCTTTCATGGCCAGCCCGAAGCTGTCGTATCTCGATAAGTACCGGGGCGACGATTTGCTGGATATGTTTATCACTTCTAAGCCAGGATCGCCGGTGGATACAAACATGACATTTGGATAGGTCGTCACGCCATAGGCCACGAGGGAATTCGGTACATATGCCGACAGAAACGAAAAGCCGCGAGTAATAACCACATTCACAGTAATGATGGCAGAGGTATAACTCGTATCAGCCGCATGACCGATTGCATGAATCTCATGCTGCGAACCGCTGGGGTAGACGAAAATATTCCAGTAGTATTGATAGGGAGCCGAATTATCCGACCATATGGAATCACCATCGATATAGAAGTCCACTCGTGTGAACGAATACCCCGAACCGGCCGTAGCCACCACCGTGACAGGGTCCTCCAGCGTGGCGTTATTCGAGGGGCTGGTAATCCTTATTGGAGTCGGCTCGGGCGGCTCGGTAACATTGTCACCGTCGCAGCCGAACAACAACGGCAGAATCAGAAGTATTACTGCAAACCTCAATCTCATCTCGCAATCCTTTGCATACTCTATAATTATCGGTAAGTTCCGTCAAAGGTCAAATGTTTTTTGTCTTAATTAGCATATTGATTTTCGGTGGACAACCGGGCGGATATTCATATCTTGGGGAGAAATGACAAAGGAGGATGAGATGAAATCTAAAGCAAGCAGGGGCGGGGCCATTCACTATACGACATTTCCCACCCCCCTGGGGAAGATGATTGCCGCCGAATATGAAAACAGACTATGCCGCCTCGAATTTCTCGGAAGGAGAAGGCCGACTGCGATTTTGAAACCGATTGCAAAACAATCCGGAGCCGAAATATCCGGTGGAAAATCTCCGGTCCTCGATAGGACCCGTAAGCAGTTGAAGATGTATTTCAACGGCAGGCTGAAAAAGTTCAATCTACCGATCGGGCATAACGGGACCGATTTCCAGAGGAGCATCTGGGGGCAGTTGACCAGAATTCCTCACGGGAAGACTGTCAATTATGGCAAGATTGCCGAGCGTGTCGGCAGACCTAAAGGAGCGCGGGCGGCCGGCATGGCCATCGGTTCAAACCCGATATCGATAGTCGTGCCCTGCCATCGAGTGATCGGTAAATCAGGCGATCTGACCGGCTTCGGCGGCGGCCTCTGGCGCAAGAAGTGGCTCCTGGAGCATGAGGGCGCCATATAAGGATCTTTCGGGCGGCAAGCAAATACCCTGATCTATATTTCAATTGTCATTCCCGACACCGATCGGGAATCCAGATTATTGTCGGGTTTCTCCACCTCGTTCCGGAACCCGACCTACTGTGCTATTATTCTTCAAATATTCGAGTCTTTCAAGTCCATAATTCACTTGACATTCGTTTTGAGCCGCTTACAATATATATGTAAGGGTTACGAAAATCCGGACAACCGGAGGGTGTCATGAAATGCCTGATTATATTATTGGTCATATTGTTTTTGCCTCTTGCTCCGCTTTGGGGGCAGGATTTTGAGCATGTTAGCTCGACTCTATTTCACGACAAATTTTATTCTGTCGTAACCGTTGGAGACTACGTCTATTGCGGCGGACTCTATGGCCTGCAAATATTCAGTATCGCAGATTCCGCTAATCCGGTCTTAGTAAAGAATTGCGATATTCCATATATTGGCAAAATAGTTGTCGATGGAACAAATGCTTTTGTAATGAAATCTGCGGGTGGTTACAATGTTCCGGATCTAAGAATATACGATTTGTCTGAGCCGCTTAATCCAGATCTTCTTGGCAACTATGACTCCCACCATGGATCGTTGGGTGATATAGAGATATACGATAATATTGCATTTATTCCAAGCGAGGTACCCGATCCATATTTCCCGCACTCTATAACGGAGGTAATAGATGTTTCTGACCCGTCCAATCCAGTCTTAGTCGATTCACTGGTCGCTCAGCTAAAAGTAACAGACATATACGCCAAAAACGGGCTCCTGTTTATCTTATCTCATGAATTCGATTTCTGGTATATCATTTGCGATATATACGAGCTAACAAATCCTGCACATCCCCATAGAGTTAGCAGCCTTGATTTCCCCCCTGGTAACCCACTCAGGGGCGTGTCTTCTTCTGGCAATTACGCCTATATAATAACAGTTGACGGCATACATATTTACAACATTTCCGAAGGTTTTGATCTGGAAGGAGTCTACATCCCTGAATATTATACCGATAGAATTATTATTGATGACCAAATAGCCTATCTTTATGGCGATTCAAGAAGGATTTGCATATTGGATTTGAGTGATCCTGTCAATCCTGTATCGATGGGTATATTATATTCAAGTCATAATTTTATGGATTTATGTGTTGCAGGAGATACGTCATTTTCTTTATCCCGCTTTAGCTCTAATCCTTATGCGGCCAGACTTGATGTAATAGATTTCTCCGATCCTTACGATCCAGACATTATAGGATATTATTATCCGCCTGGCCGGGTTTATGACGTTCAACTTTACGATGATTACGCCTATATCGCCAACGGCGTTTCCGGTTTGCAGGTCATTGATATTTCCGATCCACAAAATCCGCAGATAGGTAATCGGTATGACACTGTAAGAGAGGATATAGACATATTCATAGACGGCCACTATGCATACATTGTTAATGACTACATCGGACTGAAGATATTCGATCTAACCAATCCCGCCGATCCGGTTCAAATCGGGATGTATAATAACATGGATGAAATGAATTATATTTTCGCTGATAGTACTTTTGCCTATATCATTGCGTATCAATCTACTGCGCCAGCTCACTTGTATGTCTCAATACTCGATATAAGCGACTCCTCTGAGCCTTTCGAAGTAAATTCGATCCATAATCTTTACTGGCCAAGATACATTCATGTAGTAGGAAATTACGCTTACATTTCATGTAGATACAGTATGGAGATATTCGACGTTTCCGATCCTTACTCTATCAGGCACTTGGGAAGCCATCAGTATCTAGATCGCAGTTACCATCTATTTGTAGAACCACCATACGCTTACGTGGCGTCTTCTCCACACGGATTAGAGATTATAGATGTATCCGATCCAGAGAATCCGTATCTCGTTGGCAGTTGTGATTCTCTGAGTGCGTATCATGTTTCTGTCAGGGATGGTTACGCCTACCTATCGGGTAACAACAGGCTTCAACTAATAG
Organism: uncultured bacterium; assembly: GCA_965541585.1. Taxonomy (GTDB): domain Bacteria; phylum Zixibacteria; class MSB-5A5; order UBA10806; family UBA10806; genus CBDVBL01. Next base: position 25,660 of record CBEUCH010000013.1, on the reverse strand, counting down.
ATATTAGTAATCCCGCAGCGCCCGCAGTAATCTCAGTCTATTCCCCTTCGGGAGATTGGCTCAGCGGCGAAGTATTTCTACAAGGCGATTATATATATGATGCGGCCCACAGCCATTTCCAGATATTAAAACTGACTGAAACAGGAATTGAAGAGGTCTCGGCTATCTACCCCAGTGCCTTTTCCCTCTCCCAGAACTATCCCAACCCCTTCAACGCCTCCACAACTATAAGATACGCTTTGCCGAAAGAGGCGGCGGTGACAATCGAGATATATGATATCCTCGGCCGAAGAATAGAGACGTTGGTGCCGGGAAAACAGCCGGCCGGCTCGCATACGGTTGTGTGGGAGGCTGAAGATGTGCCATCGGGGGTGTACTTCTATCGAATAGAGGCGGGTGAATATTCTCAGACGCAGAAATGTGTGTTACTGAAATAGACAAGCCCTGCAGATAATTAACTTGTGCGGTCAAGTCTCTCTACGAGCCGTATGGCCTGACGACATATCCGGTTACTTCTTGCGTCAGGCCGATCTTGATATCCTGACTCCCACCGAGGCGGCTGCAAATGCAGATTTGATAGTGCCCGATGGTCCGCCATCGGGATGGCAATAATGTAAACCTTTCAAAAGGAGGATAAATGGTAAGAACTGCTGCAGTCCTTGCAACGCTATTATTGATGCTTGTGATGATCACGGGATGCGGCGAGGACGAAGCGACGGAAAAGCCGCCACCCGTTGATGAATTCGAGGTGGTCAGGGCAGCGGTTGACTCTTATGCCGGCGGCACGGCCGCACCTGTCATGACCGCAGAGGCCTTATATGCTAACCTGAACGATGGCGACGATACCAATGATCCTTATATTCTAAGCGTTCGTTCGGCCACACATCATGCCATCGGTCATATCCCCAAGGCGGAAAATATACCCTGGAGGGAGATCGCCGAATCCGCCAATCTGGCAACTCTCCCGACCGACCAGCAGATTGTAGTCTATTGTTATACCGGTCACACGGGCGGTGTCGCCACGACCTGCCTGCAGGCGATGGGGTATGACGCCGTCAACATGAAGTTCGGGATAATGAGCTGGACTCGCGATGCGGACGTTCGGGCCAGCCAGCCGTTCAGTGAAGAAAACGATGCCCATAATTATGACGTTGAAACGGCAATTAATACTCTGCCGGCCACCAACGATCTCCCGATCCTTGACAATACTACATCGAAAGATGCCGCTGAAATAGTAAGGACTGCTGCCGACGCATACGCCGGCGATACCAAGCCACCGGTGATGACAGCCGTAGATCTCCACGCTAACCTCAATGATGGCGACGACACCAACGATCCGATCATATTAAGTGTTAGAAGCGCCGATCACTACGCCATCGGGCACATTCCGGGAGCGATTAATATCCCCTGGCGGGAGATAGCCGATGCCGATAACCTGGAAATGCTGCCGACCGGCCGGCAGATTCTGGTTTATTGCTATACCGGTCACACAGGTGAGGTGGCAACGACCGCTCTGAACATGATGGGCTACGATGCGGTTAACCTGAAGTGGGGGATTATGAGCTGGACCCAGGATGAATCGGCCAGAGCGGCAAGTTCTTTCAACGACGGATCTGATTCTCACGACTACCCAATCGAGACCGGCGGTTAATTCTCACTATTAGTTTATATTGCAGGGCCGAATGCCATATGCATCCGGCCCTTTTCTTTTTTATGAAAGTAATCCGTCAGTTCACACCTTTACTGGCACGATCTGACAGAACGCTAATTCTCCACCCCATAAACCTGTTTCGGGGCAAGGCAATCCGGGAAGCTGTCCAAAAGTCCCCTGCGGATCTCGAAACATAGATGGCAATGATCGACGAAACCGGGTGTAATATCGAAATTGAATTTCCGGGCCAGTTCGGCGGGGCCGCCTTTCAGAATCGGGCCGATTACCGGATGACCTTTGGGATCGTAATCCGCCATAATTTCTTTTAACGGTTTCCGCCATATATTGCCTATGGATATTCCCTGGCAAATCTGGACGTTGCCGAAGGGATCGAGATGGATTCTTCCCGGTTTTTCGAAATCCTCATGCGGGCACTCGTCGAAAACAGAATAGGTCCGTCGCGGGAGATTATCCATCATTTTATCGACCGATCGCCCCTTGAAGAGCACATCGCCGCCCACCACCGGTTCCCCGCGCCACTTTTTGTCATCATGAATTACCTTCGGTTCTTCGATACAAATCGAGCCGCAGGGTATATTCAGTTTTTTGGCGATCTTAACGGCCCGTTTGGCATTATTGTCTTCTCCGTCGGGATAATGAATCGGATCATCCGATACGGAAAGATCATCGATCCCGATTTCCGCCAGCGGTTTTAACCACAACTCCGCATCCTCCTCCGAGACCGCCCAGTACCCGTTGGTGACCACCCCGGCTGAAAATCCGAGCTTCTTGGCTTGCCTCAAGGACTCTACCATTAAAGGATAATAAAGAAACGGCTCGCCGCCCTCGAAATAAGCGGTCTTCATCGAACCCATCTCTTTCATCTGCTGCAACGCCGATTCAACTTCGCCGATTGTAAAGACGCCGGCGGCATCGGGGGAGCAATAGAGAAAACAATGATCGCATTCGAAAGTACACTGGTATGTCAAAAGAAAGTGAACGCCGGTGAGCAAGTCGCCTCCTTCATTTGCTCATAGATAATAAATGCAGATATAATATGAAAGGGAATTTTGAGGTCGGCGTCAGGCCCTACGGCCAAACGGCCCGTAGGGATCTGTAAGAATGTCACGAATTCTCCATCCTGACGCATACAATCTCTCGGTTTCCCCTTTACAAACGTGGATGAATCACTATATTCTATAAGGATAAAATAACTATGATGCCTAAACCAAAGGAGAGCGTCATGAAAAAGATCATATTTTATACGGTATTGATTACGGCAATTATCCGCCTGCCCGCTTCTGCCACCATTATCAACATCCCCGATGACTACCCAATGATACAGCAGGGGATCGACGCCAGCACGGACGGCGATACCGTACTGGTGCAGCCGGGGACATATGTGGAGAATATCAATTTCAACGGGCATAATATTGTGCTCGGATCGCTGTTCTTGACGACTGGGGATACGACCTATATTTCTGCGACGATAATTGATGGTGATGGATCCGGTTCGGTGGTGCGCTTTACGGATGGTGAAAATAGTACCGCAATAATAAGCGGCTTTACGTTAACAAACGGCCGGGGTGGAATCTATTGCAATAACTCTTCGCCAACGATAAGTAATAATATTATAATTGGAAACCACTCCAATTCAAACGGCGGTGGAATCGCCTGCTTTGATAACTCGTCTCCCGACATAACAAAAAACACAATATCTCAAAACACGGCTAACTTAACAGGGGGGGCGATCTATTGCCAGGATTCGGATCCTTTTATTCATAATAATACAATTGATAGTAATACCGCCGGGAACGCCGGCGGGGGAATTTGTTGCAGCAATTCCAGCCCCCGCATAGAGAATAACATCCTGGTCGAAAATCACGCGGAAAACGACTATGGAGGTGGTATTGCATGTTTTACTTCCTCTAATCCTGCAATCATCGGTAATACCATTAGCCTGAATACGGCTAATAGCGAAGGCGGAGGGATCTGCTGCTATACCTCCAATCCCTTAATCGAAAGTAATATTATTAACGGTAATATTGCTCTCGGTCAGGGCGGCGGGATTTTCGCTCAAGTCTCCGATATTACGGCTCGTCAAAATGAAATCTATAATAATACCGGCAGCGCCGGCGGTGGTATTGCCGTCCGGAGTTCAATCGTCGAACTCCGAGATAACATTATACGTGAGAATACGGCCGAAAACGGCGGCGGAATTCATTGCGATAACTCAGATGCGATAATCATAGACAATATCATAACCGAAAATACCGCCCATAACGGCGGCGGCGGAGTGGATAATTTCGGAGGGATTCCTGTTCTTTTCGGCTGCATAATCTCAGCAAACAACGCCGGGAATTACGGTGGAGGAATTTCCAACGACATGTCCACGCCGCTTATCGCCAACTGCCTTATCACAAATAACACTGCTACCGGCGCCGGCGGGGGAATATCGAATTATACATATTCACAAGCTATACTCATAAACTGCACTTTCTCAAATAATTCGGCCGATTATGGCGGCGCTATCTGGAACGGGAGCTCGACTCCGATACTTGTCAATTGTATCCTTTGGGGAGACATTCCCGACGAACATTCTGGAAGCGAATCAATTATAACTTACTCCAACATCCAGGGCGGCTGGGAAGGCGAGGGGAATATCGATTGCGATCCTCTATTCTGTAATCCCGGGGACCGTAATTATTATCTGGCGGAAAACTCCTGTTGTGCGGGTGCCGGAGAATACGGCGAAGACATCGGGGCTTTTGGAGTGGGATGCGAACCAACAGGCATAACAGGCGAGCAGCTGTTACCAATCGAGTATTCCATTCACCAAAACTACCCCAATCCCTTCAATGCCATGACCGTTATCAGTTACAATCTGCCCGAACCTTCGGATGTCGCTATTGAGATTTATGACATCCTCGGCCGCAGGGTGGAAACGCTGGTTCGGGGGGCACAGCAGGCGGGTTATCATCAGGCCATCTGGAATGCCAACGATAGATCGTCCGGCATGTATTTCTACAGAATTCAGGCGGGGGACTATTCGGAAACCAGAAAGATGTTATTGTTAAAATGATAATTCGTTATACAATATTATTTTCCGCAATAATCTGCCTGCCCGCCTTTGCCACGGTTATAAACATCCCTGATGATTACCCCACCATCCAGGAGGGCATAGATGCCTCCACCGACGGCGATACTGTACTCGTGCAACCAGGAACGTATGTGGAGAACATCAATTTCAACGGGCATAATATAGTTCTTGGGTCGCTGTTCTTGACTACAGGGGATACAACGTATATATCGGAGACGATTATCGATGGGGATTCGTCGGGGTCGGTGGTGACTTTTGAAAGTCATGAAGATAGCACAACAATTATTACGGGATTTACGGTTTACAATGGACATGCAAATTGGGGCGGTGGAATATATTGTCGCATTTCATCTCCTATCATTTCTTATAACAAAATTACGCTAAACTCTGTGGCTGAATTCGGCGGAGGGATTTATTGTAGTAATGCCGTTCCCAAAATAAGCAACAACGTGATAAGCTTCAATTCCGCAGCCCTTATTGGCGGAGGGATTTTAATCGATTATTACTCAGATCCGGTTATATCCAATAATACAATAAGAACAAATTCCGCTCAGATCGGGGCTGGTGCCTATTGTTCGATGTATTCTAATCCCTCCTTAATTAATACTATATTTACGAATAATTATGCGACCGTCACAGGCGGAGCCCTTTTTATCATCTCGTCCGACCCTATTATTAGTAACACAATATGCTGGGCAGACAGCGCGGGTGTTAGCGGCAACGAAATATATATAGCAAGCGGAAATCCTGTAATCACCTATTGCGATATCCAGGGCGGCGTAGAAGGCAATGGCAATATCGATGTAGATCCGTTATTCCGGAACATGGAGAATGGCGACTATCACTTGATGTCCATCGAATGCGAGGATCCCGAAAATTCTCCATGCATAGATGCGGGAAATCCCACCATTGCAGATAGTCTAATGGGTTGTTCATGGGGACTCGGAGCAAGATGGAGCGACATAGGAGCCTACGGCGGCGGTATATCTATGGACTATTACGACCATATCATTGATATCCCCGATGACTTCCCAACAATCCAGCAGGGCATCGATGCCTCCATCCACGGCGACACTGTTCTGGTCCAGCCGGGAACATATGTCGAGAATATCAATTTCAACGGCCATAATATTGTGCTCGGCTCGTTGTTTTTGACCACTGGTGATGTAGCTTATTTATCGTCAACCATAATAGACGGAGGCACGGTTGGTTCAGTTATTTCTATAATAAATCAAGAGGACAATTCAACTGTAATTACAGGGTTTACAATTCAAAATGGCTTTTCAGATAATGGCGCAGCTTTCCAGATCTTTCAATCCAGCCCTGTTATTGAAAATAACATTATAGAAAATAATATTGCTGCACGGGGCGGTGGGGCAATCGATTGTTTCCATGCGAATCCTCATATTATCAAAAATATCATCCGGAATAATTCCGCCACTTATAAGGGGGGCGCTATTTACTGTTCATTTTCGGATGCCACAATTTCCCAAAATGTTATTGTTTATAATTTATGCGAGCTTTATGGCGGTGGAATTGCATGTTATTTTTCTAATTCTCTGATAATCAATAATATCTTTTATCGCAATAGAGCACCTTTGGGAGGAGGAATCGCCTGCTGGGGAGTTTCTCATCCCGAGGTAATAAACACAATTTTATGGAATAATGTCCCATATCAGATTTATGTCGATGGACCTGCCAACCCAAATTTCACTTATTGTGATATTCAGAATGGCTGGCCTGGAACCGGAAATATCGTTGCTAATCCTAAATTTCGCAATTCCGGGAATTATGATTTTCGTTTGAAATCCTCAGATTGCGGATATAGTCATGACTCCCCATGCATAGACGCTGGCAGTCCGGCCATTATAGACAGCCTGCTGGAATGCTCATGGGGATTGGGCACAACTCTGAGCGACATGGGCGCCTATGGCGGCGGTGATTCGGTGACGGTAGGAATCGATTTTCCTGATATTCCATCGCCGGAGGAATTCTCTATATCTCAAAACTACCCCAACCCGTTCAATGCCATGACCGTTATCCGCTACAGTCTGCCAGAACCCTCGGAAGTCGCTATTGATATTTATGACATCCTCGGCCGCAAAATCGAGACGTTAGTGAATGAAAGACAGCCGGCGGGTTATCATCAGGCCGTCTGGGATGCTATTGATAAATCATCAGGCATTTTCTTTTTCAGGATTCAGGCAGGGGACCATTCGGAAACAAGAAAGATGATGCTGTTGAAATAGGTTTGAAATATGCAAAAGAGTAAAAAATTATTGTCTTTGATCTTCCTGTTATTATTGACACCATTGGCTTATCCTCAAGACTGGCAACTTGAGTGTATTGACAGCACGATGGGCCCTTCTCACCATCGCCGTATGATTCTGGATCAACAGAATCTCCCACATATTTTCTTCTTTAGTTTAGATACTGGACATCTAATGCAATTTTATAAGATTGATTCGGGGTGGGATTTAGTTGATTACGGCATCTATTTCATCCCGCAGGGCTTGGATATAGATCCAGAAGGGAGTTTTCATCTAACCCAGGGTGGTGAGAATGTTGTCTACTATATGTTCACGAATCAAGACACCACCTACATAGATACAATTTATGTTGGCATCGCACCTTATCTCACCTCTAGAGTCCGCATAGATAATAGCGGTATTCCTCATATCATCGCAGGTGCATACGTTACTGGACAAATCTTTCACATTATGAGAGAGGATTCCGCCTGGCAGGTAGAGCAGGTGCTGACCTTTTTCCCTTATCTGGCACACCTTTCAATGAGAATTGATCTTTTTGACAATATTCATCTCGCTATGGCTGGAAATATACCAGTTGCCGTTGGGTATGCTCATGATAATCCCGATTGGTTTCACATCGTCTTGAATGATAACAACATCCAGGGAACTGTTAATATGGACCTGGATGGCAATCAGCGGCCAGCGATTACTTATAATTATCACCCACCGGGGGGAGGCATTAAACAAGGTTTTCTGGAATTCAATGGCTCTTCGTGGGATACCACGTTTTTTGATACTTCCTATGGTGGTACGGGAGCCTTGCCTTTCGCCTATGGTACCGACAATATACCACACTTGATTCTCTATATAGGAGGATACCCTCCTGAAAACAGGGCTATGATTCATGCTTATAGGGTACAGGATTCCTGGTTGTATGATACCTTGGCCGTGGGCCCATTCATGCCTCACGATCTTGGTGCGGATTCTCAATCATCGCTGCATTTACATTATAGTAGAACCGACAATAGAGGCTTTTATTACGGAATAAAGGATTTGTCTACCGGCATTCACGATTATCCTGTACCTGTTAACAGAGATTTTGAGGTATTGAACAGTTATCCGAATCCCTTTAACGCTTCAACAGTGATAAGATACTCATTATCTCAAGCGTCAGATGTAAAAATTGACATCTACGACATCTTAGGCCGCAGAGTTGGGACAATCGTCAACAGCAAGAAGTCGCCCGGTATTCATCATGTAGTCTGGGATGCCACTGTTAGATCGTCCGGAATTTACTTCTACCGCATTCAGGCGGGGGATAATTCAGAGACCAGAAAGATGCTGCTTATAAAATAAGCCCGGTTGCCCGGGCTTTATAATTCTATCGCCTTCTGGCTCGTTTGGCCTTCTTCTTTGCCGCTTTCTTCTTTGCGGTCTTTTTCTTTGCAACTTTCTTTTTCTTTGACGCCTTTTTCGGCGGGCTGGCGCATCTTGGGGCCGGTTTTTTTGGCGCCGGTTGCTCGGATTTCATCTTGATCCCCAGGGCATGCCAGAGCACATCGCTGACGCGCTCCACCAGCACGAATTTAACCCTGGATTTTATCTCCTTCGGCACTTCCTCGAGGTCGCCCTGGTTCTTTTTGGGAATCAAGACCTTTTTAATCCCGGCCCGATAAGCTGCCAGCGCTTTTTGCTTGATGCCGCCGATCGGCAGAACGTCGCCGCGGAGAGTGATCTCCCCTGTCATGGCCATGCAGGATGCGGTCGGCTTATTGAGAATAGCCGAGGCCAATGCCGTACACATTGTAATCCCCGCCGACGGCCCGTCTTTGGGTGTGGCCCCGGCAGGCACGTGCACGTGGTAATCGTGATTTTCGAATTCCTCAGCCGGAATGCCCAGATCGTCGCTGTGAGACCGGAGATATGATAGCGCCGCCTTGACCGATTCCTTCATGATATCGCCAAGCTGGCCAGTCAGGGTCAATTGTTTCTTGCCGGGCATCCTGGTGGCCTCCACGAACAGGATCTCGCCACCAGCCGACGTCCAGGCCAGCGCCGGCACCACACCGACTCGCGATCTCTGCTCGGTCTCCTCCCGGAAAAATCTCTCCGGCCCCAGAAACTCACGAACCTTACCGTGATCGATTTTCATCTTACCCGTCTCGCCGGAAGCTATTTTCCTTGCCACCTTACGGCAGACGGCGCCGATTTCCCGATGCAGGTTGCGAAGGCCCGATTCACGGGTATAATCGGAAATCAACTTCTTGATGGCGGAATCGGCAATGCTGAGTTGGGAGTGATTAAGGCCGTGATCGGTGAGGTTTCTCGGGATGAGGTATTTCCTTGCGATGGCCAGCTTTTCCATATCAGTATACCCGGTGAGTTGGATGACCTCCATCCTGTCGAGCAATACCGGCGGGATCGTTTCGACCACGTTGGCGGTGGTGATAAACATCACTTTCGAAAGATCGAATACGACATCGAGGTAATGATCTGAAAACGTATTGTTTTGTTCCGGATCTAAAACCTCAAGCAAGGCGGAAGCCGGATCGCCTCTGAAATCCTGCCCGATCTTATCTATCTCATCCAACATGAATATCGGATTGTTGGAACCGGCCTTCCGGAGACCCTGTATGACACGGCCCGGCAGGGCACCGATATAGGTCCGGCGATGTCCCCTGATTTCGGCCTCATCTCGCACGCCGCCTAAAGAGATTCTATGAAATTCCCGGCCCATGGCGCGGGCTATCGATCGTCCCAATGAAGTTTTGCCTACTCCCGGCGGACCGACGAAACAAAGGATGGGACCTTTCAGGTCGGATTTGAGCTTGCGCACCGCCAGATATTCGAGGATGCGTTCCTTGACCTTTTCAAGATCGTAATGATCCTCATCGAGAATCTTCTGAGCTTTCCTTATATTGAGAATATCCCGGGTGAAAATCGACCAGGGCAGCGTTACCAGCCAGTCGAGGTATGTTCTGCTGACAGTGTATTCTGCTGCCGAGGGATTCATTTTTGAAAGCCTGTCCAATTCCTTTTCGGAGGTTTCCCTGGCCTCGTCCGGCATCCTGGCGACCTCGATTTTCTTCTTGAACTCCTCAAGTTCCATGGTGTGATCGTCCGTCTCACCAAGCTCCCGTTTGATGGCCTTCAATTGCTCTCTCAAGATGTATTCCCGCTGGGACTTGCCCATCTCGCTGGCCGCCTCCGACTGGATCTTCTTGGACATCTCCAGAACCTCGATCTCCTTGGTGATCAGGATGGTCAGTTTTTTCAGACGCTCGCCGACATCGAACAACTCCAGGATCTCCTGTTTTTGATCGTTGGAGATATTGAGATTGGAGGCTACCAGGTCGGCCAGCCTGGATGGCTCCTCGGTGTTCATGGCGGTCACCTGAAGATCATCCGGGAGATACGGCGCCAGCTGAACCACTTTTTTTAACTGCTCGTTGATATTCCGGACCAGCGCTTCTTCCTCCACGTTCCTGGTGGAGGTCTCGTCTATAAATTTGACCCGGCCTTTGAAATAGGGCTCGGTTGCGGTAAAGGCCTCGATCTTAACCCGCGCCATCCCCTGCACCAGAAATCTCACCGAGCCGTCGGGGAACCTGAGCATTTTCAATATCGATCCGGCGGTGCCTACCTTATATAGATGATCGGGAGGAGGAAGCTCCTCCTCGGGATCCTTCTGAGATACGAGCACGATGGGGTTGCCCTCCATCAGGGCGTCATCGATCAGCTTGGCATACCTGGCCTCGGTTATCATCAGCGGCACAACCAGCGACGGGAAAACCACCGCCGATTTCAAAGGAAGTATCGAAAGCTCTGTCTTTTCGATCAGCTTCTTATCTATGCTTACTTCGTTCTGTTGATCCTGCTTCACAGCGCCGTTAGCCAAACCGCCTCCCGCGATAATTTATCACTATCATCAAACTCCAGAACAGATCGTATCCGGACTATTTATCGTCCCTGACTCCTCCATACTGCCTGATCTGTTTATCGAGCCATTCGGCAAATTTCTTTAATCGTTCCTCCGAGGAAAACTTCACCACGTACTCACCTTTCTTACTCGAAGGTGCATCCAACGGGTTCCACATAAATTTAAAATCGTTCTCGAGCCTCTTTCTATCGCCCGACGGTGTCTCCCAGCCTTTCGAATCGATATCGGTGCTGCCGGAAAAGAGGATCAAAAAGCTATTCGGAATCGGCCGCGTCTTTATCTCCATCGAGAAATTGCGGAACTGTATTTTGCCTAGTTCAAACATTGCATATCCCCTCAAATAACGTACCACTGGTGTAAACAACCATAACTAAAACTGGGAAGGGACATCCAACTGAGCGCTTGGGCGAACATCAAGCCAACCTAAAGAAGCTAAATTCCGAATAGTCACAGCAATTTCTTTCTGATCCAGTTTAGGACGTCTGCGCTTTTTCCAATTGATGACTGCGTCAAAAACATCCCTTTCCGTGGGCTTCTTATCTACAGGTTCAACCAGATGCGATGCAGCATAATGAATCGTTGCTGCTGCCTCAGCTTGCTTTGTATTTCGCATTCTTAGAAATAAATCCGTTAGTCGTTCTATTATGTCATTGTATTTTCTCAAATAGCCTTCATATTGACTTCGTGCGTTTGTATAAGTCGGCCCCACTCTAATTGCGAACATTCTTCCCAATTTGTCTTCTTTAACTAATCCGTTATTAACGAGTTTTGTCAGTTCTGCTTTGAAATCGGGGGCGAACGGTCCAAAACTGCTCTTGGAAAACTGCAAACCTGTTTCGAGCCCATATTCTGTAGCGAAATATGCTATCTTTTGAAACGACGTTCTTCCTAATGGCCAGCGATAAGGTTCTTTTTCAAGATTGGACAAGATTTCGACTATAGCAATCATCCCCGGTTCGATCTTATTATTCTTGGTATCATAATCGTATATAAGAGATGATCCTGGCGTTTTATCCAAAAATTCCATGGTCATTTGATCAAAAGCTGTTTCTTTTGGGACATATAATTCAACTGGAATATCCAGCATCTTTAGATATTTGTATAGAGTTGGTCCCACAATGTCCCAATTTAGTTGCCCCAATCCGCTGCCGAGAGGCGGAAAGGCAATTGTTTCAATCCCCCACTTTCTGTAATTTTTGTTAATGAACTCTAAACCTTTAGTTATATCCTCAAGTCTGGAAACTGAGCGCCAGTGATCTTTTGTTGGGAAATTAATAACCCAAGGTTTGGTCTTTCTTTTGAATAGGTAGGGTTTCCCCAGTTTTACTTGCCCTTGGTTACAACGCATCAGGTAATCAGCGAACATCTCCGGATATCTTTCTTTAAAGCCCAATGCTATACCTTTCCCCATTACCCCTACGCAATTCACCGTATTGACGAGAGTTTGACAGTTAGACTTAAAGATATTACCCTTGATAAGATTTACCATTTGAGACACCTGTAATTAGAAGAATCTACTCCTGTCCACTAATATCGTGAAATCCTTAATCCTGTCTCCGATTTTTTCCTTTAATTTTATGGCGGATTCATCTTTACAACTATTGCACCTCTAAAATATTTCTTTGGAACATTCTTGGGTACAAGTGCTTCTGCACATTTTATCCCTTTCTTATCATACTGTACGATGTCGTCCGGATCTGTCCAATATCTAGCAAAAACAATATCTCTATCGATATTTTTTAGGCCGTCCGGGGAGCTCCCAAATTTACAATATTCTCTTGAAGCATTCCTATCGGCAATGATTACACCCGCCAATTCCAATATCCTTTTGTCAATAGCTATTATACAAATCTTCTCATTCTCTGCTTTCTTCCTACACAGCATAGGATTCCATGAATCAAAATACAATGGCACTAAATCGTGAAGAGATATTCCCTTTCCGTCTGTAAGAGGCACCGTCACTTTCAGCCTTCTGTCCTGAATCTCCGACATAGCTATGGATTCATGGGGAATTTTTTTTGCCTCGTTATAGGGCAATATCCCCCGATCACAGATTGAATCCATATTGTCAATTGCCGTTATGTAATATAGCGCTTTTATGTCATCTATGTCCATCGGATTTCGTTATTCCTTTTAAAACTAGTCTAATCACTACACATTAAACCGAAACAGAATCACATCACCATCCTGCACGATATAGTCTTTCCCGTGAAGATGGAGCTTGCCCTCATCGCGGGTTTTCGACCAGCTTCCCAGGCGGTCGAGATCGTCGAAAGCCACCACCTCGGCCTTGATGAATCCCCGTTTCATATCAGAGTGAACCGCGCCGGCGGCGTCATGGGCAGAGATTCCCCGCCGGACAGGCCAGGAACGGACCTCATGCTCATTGCCGGTTATAAAGGAGATCATCCCCAGAAGCTCGAACGATTTATTGATGATGATATCCGAGGCGGCCTGGCTCAATCCCAGCTCCTTCATAAACTCGCCGCGCTCGGATTGGTCCATCTCCCCGATATCCATCTGCAGGGAGGCACAGATACTGGCCAGGGAACTGCCCGGCAATCCGGATAGATATTTAAACTTATCCTCCATATTCCGGCGATCCGGCAACTGGTCTTCACCGAGGTTTAGTATATAGAGCATCGGTTTCATTGTCAGAAACCCGAATCCGGCCGCCAGTCTGGATTCCTCGTCGGAAAGCTCAATTGATCTTAATGGGTTTTCATCCTCCAGGGTCTTTTGAAATTTGTGCAGGATCTTGGATTCGCTTTCTTCTTTATCCTTCTTACCGACCTTTATATCGCGCTCGAGCTTCGTCAGCCGGTTTTCCACGCTGATGAGATCCGCCAGCATCAGCTCCGAATCGACCTCGCTTATATCCCGGGCCGGATCGACCGAACCGTCGGCATGCGGCACATTGGGATTTTCGAAACAGCGCACCACCTGCAGGAGCGCATCCGCCTGCCTGATGGAGTGAATGTAGGCCGCTTCTTTTTTGCGATCGGATGAGGCGTCCCTGGTGAGCCCGGCGATATCGATATATTCTATTTCCGCATGAGTCGCCTTCTGTGGTTGGATAATCTCCGCCACCCGTTCAACCCGCGCATCGGGTACCTTTACAACCGCTATATTCGCCTCTTTCGATGTTGAATAATCGCCAACTGATGCATGCGCGCCTGAAAGAGCATTGAATACGGTGGTCTTGCCCGATTGCGGCAGACCAATGATACCGAATTTCAACATCTCTCAAATACCAATATATAGGAAAGCGGAACTCCGAATAGACCTTTTTTAACAAATCCGTAGGCTTCGACCATCCCGACTATCCCCTGAGGACTATAAAATCGCCTGTCGCCGCTGATAGGATAGATATCCAATGCCAGGTTGACAATTTGCCTGATCCCGATTATGAAGTTGGCTTCTATGATGATCAGTTTGCTTGACGGTTTCAAAACCCGGACCGCCTCGCTTATGGCCTCCCGCGGTTTCTCCAGATGGTGAAATACAGCTGAGAATATAGCGGTGGAAAAGGAATCATCTTTGAATGGAAGATTCTCGAGAAATCCCTCTGCCGGGTAAAACTGATAATCGCCAGCTTTCTTTTTGGCAATCTTTAGGCAGTTCAGAGAGATGTCTAACCCGTATACATCCTGAAACCCCTTGCGAACCAGCCCGTTTGCCAGACGGCCCGTGGCGCACCCGAGATCCAATATCGGTGTTGAAGGATTTAGTCTGGCTATCCGGTCGTCCCAATTCCTGGTGAAATGCCCGATGATTCTGGAGTTATCATAAAACGATGCCCACCTGTCGAATGTGGATCTGGATGTTTGCCGCGAGGAGGCAAAAAGACTCACAATGGTATTTCCACCACGCTTTTTAAGATATAATCCGGCCTGAGATTCTCAGGGATCTTTTTTACCACCGATTTATCCTTCTGCGAGCCGGTCAATACCCAGCAGGTTTTCATGCCGATCTTTTTCGCCCCCACCAAATCGGCGAAAGGATCATCGGATACCATCAGAATTTTTTGCGGCGGCACATCCCAGCCTTTGATTGTGCTTAAGAAGAATCTCCTGTCCGGCTTGCCGCAAACTACGGCCCTGACCAGGCAGGCGTTTTCGAGCGCCGCTGCGATAGGCCCGGATGACATGACCGTCTCTCTGTTCTCATTGACGAAACGCCGGTTGCGATGAAGCGTATATAATCTTGCACCATTATTGACTATAGCATCCACCGCCATGTTCATCTTCTTATATGTCAGTGTCGGATCGAGGCCGACCAGGACCGAATCGACCTTCGGTGAATTCAACGGCCTGATTCCCTGGCTTTTGAGATACTTTTTCACCGCCTCCACGCCCAGAACCAGGCAGCTTTTGACTCCCTTTCGATTCATTCTGGCAACTGCTTCAGTTAAACAGGTGAAAAGATCCTCCTCCAGGAATACGAATCCTCTTTGGCGAAGGATCTTATATAGATCGTGCGGAAATTCGGTGGTGTTGTTGGTCACGATCCTGGCCTTGATGCCGGATTTGACCGCAGAATTGAACCATCTCACGGCGCCAGGGACGGGGGTGTATCTTTTATCGAGGACGATTGTCCCCTCGACATCGAGGAGGAAGTGGGTGAAGCGTTTCATGGCAAGCTACATTTATGCGTTCATTTTTTCTTTAAACTGGTCGTAATATTTGAGAATAAGATCATAAGTACCACCGGCTTCCAGAAAACCTTCCTGTTCTTTCTGAACACCACTGAAGGTAGATAAAATATACTCAAGGTCTTCACGAGAAATACCGTATAGCAAAAAGTAGGCTGCATCTAATTCTGACATAAGGTTGGCACGCTCATCCGGTTTCCACCTGTAAACCAACGGAGCGAAACCAGCCGATTCCGCCAGAGGAATCATATCATTGCTGCTACAGGTTAGTTTCAAGACACGATCGGATATCCATTTTTCTAATGTTTTCCGACGATCCCAAGGACACCGATCCGAGTAAGTATCCAGCGACAACATAGGTAGTTGTTCAATAATAAAATAATTTAAATGCACACCGCCTACCTTTTGCCTGGCGATGTAGTCTAACACAAAACTGTTAAAATTAGCTAATAAACAACAGATGGTTCGCGGTGCAATCTCGTTATCGGTAGTAATCAAAGGAGCTGAATTGACTACAGCTACAAATGGTATGAACGATGCTATCATTGTTCTAGTATTTGTCGCGCTTGTAACATCTTTGAAAGAAATAAAAGCGCAACGAGACGATTGGTTTACGCTTTTTAAAACATCGCTTTCGGATACCCACCATCTCGGGTCTACTACGAAATTCGGATCTTGATATTCTATCGGAAGCGTCGCCCTCGTTTGGCCCTGTCTCATCCAATTAATATCCTTGACTACAACGCTGGCCGCCCGATGATCATACATCTGAATCATTTTTGCTTCATAAAGAGGTAAATATTGTCTTTTACCCTTAACCCATTTGGGTCCCTCGCGTTTATACTTTGCAGCTCCTAATTCTCCCGCTGTTTTAAAGAGCTCCGCATCGTTTGTTTGATGAAACATGGTGAAAAAACTAATGCCCCATGGGTTGCCAGCTTCCTTTCGATTCCTATCGACCAAAACCGGTATATGGCGGTAGATATTCTTGGTGATTTCCGCGTCACGACCGGAACGAAAAATAGGACACGTGTGAGTATTGGGATTGAGAAGTTTGAAATCCTCAGGGGTTAAAGATATTTTTCTTTTTCTATCAAAGAGCTCTTCTATAACGTGACTGAAAAAGACGAATTCAGCCTCTTTGTGTTTGTTATTCAGTCCTCCAAAAATAAAAATGCAAAATTTATATGAACGGTGTACATCAGGGAATACGGGGGCTTTATTTTCAAAATCGTATAAACTTATCAGGAGTTTATTATCTATGATATGCGAAAAGAAAGATCTTGTAGTATGATCCGTCGCAATGCCCGAAGGCACTAATATTCCAACGATTCCTTCAGAACATACAATGTTGCTCGCAAGCTCAGCAAAAACGGCGTATGTATTAATATCTCCTTTCCCGGTTAATGGATATTCATTTGAACTCCTTACATAATCTAACGTTATGTCAGCCGATTTTTTGGCAGCAAGATAACGGCTATGAAGCTTGGGATTATTCCGCTCTAATTTTTTAATCAGCTTTCGACGGGTGGCGGCGCTGACTGAAGCAGCTATTTGCGATTCTACAGTATCGAAGAATTCCCTCTCTTGCAGTTTAATTCGCTCCCATGGAGGATTGCCTATAACGCAATCAAAACCTCTATTGTCCCTCTCGAATGCATCTCTAAATCTTTCTTCCCAATTCATAGCCAGAGGATCTACATCAATATCCTGAATAAGGCTATTGCCGCATATAATATTTTCCGATAAATCGGCGAGAGATTTTCCTTCCTCCGCCGATCGAATCCAGAGGGCAAGCTGCGTAATCTCCACTGCCTCCTGCGATAAATCAACCCCGTAAAGATTTTCCTTGAGAATAAATTCGGGAATTCTATCAAAAAGATCCTTATCTTCTTTTTGTTCATGGAATTGAATATTGCTGATGACTTCCTGGTATTTCGTTTCCAGAATATCATAGGCTTTTATTAAAAAAGCTCCGCTTCCACACGCAGGATCAACGATTTTTATCTGCCGCAATTCATCAAGACAGGCCCGCCAGAATTTCGATCTTTTTGAGTCCGGCCTTGACGTTATAAGTTCTTTTTCGTCAATGCCATGATTCTTGGCGATATCCGAAAACCGATTATTAATCAATCTCTCAACGACGTTTTTCGTTATGAAATCGGTAAATTCAACCGGGGTATAAAATATGCCTGTCCGCTTTCTTTTGGCGGATTTAGCCATTCTGGGTGCAGCTATGACTTCCGGCTGAAGGATTGAAGGTCCTTTTGCTCGAATTTCCTCGATATCGTTTACAGATTTTTCAAATAAATGGCCTAATACGTCTTCATTTACCTCGTGGCGAAAATCGTAGTTGCCGACGCTATGGAAAAAATTCGTCCAGCTATCGTCAAGCTCCAGGCCATCTACATCATCATCTCTTTGGAATAAGCCACCGTTATAGGGAGGTATGCCTCTTTTCTTATTGCCCTTGTCTATACTCTTAAATAAATCCAGAAAGTTCTTCCATTTAGGATTTGTAACTTGCGCAAATGGCGGCAATTGGCTGAAAGCCATACTAATTGAATTTGCAGGTAATAGTCCCCTATCTTCGCAAAACGCCACAAAAATAATCCTATCTATTATTTTTTGGGCTATTCTTATAGCAATTTCTAATGGCTTCTTGTGGGGCTTTTTGGTTAAATGATCGATTAATCGCAAGCGATTGTCGCGGTAGTGTTCATATAATTCCGCACCCACTTTCAGCTGCTGTTCGCCGGTTCTTTCCAGAAGGATTTGGGCCCGCGGCCGCTTCGCTTTCGTTTCAGGAAGTAAGCCGCCGATAGAAAACAAATAATAGAATTCTCGAAATCTATTCTTATCTATTAAATCTTGAAGTACAAACTGCTGATATGATTTGGGTGTTTTATCCCTGTGGTATAAGCGAAAACTGACATAATTCGAGACTATCCCCCAGGGGCATTCGGGGATGGCGTAAATATAATCCCAGCATTGTTGAATCGCCGTGCGACCGTTAAAGCGATCTTTATCGAGATTTGCCTTGGGGCCTTTCAGCTCAATTAGAGCTATGGGCAGGCGCTTTTGCTTATGCTCGAAATCGCCAAGGGCGGCGTCGGCTTCGCCGCCGTTTACTGAAAACTTATGTTCCAGATTCCAATGTTTTTTATTCTCTGAAAATAGTGTATATCCAAGCGCTTCTCCAAATATTTCGGTTATAAATTCCGCTTCAATAGCTGTTTCTTTTTTCTCCTCCAGTTTTCCGGATAGTTCTAAGTCAGCCCATCTTAAGATTATCTCATATGCCTTTTCTTGCGCTTCTTCGTTTATCCTGAAATTATAAGCTTCTCTTTCAAGAAGCTTTGGCAGAAAAAGATTTTGGTGCTTTCGCCCAACGCCATGTCGGGCAGCGTTATCTTCCGGGAACAAGCCCTCTTGATTTGCCTTTATCATGCACCTTAACCTAATCTATTGCCCAAGAATAAAATAATATATCTGATGTGGGGGATGGGTCAAGCAGAATGATAATATATAGGAACTTACCGCTCCTCTTCAGCTATTCCACGTATCCAGCCTCTATCCCCTGCCGTCGGCAGACGCCATTGAGCATCTGCCGTAAAGAGTCAAGCGTCTCGTCATTCGAAAAAGCCGACCGCCATCAACATGCGAATCTGGAATTCCGGTTTCCCCTCATCAATATCTCCGAGCTTGATGGCTGATCCCAGGGAAACCCATAAATCGCCTCTACCGTGGGAAATGACAGGTCCTATATAATGGCCGGATTCCCCTCCTTTAGCCTCCAGTCCGACCTTTAAGAGATCGCTGATCCTGCGTGTTATTCCCACGGCATATTCGGGCTCAACCTCCCAATCGCCATCGCCTTCGAATTCCAGAATCGGGTTTAATGAGATGTTTGTAGCACCAATATCTTTAGCCAGTATCAACTTGAGTTCGATCCCGTGCTCGGAAAAATCGGGTTTTCCCTTATACTCTACATATACCAATGGGTCCAGAGGATATCTTCCCTTCTCCCCGATACGATATCTCGATCTGAGCTTATACCCTTTATATCTCAAGGAGCCTTCCGGAGCCTGTTCGAAGATCTGATAGATCGAAAAATCGTAACGCTCCGTCATGCCGACCTCCAGCTCAAGCTGAAAATCGGTGGTGGTAATTCCCTTCATGCGGTCAATTTCGGGGGTGGAGAGAGTAAAATAGCTTTCGAGTTCGGCATCGCCCCTGTCGACCGTCTGATATTCATATGTCCAGACATACGAGCGCCAGTCGGCTACACAATCAGGTACTGTCATGAATACGATCAGAAAAACCGTTAATACCGGTATATTGTAGCTTTTCATTGAGACCCTCCATCGTCAATTTTAGAAATCACCAGGCTTCGAGATCCGAAAATGATAACAATACTCATAACCGTTGTCAAGCTAATAATATCGAATTATCATAAGATTTGCCAACGGGTTGTCCAGGTCATATATTGCGCCCCGGATGGAGAGCCGATTGCAGCAGTCTGTCGACGGCAAGCCTGTCGGATTAAGAGAAAATCTGTTCAGATGGCGAACTTTAGTCGGTTTTGCCGTTGCAGCGGCAATAATCTATCTTTTTTTGAAGAACTTCGATCTCAAGACGGCTCTTTCATCCATACCCCACGCCAGATGGCATTTCTTTCTGATGGCCTTTGCGGTCTATTATATCTCGCTACCGTTGCGAGGCGGACGCTGGGGCATATTTCTCAAACCGGCAGGGCATACCATAAGTTATCGGCCGCTGACCCATTATTACTTTTTGTCGTGGTTTGCCAATGCGCTCTTGCCGGCCAGGATCGGCGATCTATACCGGGCCTACCTGTTGAAAAAGAATAAGGGCGTTTCGATTTCCCTCTCCCTGGGGGTTCTGTTTTCGGAGCGGGTGTTCGATCTTGTAATTACTGCGGTTCTGGTGGCTTTTTCGGGAATCTATTTCTGGTCTATAGTGCAGGGGTCGAGTGAAGGAGATTATCTGATTTTCGGTTTTATGGCGGTGTTGCTGGTTTTGGTGTTTTTCGTCGCTTTGATCGGCGGCATTCCACATCTCTTACGGTTTGCGCCTGAACGATGGAAGCCCCGGATGGAACTGTTCCTCTCAGGCCTTTTCAGATCGCCCTCGCACCTGCCAATAATCGTCCTGATGACTCTGATGATCTGGTTGAGCGAGGCGCTGAGGTTATATTTCGTCTTCCTGGCATTCGGGGTCAACGCCGGTTTTCTGATGGCCCTGTTTATATCGCAGGCCTCGTTGATCCTCATGGCGGTTCCGATATCGCCCGCCGGGTTGGGCTTAGTCGAGATTTTGATGTTGAAGATTCTGGCCTCCACCGGGATATCATCGGATATGGCGGGTGCCTTAACCATTATGGATCGTATAATCAGCTACTGGAGCCTTCTGGCGCTGGGCGGGATAGGCTATTTATTGTCGGCGAGGCAAAGATGAATATACTGGTTTGCATCCCCACATTTAATGAGAAGGAAAATGTCGAAAAGATCATCGCGGCAGTTTTGGCGCAGGGGGACGATTTCGAGGTCCTTATAATAGATGATAATTCTCCTGACGGCACCGCAGGAATCGTTGAGGGCTTAAAAAAAGACAATCCGAGGATCCATCTTTTAAAGAGACCGGGCAAAATGGGTCTGGGAACCGCCTACGTGGACGGCTTCACCTACGGGCTCAAACAGCCCCGGATCGGTTATATGATGGAGATGGACGCCGACTTTTCTCACGATCCGGAATATCTCAAGAAATTCAAGGAAGCGATAAAGGACAGCGACCTGGTTATCGGATCGCGGTATCTAAATGGGATCTCTATTGTCAACTGGCCTATAATGAGGCTTCTGCTCTCGTATTACGCCTCCATTTATGTCAGGGTGATTACCGGCATGCCGGTCAAAGATCCGACCAGCGGATTCAAATGTTTCCGACGTGAGGTGCTGGAATGGCTCGATTTGAGCCGGATCAAATCCAACGGATACGGCTTTCAGATCGAGATGGACTTCTATGTTTGGCGGGGCGGATTCAGGATAAAAGAGATTCCAATTCTATTTGTCGAACGGCGAGCCGGCAGTTCCAAAATGAACAAAAAGATCGTGTTCGAGGCCGTTTTCGGCGTCTGGAAGCTTTTTTTCAAGAAGCTGCTCGGAATAGATAAACTGACTCGAAAATAGAATCAGTTTCAAAGCACAATTCCTGAGAGCATCGGTTGACGGCAATACGCGGAACAGTTTTACAGTTAAGATCCTCATCTTATGAGACATACGGCTAATATCCTCACCCGAGCAGGGCCCGAAAATTTTTAAGAAAAGTAGCACTTAGCGTCTTGCCCTTTCGGCCGGGATAGTTTATATTAAGGGCCGTTGAGATGGGATCTATTGCTGCAAAAGGAGAGTATCAATGAGAAATCTTGTCGGCATAATTGCGATTCTATTTGTCACGGCGACATCATCGCCTGCAGCCGATTACTGGCATTTTGGCTTGGGACTAAAAGGCACAGCCGTCATACCGGGAGAGACTTATTCCAATACATTCGGCCTGGGAATCATAGCCTCTTTTGGCAACCCCGATTCGAGGTTCACAACTCAGTTAGAGTTGGACACCTGGAGAGTTACGTATGATTTCGACGCTTCCGGCGATAATCTCGGTGAAGTGGAACATCACTATGCGGGGCTGGGGGTCGGAGCATACGAGAAATTTAGAATGCTCAATCTATCCTCAAGGTTCTCTCCATATATTATAGGAGGCGTCGGAGCATATTTCCTGGAGCTGAAAAAGCAGGAAACCACCGATATACAAGGGTTGCAGCTTCGATCGCAGCATCTTCATTCCTTATTAATGATGGCCGGAGGCCTGGGAATCGAGGCCGACTTAAACCAGAGCGTTTCTACTTTTATCGAGGGACGATATATCATTCTCAATAAGAGAAGTAAGACGTTCGATAGGGACATAGTCCAGAGTTACCTGGGGATCAGATATAGATTTTAACCCGGAACCCCCAATCCCGAAATAACTTAGATCGCCTCCCCCGGGCGATCTTTTTTTTAAACCCCTGGTATAGTCAGCCGATATATAACCAGAAACCATCTATTTAAAGGAGGGAGTACAATGAGAAGGATCTTGATCTCAACGTTAGCCTTCGTCGCCGTTACCGCGTTAGTGGCTTCGGCGGGCGGGTTTAATGTAACTCATGGAGGGATTCGAGCTGGCTATGTTGCACCCGAGGATCCCATCGATGCCACCGTTGGCTTTGGCGCGGAAGTCGGCTTTGGCTTTGCCAATATCCCGAATTTCAGTTTTGCCCTTGAAGGCAACTACTGGAGCAAGAGCTACTCAGAAGATTTTCTGGGGACTACCTGGGATTGGACATTCTCCGATATAAGTGTCGGTATCTCCGGTAAGTATGAGTTCAGCGCCATCTCTGAAGTCGTTCATCCTTACCTTGGCGCCGGTGCCGGTCTCCACATGTTGAAGGTTGAAAGCGAAACGATACTCGGTTCTCTGTCCGTAACCGATAACAAGTTTGGGGGCCACGCTTTTGGTGGCTTCAAAGTCCCGGTCTCGCCGGTAGTCAACTTCTTTGCCGAGGGTAGATATACGATGGTCGATCCTGACTATCTCGGCATTTTTGGTGGCTTGACCTATTCCTTCATGAAATAAGGCAGACTAAAAGATGCTAAAAGCCCGGTCTCTCATAAGGCCGGGTTTTTTTATTCGGTCTTTTTAATCTTCTCCAGCAAAAAGCCTATGAACGTTTTCCTCTGATCATCAGAGGAAAAGCACCTTTTAGGGATCACATACGCCAGCTTGGCGCCGGTGAAGATCAGGATCAGCCGCCCGATATCTTTCAGCGCAGTAACCTTGGGCCAGGGAGTGGTGGCCAGCCGGTCGCCGGAGCTAATGCGAATACCGTCATCGGAAAACGTATAAACTCTTCTGGCGGTTTGCGACATCATGGCCGGGTTTTTCAGAACGAATATCTGCAAAAGCAATATAAATGGCTGGGACAGCCCGACGGCCAGGATCAGAACCGCCCAGACGACAAGCGAGCCGAATAAATCTCTGGTTTGCGGTTCAGGATGAAACATGGAGGCATAGGTTATTATGAGAAGTCCGATCAATCCCAGTAAATCCAATATCAAAAGCCACCTGATATGGTAAAAATTATATCGCGCGATCTCAGATCTGGTTAACGTAACTTCGATTTTGATCTTCTCAGGCATCTTTATCTCCTCAGGAAAATATAAGCCACGATATAGACGTAAGGTATAAAAAATGATGGTCTAAAATGAAAGGCCTATGATGGTAAAATATTCTTGACAATTAGAACAGTTGTTATTATCTTCTTTGATGTAAAAGCGATTTGCGCTGAGTTGACAATGAAAGCTATATATGTGATAATATCGATTGCAGCGTTGGTTTTCTTGGCTCCCGTTGCCTCTGCTGTCATCATAAACATCCCCGGAGACTACCCCACCATACAGGAAGGAATAGATGCGGCTCAAAACGGCGATACCGTGCTGGTGGCCCCGGGGCTGTATGTTGAAAACCCGATAATTGAAGATAAGAATATCCTTCTGGGAAGCTCCGAAGGGCCTGAGGCCACCACAATATTGGGACACCTTTTGATCGAGGGGGACTCCATTGATTCCACTTGTGTATTACGAGGATTCAGGATTAGAATGGATATAGACGATCCATGGGAAAATGTCTACTCTCTTATAAGAACGCGATATGCTGCGCCGATTATAGTGGGCAATATCATTGAGGATAATGCAACCATAGTGGGAGCGGGTATCAGATGCGGGCCTTCCAGCGCAGCTATCATAAGAGCTAATATCATAAGAAATAATTTCGCTCTTGATATGGCCGGTGCCATCTCAGCTTCAATCGGTAACGTTATCGAGCAAAATATTATTTCGAATAACAGCGCTGGATTCTCTATCTGCGAGCGGGGTGATGCTGGCGCGATACGCATGACTTCGGAGGGAACTATAAGATACAACTTAATCATTGATAACGAGACTTACAGAGACTTATGCGACCCGAGAGGTGGAGGGATACTAAAGTACCCCGCTTCACATACTCATGTCTACAATAACACTATAGTGGGAAATTCAGCTCGCAGAGGTCCATATCATGGCCTTGGTGGAGGCATTATTTTTGGCGTGGGGCCGGCCGACGAGGACGTGTTCTACAAGAATAATATCATTGCATTTAATCCATACGGTGGCGGGGTCCACGGTACCATTCCGGATTCAGTTGAAGGAGTCTGGGATTATAACCTCGTTTTCGGCAACGGAGGCGGAGATTACATCGAGATGGAGCCGGGGCCCCACGATATTCAGGAAGATCCTCTTTTTGTGGACAGGTTCTCCGGGGATTACCACCTGTTGCCAAATTCCCCTTGTATAGATGCAGGTGACCCGGATTTCCCTTTAGATCCAGATGGCAGCAGGGCCGATATCGGCGCCTACTATTTCGATCAAGCGGTTGGTATTGAAGATCTGGGGGAGCCGTCCGGGCCTTATCAGTTTCAACTCCATCAGAATTATCCCAATCCGTTCAACGCGCAAACCATTATATCATACACTTTGTCTGAAAGCAGCTCTGTCAGTCTGATGATATTTTCTATAACCGGTCATTTTGTCAAGTCAATCGTCAACAAAGAGGTGCAGCAGGCGGGAGAATACAGATATATCTGGGACGGCGGGGATAAGAGCGGGCAACACGTGGCAACGGGGATCTACTTCTATGAATTATATGTAAATGAATACCGAGAATCCAAGGCGATGATCATGATTAAGTAGGGCTTTTGGTATGAAGAATGTAACAAGGTTTATACTGATATTCGCTGTCATGACGATTGCCCCTGTTGCCTCTGCTGTCATCATAAACATCCCCGGAGACTACCCCACCATACAGGAGGGCATAGACGCCGCCCAGAACGGCGATACGGTGCTGGTGGCGCGGGGGGAGTACTGGGAAAGCCCGACGATTGTGGACAAAAACATTTTTCTGACGAGCGCCC
>CBEUCH010000012.1:0-113020 GCA_965541585.1 uncultured bacterium | reverse complement strand
GCAATAGTCATAAAATCCACGACATTAGGCCTGAGCGCCCCCATGGCCATGCGGGAGCCGGCGGATACATGCGGAGAAATAACTTTATCAGCGCCGGCCCTTTTCAGTTTTTGCACGGCAGAGAGTGAATCAGCCCTGACTACGATGAACAGATTCGGATTATGCTGTCGCGCTGACAGGGTGATATAAACCGCATCGGCCTCGTTAGCAACGGCGTTAATAAGCCCTTTAGCGCGATCGATACCGGCGGCAATCAACGATTGATCATCGGTGCAATCGCCCTGGTAGTAAGCAAAGTTCTTCTGGATAATGTCCTCGACCAATTCCGGATTTCGCTCTATTATCACGAACGGTGTTTTGTGACGTTGAAATTCCTCGCAGACAATCCGTCCAACGCGACCGTATCCACAGACTATATAATGCCCCTTCATGGAGGCGATCTTTTTATCCATTCTATGTCTCCCGAAAAGTTTTATTACCTGTCCCTCGACTATCATCTGACCGGCCATGCGCGCCACCAGAAAGATCCCGGTCCAGCCAACCGCGATAAGTATCATATTGAAGATCCGTCCCTCGGTGGAAAGCTGTTTGATCTCACCGTAGCCGATGGTGGTCACCGTGATGACAGTCATGTACAATGAATCGAAAAATGAGTAGCCGGGTTCGACCGCCTGGTAGCCGATCGTGCCAAACAGAAGAATGGCGACGACCATTAAGAGCATCTGTATTATTTTTTTCCTGTTCATTTCTGCAGCAGAGGTTGAAGGAACGATATGCGGATATCATCGGGGTCTTTGATCGTGAACAGGCGGAATCCCCAGGGGACGTCATGAGGCTCGTTGACAATCTCAACACCGGCATCGGCCAGCCGCTTGTAGAGAATATCTATATCTGAAGCCTCAAAATTAAGATCGACCTTGGCTCGTTCCATCGAGAAGTTGCAATCATCGAAACCTTCTCCCGAAGGATACCAGATAATTTCCACCATAAGGTCGCCCGCCGAAAATAAAGCGCCCCAGCTATCCTTCCTCTGCCAGGATGTAGATAGCTTTAGACCGAGAACGTCTTTGTAGAATTCGAAACTCTTTCGGTAATCCCTAGCTTTTATAACGACCCTTGAAAATTTCATTGGCTCCTCGATAACTGGCCGGGATAGATGAAACGATTTCCCGATATGCCCGATCTGCCCAGAACCGGTTCTTGCGATTCAGCCATATTCCGGCAAATATCGAAGAGGATATCCGGAGTATCCGTGATAATGCCATCGACACCGGCTTTCAACAATCGCGTCATCTCATCCGGCTTGTTTACCGTCCAGACGTATACCTTCGCGCCCATAGCGAATAGATTTTTCAAGATATGTTTACTGAAAAGGCTCCTGTGCAGATGCACGGAATCGACATCCACCCTCGAGATCAGCCTGTTGACAACGGGACGAGCAAGAATATTTAAGTAAGGAACCTTGCTGTATCCCAGAACCAGCCCGGTCTTTATCGAAGGGTCGAGTTTCTTGACACTCTCTATCACTCCGGGAATGAAGGATGATATCACCGGTTCGAAAGCCGGAGGGAATTTTTTAAGCAGGTGGATTATTTTTTCCTCAAAACCGCGGACCTTTATTTCGATATCGAGGGGAACACGGGAGCCGAACTCTCGAAGGATCTCCTCGAATGTCGATAGCCTGTAACCGGCTGCTGCCGCGATATCATAAAGCTGGGAATATGATATTCGGGATACCGGCACTCGCCTGCCGGATCGAGTAACTACGGTGCGGTCATGGAAAAGAACGATGACATCATCCGACGTCTGTCTCAAATCGAATTCCACCATATCCGCATTGCGGGAGATGGCCTGCTCGATTGAGGCGGCCGTGTTCTCAGGGGCATAGGCGCACGCCCCTCGATGGCCGATATTGAGAAACCCAATCGGTTCCGGGCGTTTGTTTTCCGTTAGAACGCTCATAAGTGGCGGAGCTATTTTATATTAGAAATCTGTATATGGCAAGGGATTGTTTAGGGCGAGATATGTATAATAAGAAAAGGCGTCAGGCCGGATGACCTGACGTCACACGCATTACAGATAAAGCGATTGGGTGGCAATCCCAAACTCGTTTGGGATTGATGAGGACATTGCTTCGATCCACCCCCAAACAAGTTTGAGGCTGGCACCCGGCGGGAGTAAAGGATTGGAAAATTTATATTTTGAATAGTAGTCGGAATATAGATTTGTAGTAGATTCGTTTTACTTGGTGAACTTTTAATTTCTGTGGGGTGTTGGCAAATGACAGTAAGAAAACCGCTCGAAAATAGATAATTATTTAAGGAGGAGATATGCCATACTTAGATGATTTAAATCGATTTTACGGGTTACTGGATAAACTTAAGGGAATTTGTCGTAACAAACTTGGATTTGAGAATTGGAATTATATCAAATTAGCACAGTGTAATGGTCGCTTACCTTATTGGAAAATATGCAAAAGAGGAATTTATTTCTTTTTTGATGAAAAGGAAGAAAGAGAGAATAGCAATGCATTAAGAGTAGTTCGGGTTGGCACTCATGCTATAAAAAAAGACATTGGTAAATCCACTTTATGGGAGCGGTTAAAGAAACATAAAGGCAACATAGGAAATATGGGAGGAGATCATCGGAATTCAAAATTCAGGGAATTAGTCGGTCAAGCCATGATTAAAAGAGATGATCTTAATTATCCGACATGGGCTATTAGAAACCATGCAAACCGTGAAACCAGAAACGATGAAATAGAACTTGAAGGAGATGTTAGTAGATACATAAGAAATCTGCCATTCTTAATTCTTAGGGTCGATCCCGAAAGGGATAATAAAAAATATAAGTCTAACCGCAACGATAGAAAGTACTTGGAAAGCAAAATAATAGGTCTTTTAAGCGACGGTGAAAACCCTGACGAACCGTCGGAGATATGGCTTGGGAGAACATCACCTAAATGTCAGGTTAGGGAATCAGGTTTATGGCAAATCCAAGGAGTCGAAGGACCTTATGATGATGACTTTTTCGATGTGTTTGAACATTATATAGATTTAATGTGAAATAACCCCCGTTCCGTCAGGTCGTAGTGAAACGTGACCTGATGCTAAGGACAAAATAAAAATGGCGTCAAGTGCAGTCATACGACTCGTAGAGAGACTTGACGCCACGAATAACTATAAAATTACTTTGCCTTCGACATCCTTTTCTTCCTGGCAAGTTTCACCCGAGACTTCGGTTTTTCCGCCGCCTTGACGATCCGCAATTTGGTCTTTTTCGGCTTCTTACCGTTGCCCCCTAAATCGACCGCTTTGCCGTATTTGACGATGAACTCCTCGGTTTTGTCGCGGGCTTCGTCGTCGTGATACTGTTCCGGCGGGGATTTCATGAAGTATGACGACGGCCCCAATAGCGATCCGGTGATGTTGTTCTCCATAGCCAATTTACAGCAGCGGACGGCATCTATAACCACGCCGGCGGAGTTAGGCGAATCCCAGACCTCGAGCTTCATTTCAATATTCAAAGGCACGTCGCCGAAAGTGCGCCCCTCGAGGCGGATATGCGCCCATTTGCGATCTGTCAGCCATTCCACGTAGTCTGACGGCCCGATATGGACGTTGCCCTTGCCGATATCGTAATCGAGCTGGCTGGTAACAGCGTCGGTCTTGGAGATCTTCTTGGATTCCAGGCGCGCCCTCTCCAGCATGTTGTAGAAATCCATGTTGCCGCCGATATTGAGCTGGCTGGTGCGTTCAAGCTTTACTCCTCTCTCAAGGAAAAGGCGGGTTAGGACGCGATGCACGATGGTTGCGCCGACCTGAGATTTGATGTCATCACCTATCATCGGCAGGCCGCGCTGTTTAAAGCGATCCTGCCAGTAAGATTCGCGGGCTATAAAAACAGGTATGCAATTGACAAAACCGCAGCCAGCGTCAAGAATCTGCTCCACATACCACTTGGTGGCCTCCTCGGAGCCAACGGGCAGATAATTCACAACAACGTCGGTGCCGGTATCTTTGAGGACCTTGACGATATCTGCGGTGCGCCCGGGAGCGGGTTCGATGATCTTTTTGAGATAATGGCCCAGCCCGTCATGAGTCATGCCGCGGATGACTTTTACGCCTGTTTTCGGCACATTTGAGAATTTATAGGTATTATTCGGATAGGTGAATATGGCGCGGGAGAGGTCTTTGCCGACTTTCCTCTTGTCGATATCTATAGCCGCTGAGAATTCGATATCGGAGATATGGTAACCGCCCAGGTCGACATGCATAAGACCGGGCACGAAATCTTCCTTGGCGGCTTTTTTATAATACTCAACACCCTGAACGAATGAGGATGCGCAATTACCGACCCCTATAATTCCAACTCTGACTTTCGCCATTATTGCTCCTTTTCTATTCCATTCTTCAATTGCGTCCTGACATGAAGCACCCTCTGGATAACCGTGATATTTCCCAGTATGGCGATTCCCAGGATGGCCAGTTTCAAAAGCGGCTGGTGGGTTCCAAAGATGAAGTCAATCATTGCCCCGATGACAGCGCCAACTGCAATAAATGTAACTCTTTCGGGCCGCTGCATCAAGCCGATTTTGCATTCCAGCCCCAGGCCTTCAGCCCTGGCCCTGATGTACGCTGTTAAGAGCGAGCCCGCGATAGCCATGATAATGATAGCGCTCATGATAGCCGAATGAAAAAAGGCCGCCAACCCGATGAAAACCACGATCTCAGAATACCTGTCTAGTGTCGAATCGAGTATGGCTCCGAAATCGCTTGTGCGGTTTGTTTTCCTCGCCAGACGACCGTCAAGTGCATCGCAAGCACCCGCCAATATCAGGATGATACCACCGAGGAACATGTGTCCATTCCAGAAAAACCCGGCGGCTATGATTGTAAGAAAAAACCCGGAGACGGTAACAACATGAGGGTGAATATTAGCGCTTTCAAGAAAGTCGCCCACAGGATTGAAAAAGGCATAAAAACCATTTATGAAATGCTTGCTTAAAATTCTCATTTTGTCCTTACGGGATCAGGAAAATAGCCGTATCTCCATCTCTGTCAAGCAAAATCACTAAATGCCGACCAGGTCATGCAATCCGGCATCCACACCTTGCCCACCAAATATAGCTCATTCGAACGAATTTTCCCATCACTAAAAAAAAGATCATAATAGTGGATTCGGTCTCTCAGCAGACTCTTTTCCGGCGTTCCTCAAAACACTTGATGATTCCCCAGAAGTCAAATCCGCGATCCGAATATCGAATTTTCCTTGCCAGGAACCTGTTAGCCAGAGGATCACTCCGCCGATAAGCAGACCAGCAAACACATCGCTGACATAATGATATCGTCCGTAAACGGAACCGGCACAGACCAGGGATAGCAAAACAAACGACGGAATCGCGGTTTTCGGAACCTCCCTGGCTAAAATCCACACCGCCACCAGGGCCACTGCGCATGGGAAGGAGGGCATGGCGGCCCCGTAGAGTCCGGCCCCGGCGAGGAGACGTTCTGTCAGCGGCGTGAAAAAAGGCCCTACAATGGGAAGATAGTATTGATCACTTAAGAAAAACCGTGGACCCAAAACCGGGTAGAAGATAAAAATGAGATGGCAAACATAGAGAACAACGGCGCTAGCCAAAACCAGCCGTTCCAGGGCCCCCCATCTTTTTTTGAACAGCATTACTGCAGCCGACACGGGCAAGATGAGAAAACAAGAAATATAGCTGATACTCATTAATTCGTTCAACCAGACCTCGAGATATTGCTGCAGGGCAAATGCCGGATCAACACCGAAAATCATTTTCTCCAGGGCTACCACATGAGAATCAAAGGAATGATCAAAAACCAGAAATATCTGTGGCTCCATCGTTTTGCGGAAGAATAGGAACAAAAACAACGGATAGACCAGCCTTAGAGCCCTCCAGAAAGATCCCGTAGCCGTCAGGTCAAAAATAACGATTAGAAATACGATGCCGGCGGCGGCCATATAGAATAAAAAAAGATAAAACCATCCCGGTCTGCTAACCATAAATGTAAGGACGATCATCAGCTCTATGAAAATATATGCCAGGGTTGCTATATCCAACGGCCTGAACCTGATAGCGGGATTACTTATTCTCGTATCCGCGGACGACAACGATAACTTCTCCTTTAATGGTCCTATCCTGGATATTCTTCAGAATTGCGGAGATAGTGCCGCGCCATTTCTCCTCAAATTTCTTGGTTAGCTCGCGCCCCACAAAAATCTCCCTGTCGCCAAGAATATTTAACATCGCCAATAGATCTTTTTTGATTCGATGCGGCGTTTCAAAAAATACAATGGTACGGCGTTCATCGGTCAATCTCTCGAAAAAACGCTTTAGCTTTCCCCCCGTTCTCGGCGGATAGCCCTCGAAACAGAACCTATCGGTCGGAAAGCCGGAAGATACCAGGGCTGCCAGAATCGCAGACGGGCCGGGGATGGGGACTATTTCGATCCCCTCGGTAATCGCCATATTGACCAGCGTATAACCGGGATCAGAGATCAACGGTGTCCCGGCATCGCTGATCAGCGCCACCGACTTACCTGCCAGGATAGCATCGATTATCTTCGGAGCCTTCGATCTTTCATTATGGTCATGGTAGCTGGTTCGGGCTGTTTTTATATTGAAACGGGAAAGAAGGATATTGCTCGTGCGTGTATCTTCAGATGCTATCAGATCGACTCTTTTGAGAGTTTCAATCGCCCGCTCGGAAATGTCGCCCAGATTCCCTATGGGGGTAGCGACTATATATAGGATTCCAGCAGGATCTTGCCC
This sequence comes from uncultured bacterium, assembly GCA_965541585.1. GTDB lineage: Bacteria > Zixibacteria > MSB-5A5 > UBA10806 > UBA10806 > CBDVBL01. The sequence goes on along the minus strand of CBEUCH010000012.1, from coordinate 106,221 downwards.
GGATGTCATTTTCCCCGGTCCTCGGGGTGGAGGAAATCTGTTCCAACCGTGCGGTCGCAGAACTTTGCGATCACCGGCGCAGATCTCTTGAACTTGTTGTTTGCAATCATCTTGATGACCTTTTCTACCAGTTTTTTATCAAAACCCTCCTTTTCACACTGATCAGGTGTATACTTTCCGTCGACCAACAGATATAGAAGTCTGTCCACGCCCTCGTAAGTGAAGCCAAACTCCCCCTCGTCCGATTGTCCAACATAAAGATCCGCTGACGGGGGCTTGGCTATGATCTTTTCCGGAACGCCGAGATGCTTCGCCAGGATCCGCACCTGGGTTTTATAGAGATCTCCGAGCGGGTTGATGGCACATGCCAGATCGCCGAAGATCGTTCCGTAGCCGAGGAGGATTTCGCTTTTGTTCGATGTTCCTATCACGAGAGCTTTTTCGGCGGCTGAAAGGTCGTATAAGATGCTCATTCTCTCGCGAGCCATCTTATTCCCCCGCCGGTTCTTATCCGCCTCCGGGAATTTTACAAAATACGGATCAACCTGTGGTGTGATATCGACAACATGTTTCTTTACGCCCGTTCTGGATATGATGTCATTGGCGTCCTCGATATTCCCGGGATCGGAGTCTTTATATGGCAATATGACGCCGAGAACATTCTGGCTGCCAATAGCCCTGGCCGAGAGAAATGTTACCACCCCCGAGTCCAATCCACCGGAAACCCCGACGACGAGATTATCAAAGCCTGCCCTGGAAAGCTCATCGCTGATGAACCTGGTCAAAAAGCTCGTAGCCTTTTCAACGTCGAGATTGAGCTCTTGTTGTTTACCCATCGATTGTCCCTTTAACCTCTTTTGCTTTCTATATATATCCAGGTTGTTTGTCAAGGTTGTCCTTTAAAGCGGCGAGGATAAATTCGGCTTGTACGAGCGCGATTTTCATCTGATCCAAACGTATCAAAACAGCGATACGCAGGCAAGCAAAATCTCAGATTGACATGGAGGGAGCCGGGGATTATAATACGGAAAATCACCAAGGAGGATTCGATGGCATCGGTAAACAAAGCGATACTGATTGGCAATCTTGGGGCCGATCCGGAGCTTCGTTATACTCCGGGCGGCCAGGCGGTGGCGAGTTTTAGAATCGCAACCACGGAGAAATTCAAAAACAAAGAGGGCGAGCAGCAGGAGAGAACCGATTGGCATAACATCGTTTGCTGGAGACGGACCGCCGAGATCGCCAATGAATATCTTAAAAAGGGCAGTCCCGTATACATCGAGGGCAGGATTCAATACCGCAGTTACGATGATAAAGACGGTATTAAAAGATACCGCACCGATATAGTAGCTCATCGGTTGCAGCTGCTGGGAAGCAGGGGTCAGGCGGAGCGAGCCGCACCGGAGCCTCCTGAAACACCGGAGCCTAAGGCGCCCGCCGATGACGACGATTTGCCCTTTTAGGAGCATACTTTAGATTGAAGGTATCCTCGCCTCCATCTTTATGTCCGCCGGATAATTTGCCTTTTTAGGCGGACTTCTTTATGGATAAAGGCCGGACAGTTTTCTTCCTTATAGTAATTGGAATTGCCGCCATCGGATATAATCTGACCGTCTGCCCTACGGTGGAGTTTATCGATTCGGGTGAGCTCGCTTTGGTTTGCAAAGATTTTGCCATTTCCCATCCCACCGGATATCCCCTGTACACTATCCTGGGCCGGCTGGCGACGATATTACTATGGGGAGACCTGATTCAGAGAGTAAACATTCTCTCCCTTATCTTCACCTCGCTCGCATCGGGATTCCTTTTCCTTCTTATCTCAAATATAATTTCAACCGGCGACAGAAATCGCATCTGGAATCTACTGATCTCATCATCTGTAGCCTTATTTACATCCTTCTCACCGATCTGGTGGGCACAGGGAACGACGAACGAAGTTTATTCTCTGAATTTGCTTTTAGTGGCCATCTCCATCAACTGTTTAGTCAGATATACGGGCAAGGATGATGATCATCTCCGATGGCTAATTCTGTCTTCTTATACGCTGGGGTTATCCCTGGTAAATCATCTATCCGCCATATATCTGCTGCCCGGATACATCTATATTCTGATAGCTCACTTCAAACGAATTCGGGTAAAAAACCTCTCTATGATATTGGCTTTTTTAATAATTCCGCTGACTCTATATCTATTCCTGCCGATCCGGGCCCAGTTTAAGCCGTTTTTGAACTGGGGCGGGGTAGCTGATCCTTACTTCCTTTTCAAACATATTTCCGGCTGGCAATACAGAATCTGGATGTTTTCAGATCCGAATTTCGGCTTTTCCCTGTTATTGAGCAAAATATCCTACGTCGGCAAATTGATCCTGGCGCAATTTGGATGGTTGGGGTCATTCCTGGTAACTACGGGACTCATAATGACTTTTCTCAAGAAAAGGCAATTCAGCATTTTCGCTCTGCTCATTATCCTGTTTAATTTCATTTATGCCACAAGCTATCAGATAATAGACATAGAATCATATTACCTTCCTATGATACTGATCCTAACTGTATTCATGGCATCGGCTCTGTATTATTTGTCAATTGCAACCTTGAAGGCGTTTAGCACAATAAGGCCTTTGAAGTATATTCTGGGAACAGTAATCCTCGCCTTTCCCCTGTCTAGTTTTATCGATAACTTCTATGAATCGGACCGAAGCAGGAAAACCTTCGCGCGTCAGGGAGTATATGACGTGGTCGAATATATGGAGCCGGGAGGATTGGCCATAATCGAAAACTGGGATTTCTACTCGCCCTGGCTGTACTTCCATTTCGAGGAGAATCTGCATAGCAACCGGGTGCTTTTCGATAAGGAATTGATGAGGCGGTCATGGTATATCGATTTTATCCGGCGCATGCACCCGGAAATATACGGGAGATCGGAAAAGGAAATTGCGGATTTTCTACGGCGGGTGGAACCGTTTGAAAGAGGGCTTCCTTTCGATCCTGCCGTGATAGATGAGGCCTATTACAGGATGCTTCTTGCGATTGTCGAGCACGAGGCGGCAGTTGGGCCGATTTATACCAACGTGGTTAGCGACCGTAAATTTATCTCGGCCCTGCCGCTCGTTCCCGACGGTATCCTGTTTCGAGTCCACACGTCGGATCAATTCCTGGAGCGGCCACGGTTCGATTTCGAGCGGTCATACTGGGGGAACCGATTCATCTTCCGGGAAATGCGAATTGCGCAGCTGCTGCAGTTCTATAAGAGAGCTTTTTTGGCGCGAGAGCAATACTGCCTTCGCTTTGGCAAAACCGAGGAAGCCGAATATTATCGGAACCTTGCGGGAGACGCATCATCGATCATTTCGGAAATAATGAACAGGGAAGATTAAACAGACGAGACCTTACGGATCGGGATATGCCCGCAGCTACCGGTATCTTCCCAGCATCTGGGCTGCTTCGCCGGCCTCCTCGGTTCCGGGATAATTCTTCACGACTTCTTCGAAAACAGATTTAGCCTTAGTTTTAAACCTCTGGTTATACATGGATTTCCCGAGCTTCAGTTTAGCCGATGCCAGCCGCTCCGACTTTGGGTAATCCTCGATCATTTGTTGAAAGGCCTTTTCGGCCGGCCCGTATTTTTTCTGGAGATAATAGCATTCGCCGATCCAGTACCGGGCGTTATCTGCAAGCGCTGTTTTCGGGCAGTTCTCGACATAGCTTTCAAAACCGCTAACGGCCAGATCATAATTTTCCATGACAACGTCGCGGTAAGCGGAATTGTAGATTTTCTGACAATCCATACGACCTGAGGAGGCAGTTGTATCTACGCCTGCGGTGTCAGGAGTTGAGGTGCGGGGCTGCTGCATGGCCGTCCTCGATTCGATGGCACCCGTGGCCCTGTTTATCAGGGTGATGGCATCCTGAAGGCGAGCTTCAACCATCTGCATTCGTTCATCCAGCAGCGAAACGTAGGCGGCGAAATCGGCGTTTAGCTTCCGCGATTGATCTATGCTGGAGCGAAACAAGGAATCGAGACGGGCATTCCCCGCCCGGATACCGTATAAATCAGAACGTATCGCCTGGACCTCAATCTTCAACTCCTGCACCTGACGTCTGGTAGCGCATCCCGACGCAAATATAAGGATAATTATCGATAAAATGACGAAACGAGTATTATTCATCCAAGCACACCTGTTTTAATTCAACTCTCAATCTAATTGCAATTACTGTATCGCCCCCCGAATGTCAAGAAAAATGGTTGTATTGACGGCAGACGTTCTACGGGCCGGGAGTCACATTGTCTCATTCCGATAAGACGACAAAGTCGGCACGTCTGTTTATTGACCACGCCCTTTCATTATGACTTCGATCAACGGGCATGGATTCACCAAAAGTGATTATCGAAATCGTGGCTGGATCGATACCGTATTTTATCAGGTAATTCTGCACTGCCTGAGCCCTGTTCTGTCCTAACGCCAGATTATATTCATCGGTGCCTCGCTCGTCGCAATTTCCCTCAACCCTTATTATGGCCCCCGGATGATTAGAAAGGGCCGCGGCATTAACAGCCAGGTTCTCAAGCGCTTCAGGTGTCAGCTTATATTTGTCGTAGTCAAAATGAATCGTTAGAAGTTCCAGCGGTAATTCTGAATATTGTTCATACCGCCCGGTTAGCTCGTCGACGGCGGGAGAATCCGATGATTTGATAATCGGCTCGGGATCGGGCAGCGTTTTCGGAGAGATCTTTACTCTCTCATCATCGCCGCAACCGAATATAATGATAGCCCCCCCGAGCAAAGCCGATGCCATTATGGATCTGATTTTCATTTCCCCTCCTTTGTGGCAAAATTTTCGTTTATCCGCTCAAACAGGATCAAATGTCATATGAGGTATTTTATGACGCAAACCTCCAACTCGTTCCCAAAATAATAAGGGCCGGATCAGTTAAGATCCGGCCCCAAGACAGATTTCCAGGTTGTTACTCGGAAACCACCACGAAATTGTCGCGCCGATTCTTGCTCCAGGCCTCCTCGCTGTGACCCGGATCGGCAGGCATCGATTCACCATATGAGATTAACGAAACTCTCGAGGGATCGATCCCGTAGTTTACAAAATAATCACGAGCGGTCTGAGCCCTCTTCTCACCCAGAGACATGTTATACTCGTCGGTGCCTCTCTCGTCGCAATGCCCCTCGATCTTGATGATGGCCTCCGGGCGGTCGGAGAGAGCACTGGCATTGCCGGCCATGATATCACGCGCCTCTGCCGTCAGATTGTATTTGTCGAAATCGAAATTAATGATAACCTGTTCCCGTGGTGGTGGTGGCGGGGGTGGGGGTGGCGGCGGAGGCGGCGGCGGTGGCGGCTCGACTACCGGTGGCGGTTCCGGCGGTGGCGGCGGTGGCTTCTTGCCGCAGCCCAGGGCAAGAATAAATACAATCAGGAGCATCAATAGCGCTACATACTTGAATTTCATTTTCTCCTCCTTAAAGGCACTTTCATTCAATTTGCAACAATATTCTAAAATTGATTCGGTTTTGTCAAATCAAATTTTCTTTGGTCTGCTCCATATTAATAAAGATTTCTGCCCACCCCCGGATTTTGTAATGGCATCTTTACACGGATGCTATAATAAGCTAAGAAACTTATTATATCAATACCGTTTTTCATCTCAAATTCCCGGACCATTCGGGTGTCTTACAATTACCGGGCAGCTTAAATCTTCTCTTATTTCCGCCGTTGTAATCCATCACGTGCAGCTGGTAGCGGCCGTCGACAACATGCGAATAGACAATATGCAGGCCGTCTGGCGACCATGACGGGGCTTCATTGGCACCGATTTCTGTCAGCTTCCGGGGATATTGTCCGGTTATATCGATAGTATGGATCTGGAAACCCTCAAGTTTCCGCGACGAATATGCAATCAGATCACCCCTGGGAGACCATGAAGCCTGATCGTTATAATTGCCGCTGTAGGTCAATCGTCGAGTATTGAGGCCCTCAATATCGGTGACATAAATCTGGGGTGTTCCGGTTCTATCGGAAGTGAATGCAATTTCTCGCGAGGAGGGCGACCAGGTAGGAGCCGAATCGATCATGGATGTGTATGTCAGCCGCCTGATAATTCTGCCCGAAGCGTCCAGCAGATATATTTCGGAATTTCCGGCGATCGTAAGGGTGCAGGCGATAAATTTGCCGTCAGGACTTTCCGAGGCAGCCGAATTCAGCCCCGCCCTGTTCGACACCACGTAGCTTTTCTCCTGATTTACGATATATGCAAAGAGGTCCGGATTGCCGTTTATATAGCCGGTATAGAAAATTCGCTCTCCATCGTAGCCCCACGAGGGTAGCACATTAATCGATTTATCATGCGTAATCTGCAGCGGGGCATAACCATCGAAATCACATGTATTTATTTCAAAATTCCCGGTGGCATCGGAGGTGTAAACGATCCTCGAAGAATAGCTGCCCTCCTCACCCGTCAGGTTGAATAAGATATCCGCCGCCGCGTCGTGAGCCAGATATCGGTATCGCTCTATGGAGCCGATAAAATCTCGGTTGTAGATGTTTCTGTTGCGGAAAATATCGGTCACATCCACCGTGAACAGAAGACCATCTCCCTCGCGCTCGATCCTTGCCGAAACAAGCAGTTGAGCCCCAAAATATATCCAATCATCGATGCTCGTCTTCCCATCCGTGAAGCTGGCGAGAAAAGAGGAATCAACATCGACAACGTTGAAATAGAGCGAAAATGCCAGGTCATCGGTCAGGATTCTATTCAAATCCCAGACCAGCAGGCTGTCCTCCGGTGTTACAAATCCCGTCGGCGTCTGAAAATCCTCAACTGCAATGCTTAAAAGTTCTGTTATGGGGCCAATGGTGATAGTCCCGCCTACTTCCGGCCGGGTCTGTGAAAATACACTGCCGGTTGCCAGGATCAATATCGAGATGAATATCGCAAACGTCACCTTTCCAATCATAGCGCTGGCGAATATATTCCACCGATATCGAGATGTCAATTTATTCCGCAGAGAGGTCCTACCCGGGTGCATCAATTATAAGGGAGGTATCTGAATTGCAGATGTATCCCCAATTCCTCGGAGCCGAACTGATTCGGCAAAGGCGGCGGTCTTGCGGCCAGCACAGCCCTGAGTGCCGCGTGATCATAGGCTGATAGACCTGATGAGTTTTCTATGGCGGAATCTACAATCTTGCCCTTTCTATCAATTACAAAATAGATCGTGCAACCAACCGTATCTATCCCCTCGTACGGATTATCCCACCTATTTCTGATCTTACTGAAAAGGACATTCAGGTAATAAGGCGAATCGAATCCGGTTGCGTCCAGCCGGGCGGAACCGAACTCGGAACCCAGCTCGACACCTTCCGGAAGACCCTTTCTCTCCACCTCATCTGTCTTTTCAGCAGAGGGATCTTTCTCTACCTGCGGCTCCGGTGGGGACGTTTTCTTTTTCCGTTCCGGTTTTTTACGTTTGTTAACTTCAGCCAGGCGAGGCTTATCCTTCCGGCGCTCGATCTTCTCTGCTTTTCTTGCGGGAGTCTTTTCCGAGGTCTCGACCGATGCGGGCTTAGCGGTCCCTTTAACCGCTGGTGGCGTAGCCAGCCGAACCATCATGACCGGCGGGTATTGGCCTGTCTTCTTCGGGGAGCCTTTGAACACCAGGCCGATGAATATGCCATGAATGATCAGTGATGAGATGACCGCCCATCTCATAGCCTTCTCTCCGGCTCCGTAACCAGACCGACGTTTTCGATACCCATTTTCTTGATTTTGGCCATCAATTCAATCACCACGCCATAGGGAACGCTTTTATCCGCTCTGATAAATATCGGCCGAAATTTTTTGACCTCCCGTATAGTTTTGAGGCGGGATTCGAACTGGTCCATCGAGATCTTATACCGATCGATATAGATCTGCTGTTTTTTATCTATGGAGATGATAATACCTGCGGAAACGTCCCTGGGAGATTCGGAGGCTTTAGGCAGGTCTATTTCGACGCCGGCCTGCATCATGGGTGCCGAGATCATAAAGACGATAAGGAGAACCAGGACCACGTCCACCAGATTGGTTACATTTATTTCGGCCATGGGGTGATATTCTCTCTTAAACCTCCTCAATTGTCTCCAGCTCCTTTTTGAAGGCCGAGAAAAGCTCCGATTTGAAATTGTCTATTCTATCGGCCATGAGACGGTTTCTGCTTACAAAATAGTTATATGCGACAAGCGCCGGTATGGCGACCGCCAGCCCGGCCGCAGTGGCGATCAGCGCCTCGGCTATGGCGGGCGCAACTACGCCCAGAGTCGCCGTGCCGCGGGCGCCTATATCTTTGAAAGCGACATAAATGCCGATCACCGTGCCCAGCAGCCCGAGAAAGGGCGCCGCATTGGCGGTGGTTGCCAGAAATATGATACCGGATTCCAGCGTAGCCACCCCCTCGGCCCCGGCGCGATCAATTGCATCCGCCACCAGATCGAGTTCGTCATCGGTTACATGCGTTTTCGAGGTGGGATTACTTGAGTATGTTCGCCGCTGGACAATGCCTTTTATTTCAGTGTAGGCGATCTCCAACATGCTGATAAATGGAGTCAATCTAAAACCTCGTGATTCTCCCAGGAAATCATCGATACCCTTACGCCTGCGAAACCCGCGCAGGAATCTATCGGTCTGGGCATGAATTTTCCTGGTTTTGAAATACTTGAAGACCATAATCGCCCATGAGACAATCGACATAAACAGAAGAATCGCCATTATACCCTTGGAAAAAAGGGTCATACCGGCGATATCTTCTATTAAGCTTCCCCTGCCGGGATTAAGCAAAAGCAGGCTCTGTGAATAGATCAAATATGTGTGCAAGAAAATCCTCCCTCCAATTTAACCAACCCTTAAAATCTACCGCGCCACGGCAAAGCCGTCAAGCATCAAGATCGAAATCGCTGAGCACCTCCCCGATCTTTTACGATCAGAATCCGGAAAATATTCAAAATCCTGCTGAAAATTCCCGGATCATCTTTAATAATCCCTTTTGTTCGAGATTCGCCCTGAATAGCGGCCGCACGCATATCCGTCCTCAAGGAATTGGATCGTCTTATATTTCCGGGCAGAAAGCAAAGATAGCATTTTTATTGACAATAGTCTCCATGTCCATTACAGTTGGAGATGAAATAGTATTGCGGAATTCGAAGGGGATCGTCTGTTTTGGTGAGTCGGGTTGAGAACGTTTGACAAATGGCAGAGGAAAACTGGTATTTAAAAGCCTCTATATTAAGGCTGCTTAAAGAAAGGGGTATCAAATGAGGAAGCTATTTTTATCCTTCATCTGTTTGCCATTATTGCTTGCAATCCAGGGATGCTCGAAAGAGAAAGATATAACGATCGCCGAGCCGGAGGCCGCATCATACGTGGGAGCGGCTACATGCAATTTCTGTCACGCGGAGGTCTATGACGAATTCCTGGAAACCGGCCATCCATATAAGCTGAATAAGGTACGCGCCGGAATGCCGCCCGGATATCCCGATTTTGTCCCGGATATGCCCGGGCCACCCGATGGATACTCATGGAGTGATATAGCTTATGTGATAGGCGGTTTCGGCTGGAAAGCCCGGTTTATCGATAATAACGGGTATATTATTACGGGTTCGGCGGTCCAATGGAATCTGGAGACCCGGGAATGGGTCGGCTATCACGCCAGCGAAGCCCCGGGAACCAAGCCTTATGATTGCGGACGTTGCCATACTACCGGCTACGAGGCTTCAGAAATCGAACATCAGGATGGACTTCCGGGGATAGTTGGAACCTGGGCCGAACCGGGCATTACATGCGAAGCATGCCATGGCCCCGGAAGCCGGCACGCCATTGACCCCGAAGAATACTCGATGACTATCGACAGGTCAGCCTATCTCTGCGGAGAATGTCACTATCGTTCGGAGGATCATCGGATACTGGCCTCCGGCGGTCTTATCCGACATCACGAGCAATATGATGAAATGTTGAGCGCCGAGCACGGTGCCTTGTTCTGCGTAAGCTGCCACGCCCCTCATAAGAGCACCAAATACAACGCTGAGGAGGCTATATCGAGGGTCTGCACCGATTGTCATATGGCGACAACAATCAATCATGACGGAACTTCTGAATGCGTTCTCTGCCATATGCCCAAAAGCGTGAAATCCGCAGTCTCGTCCGGTGAAGGAGTCTATTTGAGGGGCGATATCCGCTCGCATATCTTTGCAATCAACTCGGATACCACTTTAACCCAATTCTATGATGAAAACGGCAGCACTTATTCCAGAGGCTTCAACGGCCTGAATTTCGCATGCTTATCATCCTGTCATATAAGCCGTGATCTCGAATGGGCTGCCCAATATGCACCGGGGATACACGGGAATTAACGAAAACCACATCCTTCGTATAATCACTAAAATGAAATCCCGCCTGCAGGAGGCGGGATTTCTTTACCGAGATTCCGAAATAATCTTACGGGCCTACAGCGGCAATTGAGGCATCCAGGACATCTTCTACATAAGCTGGATTATGAATGCCCAGGGAGCGATCCTCGAGAATCATCTTATAATTAAGAAACGCCCCTGCTGCTGCGACGGGCCAATCCCCTTCTATTGATTGCTCACTGTCATTCATAATCCCAACGTCATTGATAAGAATATCGCTGAGAGTAAGAAGCAGGGCCTGGATATCGGCCTGCACGTCTCCGTGCTCAAAGTCGTCAACATTGCCGTTATGACATTCACTAATATTGCAGCCTTCAACGAGATCTGTATCACCTCCATGATACAGATATATCAGATCCCACGTATGGCCGCCCGCCTGAACACCATAAGGCGACGCCATATGACATGTCGGGCAGCCATTAGAGACGTTAGGCCCGTGTGACGAGCCATAGCTTGCCCCTGTAAAGACATAAGCGCCACTCCCCATAAGAATGTTGGCCTGCGGGCCATGATGAACGCCGAAGCGAGAAGAGGTTATAGTAATGGTACCGCTTTCCGGTATTTCCGGACTGGGTGTGCGGCCTTGATGGCAATTGGCGCAAAGGTTGCCGTCGCCCTGGTCGAACGTCCCTCCCAGCATCAATTCAACGGGATCGGTTGCTCTAAGATCGAAGTTATAGTTAGTGTGCGGCTCGTGGCAGGTAAAGCAGCCGATAGCCGACGGATTTTCCGGGCTGCCACCCTCACCGGTATCCAGATAAGAGACGAAGCCTTCGCTGGTATGGCATCTCGAGCAGGACGATGAGTTGCGCTCAAAATTGCCTCCGGTGGCATGGGTAGAATTCGCCCACTGACCGGCGATAGCCGCAATCCGGGTATCGTCGTTATGGCACTCCACGCAAGTGGCGGTTCCTTCAGGACCTGCCGGGCCTTGATCGCCCTCGCAGCCGATAATCAGGAACATCGCTGCCAGCATTCCTGAGTAAAAGATCATTCGCCTAAATGACATAGGCACCTCCTCGTACTTTTGTTGGTTCAATTTCGGGGCTAATTCTCATCGGTCCCCAAGAATTTAGTTCTTAATCAACATTGTGAATATCTTCACATAAAACCCTATCATTAAATCCACCTGCTAATATTTGTAGCCATGAATCAATAGAGAAGCCGGGAAATTGATGCAATTTATCGCTTGAAGAGCCTGTAAGCCCCGTCGAAATTGTGAGTAAATTCACATATAACTCTAACATCATGATAATAATCATAATATTCTGCTACAAAAGTCAAGGGAAAATGACGGTTTTATTGAAAATTATTGTATTTTTTTGCGGTCTTTTGGAAACATGGGTCTAATCATCGGATATTAGAAAATATTTCATTGGGGCGGTCGCAATATCGGAAAACGCAGGCAAGAATATCAGGGTGGAACAAGCTATTACAAGGAATTTCATTTTCCACCTTCCTCGACTGATTTTTTCATTTTGTTCAATATACTCAAAGCCTCGAGGGGAGTCAATTTATCAGGATCGACTTCATCCAATAATTCCCTGAGGCGATTCTCCTCCGGGGAGAACAGCGATATCTGGTATGCGGCCGTTCCGGCTCTTTCGACGGCAGCCTCTCCGCCGGGCGTATGACCGGTCTCCAGCAGGGCAAGAATCTCCTTCGCCCGATCCAGAAGCCTCTCCGGGAGGCCGGCTAATCTGGCTACCTGTATTCCATATGAATCATCGCAGCCGCCGGGCTCGATTTTATAGAGAAAAACAATTGAATCCTGCCATTGCTTGACCGCCACCTGGAGATTGATTATCCCATCAGTCTTTTCGGCTAGTTCGATCAGCTCATGATAATGAGTGGCAAATAAAGTGCGTGCCTTTCTACCCTCTATACGATTGAGATACTCGACCAGCGACCAGGCGATTGCCAGACCGTCGTATGTGGACGTTCCCCGGCCTAACTCATCGAGCAGAATCAGGCTCCTGTCGGTGGCGTTGTTGATTATAGCCGAGGCTTCCGTCATCTCCACCATAAAGGTCGATCTTCCTCTGAGAATATCGTCGGAGGCCCCTACTCTGGTGAAGATTCTATCGCAAATCCCGATTTTCGCCGATTTGGCCGGAACGGGTGCGCCCATCTGTGCCATAATGACTATCAATCCGACCTGCCTGAGGTAAGTCGATTTACCCGCCATGTTGGGGCCGGTAATAATAGCCATCCTCTTGCTTGAGCCATCCATAATTATATCATTGGGTATAAATTTGCCGGCCGCCAGCATTCGCTCCATCACCGGATGGCGGCTCTCGGATATATTAATCCTCAGGCTGTTATCAAGCTTCGGCATCACGTAAGCAGTATCCTCTGCCAGTGCGGCGAATCCCAGAAGGACGTCCAGAATCGCTATTGCGTCTGCAGCACTTTGAATATCGGTAATCCTGGCACTGAGAGTATCGAGAAGCTTATCATATAGCTCATACTCTATCGCTCTGATTTTCTCCTCGGCATTTAAGATGGTCTCTTCTCTGGCTTTCAATTCCTCGGTTATAAACCTCTCCGCGGAAACCAAGGTCTGCTTTCTGATATAATGTTCCGGGACCTTTGAGAGGTGAGGCCGCGTGATTTCGAGATAATATCCGAAGATACGGTTATAGCCGACCTTAAGAGATGGAATTTTGGTCTTTTGCCTCTCGATTTTTTGAAGATTATGGATGTAGCTTTTAGCCTCCTCGATCTCTGCCTCCAGCCGGTCGAGATCGGCCGAGAATCCACTTTTGAAAAGGCCGCTATCAGAGAGCATTGCCGGTGGTTCGTCCACGATTGCATTATCGATTATCCGGATAAGATCATCGAACGAACATATGGGATCGACCGTTTTTTTAATGAGCGATGATCTTATGCCTCTGGCGTCGGCTTTAAGATCTCTGACCTTTCTCAAACCTGATTTGAGATTTATGATATCGCGGGGGCCTGCTTTTCTCATGGCGATTTTGGAAGCCAGGCGCTCAAGGTCCGGTATACCTTTGAGTGAAGATATCATCGACTTGCGAGAACCTTCGGATTTCAAAAAAACCGTTATCGCTGTTTGCCTATCCCCTATCATTTTCAAATCCGTTAGAGGGGATAAGATCCACCTTCTCAGAAGCCTTCCACCGGGAGCGCTGAGAGTAAGATCCAATACCGATAGTAAAGAATTCCTTCGTCCTTCGTAGGGCGTTGCGATCAGTTCGAGATTTTTTATAGTGGCGGCATCGAGTTCCATGCACTGGTCCCTGCGCAGCCTCTCGATCCTCGTGATCTGTCCGATTTTGCCCATCTTCAGATCTTTAACGTAGGCCAGTGCGGCACCCGCGGCGCCCAGAGCATGGGTTATGTTCCCCAGGCCAAAACCATCAAGGCCATCGGTGCCGAAATGGGTGATCAGGTCATTGTATGCCATGGAGCTTTCAAAGCGATAATCATCGATGGGAGTAACCGTGGTAGCGGGCAAAATAGACTTCAATATTTTCTCCATGCGACTTTTAAGGGCTTCAGGGATGACCACCTCCGAGGGATCGTGGAAGGCCAGGTTGTCCCCGAGATTGGTCTCCTCGAACTCATCCACGATAAACCGCCCGGTTGAGATATCCAGCACGGCAATACCTGCAACTCCATCTTGAATATTTATTGATGCCAGGCAGCTCGGCTTTTTGTCATCGAGAGCATTATCAAGGGTCACGCTGCCAGGCGTAAAGACCTCGACGACCTCTCGCTTGACTATTCCCTTGGCCTTTTTCGGATCCTCCACCTGATCGCAAACGGCTACCTTATGCCCGGCCTTCAGAATTTTGACGAGATATCGATCCAGTGTGTGATAGGGAATGCCGGCCAGAGGCAATTTACCGGAATTGCCATGCCCTCTTGAGGTCAGGGCAATCCCGAGGATGGAAGAGGCCACCACAGCATCGTCGCCGAAAAGCTCGTAAAAATCGCCCATCCTGAAAAACAGGATTCGTTCAGGATGTTTATTCTTTATGGCGAAATACTGTTTTAAGAGGGGGGTCAGTTTTTGAATCGTCTTCATTGTCGGAACCGTATTTTCTGGTGATGCAACCGGTTTACTGAAGGACTATCAAATACTCCTCCCCTTGGGAATTTTCGAGTTCGAGCTTTTTTCTGTATGCGATTTTCTCGCTTTCATATGGGCCGACGATCACTCTGTAAAAGGTCTTGCCCCCCTCGCGAAAATCCTGCATGCGAGATCTATGGCCTGTATTTCTGAACTTTCTTACACAGGTTTTGGCATTCGACTTATGGGCAAAAATCCCCACCTGGACATAGTAATCGACATCGAGAATGGCCGGCAAATCGTTGTCGTGAGCGTCTGCGTCTTTCTCCATGATAGCGGTTTCAATCTCGATCGATCCGGGAGCCATTTCGTATTTCTCCCTGTAAAGCTGGTAGTATGACCACGCCTTATCGACTTCCCCCATCCGCCGATACGCTTCCGACAGCCCGACAAGGGCAAAAGGGAAAGGGGGCAGATCGGAGAAGCGTTCGATAACGGTCCGGTAACCCTTTAGAGCCGCCTGGTAATCTCCGCTCAAGAGGTCACAGTCTGATAGCGCCAGGTAACCCCAAGCTGCCATTTCACCCTGACTACCGGCAACGATATGTTGAAATAATTGCCTGGCTTCTGCGTACTCGCCAAGCTGCTGCTTGATAATCGCGACCTTATAAAGATCATGCGTCGACAGAAATTTCCAGGCAGGCTCATCGGGTATCAGCTTGCCGGCGGTTATTTTTAGACCTGCGGCCGAATAATAATCGAGTAGATTGCTACGGACTCGCATGGCATTGGGCCCATCGGGGTATTTTTGCAGATATTCCTTCATATATAACGATGATCTTGTTCCTATAGGAGCAGTCGTTCCCAAAAGATAAAGGGTTGCCTCATCGCCGGGTTGCCTGTCGAACTCATCCAGCAATATATGGTATGCCGATTCGAAGTCGCCGGAATCAAAAAACTTATCGAGCTCCGGACTATATGCAACCAGATTGGTCTGCATAAGAAGGGATATCAGGATGGAATACATCAGACGAATGTCCCCAGACCGCCGCATTGAGGGCAGGATGGCAGAGGTTTCTGGACCGATTTCCCACATTTATTGCAATTAGGGCTTTCGTAGAGAAGACCTGCTTTATCAGCCATACGGGAGAGTATTTCATGCCCTTCCTCGACTCTGTTTGTGTCCGCCAGCAATTTTGCCAGCCGCATGGCGGCTACAGGATTAACTATTTCAGAGTCGAGAACCGAACGGAGCAGGTTTTCAGCATTGGCCGTCTCGCCCTTTTTATCGAGGATTCCGGCCAGCGCGATCTTGGCCGGTATATTGGAGGAATCCTGATTGAGAACGCCGTGATAAATATCCTCGACCTCGCTGAATCTCCCAAGCTCGAAAAATGTCTGCTCGATCAAGGGAAATCCCAGGTATGCATAACGGGGAGCGTTTTGGCACAGTTTCTTAAGAAACTCGAGGCCATCCTCCACCCTGTTTTCCTCAAGGTAACTTTCGGCAGCGTACAGGTACGAGAATGGATTGTTTATATCCAGGGAGAGAGCTTCCTTGTAGGCCAAACGAGCTTTATGATATTGCTTTCCTTCAGATAGCTCACAGCCGACCATTATTTTTATGCTGGCCATGGTTGAACCGCCATCCAGCCCTCTCTTTTTCACGATGTTTCGATATAGATCTTCGGCATCGCTCCAGCTATTATTCTTCAGATATAGCTCCAGAAGGCGGTCTTCGGCCCAACCCCGTTGATCACCATCTTTTATCATCTGCTGCAATATCTCTCCGGCTTTATCGGTAGCCTCGGCCTCGATATAATCCATCGCCAAGCTCTGGTAAACCTCGGACAGAAGTTCCGGCGGGACCTTTCTACGTAATGTCAACTCGCGGTGGATCTGCAACGCCCTATCAATCATCCCCTTATCTCTGAAAAGATCCCCCATTTTGAGATAGGCATCGATATTATCGGTATCTTCTTCCACCGCCTGCCGGAATTTGACGAAGGCTGTTTTAAGATCGCCTGCGATCATGGAACGCAAGCCATGAATATAAGCGTCTGCGGTACCTTCGGATTTTAAGCGGCGTCGTCTTATCCCCACCGCCACCGCCAAGGCAGTCAGCAGGACCAGTATGATGATCCACCAGTAAGTGGTCATATTTTATTTTCCCGGGAATCGCCGGCCATATCCTGCGGCGCAACCTCCTCCAGAGGTAAATTACGCAGCGCCTTGATTTCCTCCACCAGCTGCCTGTTCTTGCGTTTCAAATCCGCAGCCTCGCCGGTGGCCTTAAAATACTGAAAAATAGAGACGAAAAACCAGAAGATGACCCCGAACGCAAATGCAACATAGATTACAAGAATCAGGCGAACAGACTCGAACTGGTAATTCATTGCCCGAACGGTCGTCGTCTCAGCAGCATTCTGGAATGAAAAATACATGAAAGCCAGCAACACAGCCGCAGCCAGAGCGTATTTAATTATCCACATAAATCCCTCCGAATCGTCGCTGAATCATAACAAATTTCCAAAGTCCAGTCAACAAAAACCTCTCCAGCAATTCCCGACGACCTTCTCTGAAATCCCATTATGTTTCGAGGGCAGCATCTAAAATGCGAGATCTTCGTCAATACTGGCGCTTATTCCCCGGTCCCGGAAGATGCGGCATCCGAATATACTCCCGACCAGGGGATCCGTGAAATTCATATCACTGTCAGGGAAACCTGTTTTTCCCCGTATTATTTAGAATAATGATTTCCAATGGGAACAACGCCAGACCGGCAGCAGCATCCGGGATTCAGCCTCACCCGGCGCCTTTTCGGTCAAAATCCTGAAGCTCGCCTTACTCGTCGGCACCCGAGACGGGCTCGGGCGAAAGTTCTAATGATTTGATTATAGCTTGAAATTCGTCGACATTGTTCTCATAAAACTCGCGTTCGCAATAGCCCTGAAAGACAAAGATTACGTCTCCCTCTTTTATGAGATAGATTTCATGAACTTCGTGGTCATTTATATACTGCTGCGTGGGGTCACCGAGGCCGCTGCGGTCGGGAATTACTAATATGCGCTCATAGCTTCGTTTGACGAAGACCTGCAAAGCGGAGATTGAGTTGATTAGAACTTCGCCGGAGATGATAAATTCACTATCTCTCAACAGGCCCATTTTGCTGATCAGAGCATTGTCCGATCTATGTTCCTCAAGACTTTTCTTTATCAAAGCCTCGAAATCTTCCTCGGAACCGCTGAATTCCTGAACATATATCATTGCCCGCGGGATCGTGTATTCGCCGTCGTAAGTCTCTACGTAAGGATTCACAAGATAATTTCTCTTCTCCATGAAGAGTCGCTCCACGCTCGGCTCTTTTAAGTTTTTTGCCTTCCAATTATCGGGCACCTTGATCTGCCAGCCGTATTTCAGGTCGGTAGCGACATTGTCCTTTACATTAGCAGTCTTATTCTTCTTGCCCTGCGCTACCACCGCAATAAGAAATATTGACAGAAAAACAAAAAATACCTTCTTAAACACGTGATCCTCCTTCCGTTATCACCACTTCTATCTACAGGCTATCGCTCGATTTTGTTGCATCTATTTAGGCTGGACGACTTCTCGAAACGCCTTCCAGTATGACACGGAAGATATCACCAGCATAATGACAGTGAAAATCACCGTGGGTGATTTCAGAAAATTCACCCGGAAGAGATAAACAAGCAGGCAAATGGCAGCGACGCTGACCGTCACCCTGCCCAGAGCATTTGAGACCGGTACACGTGAGTCTTTTCGCATCAGTAAAAATCCCGCAATCAGAATGATGATATCTCGTATTACGAACAGAATGACCAGCAGAAGCGGAAAGCCTCTCAAAAAAACCAGGACCAGCCCTATTGCCGCTACGCAGAGCTTATCCGCAATAGGATCGAGGATTTTACCGGCGTCGGAGACGACATTCCATTTTCGGGCAAGATAACCGTCGAAATAGTCGCTCAGGATCATGGTAGCTGTAATAAGGATGACCGCCGTCATATCGTCATACACCAGAGAGTAGGTGAACGGAATGATCAGAAAGATTCTCAGACCGGACAGTATATTTGGAATGTATCTATACAGCGGTTCCATGCAATCGTCACCTCCGGCGCCGGGAGTTTTTCAGCAATTCTCTGGCTCCGGCCATAGCACTCTTAGTTATGGTCTCGCCCGAGAGAAGCGAGGCTACCTCCTTCAACCTTTCCTGCGGCCCCAGTTTCTTTATCCTTGTCACCAAACGTCCCCCCACCCTCTGCTTATAAACACCGTAATGGTGATCCGCGGAGGACGCTATCTGTTGCAGATGAGTTATACAGATTACCTGGTGGTTTTTCGATAGCGTTCTCAACTGAAAAGCGACCTTAGCAGCGATCTCACCGGAGATACCGACATCGATCTCGTCGAATATCTCGCAGCCGCTGGCCTTTCCTGCCAGGAGAGCGTTCTTAAGGGCCAGGATCACCCTGGAGACCTCACCGCCCGAGGCTATGCTCGCCAACGGCTTGAGCCCCTCCCCGGGATTGGCGCAAAACTGAAACTCGACTATGTCGAAACCGGACTCATCCCCCACAAGCTGCCGGTTATTGAAATTGTACAATCCCTTTTCGTCTTCAACATCTGAAATCTCAACTACGAATTGGGCTTTTGTCATTCCCATGGATGCCAGATTTTCGCAGACGAAGGTTTCCAATCGGTTTGTGGCTTTCTTTCTGGTTTTAGATATATCCGCTGCCAGCCGGTTCAACTTGAGAAGGGTTTTGTTGAGATCTTCTGTAAGTTTTTCGGAATCGCCCACTTTATTACTAAGTTCTGCCAGTTTATTCCGCGAATCCGATGCATACTGCAGGATTTCCTTAATATCTCCGCCGTATTTTTTCTTCAGTCGGAAGATCTCGTCGAGTCTTTCGTTAATCTGCTCGAGCCGCGCGGGGTCATCATCGATGCGGTCCATTAAGTTTCGGATCTCCGCAACAGCCTCATTTACGGTATCCGAGGCGCTTCTAATTCGGCCGGTGATACTCTCGAAACAGCTTTTTGTGCCTGGTATCCCTGATAGGGCTTTCTCAATTTCGCCCAACTTCTCAATGACCGAACCGTCAGATTCGAGTAATATCGAACCCGCCATCTCCCCTGCCTCCCGGATGCGCAGGCTATTTTCCAGTAATATTTTCTCTTGCCTCAGGTCATTCTCTTCTTCCGGTTTAAGGGCTGATTGTTCAATTTCAGATACCTGGAATTTCAAAAGATCCATCCTATCCGAGACTTCGCGGGCGAATCTCTCGGCGAAAGATATCCTTTCCTTAAGATCCACCGCCCGATCATACAGCGCTTTGAGTCCGGGGAGCTTATCATCCAACTGCGCATGGCTATCGAGGAACCCGAGATGTGTCGATGGATCGAGCAATATTTGATGCGAATGCTGGCCAAGGATGGCTACCAACCGGCTTGAAATCTCTTTTAGAGTTCCAAGATTCACCGATACGCCATTTACAAAAGCCCTGCTGCCGCTTTTTTTCCTGTACTCCCGGCGTAGTACAAGCGTACTATTCCGGATGGAAACGTCGGCCGAACCTGCCAGCTGCACTATTTCATCCTGATCGTTAACAAGGAATTGCGCTTCGATCACGGCGCTTGATTCACCGGTTCTGAGCATGATCTCGGAGACGCGACCGCCCAGCAGGAGATTGAGAGCCTCTATGATAATTGACTTGCCGACGCCGGTAGGACCGGTTATCACGTTCAGCCCCTCGCCGATTTCGAAATCCAGACTATCGATCAGGGCGAAGTTCTCGATATGCAGGCGGGTGAGCATTAAGAATTCAACGGGGGACGTTTACCCCAGTGAAGTTTCTCTCTCAAAATCTCGTAGAAAGATGTAGAGCTAAATTTGATCAGTTTTACTTTATAAGCTGCTTTTTTAATAATGATTTTCCGGCCCTCTTTTAGTTCACCGACGATACGCCCATCGACCGATACCCGAAATTCGCCCCCTCCCGTGCCGGCCACAACAGTGATGACATTTTCAGCAGGAAAGATAATCGGTCTTAAGGTGAGTGTGTGCGGCGAAATCGGGCTAACCGAGATGGCTTCCATCAGCGGGTTGATGATCGGCCCACCCACGGAAAGAGAATAGGCGGTCGAACCCGTGGGGGTGGATATGATTATACCGTCGGCATTATAAGAACAAACGAGTTCCTTATCTGAGTAAAGGTCAAGGTTGACCAGATTGGTGGCCTCGCCATGATGAACTACGACGTCATTCAAGGCGAACAGATCCGTATTCTTGGCGTCGGGGATCGTCGCCTCGAGCACCATTCTATCTTCGATTTTGTATTTGTCTGCCTTGAGCAGTTCGAGCGATTTTACTATTCCTTCTTGAGTTATCTCCGTTAAGAATCCGAGGCTTCCGAGATTAACCCCCAGGATCGGGACACCGTGGTTTCCTACCGTCCGGGCGGAGGAGAGCATTGAACCATCGCCGCCAAGGCTTATTATAACATCGCAATAACGCCGGATTTCATCGTCTTTCGAGGCCAAGTCCTTGCGATTCACGAGCGGCGCTAAATCGCTGCATATTTTGATTTCGACGCCGCTGGCCTGGCTCCATTCGATGATTTGCCCCGTTGCCTGCTCTATCTGAGGCCGATCGAGATGGCCTATTATTCCAAACCTCTTCACTTGGCCTTCCGCGAACCGGACCTGATCTTAATCTTCTGATGCAGTTCGAGTGCGGACATCGCTATCCCATCGGGATCAAGGCCAATCTCTCGCAGTAGCTGGTCGAGAGAGCCATGCTCAACAAATCTATCCGGAATGCCGAGGGATCGTATATGTCGATTCTCGAAATCGTTTTCGGCGGCCCATGATTGGACACCCTCTCCAAATCCTCCGTTCAAGCTACCCTCGCAGACCGTGATTATCTTTTCGAACCTATTGAACGTCTCCCGCAGCATCTTCTCGTCCATGGGCCTTATGAATCTGCAGTTTATCACGCGGCAGTTTATACCATCCTTCTGAAGCATGTCCGCGGCTTTCCAGGAATTATAAACCATGGTTCCCACTGCCAGGATGGCCAGATCTTCACCCTCACGCACTATCTCCCAGGCGCCAAATTCGAGGGGCTTTATGCCGAGATCGACTTTTTCCTCCGGGACAGAGCCGCGCGGGTATCTGATTGCCATGGGTCCATCGTTATAAGTCATTGCCAGAGCCAGCGAATCCCGAAGCTCCCGGCCATCCTTGGGAGCAAATATGACGACACCCGGAATGGTTCGCAGGTATGAAATATCGAATGTGCCATGATGGGTAGGACCATCGTCGCCGACCAGGCCGGCGCGGTCAAGGCAGAAAACAACCGGCAGTTTCTGAAGAGCGACATCGTGCAACACCTGGTCGTAACCCCTCTGCAAAAAAGTAGAATAGACTGCAAAGAAAGGCTTCATTCCTTTGGCCGCCAATCCAGCCGCGAAGGTAGTTCCATGCTGCTCGGCTATGCCAACATCGAAAAACCTATCAGGATATTTTTCCGCAAAAGCGGTCAGGCCTGTGCCGCTGGCCATGGCCGCGGTGATGGCGCAGACCTTATCGTTGATTCCCCCGAGATATACCATGGTCTCGCCGAAAACCCTGGTATACGGTAATGACTTCTTCAAAGCCAGGGATTTGCCGGTTAGCTTATCGAACTTCGACACCCCGTGGAGGGCCAGTGAGTCGGCCTCGGCAAACTTGTATCCTTTACCCTTTACGGTGACAATATGCAAAAGCTTCGGCCCCGGGAGCTTCCTGATACGATCCAGCGTTTTAATTAGAAGTCTGATATCATGACCGTCTATAGGCCCGAAATACCGCAGCCCTAATTTTTCAAAGACTATACCCGGGACCATGAAACCCTTAAGAGATTCCTCTACTGAAGCAACCGTTTTACGAATCCTGTCATGTTTCGGAAGAAGGCCTGTTAACTTCCAGATTTCCTTCTTCAATTTATTGTATTGTTCGTCAGCGAGGATCTCCGTCAGATATCTTGAAATGGCTCCTACGTTCTTCGAGATGGCCATATTATTGTCATTTAATATTACAAGCATATCCCGTCCCGATTCGCCGATCTGATTTAAACCTTCCCAAGTCATGCCACCAGTTAGCGCACCATCGCCTACAACCGCTATGACATGATTACCGTCGCCCTGGAGATCTCGGGCGGTTGCCAAACCCAGGGCAGCCGAGAGGGCTGTGCAGGCGTGACCGGCGCCGAAGGCGTCATGATCCGATTCCTGACGATTCGCGAACCCCGAAAGACCGCCGCCTGTCCTGATTGTGTGAAAACGATCCTTCCGGCCTGTTAATATTTTGTGGGGATATATCTGGTGGCTGACGTCAAAAACCATAGAATCTCCGGGAGTCTCAAATACATAGTGTAAAGCGATGGTGAATTCGACCGCCCCCAGATTGGCGCCGAGATGCCCTCCATTGGTCGAGACCACGTCGATAATAAGCTCCCGGATCTCGGATGCCAGTTGTGGCAAATCATCTATTTTCAATTTCTTCAAATCGAGCGGTGAGTCGATCTGCGATAAAAAACTACTCATCTGACCGGTCTCCATCTTCGTCGAATAGTTTCAGGTCAAAATCGCCGCCGCTTTTCTCAAGCAGTTTCTTGACCCGATCTTCAGCCTTCTCCAGCTTCTTGCGGCACAGCCTGGATAACTCAATCCCTTTCTCAAAGGCTTTTATGGAATCTTCGAGGGAAAGTTCACCTGATTCCAGGTCATCGACAATTTTCTCGAGTCCCTGAATTGCGTCTTCGAAATTGAGTCTTTCTATTTTCTTATCTTTTTGAACCATTCCTAAATACCTTACGCTGCTTTTGAATCATATATTCATCGTAAACTTAAAATATGTTCCAAATCCGTATCTGCTGCAAGCGATTTTTCCCATTATGCCTGCCCTTAGCACCACCCTTCCGATCTCGGATCACGGGTCATGAGGTCGCTGATGGCCTGCTCCGGCGGCTTATTTTCGAATAATACTCTATAGACCTCGGTCGTGATGGGCATTTCCGCATCATATTTTTCGGCCAGCGCGTAGGCGGATCTCGTGGTCTGAACTCCTTCGGCTACCATCGGCATCTTTGCCAGGACGTCTTTGAGCTTGCGCCCGCGACCCACCTGCTCGCCCACGAATCGGTTGCGGGAATGTTTCGACAGACAGGTCGTCACAAGATCACCGATACCTGAAAGACCTGAGAATGTCATGGCGTCTGCACCCATGGCGAGTCCGAGCCGGACGATTTCGGCCAGACCCCTGGTCAGAAGAGCTCCCCGCGTGTTATCGCCCATTCCCAATCCATCGAGCATGCCCGCAGCCAGGGCGATTACATTTTTCAAAGATCCGGCCAGTTCCACGCCCAGAAGGTCGGTGGACGTGTAGATCCTGAACTTAGGAGTCAGGAACAGCTGCTGTACCGCTTCAGCTACCCCGATATTCTCGGAAGCGGCGGTAATGGCCGTTGGGATCTCTCTGGCGACCTCCTCGGCATGGGACGGCCCGGATAAGGTGCATATGCCCGAGCGTATCTCCCCCGGTAACTCCTCCCCGATGACCTCGGACATCCTCCTCAGCGAACCGACCTCGATCCCTTTAGACAGGTTTACGAAGATCGGTTTTCTGTCAAGCTTGATATCTACGATACCATGAATAGCGGATCTTAGATTCTGCGATGGCACCACACAGCATACAAAATCGGCCTGATTCACGGATTCAGCAATATCGCTGGTGACTTCTATACTATCCTCGAGGCTTATGCCCGGCAGTTTCGACGGCAGCTTTCGTGTCGTTTTCAAATTGTTGCAGGCCTCCGGGTCAAATTCCCAGATCCTGATTGCGTGACCGTTACTGCAGAGAAGGTTAGAGATGGCAATACCCCAGCTGCCAGCGCCCAGGACAGCGACATTTTTGCAGCTCATATTGTCTCCATAATCAATCTATTTTCATCTCTCTGCACCAAGCTTGTTTTCGGTACCGGTGAACAATCGGTAAATATTTGCCCGATGGGTGAAGAGTACAAGGATCACCAGCAGAACCGCCAGGCCTGAAATCTCCTCCCCGTGAGTATAACCCAGATAGTATCGCTCAATCAATATAGAACTCGAAAAGAATATAGTACCCAGGATCGAACCCAGTGACACGTAACGGGTGATTATCACAGTAAGGATGAAGACGACCATAGTGAATCCGATTTCAAGCGGTGTCAAGAACAGGAGCATGCCGGCGAGCGTAGCCACACCCTTGCCACCCCTGAATTGAGCGAAAACCGGAAAAAGGTGGCCCAGTATTGCTGCCAGACCGGCAATGAGCGCAAGCTGCCCCGATGTTAAAACGGTATCTCCCAGGTCAAGATGAGAAGCCAGATAGCATGCAAGAAACCCTTTGGCAATATCGAGAGCTAATACGACGATCGCCAATC
Organism: uncultured bacterium; assembly: GCA_965541585.1. Classification (GTDB taxonomy): domain Bacteria; phylum Zixibacteria; class MSB-5A5; order UBA10806; family UBA10806; genus CBDVBL01. The sequence continues at coordinate 81,251 of CBEUCH010000012.1, read as the reverse complement.
TCGCACCCAGCACTCTGAAGACATTAGTGGCGCCTATCGATCTGGAACCATGCTCCCGGATGTCTATTCCCTTGAAAGCCTTCCCCAGCCATACTCCCGACGGGATAGAACCCAGCAGATATCCAACGGCAGACGATACGATTACAGTTACCATGATTATCCCTTATGTTTGAAAATCATTTTTATCGGCGTGCCCTCGAAACCATAGTTTTCCCTAATCCGGTTTTCGAGATATCGGACGTAGGACGTATCGATCAATTTAGGATGATTGCAGAAGAAGATAAAGGTCGGAGGATCGCCCTCCGGTTGAGTTATATAAAATACTTTTATAAACTTGCCCCTCCTGGTCGGCGGAGGCCTACGCTCTATGATCCTCTCTACGAACTTATTCAGCTCCGATGTCGGAATTCTCTTTTTGCGTTCGAGCGATATTTTACGGATCGATTCCCAGACCGCGGGCACACGCTGGCCGGTTAGAGCGGAGATGAACAACACCGGAGCATACGAGAAGGACGGCGCCTTTTCGGCGACCGCCCGGCGAAGGCGATCGGCGGTCATGTGGTCCTTTTCAACCGCATCCCACTTGTTGAAGGCAAAAGCTATCCCTCTAAAAAGCTCGGCGGCCTCGTTTGCTATCCGCAGATCCCCCGTAACCAATCCCTCGATACTATCGATCAAGATTACTGCGATATCGCATCGGCCGATGGCCCGTAACGTTCTCAAGGTAGTATAATATTCGAGTTGATCTTTATACTTGTTCTTCTTTTTTAATCCGGCCGTATCTATCAGAACGTATCTGCATCCATTTAGCTCGTATCGCGTATCAATTGCATCCCGGGTGGTGCCCGGAAGGTCGGCCACGATGGTCACGTTCTTGCCAGTCATAGCATTTACAAGCGAGGATTTGCCAACATTGGGACGCCCCACGATTGCTACCCTGATATCCTCTTGAAATTGGTCTTCCGGTCCGGCAGGGAGATTCTCGACGACGGCGTCTAAGAGATCGCCTGTATTCAAGCCGTTCAGGGCCGAAACCGCTATTACCCGTTGAAATCCCAACGAATGGAACTCCGAGGCCACTGACTCCTGAGAAGGATCGTCGATTTTATTGGGCACGATAATTACATTTTTATCCGATCTCTTCAGATCCCGTGCGATACGAAGATCATCCTCTAAGGCCCCGACTTTGGAGTCGAGAAGAAATACCACGACATCCGCCTGGTCCACCGCTATCAGGGCCTGCTGGGTGACCTTGGCCTCCAGGATCTCGTCGGCGCCGACAAGCAGGCCACCGGTATCAACCAGCATGAATTCAACCCCGTTCCAGGAACACTGCCGGTAGAGCCGGTCGCGCGTTATGCCGGGAGCGCCGTCGACGATGGCCTGGCGGGTCCTGACCAGCCGATTGAACAGCGTCGATTTGCCGACATTGGGCCGGCCAATGATGGCTACTATTGGCAAGGACATATTGCCTGCTCCAGAAATCGATTACTGAGACGCCGTCAGGACGGCAGCTAATCCACGAAAACGCAATATGTCTTATTTGAGAAGCTTTTTCAAGATCAAACAAACGGCGATGGGTGTAAGAGGGACCATCTAAAAAACGAAAAGTGAAGAGCTTGCTCATGATATCCAGACCTCACTTTTTCGTGGTGTCGATCCTTTGTGGTTGACACCCTGACAGCCTTGATGTCAGGAGCACAGGGCTCCTGACCTACGAGACTTGATAAGTATTTAGCAGCCTTCAGCTTACAAATAACTAATTAAATATATCGTCATGTCGATAATAATACATAATCGAAGTATTCATCCTAAGGCAGGGGGGGATTTATGTTCATCTGGAGTTTAGTGCTTTTCGGTCTTGGCGTATTAGCTGTTCTCGATTCCCAGTTGAATTACGGCTATCTATTTCGTAGCGCCAATTCATTCGTGTTCTTGCTCGTTTCGCTCGGTCTTCTGATCAGAACGAGAATGTTGGAGAGATTCGGATTTAAAGAAAAACTTCTTGAAACCAACCAGGAACTGAGGAAACATATCGAGGAACTGGCAAGTTCAAATGTCCCGATGGGAAAGATAGAATCGAAACAGGAAGTGCCGGTCTAAATACGCTCTTTCCTATTATACTGTTTTGTCGAGGCGTCTTATCTTTGAATAGGACGCCTTTGAATATTTACATACGAAACGAGGGTTGCTGATTATCATTATATTGACGTGCTTTCGTCCGTTACAATTACCCTAAAGGTAATGCCGTCACCGAACAGGTTTGAAAAAATATATAACGTACACTAAGAGACTAACAACCAATCAGCATCAAAAAAGGGAGCGGTACACGTATGTTCTCATTCGATAGAAAAGCCCAAAATGTTAAATGAACTTGCGTTGACATAACTCCTGGTGTCATAACCAACCGCATCAATTGATCTTGAGTTCTGGAGAATCAGATACATATAATAATCTCCGGCTATATTATTCATAGGTGCAAGATCGGACGATGTAAAACTATAGCTGCCGTCGTTTTCCGTTTCGAAATCCACACCGGTTGAATCCCCCTGGTAACTGGCCATTATCACAAGTCGAACAGATCCCTGACAATAGCCTCCCCACTCTACGTCAAAGCCATCGAATGATAAAGTATCTACCTCTGCAATATTTGTAATATATGGCGAGCAATCAGGGTAAGTTACATCATCAATCAGACTCGGAACGATTTCATTACCAACTACTTCAAAGGTGTAATTTCGACCGTGCTGGATAAAAGGCTCATGGGCTGGATCCGTATACATATGAAGTTCATAAAGATCCGACCATTCGAGTGTGTATTCATTGCAATATACAGCATCTGCCTGCAACGGTTCCAATGGATATTCGGGACTATAAGAGCTATCAAACCGGGCTGTGATTTGGTCGTCATAATAAACCGTTCCATCGTAATATGTAGGATATCTCAAAACATCGAGCGCCGCAAATATCCCCTGATTATCTTCTGTAGAAAATGACCACACTGGTCCGACTGCAGTTTCACCATCTGGATCAGACGCCTCAATTTTCCAATAATATGTGGTATTGCTCTCCAATATACCCGGATCGTAAGTCGCTTGAGATTGGGGAGTACCCACGGGAGGAGGATCCGAAGCAGTACCAAAAAATACATTATAAGTTAATTCATCTCCATCGGGGTCAGTACAATCCCAGGACAAATCAACTTCAATTGAAACATCCTCGGCATCATCAGCCGGAGATGGATTGGATGGGATATTCGGTGGCTGATTTTCTTCTTCTGTCGAAAATGACCACACTGGTCCGATTGCAGTTTCACCATCTGGATCAGACGCCTCAATTTTCCAATAATATGTGGTGTTACTCTCCAATATACCTGGATCGTAAGTCGCTTGAGATTGGGGAGAACCCACAGGAGGAGGATCCGAAGCGGTACCAAAAAATACATTATAAGTTAATTCATCTCCATCAGGGTCAATACAAGTCCAGGATAAATCAACTTCAATTGAAACCCTATCAGCCTGATGAGGCGGGTATGGATTGGACGGGATATTCGGTGGCTGAGTTCCTTCTCCTGTAGAAAATGACCACACTGGTCCGCTTACAGGTTCACCACTAAATTGATCATACGCCACAATTCTCCAATAATATGTGGTAAGAGTCTCCAATATACCTGGATCATAAGTCGTCTGAGGATCCGAATCCACGTGAGGAGGATTCACATCAGTACCAAAATATACAATATATACTAAGGGATCTCCATCGGGGTCAGTACAATCCCAGGATAAATCAACTTCAATTGAAACCCTATCAGCCTGATGAGGCGGGTATGGATTGGATGGGATATTCGGTGGCTGATTTCCTTCCGATCCCTCTGTAAAAAATGACCACACTGGTCCACTTACAGTTTCAGCACTATATTGATCATACGCCTCAATTTTCCAATAATATACAGTATTATTATCCAATGTACCTGGATCATAAGTCGTCTGAGGATCCGAATCCACGCGAGGAGGATCTAAATCAGTACCAAAATATACAGTATATACTAAGGGATCTCCGTCGGGGTCGCTACAAGTCCAGGATAAATCAACATCAATTGAAACATCCACAGCCCCAGCAGCAGGAGATGGATTGGATGGGGTATCCGGCGGTTGGTTCTCAACCGGATCAACAACAGGATCTGTTGTACAACTAATAGTCAATAATACTGAAACGACAATCAGTACTTTTATCAAGAACGCGATATTTGAGGATTTCATGTTATCCACCTAAATTTGATCCTACCCTATCCCTATGGTCCGGATATTATCAGAACCTACGATGATGACTGTAACCATCACGGCAGTCACCGTAAGTGTTTGTAGTGCTCTGTCTTTAACAGTCCTTCTCCTTCTAGATTTTCAAGGGTAAGAAGTTGGGCTAAACATCAGTCCCGAAGTATAATAAAAGGTATCATTACTTATATGTCAAGCGAAATATGGATCTATCATACCAGCCTGTGGGTTTCCATCCCTCAACCGCCGGGGGGGAAGCAAAATAAAAGAGGCTACCATGAAGTAGCCTCTTATTTGTAGCAAATCTTATATAGAAATCAAGCAGCCCTGCTTATCGCCGCTTTCCTTCTCCTCACAACCGCAACCGTCGCGATAGATAGTAACAGCAACCCCATTATCAGCATCCCCCATTCGGAGAGGGTGGGGATGGCTTCGACGACATCATGCGGCGGCCAGACATCATGTTGTGCACAATTATCGGGTGCCACCAACGACGTTATCGGAATATCGTGATCTTCCGCCGGAGCATTACAATCAATGCATGGTATCGCCCGCAGCCCCGGGATCAGATCAACAGCGCTCTGGCCAATCAAAGCCCCGTCATCGCCGCAATTATCCACCTGTACCTCCCCCGGAGAAGTGTATATGCCAAAGCTGGGATCGGTGAACAGCCAATGGCCGTCAGTAATATCGTAAGGGATTGGCGGGGCTCCGTCCAGACCCAGATCATAATACACCTGATTATGAGGGGGATCCACTTCGGTAAATGTGAACAATGGAAGCACGGGGATGTCGGCTGTAAACGTGCCTCCTTCCTGGCACACCTGGTTTATTGTCATGGAACCTGGTAGCTGAGGACTGCTTGACAGGCACACTTCGACATCCCATGACTCAGGATCTTGCCCGCCGTTATATGTGACAATGATTGGAGCAACACTTACCAGGCTCAGCGCCACTATTTCGACCTCTATCTGATCTGAAGAAGGACACTGGGGCAAGTCTGCAACTCTACTCCGCTTGATTATAGTGTCGGTTGGACCCAGAACATCGGGCGTAGCAGTCAACGGTTCCCCCCTGAGCACAACATTGCCTGTGAAAGGATCCGAACCAGGGCCGAAGAAATCAGCAGGTATCGGGGGAGTGCTTGGCCCACAGCCGAACTCCACATATGTATTGTAGTCTTCTGGCGTCTCCCAGAGATCGTATACGGGTTCGGTTTCAAGCTGCGGCGGCAAAACGCCATGGCCGACTATTAATGAAGGATTTAAAAAATAGGTCAGGACTATATTATGTTCAGTCGGATTGTTAACGCAGTCGCAGGGTAATCCCTGAAGCCCCGGGAAGAAATTGCTGCTCAACCCGAACGGAATATCTCCTGTATCCGGATTGCAGTCATGGTCGACATCCCCGCCGGGTGAGGTGATTATGCCAAATCCCGGATCAGAATAAAGCCAGTGGCCGTCCGAGGTTTCGAGCGGAATTGACGGGTACCCCTCATTGCCGAAATCAAAAACGCGTATGTCCCACGGTTCACCCACCCTTGTAAATGTGAACTTTGGACGCACAAGGAGTTCGGCTGTAAACGTTCCGCCCTCATCGCACCCCTTCGTAATTGTCATAGATCCCGGATCTTGAGAGGCCGAACTTGACAAACAGATTCCAAGGTCCCATAGTTCGGGGTTCTGCCCGCCATTGTAGGTCACCGTTACGGGATCAATACTCACCAGCGATAGCGCGACTAATTCTATTTCTATGGGGTCGGATGCCCCACAGGCAGGAAGCGTCGCTGATTCTGTTCGTTTGACAATTGTGTCTGTGGGCCCGAGCAGATCGGGCGGCGATGTGTTCAATGGCTCGCCCTGTAACGGGACCACGCCATCGAAAGGATCTGAGCCAGGGCCGAAAAAGTCCGCCGGGACGGAAGTAACGGCAAAATCCATATAAGTGTTACCGTCAGGCGGAGTTACCCAGAGATCCACACCCGGGGCAACGTCCTGTGCCGACAACGTATCGCCAAGCGACAGTGTCGCTGCCAGGCAAAGCACCGCAATCGACAGGACGTTTTTGAATAGTCTCATTCTCATTCTCCCTTCAACTGTGAAATTGTTCTAAGTTCAGTTCAATACCCTATTAGATTCTCAAGGGTAAGAAGTTGGGTTAAACAGCAGTCCTGAGACATAATAAAAGTTATAATTACTTACATGTCAAGCGAAATGTGGGTCTATCATATCAACGTTCGGGCCTCCATCCTCAACCGCTGGGGGGTATCTGCCATGCGATTCATCGAGAATACGCTATCATAGAGCATGATTTGTGCGCCGGATCTTTTAATTCAATTAGCGGGCGATGGGGGTCGAACCCACGACGTCCAGCTTTTATGTGGTGGCAGGTCGCCTTTTTTATTTAACCAGAGACATTATTTATGTTATATTTATAATATTATAGAATTAGCCTCGTTTATAATTATGAAAATTATCTCTTTTTATTGAATTCCCGGAAAACATCATCATTCTTTATAATTTCCTGCATTGCTTTATCAGGAATTGAAATAGCTTGTTTGTAACAGGCCTCCGCACGTTCTTTGTCGTCGAGTCCTAAAGCAATAGATGCTTCTTTGGCTTTTGCGAAAGCCCCGAAACGCCGAATTTCTTTTTCCGTAATTGTTAGGATAGTTTCGTCATTTTCAATTCTATCCTTATATGATGCCAAAAAATTAGCGGAAAGCCGATAATATTCCATCGCCTTTTCTAAGCTGTCCATTTCTTCAAAAGCGGCGGCAGCACTCAAGAGTATAAAAGGAGTTTCATCATAATCTTTATATCCTGAATCAATAGACGGAAGCTTTTCTACGATATCAATAAAAAACAGTTTATCCTTATATCTCATTTTACTTGCAATCGTAAATAAAAGCCTTTTTATGAAAATACGAGAGAATTTATAAAGACTTCTATTAGATTCAGATAATTTAATTTCATAATATGACCCGGAATAGTCTGTAAAATGAAACTCAAGCCTATCGGAATTTGGTATATTTACTATAAATTCAAAATGTGCAAACTGTGCTGTCAAAGTTAGCTCCGCCTCGTCCTTGAGCTTTGTAATTCTGCCCCAATAAACCACCGCTGCATTATATTTGCTTTTTAATTTTTTAGCTTCTTTTTCGTCGCCGGCAACCCATGATATTGGTTTAAATTCTACCATTTTATATAGTTGTGGTAATTGAAATTCAATAGAAATGTCTTGAAGGGCGGCTTCCAATTCTGTCTTGAGCGCTTCATTGAATTGTTGATCTCCAAAGTGTTCTGATAATTGACTTCCAGGCAATCTTGGTAGGAGGACACCTATTTTGTCGTCGGGAAATCTTTGAGTCCAAGGTATTATAGTGTATAGTATAACTCCATACATAATAGTGGGTATGATTAAAATGCCAAATGACTTAAATATATTTGGCCAATTTCTTTTTATTAACTTAAAAGATACGCCAAAAGAAATTAACGGTATTACAGCCAAAATAATATAGATAAAAGCATAAATTACAATATCTAAAAAACGCTCGGGTTCTATAGCCCGATAAAGAAAGTCAAATAAATCCAAACTCATATATTAAAATATGGTTTTTATTTTATATTTGTCAAATCAATTTCTTTTCTTGGCATCTAATGATCATGTCGACTTAATTGTGTAAAATCGCAAGTTCATTTTCGTTTTTTCGGGTATCCAGCACGCAGGCCGCTAATCTGTAGATGATTCTATCGACGCTTTTAACCCTTACGAACTTCCTGAATGGCCTGATCCTGTCGACAGAATTAGCGGGCGATGGGGGTCGAACCCACGACGTCCAGCTTGGGAAGCTGACATTCTACCACTGAATTACACCCGCTTGAATCCAAATCTCTGCCATGGAAATATATCTGCGGGCGATCAGGCAGTCAAGATAATTGGTGAAAACCTGCTGGCCCTCCGGCATATAAAAACCGCAGTCGACAGCGCCGACCGCGGCCGATTCATTTACTCTAATTCTTACTCGGAAAAAGCCAGATAGCCCGGCACGATCAGGTTCAAAAACGGCAGGATCATCAAGACTCCTATCCAGGGTGATTTCTGACGCGCCTCCGAAACCGCCATCCAGAGCATGACTGTTATGACCATATTCACCAGCGGAATGAACATCAGCAATACCCACCAGACCGGTTTGTCTCCGATATTGCAGAGAAGAACAACATTCAAAATCGGCACCCAGGCCATCCAGCTGTTCGGTGTGCTGGTTTTGTTGGCGATAATCTGGATGCTGAATGCAAAATAGGCGTAGGCGGCCAGCATGATGAGCCAGAAGATCGCCGGTATTTCAGGGCTCTGTGCATAAGAATAATCCATTTCTCCCCCCCTTTGGGTTTTGCTTTTTCGGGTTTGTTAGCCAGTTTATCGGCGATTAGGGAATCCAGAATACCATAATTAGCTACGGTTCCTTTTTGGATTACCCCTTTTGCAACGTGGATAAGTTTCGGGTCGCTTCAGATCTATAGCCTTACATCAAGCTACCAGTTTATCCCCTTGAACATCATAAAGATAGGTCCTTAGTCAGGTATCGCCGGGTTTTTTCACTAAATCGCTCTTTTCTCTTGACGACTACACATATGTGCAGTATCTTTGAACATGGCAAAGGCGGGGCGATTTGGATAAGAAGAGAATAATAGCGCTGGTGGATATGAACGCCTTCCTGGCATCGGTGGAGCAGGCGCTGAACCCGGATTTGACCGGCAAGCCAGTGATAGTGGGCGGAGAGCCCGGCACCCGCGGGATCGTCATCTGCGCCTCCTACGAGGCCAGGCGTCTGGGCATTAGCTTTGGATTATCGTTGTCGGAGGCGTACCGCCGCTTACCGCGGGCGGTGTTCGTTAAGGGCGATATAAAGATCTATCTCGATTACTGGAGAAGGGTTCAGGAAATATTCGATGAATACACGCCGCTGGTTGAACCGGTCTCCATGGACGAGGCCTATCTCGACCTGACCGGCTGTGGAAACAGGTTCGCTTCGATCCGGGAGCTCGGGGCGTCTTTGAAATACAAGATATGGGACAGATTGAAACTGCGCTGTTCGATCGGCATATCAATTTCCAAGATGTTCGCTAAGATCGGCTGCAATATGAGAAAGCCGAACGGCCTGACCGTGATAAGCAGCGGGCGAGCGCATACCATGCTGCAGTCGATGCCGGTGAGAGAACTGCCGAACGTGGGATATAAAACCGAAAGGCTCCTGGCAGAGCTCGGCGTCCATACGGCCGGGGACCTTTGCAATGTACCGCGTCCGGTCCTGGTAGAGCTTTTCGGGATTCGTGGCTCGGAGTGGCACGATTATGCCCACGGTATAGATAACCGCTCGGTAAAACCGATCTCCCGGCCAAAAACCATCAGCCGCGAGACGACCTTCAATGCCGATTCGGTGGACAGGGGCTTCCTGAAGGGGACGCTGTACTACCTGCTGGAACGCGTCTGCCAGAAACTTCGAGAGCGCGAGCTGGTGGCAGGCAGGGTCGCCGTCAAACTTCGTTATGTGGACTATTCATCGTCGGACGATACCGGAACGATGCGTTCTCCATCGGACTCCGAGGGTGAAATCTACGCTTACATAACCGCACTTTTCAACAGGATCTACAGCCGCAAGGTGGGCGTCCGGCACCTGGGGATAACCGCTATGAACCTCTCCCCCGCGTTTCGTCAGATAAAGTTCTTTGAGGATGAAAGACCGTTCGACCTGGCGCGCAGTCTTGATAAGGTACGAGCCGGCCTGGGATACCATGCGATATTCACCGGGCGAACGATGCCGTTGGGCGAGAATTTCCGTGAGGTAGTCGATGGCTACGAACTTCGTACACCTTCGTTGTCGCAGTAGTTATTCGTTTCTGCACGGCGTATGTACGATTGAGGCCCTCCTGGAGCAAGCCGCCCGCCGGGGAATGGGAGCGGTCGGGATAGCGGATCTCGGAGGGCTTTACGGGATGATCGAATTCTACTGCAAAGCACGGGAATACAATATAAAACCGGTCATCGGTCTGGAAATGGAGACCGAGGCGGGAAGGCTGATGTTTCTCACCAGAGATTTCAGGGGATATGGGAATCTCTGCCGCCTGTCGACAATCGAGAAGCTGCATGAAAGGTTACCGTCCATCGAGGATATAGCACTTCATTATGGCGGGCTGGTAGCAGTAGCCTTTGAAACGGGCTGTCTCGACATATTAAAGGAGATATTCTCGGATGATCTCTATCTCGGGCTGGTTAATTTCGGCGATCTGCGAGGCCGCATACGTTTGCAAAAGACGATGCGGGAAGCGGAGAAGTTTCGAGTAACACCGGTAGCGGCCAATCCGGTAGCATTCGTCGATCAGGAGGATTATCCGACTCATCGTGTCTTGCGGGCGATTGGTGAGATCGTGCCGGTAGATCAATTAGGCGATGATAAAATCGAAAACCCACAAGCTTATTTCCGCGGGAAAAAGGATTCCGCAAGACTATTCTCCGAATTCCCGGAATCTATCGCGGCAACCCTGGAGATCGCCGAGAAATGCAATGTCGAACTGCCCGTGGGACGGTTGAATTTCCCAACCTACGACAATGAAACCGACAAAACTAACGGCCGCCTCCTCTATGAACTGGCCTTCGCCGGACTTCAGGAACGGTATCGAAAATTAACCGGCGAGGCGATCTCGCGGCTGGAATACGAACTCAACGTAATAGAGCGCAGTGGATTTATAGATTATTTCTTAATCGTCCGCGATATTATCGATTTCTGCAAACGAAACAAGATCCCCTGTGTCGGACGCGGCTCGGCGGCATCATCGATTGTATCATACTGTCTCGGCATAACCGAGGTCTGCCCCATCGAGCACGACCTGTATTTCCAACGATTCCTCAACGAGGGCCGTACCGATCCGCCGGATATCGATCTCGATCTCTGCTGGAAAAGTCGCGATGACGTATTGGAATTTGTCTATGAAAAATACGGCCGTGACAGAGTAGCAATGATCGCCACCACCAACAGGTTCGCTCTCAGGGGTGCGATCCGGGAGGTGGCGAAGGCATTCGGGCTGTCCGGCGATGAGATATCCGATTTCACCAAGCGGCTCCCCTGGGGAGGCCAGGTCGATAACCTGGCTAAATATATGCGAACCAACCCCGAGTGCCATCATCTGCCCGTTGAAAAGGAACCGTACAGGTCGATAATCGAGATGGCGCAGAAGATAGAGGGTTACCCGCGCCACCTCGGGATACATGCCGGCGGTATCGTTATCGCACCCGGGAAGCTGCTCGACTGGACGCCGCTTCAGATGTCGGCCAAGCCGTTAGGCCCGTATGGGGGGATTGCCATCACCCAATATGATATGTATTCGATCGATGATCTCGGCCTGGTAAAGATCGACCTTCTGGGGCAGCGCGGCCTCTCCACTATCGAGGAGGCAAAGGATCTGATCGAGACTAAAACCGGCAGCAGGCCGGCAACGATTCCCGATCGCGATCCGAAAGCTATCGATCTTTTGCAAAAAGGCAAAACGGTGGGCGTATTCCAGATCGAGTCGCCGGGGTTGCGGGCGCTCCTGATCGCTATGAAACCGAAATGCATAAACGATATCACGCTGGCATTATCGCTGATCAGGCCGGGGGCCTCCGAATCGGGAATGAAGAAGGTATTCTTAGAGAGGCTTTTCGGGAGGTTGCCGGTGGAGTATCCCCATCCGCTGCTGGAACCTGTCTTGAAGGAGACATTAGGCAATGTCATCTACCAGGAACAGGTTCTCAAGGTAGCCGAGGCCATGGCGGGATTCACGCCCGGGCAGGCGGATCTATTGAGGCGAGCCATAACGAAAGATCGGGCGCAGCGCGATTTCGCAGTGATGAGGCAGAATTTTATTAAACAATCAGCGCGGCGCGGCGTTCGTAAAAAGATTGCCACCGAGGTATTCGAGATGATCGCGCAATTCGCCGGGTATGGATTCTGCAAGGCACACGCCGCTACCTATGCAGTGCTTTCCTATTGCGGGGCCTACCTGAAAGCCTATCACCCCATAGAGTATATGGCCGCTATGCTGAGCAATTTCGCCGGGTATTATCGTCCCCTGGTTTACGCCGAGGAAGCCCGCCGATGGGGAGCTACTCTAAAGCCGCCAACGATAGACCGTCCGTCCGATGTTTGCTTTGTTGATGGCAACGATCTTTATATCGGATTGGCATTCGTTAAGAATCTATCAACGAATACTATCGAAACAATAATAGACGCGCGAAAGAATAAAAGATTTTCGGATCTGTTTGATTTTTTAAAGCGGGCCAGACCGTCCACCGACGAGGCGGAGAGCCTCATCAAATGCGGGGCGCTCGATTGCCTAGCCCGGACCCGGCCCGGGCTTCTCTGGCTGCATAAGATATACGGCGAAAAAAGGCTGAAACAGACGGGCGGCAATCCCATGCTCGATAACCTCACGATACCGGAGCCGGAGCTTTCCTTTTGCCCCGACCTGCCCGATTTCGATATTGATCAACGGTTGAAGGCCGAGACGGAGATACTGGAGATGGCGGTTACCTGTCACCCGATACAGAGACTGGGATCATTAAACGGCCACATAAAGAGTGTTGATTTGCCAAAGCTGGAGAACAAGAAGGTGAAAATCGTCGGGCTGGTGGCCGACCGCAAGCGGATCAAGACCAGCAACGGCAGGAATATGGTTTTCCTGACCATGGAGGATGAGTTCGATATGTTCGAGGTGACTCTGTTTCCCAACGTCTACCAGAGGGTGGGCGAGCGGATATTCAGAAAGCCGATACTCGATATCACAGGGACGGTGCAGAACGAGATCAGCGGTTTGACCGTGGTGGCGGAACGCGTGGAGGTGGTGGGGTAGCCCTATTGTCATTCCCGACCTGATCGGGAATCCAGGTGGTGGAGTGAGGCGGGGAATGTAGGCGGCCATTTTAATGGCCGCGGCTGGGTCGTCAGCAATAAATTACCGACCTACAAAAGACATTGGGTGGCATGCTTTCCCGAAGGGTAAGCATGTAGAATGGCCAAACAAACATGCTCAGGTCTTCGACCAGAGCATGCCACCCGGAGATGCGTCCTAAGGGACGACGGGTGGCACCATCAAACTTGTTTGGGGGTGTCTGAACAGTTCCAATCCCAAACCAGTTTGGGATTGCCACACCCCGAGACGCTGAGGGACGAAAAATACTTGAAACACTGCGGCTTAATTCCGTATCTTAAAAGGGTAGTGAATCTATTCTATGGGAGTGAATGATGCAAAAACACGTTACTATACTGGCCTGGCTGCATATCGTATTTAGTGTCATCGGGGTTCTGGTGGCCATGCTTCTTTTCATGGTGATCATCGCCGGCGGGCTTATTTCCGGTGATTCCGATGCCATTGCCCTCACGGCCATCGCCGCCACCTCCATCGCACTCATGCTGTCTCTGTTTTCCGTGCCCGGGATCATAGGCGGTATCGGCCTTCTGTATATGAAATCCTGGGCCAGGATAATGGTTCTGATACTCGGGTTTTTAGAGCTGCTCAACTTCCCCTTCGGGACGGCGCTGGGGATTTACACCATCTGGCTTCTCATGAAGGATGAGACCATAAAGCTCTTCGAGGAGGCGAAGCGCGTATAGATCGGGATGAGGCTGGAACACATATGGCATAGAAAGCGCGGAAATCAAGATATCAATAAAGAAACAATGCTATTGTCTATTCTTTAGATATTGCTTAAGATTAAATACAACACGACCTTTTTTTAACAAAATCTCTTTGGCTTCTTTGGTTCTCATATCATGATCGATGATCGCTAAAGCGAGATAAAACAGAACTCTTGTGTCTATAAAAATAATATCCTTTATGGCCTCCTGTTCGTCTTTACTGGTATAGGCCTCTGGCCTTGACTGAGGCTCTTTGGTTAAATCATAGTTAAGTATAAGAGCTCCGACTAGATCTTTATTGCCTCTCCTCCGCAAGTTTTTTTCAAGCTGGAGGATATAGGCGAAAGTCGGATTCTGGTTCCTCGTCCCCTTGACTTCTGCAAACATAATATTACCAGTTTCTTCGTCCTCAATAGATATGTCTTCGCGAAAATCACTTTTCTTATTTTCATCTAAGTCAATAGCTTTTAGCTTAAATATTTCATTGAGGACCCTTATAACAGCTTCTTTTAATTCGTCCCCAGATGCCAGTAAAAGTTCAATGATATAACTGTAATTGTTCTTCAATTCTTCTTTCTCTTTTTCAAGAAGGGCTAACTGACTTTTGAATTTGGCGTAGGTATCTTTTTTCTTTGCTTCAACATCACTAACCGCTTTTGGGAAATAACTGTCATTATTTGTCCAATCGCTAGCGATTACTTCCGGTAATTGGCGCGGGTGAATTCTTGCTAGCGACTTAATAAATTTCTCAATAGCGAGGCCATAGTCCTTATAAGCAGGGAGTATAAATAATTGAGGTTTTTCAGCTGCTTCAAAACTCAATCCCCAGTCAAGGTATATACCCAATTTATCGCGATTATTATTTACATAAGGAGTAAATATTCTCCAACGCCTCGATACATTATATTCCGATTCTGTGTTAGGCACAATTATGCGACTATATGGCGGTATTTTTACAGAAGATACTAATTCCTTGAACGTTCTTTGAGGTTCTTTACCTTCTACTTTCTTATATGAGTTGATAGTTCTGTCAACTCCCGATAATGACCCTAAATGTGCATATGGGAAACCAAGTAGATTCAAATCTACATGACTGCCGTCATCAATAAAAATCACTAATATTCCATTTAATTTATGCCAATATCTGAAACATGTGATTATTTGTTTCTCATCTATGAGACTTAACTCATCCTCAGATCTATCTCTGAATGGAGGATGTTTTGTAAGTTTGACAAATACTACCTTATATTCATATACTGAATACGGGAAATAGTAACTGGCAGTTTGATTTGAAATAATATTACCAGAACTATTATTAATGGGTTCGCCCCATGCATCACTTAAAATCCCCAAATCTACATCCAGATTAAGCTTGGCCAATCTTTGCTGTTCAACATCGCCGAAATTAACCAACAGTATGCGCGAACTCATAATTTGTTATCCAATTCTTTTCTCCGCCGCTTCACGTTCCGCTCCACCCCAGCGGTATTATAATATTATCACTCAAGGCATCGTGCCTCTCCTCTATTCCCGGGGGGTGGGATATCACCGCCCAGAACGTAAGGCGGTTATGGCAATGAAAAGAATGTGGGCCGGGTTGTCAATATATTTTTGGGATATTGTAGGGGTCAGGTTACCTGACCCTTACGGGATTATATTACATTGTCATTCCCGATCCTACAGATCCCTACGGGCCGTAGGACCTGATCGGGAATCCAGAACGCGTATCGCCTTTCTATTCAGGTTCAGATGGTTCGTTGCTGTTGAAACAGTCCCGGGTGAATTTCCAGGAGCCGTCGGCCTGTCTTTGCAGAATAGAGAGATACTTCCCGACTCCCTCAATCGAGTCACCTCCCGTTTTCGGTGTCATTATAAACGTGTAGGTGCCACGAGCAAAACCCCAATCCCCGGCCACCTTCACTTCTTCAGTGTTTATAGTCTCTACGACTGTGAATGACTCGAAGCGGTCTCTCACTTCCTCCCTGATATTTTCTTTGCCAACTGTAGCCGGAGCGCCGGGGGCCATGCGTACACCGTCATCGGTCCACAGGGAAATCCATTGCTCCAGATCTCCGTCGTTCACGGCCTCGGTGAACTTATTCATAAGTTCGATAATGGCGGCGGTATCAGCCTCGACATCAATGACATCGCTTTGTTGCTGGCAACCAAGTGTAAAGCACAACATCAAAACCAGAGAGATGGCGGATAATTGAAAAAGCTGTTTCTTCATCTCGATCCTCCTTTTTGAGTTTACCGTTCGGTCAGGTCGTAGTCAGTAAGGGCGTGACCTGACCGACTACCCTTGCCTGAAGGGCAATGCGGCTTATCCCCTTTTAACTATTCTCTGTTTTCTCATGGTGCAGACGGATCTCTGGCCGGCTCTACTTTCTCTCTATTGCGGACCTTGCCATCCTGGCTATGAATGCGCACCTCGCCTCCGCCGGTGTTGGCTGCCAGCCGTTTTGCTATCCGCTCGGCATCGCGTTGGGTCTTTGCCAGATCGATGGGATCATCGGCCCCTTCACGAGTCACTCTCCACTTACCGCAGTCTTTGTCTTCGAAAACATCAAAGTTTGCCATCAGTTTCACCTCTCGTTTCTAAATTCGATTCCGGCAACTCATACTCGTATAGGCAAGGCATTACGCCTTTTTTCTATTCCCGGGGGGTGGGATATCACCGCTTGAAACCTACAGCGGATATCTAAATGAAGAGTATATTGCCGGTCCTGTCAATATATTTTTGTTGCGCCGTCGGGAACCCCTTCCCGACGGTCTATGCATGATGTCAGGAAACCCCGCCAAAGGCGGGGCTGACATCGCGGTAGAAATATATTTTTGGGATATCGTAGGGGTCAGGTAACCTGACCCCTACGGAATGATTCTAATATTATGATTGGGCCTACTCTCCTCGCCCGGTTCCGAGCATGATGCCTATCGGCTTTAAGGGCTCCACATGATCGCAGACGACCTTCATGGCCGCTGTAATCGGCACCGCCAGTATGATGCCTATAAATCCCCAGAGCCAGCCCCAGTACATGGCAGCTAAAAGCACCGCCAGCGTATTCAGGTCGACGGAGGCGGATGTCAGCCGCGGCGTGATGACGTTGCTCTCGATAAACTGGACGATCAGGAAGAATATCGCCACCCAGAACATGTACCAGACCGAATTAAACTGAATGCCGGCCACTATGATGGGCGGTATGGCACTCAAGATAGAACCGATAAACGGAATCAAATTCATGATACCGACCAGCGGCCCCCATATATATGCGTATTTCACCCTGAACAAGAGAAGCCCGATAGTGACCACGATCGCCAGCCCCAGGGCAACTGTGAATTTCACCTGTATGAAACCCTTGAGCTGGCGGCTGATTTCGTGCATG
Organism: uncultured bacterium; assembly: GCA_965541585.1. Taxonomy (GTDB): domain Bacteria; phylum Zixibacteria; class MSB-5A5; order UBA10806; family UBA10806; genus CBDVBL01. Next base: position 63,921 of record CBEUCH010000012.1, on the reverse strand, counting down.
ATCCCCTCGGTGGCCTCCGTTTGCCCACTGCCGAAAATGGATTTGAGTTTCTTTTGAAACATCTCCGAATCCAGAAGCATGAAGAGCGTTAGGAAAAACATCAGAAGCGACCCGAATGTGAAACTGGTGAGTGATCCCAACCCCTTGAAGAAGTATTTGCCGGCCTGCTGAACCTGCCCGATATCAAGTGTGAGGTCTTCCGGTTTTCCGAGATCCCCCGGAAGGTATCCGAGATAGCCCTCCAGTGAAGTCCTCCAGCTGTTCAGGGTCATTTCAACCTTATCCTTATAATCGGGAAAGGCTGAAGCGAAATCCGCAATCTGCCCGATAAGTAAGGTCACTATTAAAACAAAAACAGCGAGTACGATAAGCATTACAATAACTACAGCTAAAGTATGGGGCAGTTTGAATCGCTTCAATTGATCGACCAGCGGTAATAAAAGATATGTCAGAGCCGATGCCACCACGATAGGTATCAGGATCGGGCTGGCGTAATAGAAAAATGCCGTCCCCGCAGCCAACGCCAGTATCGGCATCATAATAGATTGTATGTCTATGTCTCTGCCTTCAGGCATGATTATTCCCCCTGATTTAGATGGTTTACAATTTCATCATCTGTCATTTCGCCCCGATCAGTTTTTTGAAAGCGGCCTCATCCAGAATTGATACTCCAAGTTCGCGGGCTTTGTCAAGCTTGCTCCCGGGGCTTTCACCTACTATCACGTAATCGGTTTTTTTCGATATGGATGATGTCACCTTGCCGCCGTTGCTTTCGATTTCTCTTTTGGCGTCGGAACGGGTGAAATCAACAAGTGTCCCGGTCAATACAAATGTCTTACCGGTAAGAGATCCGCCTTTCTTCCCTGTCTCGCTTTCGGGGAACTTGACGCCGGATTTCCTAAGCTTGTTTATAATTTCGATATTTGTTCTATCATTGAAGAATGAGTATACCGAGCGAGCAACAATAGGGCCGATGCCCTCGATATCCTGAAGTTCGGTCTCCTTGGCATACATTAGTCTATCGATTGACCCAAAATGTGATGCAATAGGATTCGCGGTACTTATACCTACGCCATGGATTCCTAAAGCGTATATGATCCGAGGAAGATCCCTCGATTTTGAAGCTTCCAGACCGTCAACAAGATTCTGGAACGATTTCTCTCCCATACCCTCTATGCCGCTGATCTCTTCCTTTTTTTCATGGAGCAGATAAAGATCTGCGACATCTTTGATGAATCTCTTTTCGATAAGCGTCTCCACCGTCTTATACCCGAGGCCCTCTATATCCATGGCACTCCTCGACGCGAAATGAAAAATGCGCTCTATCAACTGAGCCCGGCAATATAGCGACGTACATCTGATGGCCGCCTCATCGCCGATCCTCTCGACGTGCGAGCCGCAGACGGGACATCTGTCCGGCATCACGAACTTTTTTTCTTTACCGGTTCTTTTTTCCTTGATGACCTTGACGACTTCGGGGATGACATCCCCTGCCCTCTGCACCACGACCGTATCGCCGACCCGCACGTCCTTTCGTTTGACCTCGTCCTCATTATGCAAAGTTGCCCGCGAAACGGTGACGCCGCCGACCCGAACCGGTTCCAGATGCGCAACCGGAGTCAGCGTGCCTGTTCTGCCGACCTGCACATCGATATTTTCAACCACTGTCGTCTTCTGCACCGGCGGGAACTTCCACGCTATCGCCCAGCGAGGAGAGCGGGAAAGCTCGCCCGCTATCTCCTGCTGATGATAGGAATCGACCTTCACGACTATGCCATCGATATCATATGGCAGGTTTTCCCGTTTTGATAATATCTGATTATAATAGCGCTCCACTTTTTCAACGTTATCGAATTTATCCAGATGCTCGCTGATCTTGAAGCCGGTTAACTCTAAGTATTTCAACGTATCATAATGGCCGCAGAAAGATACTCTCTTTATCAAGCCGATTCCATAAGCGACAAATCGTAAAGGCCTTGATGCGGTAATACCGGAATCAAGCTGTCTTAACGATCCCGCTGCCATATTGCGAGGATTTGCGAAAAGCTCCTCGCCGGATTCGCCTCGCCGTTTGTTGAACTCCTCAAAATCTTGTTTCTGGATGAAAACCTCGCCCCTGACCTCCAATAATTCCGGAGGATTGCCAGAATGAAGCCTTAAGGGAATAGCCTTAACCGTCCTTAAGTTTGACGTTACTTCCTCGCCGGTGATGCCGTCTCCACGGGTAGAGCCGGATATGAGGACGCCCTTCTTATATATAAGCTCAACCGCCAGCCCATCATATTTCGGTTCGACTGCATATTCGATTTCGCCCCCCTCGTCGGCGATGAGCTCTTTCATGCGGCGGTCGAAATCGAGGAAATCATCCTGTGTCGTGGCCTTGTTGAGAGAGAGCATCGGGATGGAATGTTTTTTCGATGGAAACTTATCCAGGGGCGGCGCGCCGACCCGTTGCGTGGGGCTATCCTGCCTCTGAAGCTTCGGATGCTCAGTTTCAAGTTTCACCAGTTCATCGAAGAGGTCATCGTATTCGGCATCGGAGATCTCCGGGGAGTCGAGAACATAATAGCGGTGGTTGTGGTGCTCGATCAGCCCGCGGAGTTCTTCGGCACGCTTATTATGATCGGAATCGGTTTTCACATTGGGAAAATAGCATAAATAGTGCAAAGATGTCAATTTGGTTTGGTTGTGATTAAACAGGTGCCGGGACCAACGCGTGGCAATCCCGAACTCGTTTCGGATTGAGCAAAGTGACGAGACACCGCCAAACAAGTTTGAGGGTAATACCCGGTGTTTCCATCCGGCTAACGATTTAAGCAGGCTTCCGTGATGTCGGTCCTACGGATCCGTATGGAATTCCCGATCAAGCTAATGTAGAGACAGAACAGTGTTCTGTCTCTACAAATAGCACGGGCGCCTTATGGCAATGTAATCCCGTAGGGGTCAGGTAACCTGACCCCTACAAAACGTTTTTATTCAGCGGTTTTCTTAAAGCCGTGCCGCTACAGCTTCCGCCACCTCGAGTGTGGTGTTTTTACCGCCCATATCGTAGGTGCGAACCTTTCCCTCTTTTATCACACTAGCGATAGCGTTTTCAAGAGCAGTTGCCTTATCTAATTCACCCAGCCAATCGAGCATCAACTTGACAGTAAGGAGTGTCGCCAGGGGATTCACCTTATACTGGCCGGAATATTTCGGGGCCGAGCCATGAGTCGGTTCGAAGACGGCGTAATCATCGCCGATATTGCCGGAACATGCGAATCCCAATCCACCGACAAGTTGAGCCGAGAGATCGGAGACGATGTCGCCAAACATATTCGATGTTACCAGGATCGAGTAGTCCTGCGGATTTTTCACCAGCCACATGCACATAGCATCGATATTGGTTTCCCAGAGAGGAATTTCAGGAAATTCCTTCGCCACCTTACGTGCCGTGCGAACCATCAGCCCGGAAGTCTCGCGGATGACATTGGGTTTCTCCACTACTGTAACCGAGCTTTTGTCATGCTTTTTGGCATATTCAAAAGCCGCCCTTACGATGTTCTCGCTGGCCTTCTCGGTGACAATGCGACATGAGAGGGCGGTTTTCTCGGCGGGAGACCAGTCGAATCGCGCCATTTTCTTATTATATTTCATTAAGGTTGCGCGAAGTTCATCCGGTAGGGGGAAAAACTCAACGCCGGAGTACAGGTCCTCGGTGTTTTCGCGAAATACGGTGATATCAATATTGTCCCTGTAATTCAGCGGGTTGCCGGGATAGGCTTTGCAGGGTCTGAGGTTCGTCCTGAGATTCAATCGCTGTCTCAAACCCACGATGGGCGACGAATAGACGTGACCCTTCCCCTGGAGTTCCGGGACGAGTTCGTTTTCCGCTTCCTCCTTGGGTTTGGAGGTGATGGCGCCGAACAGGGCGCAATCTGTGTTTTTCAGTATTTCAATTGTCCTGTCGGGAAGCGGATTTGCCTCCGTCCGCCAGAATTCCCAGCCAATATCGGCGGGGATATACTCGGCATCCAGGATGATCCTGTCCAGTACGATCCGGGCAGCCTCCATAACGTCATTACCGACCCCGTCGCCCGGCATCCATGCGATTTTGTATTTTGCCACGTCAGACTCCTCTTTTCAATTACACCAGCATTCGCCGACTTAATTTATGGAGTTAATGACTGCGGTCAACGGAAAAATGCAACAGAAAGCCTGACAGCTATAGTTATCGATGAATTTCAAAATTCCTTTACATTCTGATCCGCAGTGTGAAGCGATGGGTGTTACCGAGATTATTCTTCAGGGGAACATATGCATAATCGAAAAGATAATTACGATAGGCAAGGCCGCCTCCTACGGAGATCGATCTCGAGTCATATCCAAAATAGTACCCGGCCCTCGAGAAAACGATATCCTGGTAATTGTACTCCCCGCCGACATTTAACTTGGAACTTTTGTTACCCCATTCCGGCTTGAATAGATCTGCGGATAGCAGGATGCCTTCATAGCGGGACCCTTTTGGAGTTCGATAAGATGCGCCGACCCGGTATTCCCGGGGAAGATCAAACGCCTCACTGATAAATTTGGGTTTCGTGCCGAGATTCCGGATTGACCCGCCGATAGCTATCTCGGGAGTGAGGGTATAGAAGGCACCGATATCCAGCGCCAGTGCGGTGGCATCCTCAAGATCGAGCTTTTCATAGGCGATCTTAGCGGAATTGCCAATCGAGAGCCTTTCGGTAACGGGAACGGCAACGAATAGCGAAGCTGTCACGTTGTGCTCATCGAACGTGCCCAGGGGTTCGGCGGTCGGCGAGTCTCCCCGTCGTTCGATATCGGCGACAGTGCCAATATTGATGCTGAGACCATAACGAATTTTATTGGAACGAGTCAAAAGTGCGAATTGCTCTATACTGACATCCTCAAGGTATGATATATGCGCAAATGAGAGCTCGGTACCGTTCATCAAGGCGGCCGATGCAGGATTGAAAAACGGCGCGCCGACATCGCCGCTGACAGCTGTAAAAGCCTCCCCCATAGCGGATGCCCTGGCGCCCATTCCCATAAGCATAAATTCAAAAGAGCTTTCCCCAACGACAGCCTGCGAAGTACCGCTTAAGGCAATTACTGCCAGAGGAACTGCGAATCTCGAGAATTTCATGCTATTAAAAACCTAAATTCAGCGTGAATAAATGTCCTCCGGAGGTTCCGTGCCTGCCCATAAGAAATGCGTATTCAAGACCGAAAGTTATTTCTTTGAATTCCTGAAAAACAGAGGCCCCGAACGTCGGGGATCCCCTGTCGATACCGAATCTCAATCCCGCCAGGCGGAAATCTTCCTCGATCTCCAGAAAGACATCCTCTTCATATTCGTCTTCGACTACTCGAATGACTTTTTTGGTAAACCAGTATTCGCCGCCGGCCCTGAATTTAAACTCGCTTTTATCGCTGGTTTCAATGTCTATTGCGGGAATCAATCGTCCGGAGAGAAAGTTTCCGGCAAGTCCGAAATTCAGCACTATCGGAAACTCCTCGTCGTAGGTCCCTCCTTCGCTCCAATACTTGCTCGATTCCCAGCGATAATTTGAGCCGAGATTCTTGAATGCCGCGCCGATCGAGATGTTCTCATACGGCTTCCCGATGATGCCTGCGTTCAAGCCGATCGCAAAGGTTTCGAGGTCATCCAATTTTTCTTGAATATACTGAAGGTTGGCCCCGAATGAGAATCGGGGGTGAAGGGCTTTGGCGAAAGAGAGGGCGAAAGCGTTACTGCTGTTACCGATCTCTCCGAAGATCTGGCGCGATTCTCCTCTGCCGATTACATCCGATACGCCGGCGTTAACCCAGCTGGCGGCCATGGCGGCTTCGCCCCTGATAGGGAATGAAATTGCGACATATCCGAAATGCCGATCCAGAGAAAGGGTTTTGTAGCTGGATGTGAACATGATTTTCGGTAAGAAACCCAGACCGGCAGGATTATAATACACCGCCTCTGCCCCTTCAGCGACCGCCGTATAGGCGCCACCCATCCCCAGGGGACGCGCCCCGATCCCGTTTCTCAGGAAAGCGCCGGCATATCCGCCGGCCCCGGACGCAAAGACGGGGTGGGCAAAAAACAATAGCGTCAATAGTGATAAAAAGACTTTTCTCATTTTATCACCACCACCTTTCCCCAGAGATCATCTCCCGAATCGAGCTCTATTCTATAGAAATATACGCCGTTGACAACCAATTCACCATCGTCGTTGGTGCCGTTCCAGACGATATCATCCGATTCCACGCCCCCGCGCCGGAAGATCCGGGAGACGACCGTTCTAACCGGATCGAGGTTAATATCATAGATGCCGATTGTAGCCCGGGTGTCGGTCTGCGGTTTAAAATGAATCGTGGTCCCCTGTCGAGTGGATTGAATCGGCGAGAATGGCGATGGATACGCATAATGATCCTCCGGGTCGCGACCGGAGCGGAATACGTCCCAACCGGCTTCCGGAAGGCCCATTACGATGCCATCGGAGCCACCTCCCCAGATAATACCATCCACGACGTCAACCGCAAAAAATGGCGCGTTATCCTGGTAGAATGTCTGATCGTCCAGATCCACAAATCCGGAAAGAAGAGTCCAGGATGTATAGTCACCGAAGGACATATAAAGGCCGTTTCCGGTAGCGACATATACTGTGTCATCGGCAAAAGAGAAATCCCAGGCTTCGACGCTATTCGACAAACCGCCTAAAGGAGCTTCGTGCCAGGTTATTCCCTCATCGTCGGAGAATGCAACTCTCAAGAAACCGGAGAATGCGGGTCTGCAAGCCGCCCAGATTCTCTCACTGTAAGGCTCCTTCTGAACTCCCAGAGCAACCACGAAATTCCCCGGAAGCCTTAACGAATCGGTTACCGTGGTGTCGTTATGAGTAACATGGTAAATAGAATCGGGGTAGGTATTGAAGGTCTGGGTAGTAGAATCTTTGAGAAAATAGAAGTGCGTAATTCCAGCCGCACTTCCGCCCCAGACAGAGAAGGTATCCGGAAATGCGGTGGTATCGACCTGCACCGAGAAAAATCTATTGGTGAGCCGGTTGAAGATTTCGCCGTTGAAATCGATCGAATCGGAATTAATGGTATCAAGCTGGGATGGATAGAGGTTTTCCCAGGTTACACCGTAATCGGTGGAGCGTATCAGCCCCCCGTAGAAGCAAGCCGAGAAAACAATAGAATCGTAAATAGCCACATCATAGGAGAGCATCCCCGGCCAGGTAACCTGCTTCGGTGTAAAGGTCTCCCAGCTTGTACCACTGTCAGTGGTCAAAGATATGCCATCACCGAACGGCACACGGTCACCGCTGATGGTTTCCGAATGAGAACTAGCCACCCAGACACCTCTGTCGTTGGCAGCCAGCGCCGAAACCTCGTCTCTCGGCAAACCATGGTCCTCACCGTATGTGGTCCAGGTTTCACCGTCATCAAAGGTAACCCCGGCTCCGCCACCACTGCCCAGCCAGACGGATGACGAATCATGAGCGATATCGATTACGGAGTTGGATGTCAATCCCGATATGCCGTCCTGGAGGCTGATGGATACAGAGCCTTCGGCTATGGCTGCCGTAAATATCAGGATCAACACGGTTGTCAGCTTTTTCATCAAACCTCGCTAATATGCTGTTACTATTTTGCGCGGATTATTAGACATATTGCCCTGCGTGTCAATAGCATAAAATGTGAAAGTATAATCTCCTGTCTGGCTGGATGTATCGGGCGGTTGGATTCCAATGGTATATCGCCCGTCTCCAGCAACAGAATCCTCGTAAGTTGAACCATCATCAAACATATAAAGATGATTACCGTTTGATGAACTATCAGGTCTTGTGGAGATAAAATAAACCGAGTCTACATTATCTATACCATCAGGATCAAAAGCGCTAACGAATATATACGAAATCTGACTCGAGCCCTTTTGCAAGGAATCGGGCGCGATTACATCATAAAGGACAGGAGCGTATTGCACTTCGACGATTTTCTTCTCGCTTCCGCAAGAACACATTAAAAATATAGCAATGAAAATAGTCGGGACGACAATTGTTTTAAGCATAGGGCCGCCTTTCTTTCTTCTTTCCAGTTGCCCAACAGTCTTTAGCGACGAATAATAGGTTTCCTGTGCTTCAAGGTAAAGCTAAAAATCCAGCAAAATTTCATTTTATGAGCCTCTCCGGATACAATGCAGCGCCAAACCTCAAGCCTCCCACGGAGACCGTAATCTCATCCACTTTTAAGATACCGAGGACTGCAAGGAATATTCCCACCCCCGGCAGGATTAAATCGGCTCTTTCCTGATCGAAAGGGATCAGCATCCTGCGCTCTTCGAGGCAGCGGTTTTCAAACTTAGAGGCGATCTCATTTAAGGATTTTACGCTCAATTGGTACCCATGGATCGAACGTGGATCATATTTATTCTGCTCCGAGGCTATAGCTGCAACGGAGGTGATAGTGCCGCCGGTGGCAATAAGCTCTCCCCTATCCAGGTCCCTGACGAAAGTCAATTCACTGGAAATTATTTCTAAGGCCCGGTCGTAATAAGACGATAAACTATCGTTCGCCGTCGACTCTTTCAATCCGAGAGCGCCTAAAGGAATGCTGCGCGCATCTATTATCTTCTTACCTTTGCCAAGGATAAACTCGCACGACCCTCCACCAACATCCACGACGAGGATCTTCTCGCTTATTCGTTTCAATCCATATAAGGCCCCGAGGTAAGTCAGCTCAGCCTCTTTGTGGCCGGTCAGGGTCGCCAGTTCCCGCTTTAGTCGTCCGGGCAGAAGGTCGGCAAATTCCGATGCATTGGAGGCTGTTCGCAGGGCTTCCGTGCCGACAAGCACGACCGATTCGCAATCGATATCTTCAATGAACCCGGTGATAGCATCCGCCGTCCTTACCATCGCCTCCCGAGAAAGGCGACCGGAGCCGGTTAATCCCTCACCCAGTTTCGTGATCATCCTTCGGTCTGAGACAACCGCCAGGCCGTCCGCCGAAACATCGGCCAGAAGGGCCAGAACGGAATTCGTACCGATATCTATCACAAGGCGCCGCGTGGACGACATATCTTCCTCTCCTGCCTGACGTTTTGAGCTACAAATATGTCTACAGGAGGCCAATGTCAATTGAATCTATACCGGATAATTTCCATTATAGACTATCGGTCAATAAAGCGTAGATGATCGGAATAGTGAAAAGTCGGCTTGATCCCGGGGTTCTCAAATGAAAAGGTTCTACATAGTTATCGTTTATCTTGAAAGCCGGTGAACATAATATGCGCAGAAACAGGCTGGTGGAGCCCTTCTAAGACAGATCTCTCATCGGCAATATCTTACTTAGCTGTAAAGCCGCCGTTTGGAATTACTGACCGGCTGGAGCGACAAGCTTACGCCTTCTTATAACGGCCACCGTCCCGGCTGTCAATAGCAACAGAATCAGAACTATCATGCCCCATTCGGAGAGCGTGGGGATTTCCTGAACATCGCAGGCATCGCCGATTCCATCGCCGTCGGAATCTTCCTGATCCGGATTATAGACGTCCGGGCAGTTGTCGCAAACGTCGCCTACGCCGTCAACGTCACTGTCGGCCTGATCCTCGTTATCCTCATCGGGGCAATTATCGCAGGCATCACCCAAGCTATCGGTATCCGAATTCTCCTGGCCGGGGTTGGGGTCGTCCGGACAGTTATCGCACATACCATCGATATCATCACCGTCGACATCGCCGAGGCATTCCGTGCCGCCACCCATGAATATCCCGCCGGCCGATTGGCAATCCGGTTCGCTAAGAAGAGTGCAGGAACCGTCCGGATCACAGCATGCGCCTAATACCTCCAGGTCGCAACCAAATCCGGTTACGCTCAAATCATCGATATTCCAGCCACAGTACTGCCATGATCCATCGGTATTACCAAGCCCGAAACGAACACGGAAACCGGGGTAGTCGTCTGCAATTGAAGAGACATCGTACGTCTGCAGATTCCAGGAGGACTCGTCGATGGTGGATGAACCGTTCGCGAATACCGTTTGCCATCCACCGTTACCGTAGACCTGGAGATAAGCGTGATCGTACAGGTCGCGTTCGATGCCTAACCAGCGATAGAATGTCAGTGTTACGTTAAACTTGCCGGAGCAATCGATAGCAGGCGACGTTATCCAGTAGATTGAGCTAATACCGGGGTTGTAATCACCTCCACTGCCGGAGGTAAGGTCATTGCCCAATACGTTGTCGTCGAAACCGGGGCTATGGTCTGTGGACGGATCGGGGCCTCCATACCCATCGTTCCCCGAACCTCCTACAGCGGGACCTCTCGTCCATTCTGCCGGGCCTCCGTAACCTGTCCAGCCCGTATGGGTGGAGAAATCATCCGCCCAGATTTCTGTCATGCCCGAGGCGCTGGGCGCCGAGAAGCTGACTCCCGGTGCGCCGGGAGGATCATAGAGTATAATACTCTGGTCGGTTTCGGCGCTGAAGTAGTACAAAATCTCGATCCCGCAGTCAAAGGCAGGAAATACGGCATCATAGACATTGGGTGAAACGACTTGCATAGATGTACTTATCCAGCCCGAGCCACCGTTATAGTACAACATCCCTGTTCCGGGGACGGGATTCTGGCTTCCTGCGGATACCTCCACGCGGACGGTGGTTCCTCCCGAGGGATCAATAATATCAGGGCGACCATCCGGATAGTTGAACACTATAAACCTTTCATCCAGTCCATCCAACGTCGTAACTCCCGTATTGTCGGGATCAAGCCAATCTCTCAGGCGGCTCGAAGGACTACTGCCACCATCCCAGGAAAGCGAGAATTTTCCATACCAATCCGAGGTTATGCTGGAGCAGGAGGCATAGCCGCCATGTAGCTGACCCACGATCCTGTGATTGGGATCGAACAGCGGCGAGCCGGACGAGCCGGGTTCCGTCGTGCCATCCTCCCAATCCCCGACACGCCAATGGGTCGTCCCTGTATTTTCCAGATAGTTGGTCGACGTCACGGGATCGTAATCAAAGGAGATTTTCTTGATATCCCCTCTGGGATGATGTATTCCGACGGCCGATTGAGCCGGAGTATTCAACCTGGACCAGCCGGAATAGTAAACATCGTACTCATCCGGAATTGTCTCATCGAGTAATAAAAGACCGAAATCAGAGGTGGATCTGCTTGCCAGGCGAGTTGATCCCGATACCGTTTGATTCGTGGGCCCGTCGATGTTGGAGCAATTAGGGCTTTCATAATTAAACATAAAGATCCAGGTTTCTTCCCCCCCGAGACAATGATTGGCTGTCAGGAAGAACGGCGTGAGATCCTGGTTAACATTATTCAAAAGTACGCCTGAACAAAGCCTGAATCCCCCGCCTGTTAATATCATAGCCGCCGATCGAATCTGGTCCGCCCATGGCACGCCGACCGGACAATTGACGTTGTTATTGCATGACCCGGAATCGCCGAAGTCCGCGAGAATATCCTTATAGCCATGCACCACTCTCGAAACATCTATCCGGCCGGGTTGATCGACCGAAGCGGGTTCATTATATTCGAGAATACAGGTTTCGCCCCTTAAAAGACCTGTAGCGAATTTACCGTGCTCTTTGTTATTCTTCGCCGTAAAAGCCCCCAGAACAGTGCTTTTATCCTCGTTGTAGATATAGAACCTGGCATTCTCAGGTAACCGGTAGCGGCTATAGATGAGGTTCGTGGAATAGGCCCCGGGGCATACGATCTTGATACGCCATAAGCGATCACCGTTCGATAAAGTATCCCATTTCCCGGAATTATCCAAGCCGAGATCAACGTCAAAAGGAGCGCCAAACCGAAACGGCATACCTTCTGCTTCCTCGATTTCATCCTCCGCAAGAAGAGCCATTAAATCGATTCCGGGCATTATGACTGCAGGGATATCATCGTCTACCTGAAACGAAAAGCTGTAAGGCACCCCATCTTCGGCAACCTGTGCCGGAGCCTTACCGGCGAAATAAAATGATAATGCCACCACCAACGCTACGGTTGAGGATTTCATCTGGACCTCCGCATTCCCCGGAAATTTGTTCGGCGATTGATCGACTCCCAGGATCGCTAACAAGAAGACTTCTATCTGCCAGCCTTACCGGCGTTGTTACTAATGTAGGCAGAATCCGCCGATTCGGCAAGGAAAATTAGCATTCGTGGCCGCTAATCGCTTATAAGAATCTATTTACATCAGGAGATTGACACTAATTTTCGGCGGATTTACTTCTGAACTCAGATGACATCCTGCTCTGATCGGCCAGTTTGGCTTAAGACGTTACCTGATAATTAGTGGTCGCTTTAATTCGCTTCCCATCGTGGATAACTGCAATTGTCCCAACCGCCAGCAGAAGCAAAGCCAGGATAATCATCCCCCATTCGGAGAGGGTGGGGATGACCTCATATGCCTCCCATGATATGAGAACTTCATCTATATATATTCCGTCGTCGCTGCCCGCTTCGTCTGAGACAAAATGAAATCGAAGCTTCAGGTCTGGTTGCCCGATGTATTCAGCCAGATCGGCAGAATATTGAACGAACGAACCTGATTCGCCGGTGATGGACTGTGAGAATCTGTTCCAATTATTCCCACCATCTGATGAGGCTTCAACAAATAAGGTATCATGACCTATCTGCAAATCGCTTCGATAATAAAACGAGAGTTCCGCGTTAGATGCTCCGGAGAGGTCCAGCTTGAATGCCGTTTCTATCCAGCTGTCCGTATCCTCGCGGTATAGAGTTGTGGGGGAATCTGTAATGCTCAAATGACCGGAATTAACATATCTGGTGCTGATACCCCAGAAGTTGTTGATGCCGCCGGATCTCCAGAGTTGCGGGCCGTCCTCGAATGAGTCGAAGATCGCCATACCGTTGAGATCAACCGTCACCGGATGCATCTCCCCTCCTATCGGATGAAACGCAAAAGAGCCATCAACATCATCGGCTTTCAGGTAGTACTGAACAACGTCTCCCGACAGCCCCGGAATCTCGCCGGAAAAATCCTGCCCATTGGGAGAATCCAGCAAGATTTCTGAGAACTCTCCGTTTTCTCCCAACCTATAATAGAGGTAGACCGACTGAATATCAGTTCCTCCGGTAACAGCGACGGAAATCGGAATCGCTTGATTTTCCCCTGAAATTAATACCGGACTATGTTGAAATAATATGTCTCCGCCGGGATTATAATACAACGCCCGGCCCACATCGACTATTCCCCACCCATAAGCGTTATCAGGAACATCAAATCGATCGGCCGTCATCATAAGCGCTTCTCGAACCATCATCAATGTCCAGTTTGGATGTGCCGAAAAAAGCACCGCGCAGACACCCCCTATTAAGGGGGTGGAGAGTGATGTTCCGCTCGCTGTCGTATATCCGGTATTGTTATAGGGATCGACACATACCGTTTGGACGCCTTGAGCACAAACCTCGGGTTTTGTCCTGCCATCGTATGTGGGGCCCAAGGCAGAGAATCCGGCAAGCTCTCCTTCCACATTGACGGCTCCACACGCTATAACAGAATCACCGTCAGCAGGAGCAAGAAGAGAGCCCGGCCCTAGCGAGCCATTATTGCCCTGCGCCGTCGCCACCGCAATCCCGTTATAAGCTGCCAGATCAGCAGCAATTGTGACAATTGTGGAATTGCCATCCAGATCCTCGTAACCGTAATCCCCCTCTCCCGAATCAAACCACCGGTATCCAAGTGAGGCCGATATAACCGAAGCCCCCATCGATTCGGCCCATTCGGCACCTGCGGCCCAATTGTCCTCCTCTATGTGCCGTTCAGATGATATATCCTCGCTTTTGGAGAGAACGAAACTGGCCAGGTAAGCAGGCCCATAGAGATTTCCCTCCGACTCTCCGCCGAGCGTCGACCATGTCATGGTCCCGTGATCAGGTTGCCAGCCCAGATCCTGATCCGGATCGTAATCGGTATTATCGTCACCGTTGATAAAATCGTACTGGGCGATCAACCGGCCGCTCCCGATAATATTCTGAAAAGCCTCGTGCCCCTGCCGGTAGCCGGTATCCATCATGCAGACTATCACACCCTGGCCTTTAAATCCAAGCTCGTGGGCGGCAATAACATTAATCTGTTCCAGTTGCGCGTAACTGGGCCCGTAATCCAAAGAAACGAGAGTCAAGTCCGGCGGTAATGGAGTCAGGTCAATATCAATATTAGTAGTGGAGAATAATACACTCTTGATATGACGAACGAAAGAAAGCCGCGCCAGCTTTTCTATATCTGAAGGCGAAGCATTGACTGTGATAGCGTTAAACCATTTGAGCGTATGACGAAGCTCAACGCCAGTGGACAGAATTTCCTGCAGATATTCCGAACGGACCGGGATATCACGAAAATCGACTATATCTCCCGAGCCCCTGGCCTTCAAACGTCTTTGATGAGCGGCAGGGACTAACCTTGCGCGAGCTTTGGAAAGCTCTTGTTGATATTCTGTCTCATCAAAAATGCCTTTATCAGTAAGAAAGACCCAGATCGGAATCACCGTATCCTCGCGAGCACTTTGAATTACGTCCATCAATCTGGTGCTGAGCACCGGTTGACTCCTGTCTATAGAAAGTGTATGTGGATCCGATGGCAGGATATCAGGGGCCTGGCCAAGAACCATCGGCGCCGCGAAATAAAGCACGCCGAGCGTCGATAGCAGCACGCATTGTGTCCGGGAAAAAAGCTGACTCCGATAATGCATATTCATCATTAAATATAATGTATCCTGCTCAAAACCCAACCGATAATTTCGGGTAATATACCCAGAACCTACAATGACCTGAGAATGCCCGGACCAGCGAAAAGCGCAAGCTGATTGCCAAACTAAACCAGCTTGACAAGAAAGCTCAACGCAAACCAGGTTTGCCGCTGTTTTCGATCTATGCTCCGGATCATCTGGCTGATGCGGTGGAGAAACTGGAATTAGACTGTTCATACGATCCTCTTAAGCTGAGAATTCTTCTTATCTTGTGTTTTGGAGAGTTCCCTATAAAATTGTTGGAAAGCAACTGTCTCGAATATAGATTTCACCTTTCCATTATATTGATTGGAAGATCTAACACGAATCTTACCAATCCTCTTTCTTAATCCAAGATCTTGTTTTCTTAATTGATTCTTGTTGACATTAATTATTCAGTAGGTTACACTACTATGAATAAGTGTTGTTTAATGTTATTTTGGGCTGTTGACTTGATAGAATTCAATGATTTACTGGGAAAGGATTCAATATGAAACATTTAAGTAAAACATTAGTAATGATACTATTCTTAACGTCAATTGCAAGTATAAATACCGGCTGTAGTTGGATTTTCGGTCCCCCCAAAATTGTCAAATCACCACTTAAGACAGATGTTCGCAGAGGCGCAACGCGAGTAGATGTGTATGGTTGGTGGACAACAGACTATTCACTCCTGGGTACCCCTAACGGTCGATTTTTCTATCAAGTTCGATATGTTCCAGCAGGTACCAAAGTTTACGCTCTCGGAACTACGAATGGAACTCAGTTATATCCCTGGGATGGACTTCCAGTAACTTGGAATCATAGCGGAGATGTTTTTTCATGGGGATCTCCAGACTATAGAACAGATACGGCCGGGAAAGCGGGGTATACTTTGGGGGCCAGTGCTTTAGGTGGTGGCTCATTAACTGTTGCCGTTCACTTTCCGCCTGAAATACCTGGAGGCTTACGCCAGACTGTGACCGAAAATACCGTTTTTGAAACAGATCCTGCCAAACCGACAGTAAGAAGATAAAAAACAAGAAGAATGGGCCTGACAAATCGCTCCACAGGATGCGAAAAACATCGCGCCCGTGAGTTAAATCGTTAGGTGTAACAATGCACTCTATGGATAAAGCAACCAGGTTAAACTGGGAAAAGCATGCTGGGCTCCTCTTACCGGTTTTGGAGGAACATGGAATCGAACTTGACCCGCGCATCAGGGATACGTTTTTAGCTGGCTTGCAGAAGAATGATTTGCGAAATCAATAATTATCGCCTAATTTAAGATACTGGTTGTCCGAATTCACTTGGCGAAGTACATGTGTGAGAGTAGATTGGGCACGTTGCCATAAACCGAGAAAGGAGACCAACGATGGCAGATAAGGCCAGCAATCAAGAAACGCACAATTATCACCCGGATGTCCCCATGAAGAACCAGCCGTTCACGTTGCGAGGCTCGAACTCACTGGATTGGGGGATGAAAAACCGGTTATCGAATATATTTCATCCAGAGACCGGGCGTACTGTGATGCTTGCCATCGACCACGGGTATTTTCTCGGTCCGACTGCAGGGTTGGAACGGATTGATGTGACCATCGTACCACTGCTCCCTTACGCCGACACCCTCATGTGCACGCGTGGAATATTGCGCTCAACCATCCCCCCGACCTTTACAAAAGGAATCGTCCTCAGAGCAAGCGGTGGTCCAAGCATACTCAAAGAGCTCTCGAATGAAGAGATTGCTGTTGATATCGAAGATGCCATCCGTTTGAACGTTGCCGCACTTGCAGTTCAGGTGTTTGTTGGAGGCGAATACGAAACCAAATCGATACATAATATGACACGGCTGGTGGATATGGGTAACCGGTATGGTATCCCTGTCCTCTGCGTTACGGCAGTAGGCAAGCAGATGGCCCGGGACGCCAAATATATGCGTTTAGCAACCAGAATCTGTGCCGAACTGGGAGCGTCATACGTCAAGACTTATTATGTCCCCGAGGGATTCGAAACCGTAACGGCATCCTGCCCTGTCCCCATAGTTATCGCCGGCGGAAAGAAGGTTTCGGAACTCAATGCTCTGAAGATGGCTTACAATGCAATCAAGCAGGGCGCTTGTGGCGTTGATATGGGACGAAATATATTTCAATCCGATGCCCCCGGGGCAATGATCCAGGCGGTGCGAAAAGTCGTTCATGAAAACATGCCACCTGAAGAAGCGTATCAAGTATATCAGACCCTGAAGAAGAAATAAAAGAGACAATCTGTGCCGGCCAACAAGGCATATAATCTGCTCAAATCATGTCGAACGCAGTAAGATCCCAAACCGGTTAGGAGATGCTATGGAGAACAGATGGTCGCAAGATAAGGCATCTGAATTCATCGCAAAATACGGGAAAAAATGGGGAGAGGACCTGGCTCTCCGGACCTATGCAAGCAGGCTGATCGGAGCGGATAAGGAACTCGTGCTTCACGGTGGGGGAAATACATCTGTCAAGGGAACATTCACCAACATCCTTGGCAAACGTATCCCTGCGATCTTTGTTAAAGTATCGGGACATGATCTTGCAAATATCGAGCCGGAAGGACATTCCGGACTGGACCTTGATTACCTGCAGCAGTTACGAACTCTGTCGGAGCTTTCCGACGAGACCATGGTTAATGAATTGCTAACACACCGTTTCAATGCTCAAGTGATGTCACCGTCAATCGAAACATTGCTTCACGCCTTTATTCCCCCAAAATACGTTGATCACACTCATGCGGACGCCATATTGGCCCTGACCAATCGGCCTGACGGAGAAAAAACCGTCCGGGATGCGTTGGGGAACGATGTAATCGTCCTGGAATATGTTAAGCCCGGATTTACGCTGGCCAAAGCTGCTGCCGAGGCATTTGAATCATCTCCTGATAGCAGGGGCATGATCTTGATGAAACATGGATTGCTTACCTGGGGCGAGACGGCCCGTGAATCTTATGAGAGGACTATTGAACTTGTGATAAAGGCAGAAGAGTATCTGGCCAGAAAAGGGACAGGTGCGCTAAAAGTAAGGATCACCACGTCTCCCGCGGCAGCAAGGGAAAGATATCTGAAGGTCGCACCAATCCTTAGAGGGTTGCTGGCTGTCCCCACGAGAAATGCCGACTGGCCATACCGGCGTTTTATCATTCGATCTCTAATAACAAAGGAAGTTCTCAACCTGGTTGATTCAGACCGTGGAAAAGAAATCGCATTGACACCACCCCTGACCACTGATCACCTGATCAGAACCAAGGCTCTTCCGCTGTGGGTAGACGCTCCACAATATGATGATGATAACAAGATGAGGGACCAAATCTCCACTGCAATAACTGAATATGCGAAGAAATATGACGCGTATTTCGAGCGTCATTCCCAAAGTATAAAAGCCGGCCTCAATCGTTTTGACTCCATGCCACGGACAATTCTCATGCCGGGATTAGGAGCAATATGCGCAGGTAAGGACGTTGTAGAAGCCGGAATAATCAAAGATATCACTGCCCGGACTCTGGCTGCCAAGACAAAGATTGCTGCAATGGGAAGGTATGAAGGATTAAGTGAAAAACATCTTTTCGATATGGAATATTTCAGCCTTCAACATGCAAAGCTTGGCCGGCAAGAGGGACTTCCTCTGCAAAACTCAATAGCACTAATTACCGGTGCAGCAGGGGCGATCGGGACCGGGATTTGCCAGGAGCTCCTTGAAAAAGGATGTCATGTGGCTGCTACGGATCTATCGGGTGATAACCTGAATACATTTGTAGATGAGTTGAAACCGAGGTATGGAGAACGAATTATTGGTATCCCCCTTGATGTAACAGATCCGACGTCAGTTGCTGAAGGTTTTGACTTGGTTATTCATACCTGGGGCGGCATTGATCTGGTGGTGATGAATGCCGGCATTGCACATGCCTCATCACTTTCGGATATGGATCCGAGTGCTTTTCGGAAACTGGAGCAGGTAAACGTTGAAGGGACACTTCACATCCTTTCCGAAATTTCACGGCATTTCAAGATCCAGGGAACAGGAGGGGATATTATCCTGATATCGACTAAGAATGTTTTTGCACCGGGTGCAAAATTCGGGGCATATAGCGCTACAAAGGCAGCATCACACCAACTGGCTCGGATCGCCAGCCTGGAACTTGCAGAGATCGATGTGCGCGTCAACATGGTGTCGCCTGATGCGGTGTTTGCTCATGGAAAGCGCAAATCCGGACTATGGGCCGAGGTCGGACCTGACCGTATGCGCGCAAGAGACCTAGATGAGAAGGGTCTTGAGGAATATTATCGAACGCGGAATCTGCTGAAGGCAAAGATAACCGCAACACACGTTGCCAGGGCGGTATTATATTTTGCAACTCGTCAGACCCCGACAACGGGTGCAACCATGCCGGTGGACGGTGGCCTTCCGGATGCAACCCCGAGGTGATCACAGTGAAACGCATTTCTCCTGGTGAATTTACATCAATGTGTCGCCATCTGTCGGCCGAAAGATTCCGAAGGTTTCCTTATTGATAGCTTGATGTTTCTGAATGATCAAAATAGAATTCAGCTGATGAGAATATGATCAAACCGGTGGAGCCATGATGATGCAAACGAAGATACTTATTTTGGTTACGGGCTTCTGGGTCTTTGCTGTTATGTCGAGCGCCGACGGGGGAGTAAACGAGATGAATTTTCAGCAAATGTATAACGACCTGATTGAAAACAGGGAAAACATGAGCCATAGCGAGCGCCTGCACAAGCTATTCGAAATCAACTGGGAATACAGCATGATTGAAAATCCCGAGTACGCCACATATGTCGGCTACCCCGGCCAGAACCACCGCTGGACGGATAATTCCCCGGAGGCTATCGAGAGACGCAAGCGGGAGTTACGCGATCCTTTGAGGGTACTGGAAACCATCGACCGTTCGGAGCTGAGCGAGGCGGATCAGTTAAACTACGACCTGTTCAAGAGGAATATTGAGATTAAAATAGAGGGTACGCGATTCAAGAGCGAATATCTGCAGATCAGCCAGCTTGGTGGTGTCCATCAGGAAGCTGCCCAGGTCATATCGGTAATGCCCACTTTCACTATAGAGGATTATAATGATATCATAGAACGCCTGGAAGGAATTCCCGCGATGTTCGATCAGGCTATTACCCTATTGGGCAAAGGGCGTGAATCCGGGATTACACCACCGAGAATCACTCTAAGAGATGTGCCCGAGCAAGTGGAAAACCTGATAGCCGGCGATCCGATGGAGAATCCTCTGATGAAACCCTTCGGGGAATTTCCGGTCACGATTCCGGAGCAGGAGCGTGAACGGTTGGTGAAGAGGGCCATGGACGCATTTGCTGAAAACGTTGTTCCGGCACTCAGGAGGCTCCATAAATATCTGGCGGAGACCTACATCCCGGGGGCACGGGAATCCATAGCATTGAGCGATCTGCCCGACGGCAGTGAATGGTATGCCTACAGGATTCATCGCTATACAACCACTTACCTGTCTCCTGAAGAGATCCATGAGATCGGTCTCTCAGAGGTGAAAAGGATACGCAAGAAAATGGAAGATATCATAGCTCAGGTTGGATTTGAAGGTACTTTCCAAGAGTTCACCGAATTTCTACGCACCGATCCGAAGTTTTACTTTGACGATGCGGAAGACTTGATTCGTGAGTATCGCGATATCTCAAAGCGTGCCGATCCTGAGTTGATCAAATTATTCGGCAGGCTTCCCACACTCCCATATGGAGTGATACCCATTCCATCTTATGCTGAAAAGTCGCAGACCACCGCCTATTACCAGGGAGGATCTCTAACTGCAGGCCGACCTGGATATTTCTACGCAAACACCTACAACCTCAAGATGCGGCCCAAATGGGAGATGGAGGCTTTGACCCTGCACGAGGCGGTCCCAGGGCACCATCTTCAGATATCATTGGCGCTGGAACTCGGCGACCTGCCGGAATTCCGTCAGCATGGTGGATATACGGCTTATACCGAGGGCTGGGGTCTCTATGCGGAGAGCCTGGGAGAAGAAATGGGTTTCTATGAGAGTCCCTATTCCAAGTTTGGTCAGCTTACTTATGAAATGTGGCGTGCGATCCGCCTGGTAGTGGACACAGGGATTCACGCATTGGGTTGGAGCCGTCAAGAGGCCATTGATCTTTTCATAGAAAATTCGAGCAAGACAGAACACGATGTTGTCGTCGAGGTTGACCGGTATATTGTATGGCCCGGCCAAGCGCTGGCATATAAAATAGGAGAACTCAAGATTAAGGAATTGCGGGCATTTGCGGCCGGCGCACTTGACGACGCTTTCGATATACGGGCCTTCCACGACGAGTTACTGGGAAACGGCTCCTTGCCGCTGGATCTGCTCGAAGAACGCATGAATAAATGGGTGGCTCTTCAAAAGGAAAAGTAAGCTCGATCATGCTTTGAGGCCGGTCATGAAATCCTCGTACCTTTTTCTATACCGTGAATAAGTTATCATTTTCGGCAGTCGGACATCCTTGAATTGTGCAGGGGAATAGGTGTATATATATCTGGATGATACCGGATGAGTAAGTAAATGGATGGGAGCAAATGAAATGAATAATCTCAATTACAGATGCCCGAAATGCTCGAACGGCCAGTATGAGACTGGCGAGCTACGCGCTGCCGGTGGTTTTTGGAGCAAGATCTTCGACGTGCAGAGCAGGAGATTCACAACGGTAACCTGCTCCCGATGCAGATATACCGAAATCTTCAAAGCCGACAGCAGCATGCTCGGGAACATCTTTGATTTCTTCACCAACTGATATTCAATAATATAGCTGGAATCTGCAGGATCGAGATTCAGGCAGAGGTCTCGCTATGGTTCAATCGGGCCGAGCGGGGCATATCGCATTTAGTCTGAAATGGCTTATTCTTGAACCATATCCGATCCCCCGGACTGAGTCGTCTGTGGCTGATCTGTAAGCTTTTCTGAGCACGACTTTTGCTCTTTGCAGGATAAATTAGCCTTGACTAACCATATTTTTATTAACTATAAATTCAGGAGGCTGTACGTGTTGACCTTACTAGATTTACTTTCTTAATATGTCGATCATTTACTCAAAGACGTTTTAGGAGGAAAAGATGAATAGAATAATAGCAATTCTGATGTACACATTTTTTTTCATATTAGCCGGAAATGTTCTCGCTTTTGAACCGCTTTTCGATACCCGGATTGACTACGACGTAGGGAGCCGCCCCAATTCAGTTTTTGCTTCCGACCTTGACGATGATGGCGATGAAGACCTGGCCGTGGCGAATATTGGTTCTAGTGACGTCTCGGTACTGATGAACAATGGGGATGGTACATTCCAGAGACCGATCAATTATGGGGTAGTGAACGGTGCCAATTCGGTCTATGCCTCCGACCTTGACGGAGATGGAGACGAGGACTTGGCCGTCGCAAATAGCGGTATTACAATATTGATGAATAACGGCGATGGCATTTTTCAGGAAGGTGTAGATTACGAGGCAGGCGACTCGCCCAGCTCGGTAATTATCTCCGACCTTGATGGGGATGGAGATGGCGACGTGATCGTAGCAAATTACCTTCATGATGTCTCGATATTAATGAATTATGGTGATGGGACATTTCAGGAAGCGGTCAGTTACTGGGCGGGGGATTATCCGAATTCAGTTTTTGCTTCCGACCTCGACGGAGATGGGGACAGGGACCTAGCCGTAGGGACTGGCTTTGGCTATATCTCTATATTGATGAACAATGGCAATGGAACTTTCCAGACGCCGGTCTATTGCGCGGCAGGGGGTCGCTCAGTGTATGGCTCCGATTTTGACGGAGATGGCGATGAGGATCTAGCCGTTGGCGAAGATAGCTACATCTCCATATTGATGAATAACGGCGACGGCACATTTCAGGATCCTGTCATTTACTCCGCAGGGAACGCTACTTACTCATTGTTTGCTTCAGACTTTAACGGTGATGGGTATGCTGACTTGGCCGCAGGGAGCTACGGTCCTTATAATGTTTCGATATTGACGAACAATGGCGACGGGACCTTTCAGGAAGCGGTCAATTACTGGGCAGGGAGCTATCCACAGTCGGTGTTTGCATCCGACCTTGACAGTGATGGCGATGAAGATCTGGCTGTCGCGAAGTGTGTTTCTAACAACGTGTCGATATTAAAGAACAACGGCGACGGCACTTTCCAGAGGGAAATTAATTACGAGGCGGGGGGCTATCCACGTTCTGTGTTTGCATCGGACCTTGACGGTGACGGAGATAAGGATCTGGCCGTAGCAAATATCGGGGGTAACGTTTCGATATTGATGAACAACGGCGACGGGACATTCCAGGGCCCAATCAACTACGGAGCAGGGCATCTTCCTCATTCAGTGTTTGCTTCCGACCTCGACGGCGATGGGGATGAGGATCTGGCTGTGGCAAACTACGGTTCCTATGACGTTTCTATATTGATGAACAACGGCGACGGCACATTCCAGGATAAGGTAAATTACGGAGTGGGGAGAAATCCCCGCTCGGTGTTTATTTCTGACCTCGACGGTGATGGGGATAAGGATCTTGCCACCGCAAACTACGGTTCTAGTAACGTCTCAATATTGATAAATAACGGCGACGGGACATTCCAAGAGGCGGTCAATTATGGGGCAGGTAACGGCGCCCACTTCGTGTTTGGTTCTGATCTTGACCGTGACGATGATGAGGATCTGGCCGTGGCAGATATCGGGCGTGACATCTCGATATTGATGAACAATGGAGACGGTACATTCCAGGGGCCGGTCGATTACAGGGTTGGGAATTATCCCCGCTCAGTGTTTGCCTCCGACCTTGACGGTGATGGGAATGAGGATCTGGCTGTAGCAAATGACGGTTCTCATAACGTCTCCATATTGATTAACAACGGCGACGGAACATTCCAGGAAGCTGTCAATTATAGAGCAGGGCTATATCCTTGGTCGGTGTTTGCTTCCGACCTTGACGGAGATGGAGACGAGGATTTGGCTGTAGTAAACTACGCTTCTCATAACGTCTCGATATTGATGAACAACGGCGACGGGACATTCCATGATGCGATCAATTACGGGGTTGGGGACTATCCCCGCTCAGTGTTTGCCTCCGATCTTGATGGTGATGGGAATAGGGACCTGGCCGTGCCACATGGTATGCTTAATAACGTCTCGATTCTCATAAATCTTGGCAATTCAGGGCCGGTACCTTGCAATTACATACCCGGCGACTGCAACACCAACACCATTCCACTGGAGCTCAGCGATGTAGTCACCATGATCGGCACCTACAGAGGCACAACCGCCAACCCGTTCACATGCCCCTGCCCACCCCATGGCGACGATTTCCCGGCTACGGCCGATCCGAACGGAAACTGCGTCGTTAACGAGCTCAGCGACGTAGTTACCGAGATTGCGGCCTATCGGGGAACCATGACCGCCTCCGGTTGCCCTGACTGCCCCGGTTCGCCATAGAGTTGAAATCAGCCGTACCGTTTCCACTAACCGGATATTAGTGGAAACGACACATACGATGCTGCCTGAATATGAAATGGTAACCCACCGCATCAAAGACGAACTCGATATTTGGTAATCTATCTTAGCATACTTATCGCATCCCAAAGAGGTGGGATACATATGCATTTCGGCCTAATCTCCCAGCAGCGCCGGCCAGCCAATGGTCTCATAGAGCAACTCCTTGGTTAGAGTGATCACCTCCGGATAGCTCTGTCCCAGGAAAACGATTCTCCCTCCGGTTGTGGCCCATGACTCGGCATCAGATACATAATAGAAAGGTTGATCGGCAAACCCGAAGGTGTTTCCATATCGTCGGTCAACCCAGACGGTATTGTCGTGGTAGGTGTGTAGTGCGACACCTCCACGGCCGTATATATTGTCATTACCCCCGGAACCCCAATCTTTGAAGATCTCTCCCTTTTCAAACAGCAGATACCTGACGGACGAAGCGCTGAGAAATGGTGCGCTGGACCAAAAGGCCGCCGCCGCTCCGGCGGCGTTGGGTGTGGCGGCACTGGTACCTGTGAAGCCGCTACTGCCCGGGTAGGACACGGATGAGCAATTCGTTGGTCCACACAATTTGGGTCGGGTGCCGCCTTCATTGGTTGGCCCCTGGCTGCTATAAGACTTAATGATATTATCCGTACCCGGTGGGGAGGTGAAAACATCCCAATCAACGGCGCCGACCGATATGCAGTTGGGTTCGGTGCTGTTGCTGGGTGACGTCGTGGAGCCCTCGGAAACTCTATGCTCCTCCTGCCAGGTCCCACTCTTGCTCTCGAAAACCTCCATCTCGGTAATACCTCCTCTCGCCCGCCAGACCATGAGTTTAACCGTCAGATCGTCACCTATGTTATTCGTCCAACTGAATTCCTCGAAGTTGTTGCCAGGCTCGAGATCACTGGCCAACACAGAGTCAAGAGTCGAGTTATACAGGTATAAATTGTAATCGTAAACATCACCGGTAGTATCCCAGGATAAGCGAAAATTGTCAGTGTCGCCGGAGTCCATGACAATATCTATGGTAACATCACCACTTGCCGCCCACTTGTGCCAGCCAGTTACGGTTGGGCTGAGATCACCCTGCCAGTGGTCTTTGGCGCGATTGCCCGCCGAAGTGAAGAACAGCATCCCGGCGGCCGTGGCAGCGGCAGCGGCGTCACAGGCCCCACCTGAGTTGTCCTCCCACCCCTGATTGTAATAACTTTGCGAGAGCGTGATAATATTAACACCCTTGGCAATTGCGCTGTCCACGGCATTGCCCAGATGCGTTATGTTTCCACCGTTAACCCGGTAAAGGTAGTAGGTAGCTCCGGGCGCATGATCATATACCATCTCAAGGCAACCGCAGCCATGACGGCTCCCCGAAATGATTCCCCCACCTGCGAAATCCACTGTATCCGTATCGCCAAAAGTCGGCGGTGCAGCTCCCGCGTTTTGTGCTTGTATCAAACTGTCAAAGCCGCTATCTATGACGGCAATCTTTATTCCAGAGCCATCTGCTCCAGCGTCCCGGTAGGCATCCGAGCCGATCACTCCCGGGCCCTCGTCATCCAATCCCCCCGCGCACACATCTTCCATGTAAAACCCTGCCGGCAGCCTTCTGGCTAGAGCGATCATCTGGTCAGGAGGAATCCAGGCGCTGACTCGATTATGCCAGGTGGCGTCAACCTCACCTCCAGACCGGGTGACAAGTTCCGGATCAACGTGCTCCGGTCCTTTTTGGTTGATAATCTCGACGTTTATTTTGCCATCTGCACGAGCGATAAATCCCTTCTTAAGGATTATGCTGGCGGCATCAGCGCCCTCTACCCTCACCCCATAGTCCAGGTCGTAGAGACCGGCAGGCATGGGCAGGTCCTTGGCCGGATGGCGAGGAGGCGGGGCTTGAGGTATCTGTTGCGCCCAAGCCTGACTCGCCAATAGCGCAATTACAGCCGAGCACAGGACTACACTCAGTGCGAAAAAACTTTTCATTTTGTTGGTTGTTTTCATCCTTAAAACTCCTCTCACCGGCTCACTGCAAGCTCACCAAGACCAGGACCAGACCTTTGCCCTCTTGAAGTGAGGACATGGCTTTGCCGATTATTGCGCCCTGAGAGCTGGAGAAGTCAGTGACTTTCATGGCGTGGCCCGGAGTATAAGATGTCGTCAGCAGGTCGCCTGGTTTGATTGTTCCATGGGAGGCATCAGCCCGGCAGTAGACCCGACCCGTCAGCGCCACAGCAAACTGACCATCGCCTGCGGTTCCCCGCTGACCCATCAGCATGCCCGGCTTGATACCGCCGGCGCCACTGATGATTCCGGCGACTGTCGGATCATAAGCTCTACTGCTGACCACCAGTTCGCCCGTTTTCTGCGGATCAATACAAACAACCATTCCTGCAGAGGGAGGTTCATTTCCAACAAGACTGTGTATATCGAATTGTTCCGAGAGGTCAGAGCCGCCGGTGATCTGAAGCTCATCGGTTGTTATTCTCCCATCGCCGCCGAGCCCTAACTCTGCATCCAGTGTAATAGTGGGGGTTCCATCAGCCTTGCGCAGCCTGATCTGGCCGCCGGTGGACTCTTCGCCCCCTTCGATTGAGATGGTTCTGGTGCCGCCCATGTACAGATCAATCTGGCCATGGTTGACGTCGTCTACTTTTTCCCCATCTATGATGACGCCATTAGTAGTTCCGTCAGCCTCGCGGAGCCTGATCTCGCCGCCGGTGAAAGGAGATTCGCCTGCTCGAATCACGACGGTATTGTTGCCTGCCTGGTACAAATCAATCCGGCCATATCTGTCGGGCCCGTCTACCCATTCCGCGTCCATGACGATACCATTAGTAGTTCCGTCAGCCTCGCGCAGAACAATCTGAGCGCCGGTACTTCCCTCGCTGGGGGCAATCTCCACCGTCTCCGCGCCAGTGGCATCTTTAACCGAAATATCACCTCCTTGGAACTGGCCGGCATCGCCAGTGCCCTCGGTTCGAGCGTAGAGCGACGGTGCGCCCCCGCCTGAGGTCACAAAGTACCCTGCGACACCGGTGGTGGCGGTGCCATAGACCCCGTATCCGCTGCCGTCGTGGGAACCCCAGACGCCGATTCCTAAACCGCCGGTTCCCTTGTTCTCACCTCGTACAGCTGCAGAATAGGCCCCCGGATTCGAATTCGAAATCTCCCCGTGAACGGCCTTGGCGAGATCAGCGAGACTGGCGCTCACGGCATAGACGCCGGTGCCGAGAATGCTTAAGCACTGAATAGCCTGTGCATCGCCATAAGCGATCAGGCCAGTACCCCCCAAATTATTAGCGAAATAACCGCCCGCTCCCGTACCCATGGTAAAACCTGTTACCGCATTAGAGTTGTTACCGGCGTCGGAGATCCAGAAATACCCGGCATCACCCCCCGTTCCGCTTTGTTCGACATTAAGGCGACCATCGATGCTCACATCACCAGTGATGGCTCCTCCCGTAGCCGAGTCAATTGTAGACACGCGGAAGGCATATGCGGACGACACGATGCGTGTGCGCGGCTCAATCGCCTCTCCGTCCACCCATACTTCAAGCCAGAGTTCGTCAAACTCGGTAAACAGGTTATCCGGCATGGGGATTAGTGAACCCATATTGTGGGTCACGAGACCATCCACTACGTCTTTCTCAGTGACTTCAATCCAAAGGGCTGATCCTGGATCACCAGCGATGGGGTCATCAAAGATCAGAAATCGGAAACTAAGCCCTGGCTGCGTCACAGGGTCGCCTTCGCTGTCCGTTATCATCCCCTGGTAGCTGATCATTCGCGGAATCTCGGTAGCCGAAACCGGAATACCTATCGACGTCAGCGCTAGAAGAGCGAATGCCAGAGTTAGCATTGCGCGATTAAAGTGTTTCATGGAAGAAGCCTCCTTAATAAGTGTTTGTTTGGTATTCGGGTTTGCCCGAGATTTCCCATATAAAGGTTTCAAAAACACGGCTTGTCCATATTTTCAACGTATCCCAAGAAGCCCAATGAATGAGGACTTTATCTACCCATTTAATCCATCATTAATTTACAGAAATGTCTCATATTGTCAACTCATTTATTTTCAAACTTGTATGATGATTCACGGAAATCAGGCGGCTGGTTGTCATCAGGTTGTGTGGGATGCTAAAGATGAATCCTCCGGCCTGTATTTCTACAGGATTCAGGCGGGAAATATGCTGAGACGAAGAGGATGGTGTAGCTGAGGTGATCCTTTCCTCAAGTTGAAGGCCAAAATTGATTGCATCAAGCCCCGGCTTCGGTCGGGGCTTTTTCGTTTCCACTAACGGGGGATCAGCGGAAATAGACGAGCCCGCGAAAAAAACGGCTCGGAAACACGCCGGCTGCAAATGACAGAACCATATTTAGGCATATGCAGTATCCATTGCGATGTTTTTCCTTGATTTACGACCGCATCATATAATATCCTACTAACTCTGGGTTGGACAGTCTTGGGCGGACAATTACATCTTAAGAGGAGGAGCGGATGGCCAAGGTTAGGCGAGCGACTTATTATGTGGCGGATCTTGAGGATAAGCCGGGGGCACTTCTAAAGATAATGCAAGACCTTAAAGCCAACAGCATCGGCCTGACCTGGCTCTGGGGATTCGGCACCCGGGAAGGTAAGGCAAAACTATATGTCTTCTCTGAAAAGTCGGAAGAGCTGAAAGATGTATGGACGGCTGCCGGACTTCAAGCTGGAGAAGGTACCGGTTTTTTTATGGCAGGAGAGGATCGCACCGGTGCATTAATTGATAGTCTGGAAGCTCTCGCTGGCCTCGGTATCAATATCAACTCTATTAATGCTGTTGCAGTTGGCGGGCAATTCGGCTCCTTCATCTGGGTGGATGCCTCCGATGTTGAGAAAGCCTCATCAGCTCTGGGAATTCTGTAATCAAGCTCTGAGATTTGCCTTCCCCCGAAACCTGTCCGATTTAATTCGATCGAAATCTGATAACGCTAATAATCTCACGGGGTTAGTGGCGCCATAGCGAGCCGAAAAGGCCAACATGGCTAAACGCTTGACAATATAGCGAGAATATATAACTTAGTGGTAGGGACGTGCCTCAGGCATCCTTATTGATGGGTTTTTGTTTCTTTCTCAAGTAGAAAAAATGAACTCAAAGCCTTCTTACAGATGATGGGAAAAGAAGGGCAGGAAGCCGTAAAGAAACTTTGCCGATTAATTCTAATCGTCTCGGTTTCCATATCAGTGTCATCTGATTCAGGCGCTCAACTTCCTGAAATATATACCAGGTACAGCGATGCTCTGCAGACTCTGACAGATCTTCAGGAAGGTCATCCGGAAATCTGCAAGCTGGATACCATGGGTTATTCCACGCGTGACGCCATCCCCATGCTGAGAGTCAAGATTTCAGACAACGTTGAGATTGACGAGGACGAACCGGCGATCTTCTATTGCAGCGGAGTTCACGCCGACGAGGTATTGGGCGTGGAAGTCGTCATGAATTTTATTCAGGATATAATAACTCGGTACGATGAGGGAGATCCCGATGTGGTGGCGTACGTCACCAGCCTCGAAATATTCTGCATCCCCTTCATCAATCCTGAGGGGCATATAGTGGTGGAGGAGGGAGATACCGAATGGCGCAAAAACAAATGTGACAACGACAACAACGGGATATTCGATTTTCACGACGGCGTCGACAACAACCGCAACTACAACTTTGGCTGGTGGATAGACGATGGCCTCAACGCCACCACCCCGGAATCACTCACTTATAAGGGGGAAGCCCCCTTCACACAGGCAGAGAATATCGCCATGGCGGAGTTCGCTTGGACGTATAGGCCGCTGGTGGCGCTGGATTATCATTCACCAACCTACGGCAGACCCAATGTAGCGTATTATCCATGGTACTGGTATGCCAATGAAGGCGGTCACGGTTTCGGCCCCGATGAAACCCTGATGCAATCTATCTGTCAATCGTTTACGTCTTTAATAGAAGCCATACCAGATGATTCCGCCACGGGCACCTACACGGCCAGGAGGGCTCTGGTCAACAAAGGCGATTTCAAGACATATTTCTACGGCAACTTCGGAACCGCAGCCTTTTCGGTGGAGGTTTCCGACACCACGATTCAGGATCCTGCGCTGGTGGACGCCATAATTACCGCTCATCTTCCGGGGCAGTATTATCTTCTCCAGAGGGCTCTGGGCCCCGGCATAACCGGGATCATCCGTGATTCTTTCACGTTGCTGCCGATCGAGGCGGAGGTGCAGGTTCTCGAGCATATTAACGCCGATATCAATCCCCGATTATCCAGGCCGGATTACGGACGTTATCGCCGGCTGCTGGCGCCGGGAAGCTATACACTGAAGTTTCTCAAAGACGATTACTTCACCCAGACTATAGGAAATGTCGTTGTCACAGGCGGCGGCCCCACGGAGGTCGACGTTCTTTTAGTCCCCACAAATCCGCAGTTGGTACCAACTCTCTCGGAATGGGGCATGATTATTATGGTGCTGATATTGTTGGCTTTCGGCACGGTCGCTATTATCAAAAGGCGAGGGGCTGCCTATACGGGAGGACGATGCTGACGATAAGTGGAATTATGAATGCACCCATGTTGTTTATTCTACGGGCAACTTAAGAAGGATCTCAGCCCATGAAGTTGACGGTATCTTGAAAAACAAGGTTTGATGGACAGGAGAGTATCATGAAAATGGCGCTTTATCTATCGGCGTTTCTTTGCTTGCCGCTGGCGATGGTATCCGCGGGCACGGACAATCATATTCTGGAACCGGCGAACCTCGATGTGCCATCCATGCAGATGTTTAATTCCAGTCAGTCCGGAACCGATCTGGGTTTCAGGCTGGCCGGTGTCGGGATCAATGACGCGGAGCTTGATGGGAAAACGTATCAGACGGTAACGCCGATTGCGCCCGATATCGAGAAGTATGGAGAGACAGCCGAGGAAGGACTACCGGATCTTCCGTTATATGCTCATCTGGTAGGAATCCCCGACCAATCCGGCGTGAGGGTGGAAATTGTATCGTCGTCCTTTGAGATTATCGAGGATTACGACATCATGCCGACACAAACTCCGACTCTCGAGGGCTCCGATGAAATGCTACCCTTTGTTATAGATGAGGATTTTTACCAGAGAGATCAATTCTATCCATCTCAGGTTGTAGATCTCGGAGAGCCCCTCGTTTGCCGGGATCTCAGAATGATTCAAGTAGTGATAAGTCCCATTCAGTACAATCCGGTCACCAGGCAGCTTAAGGTTTATACCAGCATCGACTATAACCTGGTTTACGAAGGTTTCGATGAACGCAATGCGAAGACCCGCCGATCAAATAGAATCTCCGAATCATTTTTGCCATTGTATCGAGCCATGGCCCCGAACGCCGATGAGCTTCTGGCCGCCTATGAACCGGTCAGGGGCGGTTATCTCATTCTGACGCCTGATGTTTTTGAAGATACGGCGGCCGTTCTGGGGCGTTGGAAACATCTGAAAGGTTACGATGTTGTTATCGCCTCCGCCTCCGATATCGATCCCAACGGCAGTTCACCCTCAAGAGAAGAAGTAAAAAGCTATATTCAGAATGCTTATGATACCTGGGATATGCCCCCCGAATTCGTTTGTATAGTGGGGGATATAGGCAGCGGAATTCCCCATTACTCTTACAGCGGATACACCTCGGATCATAAATATTCACTTGTCGACGGGAGCGATTATCTGTCGGACATTATGGTTACCCGCATGTCGATTACCAACTGGACGAACCTGAGGGTGGCCATGTATAAGGCAATCAAATACGAGAGAGAGCCCTATATGGGAGATCCGAATTACTGGCTCAGAGGCTTATCGGTGGCTGGCAACGTCCTCGCAACAACGCCACGGATTACGGTATTGTGGGCTCGCTCTCAACTTTTGAATCACGGCTTCTATCAGGTAGATACGGTATTCTCGTGGTCCGGTATCCCGGGGCATCCCAATGAAAATCCCGGGCCAACACCGATACTGAATTCCATGAACAATGGGGTTTCGATTGTAAGTTATCGGGGCTGGGCAGGGCCGTCGGGGTGGTATAATCCCAGTTTCAGCACTTCGAATCTGGCTCAGGTGCAGAACAATAACAAGATCGGCCCCATGGCCTCGATCGTCTGCGGAACGGGCGATTATGGGTATTCAAACGACCCGTGCTTTGGCGAAAAATGGATACGGATGGGGGCATCGCCGACAAGTTTTAAAGGCGGCCCGGCATTCTATGGGGCAACGGATTGGGACACGCATACGAAGTGGAATAACCCGATAATGATAGGTTATTACTGGGGAATACTCGAAGAGGGGATTTATAATTTCGCATCGGCGGCTTATAGAGGGAAGATTCAACTCTACAATACATTTCCCCTTTTCACTGGCGAGGGTACCTGGGTGGAACAATATTTTCATACATATAATACGCTGGGCGATCCCGAGTTGGAGTTAAGAACTGCCATACCTCAAAATCTAACTGTCACATATCCATCAATTATCCCTGTCGGCACCAATATGTTGGAGATTCATGTGACCGGAAGTGGCGGTTCCCCGCTCGAGGGAGCATATGTGAATCTCCTTAAAGGCTACGGAATTAGCGAGGAGGTCTTCGTCGGCGGCCGTACCGACAGCAATGGCGATCTTACGCTTGATTTCGGCACCTCTACAGAGGATACCCTGTTCGTAACCGTAACCGCCAGAAATTACATTCCTCATACCGGCTATTCTCTTGTTGAGACAGAGCCGGTAGCAGTTGGAATCAGCGCCATAACTCTCGATGATGATAACTCCGGCAACTCATCCGGCAACAATGACGGCAACGTCAACCCGGCAGAGACGGTCGAATTCGATATTACCCTCCGGAACTTCGGGGATTTGACCACAGCCACAAACGTTCAGGCTACACTGACTTCTCCGAGCCAGCAGGTGAATATCACCGTTCCGAACCAGAACTACGGCGATATCTCTCCGGGTAATACGGCCGGTTCAGGAAAATTCGCTGCCAGTTTTGCGGATAATATCCCCCATGGCGATCACATTATTCTGGAACTGGAAATCGCATCCGATCAGGGAAGCTGGACGGCTGCAGTACCAATTGACATCAAGTCTATGTATTTTCTGCACCTTCAATCGGCCTTCCCTGATAATCCCAACAACAGGCTTGATCCCGGAGAAACATCATGGTTCGCAGTGCAAATACAAAATATAGGCGAGTTGGCGGGAACCTCTTTGACGGGTGTCTTGACAACCTCAGACCCGGGTATAAATATTACTGACGGATCGGCCGATTTTGGCGACATAGGCATCGGTGAAACCGGTTCCAACAACTCATCTCCGTTTACCGTCGAAGTCGCCGCCGACGTTTATAACGGCCATAATGTGAACTTCAGCCTGGAATTGACGTCGAGTAACGGTTCGGTGGCATCCAGGTTGATCTCTGTAGTTGTCGGAAGCGTTTCGATTTTCGATCCGGTTGGACCAGACAACTATGGCTATTATATGTATGAGGACATCGATGCCGGCTATGATCCCGCTCCGTTATACGACTGGGTGGAAATCAGCCCTTATGCCGGTGGCCCCGGCACCAGGGTCAATTTTCCTGACAACACTGACGACGACGCCACGGTTGTTTCATTGCCGTTCGATTTCATCTATTATGGTCAGAGTTTTGACTATATGCTGGTCTGCATAAATGGATTCGTGGCTTTAGATACCTCTACCTACGATATGGGAGGAAGCCGCTGGTCGAATTTCCATAACAAACCGATTCCAGACCCGGCTGCCCCAAGTGGTTTGATTGCTCCCTTCTGGGATGATCTAATCTATTCCGGAAATGACGGCGTCTTTAAATATTATGATGCTTCCGCGCATCGGTTAATAATCGAGTGGAAGAATTGCAAGCACCCCAATCCGGGTAATCCCCACTCTCCGGAAACTTTCCAGATGATAATTTACGATCCTGATTATTATCCGACCCCTACCGGCGATTCCGAGATATTATTTCAGTATCAGACCGTTTACAACGATGACGACGACTACTGGGATTTCGACCGACCCGGTCTTTACAGTACCGTGGGATTCCAGAATCTTGAGAACAATGACGGACTGCAATACACCTTTGATAATATCTACCATCCGGGTGCCGCCATTCTTGAAGCCGGACGCGCCATAAAGGTCACTACGGCGACTGGCATGGCTCCACCGCCGGATATCGAGTATGACCCGTCATCCTTTTTCGCCTCGGCGGAAGTTGGCCAGATTACAACAGACAATCTTCATATTTCCAATGTGGGTGAAGGCACCCTGATTTTCAGCCTGGTGGAGGTTGCTAATGAACCGCTCCTGGTTGAGGTTTACCCGGAGGAAAAAGCTACCTCTCAGGCACCGATAGCTTTCATCGAAACGACCGGGAACAAGAAGGGAGATCGCAGGCAGGCAATATATCCTCCGGTCGTTGCTGATCGCGGAGGCCCGGATGCGTTCGGCTATGAGTGGATCGATTCGGATGAGCCCGGGGGGCCGGCATACAATTGGATCGATATTTCGCTTGTCGGCACACCGCTAAATTGGCCGGGGAACGCGGATGACGGAATAATCACAGACTTACCTATCGGTTTTGACTTTCCATTCTATGGTAATTCCTACAGCACCATCAACGTATGCACAAACGGTTTTGCTTCCTTTACGAGTACTGCGACGCAGTATAATAATGGTCCAATACCGGACGCGGCACAGCCGAATAACCTTCTGGCAGTTTACTGGGATGATCTTAACTTCGAGACAGGAGGGTCCGCCTATTTCTACACGAACAATGTCGACAGCTGCATAGTAGCTTACGTCGATGTTCCGCATTACTATAGTGAAGGTTCATATACATTTGAGGTCATCATGCTGGGGACCGGGAATATAGTCTACCAATATCAGGAAGCAACGGGACCCAGTGTAAATCAGGAGACGATTGGAATCGAGAACGCTGCAGGGACCGTTGGCTTACAGGTAGCCTATAACAGTGCATATGTTCATGACTTTCTGGCAGTAAAGATTTACTCTCCTGTTGGCTGGCTGAATTCAGATACCCATAGCGGAGTCTTGGAGTCCGGTGAGGATATTGTTGCCGTCATAACGTTTGACGCGACGGAACTCGAGGAGGGCGTTTACACCGGGGCCATCGAGATAACCTGCAACGATCCCGGAGAATCGTTCATCAACATTCCGGTAACTTTCGATGTTGGCGGTCAGGGCACACCCGATATGCAGTTCAGCCCGCTCTCCTATGAGGAAACTCTACAGGAAGGGAACAGTATCGTTCTGGATCTGACAATCTGGAACAACGGCACGGCAGAATTGACTGTGGATCTCGAGGCCGTCGAATTCTCGCTCATAAATGGTAAGGGAGATGATGATAAAGAACTGATTTCAGTTCCAGTCACCCAATCTGAATCGAGTGGCCTGAATGAACCTCCGGAGGTTTTGAATATCTGGCTGTTCGTTTCGCCAGGCTCCGTGAACATTCCTGCGGACGACAGCTTTGTGGCTCAAGTAACCTTCGACGCAACAAGCCTGGGGGTGGGTATGTACTTAGGGGAGGTGAATCTAACCTCCAACGATCCCGATACTCCCACCGGCACGATACCTGTTACTCTGGATGTGACCAGTGGCTGCGCCTATATTCCCGGTGACAGCGACGAAAACGGCGCCGCGCGTGAGCTTACGGACGTTGTCAAGATGATCGCCTTCTACAGAGGCTTTGATCAACCCGGCTACGTCTGCAATTGTACGGAGGCGAGACCTGAGTACAAGCCTTCGGCCGACGTGGACGGAAACTGCGTGAGCTTTGAGCTTACCGACGTCGTCATGTCGATCGCGGCCTACAGAGGCCCCGTACCGCTCTCTGGCTGTGTGGACTGTCCGGGTCAGCGTAGATCGTTGCCTGGTGGAGACGAGCCTTTGGTGAAACCGTCCCTGAAGTCTAAGATTAGTAAGGGAAAAACGGCGGAATAAGGCAAAGGTCGTGATCTCAAAAATAGGATGAGGGGCTGTCCTGCGGCAGCCCGCTTTTCAATACTACCTGATGTAGCTCCGGTCGGGGATTCAAGACGAGTATGACTAAAGTTCGAAAAAATCCTTGACATACCTCGGCGAGAATCTCTTTTTATAGAACGAGTTTCCCATCCCCCCGGGAATGTTTTTTCAAATGCTAACCTTTGCTGGGTTAGCCATGTGGAATGTAGTTAGTTGTTCTTGTGAAACCTGCGAGGATTGCTCAAGGATAAACAAGGAGATAATGCTGGGAGCCTTTTAAAAAGCGCCTGAGGGTTTTGCCTTAATTGGAATTACAAAATGGCTACAGGGCAACCGCCGCGATGACAAACGTTCTCCATCTGTTTGTAGGTGCCGCCCATCACACAAATTCAGCGGAAGCAAAAAGCGCTATGCAGATTAAACTCTGTTACAAGTAAATAATTAAATGATTAGTCAAACATTCCAAAAACACTGAAGGAGGAAAAATGAGCGCCCTGATAACTTATAACATTGTTGATGATAGAGATGACAAGCTGAAAAAAACAGCAAGGCTGGCTTGTAACTTCTGGAATCGATTTATTGTTCCAAGCTCACCGATTGTCATCAGACTTGGAATATTCACAAGCAGTGGATTTACGATCGCACGAGCATATAGGCCATACACCAACAACGGCACTGTATATGGCAGGATTGAATTCAATACGAAATATCTTGACCAATTCACTGACTATGAGATCGCAGGAACCGTCGTTCATGAAATCGGACATACTGCCGGTATTGGTTGGGACAAGTGGATGCAGTTGTTTTATAAGGATACCGGGCTATTCAAAGACGAATACATAAAAAGTATTCCCGAACTCCAGCATATGTCTGCAGAGACGGATTATGGTCCGGGGACACAATATTCCCACTGGGATGAAGAGAGATTTGACAAGGAGTTGATGACAGGAATCCAAGACAGCTTTGAGTACGTTCTACCGGTAACAATCAAGGTAATGAACCTGCTCGGAAATACCGTATCTGAGGAACTATCTGAAAAAAGCGATTTGGAAACACTATTGAAAGAAGTCGAAGATATTGTGTTCACAAGGAAGGAAGAAGCCCAAAAGTTGAATCTGGAATACCTTGTAGAGACTGAAATATGGGAGGAGGTGTATACCAGAGGAGTCAAAGACAACAAATAACGCTGTATTATTATATACTGCTCCCTGTAGCCCGTCAGAGCGCTTGCTTAACTCATCTTAAGCCCAACCCAGCTCGAAATTGATCTTATCGACGAGATCGGGGAAGTCGATCAGCGGGTTGCGATTGCCCTGCACTTTCTGGATTTCGGCGTTGCGGTGCCGCTCCCAGAGGTCGACCTTGTCTTCCCTAGCCCATTTAATTATAGTCTTCAGCCGCTCCTTAGGCATCTCCTTGCTACTATTGGCAACGTCCTCGGGATAACGCAGTAGGAAGTACAGCGTTGCCCTGGCCACGGCGCCCTTGCCATTTTTCGGCTCGAACTTGCCTTTTTTACTTTCACCGCAGTTATCACGGTAGGCCTCGGTCTGAAAGTCGAAGTAGGCCCGGTTCCCCCGGAAACTATTGCAGCCCCACTCACAGGTGAAAAGGTGATGCATGTCCGTTCTAGGCTGCTTTCTCTTGTTGAACCAGGACTGTGGCACTACATGCTCGCAGTTGAAGGGGTAGGCGGCTTCTAATTCTTCAAGGAACGTCTCATCTACGGTCTCGAAGGACTCGCGCGTCATCCGCTCGCGAATCACCTTTTCCCGCTGACGTTCCATAGTAGCTTCTTGACGAATGACCTCCCGCGCGTCGAAGATCTCGTTGGAGTAGATCCCGCGAAGCCTCTGGCTACTGCCTTCACGACGATCGATCCAGGGATAAAGATGGATCAACCGCGCCTTCTTGTAGCTCAACGTTTTCGTATGGGTCTCAGAGAGCAACTCTGACAGTATTCTGTACCGTTGGTTTTTACTGAGACCTCTTAGGTCCGGATAGTAGTCGTCCCGCGCCTGTTTGTCATCTACTTTGCTATAGTAGACTCGCCCCGCGGTGTCTTTCAGGGCCTGGAGTGCGTCGCGCAGATTCGAATCCTCGACCGGTGGCTCCCGATCTGAGATTCCCCCCGGCGTGACCGGCGAGTCGATATGAACGGCAACTCCGCCAGGTAAACTGGGCTGGCCGACTCCAAGGGTCAGAGTGACCGGCACGATCCAACTCGCCGTACCGTCAGCGTTCATCTGCCCGCGACTATAACTTGATGGAATTGTGCGATCGAATCGATCCGGGGCGGGGCTCAGCGGCCTTTTGGCGGCCATCAGTTCGGCGAGCAACGCGGTGTCTACATCTGAATGTTCCATTCCGGACTCATTTTCGAAGATTTCCCGTAGTCGTGTGACAATCGAACTAATCCGAATACCCTCGTTTTTGAGGTCCACCGCCGCATGATGCAGTGCGACCAGATCCCAGTTGATGTTGAGCACCGGCGATCCGGAAGAGCCGCCCATAGTGTCGGTCTCGTAATGCAGGAAATCGTTATTGAAGTCGACACCGACGATCTTGTTATCATGCACCGTGACCATCTGCGGGTCGCCGTTGGGGTGGTGGATGATGGACACGCGTTCGCCGACCACGGCCTTACCAGACGGCCCGACTAACGGGAACCAACCGCGGTCATTCACGTCAACGCCATCGGCATTGGTCGCCTCGACAGCGACCAGCGTGAAGTCCAGCGGTGCATCGGTAACGAAGAACTGAACTGGCTGCAAGCGGAAGCTGGTGATCGGACCGGTGGTGCCTTCCTCGCGCCGGTAGAAATCGAACTCCAGATTTGCGTTCCCAGCCTCGATACTATCTCCGAGAACGTGGTTGTTGGTCATCATGATACGCGGCGAGACCATAAAACCGGTTCCCAGTCTTTTACCGCCGGGCACCTCCAGGGTTACCCGGCCGACGCCGCGTGCCATCCGCGAGCCTTCAGAGAGAAACGTCACGCTGAGCATATTGTTGACGTCAATGATCTGCTCGTAGACTCGTCTCCCGATCTCTATGTCCTTAGGATCTCGTAATATGGCACCGGCAGCCTCGAACAGTCCCAGGCGTCGTGCTCGTTCGGCGAGCCGCGTGGGTACCTCGACCTTGGTCCAGTCAAATCTTTTGCCTGTCCTCAAGTTGTCAAGCTGCTTGAGGTTCTCGTCGCGCCTCGCTTTTTGATCTTTGATACGTGTTTCCGCTTCCTGAATGATCGCTTCTTGATTAATCATTTCGCTGTACCTCCTTGCGAACCCGAGTTACGTTAACGGTAACAACCACATTAAAATCATTGCTGATGTCTACATTGCTTTTCTCTTCCCAATTGAGTCCACCTTCCTTTTCAATGTCCGCAAGAATGAGCGTGCCCCTGACCGGAATCAACAGGCAGAGCTTTGGAAGGACTATATCGTTGCCAGGCTGAGTGACGACTGAATCAATCAGCACCTTCATGATTGATCACTCTCGCCGAAAAGGTTTGCGAATAGGTCCCTGAATATCGCCCTCCTTCTTTTCTTGTTGTAAATGATGTCTTTGAGATTCTCTTTGGCCTTCACAATGAGGCTCTCAGAAAGATGTTTCTTACGAGGGAAAAGCTCGGTGTCGATCTTGTCTCCCACCAGACCATTGCTAATGATCCCCCCAAGATTGAAGCCCAAGTAGCTTTCTTCGAGCAAATCGGTGGCTTTCTGCATAAACTCAGGCATCTTCTCCTGGAGAAGATGATAGAGGTAACTCTTCCCCAACATGGCCGGAACCTCCGGCCGTCGTCCCCATATTCGAGTGACAAGATTGAACAAACACCTGGAGATTCTCCCTTTAATGGACACGTTGTCCCACCCCGGATGGCGGTAATCTTCTTCTATCCCCTTCAGAGTTATCTCCGGCATTCCCCATTGCTTGATGGCAAGAGCTGTCAGTTTGCTTCTCTTAGGACGTACCCCCATCATCCGACCTGCCACGATATCCACGGCGATGAGGTTGCAGCTGGCGAGGATCATCTTCGTATGCTTGGGGAAGGCAGTGCCTTTGAATCCCAGTAGTCCGTCCGCGCTGTAAACTGCGTCTATAATCCCAAAATGGACAAGGAAATTCTTGAGGTTATCCAGAGTCGACTCGTCCCATTCTCTCTTTGCATGATATTCTAAGGCCTTGTCCTGAGCAGGCAGCGTGCCGTAGACATTCTTCAACGTCAGCGTATACAGATTGGACACATGGGTCTTGTTCTTGGCAAACGAGATCCGAAAATCCGCGTCTCTCCATGACTTGCCTACAAGATGTTTTTGCAATTTCCCACCGTAATCATGTCCCTCCGCCTCCTCCGTAAGATCACAGAATTGATAGCCAAGATTTCCTGGAGAGAATCCGGCCGCAGCGGAAACATTAGCCACAGTTCTGTTGTCGTACCAGTTACCGTAGATGTTCTGCGCCTCGACCAACTTGATGTTTTTGTACCCCACGTCCTGAAGTATTTTGACCAGATGTTCGACGAGTTGTGGATCGGTGTAAGTAGCGGGCGGGTCTTCGCTGTGGGTAAACATCATGAGATTCGGCTTGATAACGATCGAGAACGAATCTTTGGGCTTCCCAGATTCTGAGAACCTGGATTCCAGAACACCGCGGAAATTCGCCGTCTTCAAGGCATCTTCCAACATGGTGAATTTCTCTTTATTGAAAGAAACACCTACTATACAGGTTGCCATCGGAATTGCCTCCTTTTTTCAAGGGTGGGCGGGCGGCGCAGATCTCCAATCGGCAAGATCATCCCGGCGGATCTCGTGTGTCGTCCGCGGCTTCCCGGTCAGGCTTCACCAACCCTTGAGATTTTCCCCTTGTTCCTTTATTCAAGGCGAAAGACCCAGGATATGAAATCCCCTGTCCAGTCTTCTTTCATCACGCAATCCTGTTCCTTAGCCAGGGCGATACCATCCGCACAGATATCCGAAGAGCTATCTTTGATAATGGCCCAATAATCATGACTGGCGGCTGCCAAAAGCCTTTGTAAATGAACTAGTTGAACAGCCAAAAAGCCGTACGGATAACACACAGCAGCCCAAATAGATAAATTGCCGCGATTGACCCGACCGCTCGCACAGGCTGAATCTGCCACTTCAGAATTTCCAGTAGATTTACTCCGAGATACCATTTTCGAGTCATTTTCGTTGCCCCCACACCAAACATGTAGAAATAAATCCATAACGATGTCGAAAAAGTTGAAAGAAAGGTCGCCACTACAATCCTAGGAACTTCACTCCCGCCAAACAGTGAGTCTAGAAAACTACCAAAGGAAGTCTCAGAATACCCTTCGCCCAAATAAACGTATGTTAGCAAGAAAGATGTATAGATCACAAAAGTAATAATGAGATCTAACAGAAGCAAAAATCCCTTGCCTAATACCCGGAACCGAGGTAACCAACGAATGATCACTCTACTCTCTAACAATGAAAGATAATCGGGCACTAGATTAGCTAGCAGAGCGCCCACCAATATATAATAAAAAGCAGTACCCGGGGGACGCGCGCCAATTTCCCAAAGGTTCAAACCTATATAGGCAGCGAAGACAGCTATTAACGAAACAACACCGCTTATGAGGAAACAGCGCCAAGAAAAGTGCCTATGCCCAAAGAGTCTATCGAAGAGACTCGAGAACTGTTGACTTGGTTGGTCTTGTAACTGCCCTTTAAGAAATAGTAAGACCCTTTCTCTGATTTGGTCTCCCGCCAGGCTCTCCAAACGGTCAAATGCGGCATAGATAACGCCCGCTGCCGCAGCGTAGACTAGCATTGTTTTGATGATTTCTTCCATCTAATCAGATGCCTATACTATTGCTCATATCTTACATTGATACTATGAGCTCAAGAACATAGTTACTCATAACATCGGGTCCTCGCTACGTCTCCTCATGGCGTCTTTCATTCGAAAAGACACATAACGTTTCTCTTCAGCGGCGCAGGGGAGCCACGGCCGCTGCATGCCGGTGTTAGCCGGCAGCCTGATCACTGGCCTTCGAATACTCCAGTGACTGCACCGATCCATCCGCAAAGTTGATTGTAATCGTGGCATATCGGCCCGGTGGATTCACAGCGATCTGCGTTCCGTCCGGTAGATTGAGAATGAAATCCAGCAGTTCTTTCGCTTCTTGCTTGGGACGGAGCTTTGCGACGATCGCCTTGGCCAACTCGCCGAGAGCAGTATCAACTGCTTTCTCCGCAAGCTTACTGCCCAGCCACTTGATGCCAGGTACGATTGCGTACTTGAATACCGCCGACGCTGCCGCACCCAGTGCGACTTCAACAAACTCGTGCGGACCAGAGTCATCAGTTTTTCCCCATTTGCTAACCCTGATAACAGGATCACTGTCGAGGACCGCATGTAGAGCGTCCTTGCGTCGATTATGCAGCTCCAGTGCCCGCGGCGAATCGTCGCTCAGGCCTTCAAATCGATTATCAATCCGTCGATAGACCCTAAGTGTAAGGCTATTGTCCATATCTTCCCCCTATTCACGTAAATCTGGCTAAAATAATATTATACAATGCTTCTTCATGGTAGTGTAGCCTACTGAATAGTTAATGTCAACAACAATCAATTAAGAAAACAAAATCTTGGATTAAGAAAAGGGATTGTTGAAATTCGTGCTAGACTTTCCAATCAATATGATGGATAGGTGAAATCGATATTCGAGACAGTTGCTTTCCAACAATTTTCTAAGAGAACTATCCAAAACACAAGATAGGAGGAATTCTCAACGTAGAGGATAGTTTAGTTGATCAGACTCGAGCTTTTCACCGCATCCGCAAGATGATCCGGGATATAGATTGAAAACAGTGGAAAAACCACAACGGAGAGGCAGGGATTCGAACCCTGGATGGAGTTTCCCCCATAACTGCTTAGCAGGCAGCTGCCTTCAGCCAACTCGGCCACCTCTCCCGGACAGTCAGTTATAAAATTATAATATTCTCTGCCTGTCTATACAAGATAATTCCCCCTCATACGTTCCTCTATTTATCGACACCTGGAAAGTGCAAGATGGCAAAAAAAAGGCCGCTTCGTCGGGAAGCGGCCTGGAAGAAAATCAGAATTATCTTTTTTTAACTTTTTCTGCGCCTGATAGCTGCAAGCCCCACGCCAAAAAGGCCGGTGCTCATGAGCAGTATCGTGCCGGGCTC
The DNA here is from genome assembly GCA_965541585.1 of uncultured bacterium. Lineage (GTDB taxonomy): Bacteria > Zixibacteria > MSB-5A5 > UBA10806 > UBA10806 > CBDVBL01. The sequence goes on along the minus strand of CBEUCH010000012.1, from coordinate 20,398 downwards.
CGGGATGATAGTGGTTGAGGCGTCATGGGAAAATGGAGCAAATTCGTCTAATACATCGCCATCCAGTGTGTACGCGTCGAAATGCACTGATGTCCCGAATGGAGCGCTTACTGACAAACTGAATACTTTATATTGCCCACTGGCATTCGCAGGGCCAGGGCCGTTTATGGTCGGATCCCAGAAATCAGGCCCGGGGTTAACGTCGCCCACATTCTGTGACATATTATAATTGCCCGTATTCGCCTCAGCAAACCATGTCGGATATATTCCATGTGGGGGTAGATCCTCATTACTGTCCCAACCTGGCGCAGAGCCCAAAGGAGAATAACCCCATGTCCAATCATCAATAGCCGGTCCACCAAAACCTGATAGGGAGACAATACCATCAGGATTTTCAAATTCGCCAAATCCCCCAAGCGCCATACTGACCAAAACATTTTGATGTGGCTCGTTCGCGCTTAAGACGTAAAGATCAAAGCTTCCGGCGGTCGCGAGGACCCAGGTCTCGGTAACGTCATCATAGGTCGCTCCGTCGATGAACAGCTGTAGATGGGGAACAGCATAGGCCGCAGGAGCCATCAAGAGCCCGATTGTCAGAACAAGGATTATTTTCTTCATTTTTTTCCTAAACCTTTCCAAAATATTATACTATATCACATGCTTACTTTCTCAAAATCCATGCCAAAACCGATATTTATCTTTCATGTTGTAATGTGTTATCTTTCAAGCGATTAACGAAATTCATCAATCATCTTTGATGAGCTACAACCACATCATCGCAATATTTTGCAGAATTTTACCATTAGCGTTCATACGGCCTTCTCCGACAACAGACCAATCTTCAATGAGTTAAAAGCGATTATTACCTCTTTTTTGACGGCCCGGCTCGGTCGATAAGGGCGTCATTAGCCATCCTTTTGCCGGGATTTCCGTCTCCATATTTACGGGCATCAACCAGACGTTTCTTGAACCCGAAACACAAATACTTGATCGTCTTCCCCTTTTCGAGATGCATTTTTTCGTAGGTTGTTTTTAAAGCAAGAAGCTCATCCGAGACAGGCCGTTTGTAAAGATCGCGAGTGATGCTATGGACAATACAATCTTCGGTTTCCAGAGTCCTCAAAGTATAATCGAATAAGTCTGTATCATCGGTCTTTAAATGTATGATGCCGTCCAGCGTCAGGGCATTTCTGTAGATATTCAGGAGGCGGGGTGAGGTGAGGCGTTTTGAGGCTTTGCTTTGCCCGGGATAAGGATCGGGAAATGTTATCCAGATTTCAGATATTTCATTTTCGCCGAACAGATCGATGATCTTTTCGATATCGGTTCTCAAAAAGATCACGTTTTTGAGATTTTGTTCGAGGGCTGTACTGGCGCCTCTCCAGATCCGCTCTCCTTTTCTATCGATACCGATAAAATTCCTATCCGGAAATCTCCGGGCCAACTCAATTGTATATTCACCCTTGCCACAGGCGAGCTCCAGGGTTACGGGATTATCATTGCCGAAACATGCCCGGCTCCATCTGCCTCTCCAATCGAGCGGATCTTCATACACATTATCGAAAGTCGAGAGGGCAGCGAATCGTTTTAGTTTTTTCCTGGGCATCTTAAAATGGATTTCCCTATGCGATCAATCCATTCATGAAATCGACGGCGGAGATATTTTCGCATTCAAAAATCAACTTTCTGATCTCGTTTTGCCGTTCCGGAGATAATAGCTTCTCCGAGAGAGCATTGAATTTCGCATCGAGATCGTCCGTCGTCATCGGCTCGCGCGGATCGCCCTTGGGATATTCCAAATATTCGGAATATTCCTTGCCGTCCTTTGTCTTCACGACCACTTTCGACGGCTGTTTGGCCGGGAACATCTTCTCGAACTCAACCGATGCATCCCCTTTTATCTTATCGATTACCTCCCGGATACGCGGGTCTTTCATTTTCTCCTCGGAGAAGGTGTTGGTGGTGATTTGTCTGTCCACTATAGCTGCGGCAATACAATATGGCAGCGAATGATCCGCCGTCTCCCTCGATTCGGGGCGGTATTTATGGGGATCGAAGAGAATATCGCAGGCGCGGGCGATTGTAGTTACCGTGACTGATTCGATATCATCATGCTTGATATCATTGCCGGTGACGACTTTCAACGTGGTGGTGATATGAGTATGAGTCAGGGCCTCGGTGGGAAATGCCTTCATGCTGCATTGCAGGATTCGGTAATCGTCGCCGAGGCCGCCGGTCATCTTATCGATATCCCAGTCCGGCCCGAAAACGTCCATGAATCCCTCTTTGCCCTCGAAAACCTCGATGGTGCCGGTGTATCCCTTCTGTGCCATCAGGGCGGCAAATACGCCGGTCTGAACGGCCATAGGATCGACCGTGTTTTTCATCATAGTCAGCTTGCCGGCGGTGGGGCAGCCGATAGTGTGGTTGTGGGAACCGTTGATGCCGATAGCGTTGACCATCTGATCGACAGTCAGCCCCAGCAGTTTGCCTGCCACTATTGGCGATACGAACTGGGTTAGTGTGGCATGATGCCATTTCCGCTCGCGGACGCCGGGCTTGGCAAATTCGCAGAGCCTTTGCTCGAACTCATAGGCCAGAGCAATGGCAACGATAATTTCCTTCATCGATGCGCCGACCATCTCCCCCACGTTCAGGGCGGCGGATATCAGATCCGACGGGTGCGAGGGGTCCTCTTTCCAGTAGATATCGTTGAAATCGAGGGCGCGGATCATCAGGGAGTTGACCAGGGTGGCGTTAACCGCCGGCATCTTATCCCCGAAACCTATCAGTGTGGCCTCCTCCTTGCCGCCCATTCCCTTGTAGATATCCCGCAGGATGTTGACGTCATTCGTGTGGTAGCCGCCGTAGGCGCAGCCTATTGAGTCATAGAGATAACGTTTGACCTCGTTGACCACGTTTTCCGGCAGATCTTCGTATTTTAAGTTAACCGCGAATTCTGAGATTGTCTGGGAGATTGGTTTTGGCATTAGTTTTGATCCTTTTCTATCCTTTGCAGGCAGGTAGCTTGCTGCCCGCAACATTGTCGGGAGCAAGCTCCCGACCTACATTTTTCTCGTCTTTTTGTGAGGGCGTATTGCAATACGCCCCTACGATTTCGATTTATAGTTAGCCATTTTTTACGCGGAAGGCAAGGAGGAAATGGATTGTAATGGAGGCTCGGGCGGCAGCTTTCTCATTTGCTTTGCTCATTTTAAATCCGACCTACTCAACGCCGAGGTCTATGTATATATTGGGAAAATCTTTGAAAGAAATAACCCCAAATTTTACTTTCGTTATTTTGGGCCCCGATTTTTCGATCCAGGGAATAATGTTTTCCGTCGGCCCAAACATATTAATATTCTTATAAATTATTTTAGCGATTTTTCCTTTGCCAGTTTTTAAATTATTGCCATTTTTATCGAAGATCAATATACAAAGCTTATCACTCACATTATCCTTATAATAATCGAGCGGTGTCATCCGAAAATAATACAGCAGGGAATCACCTATCCATATTGTCGATGGCCCATAGATAAAGATACTCTCATTGAAATTCGGGATAATGTAATTTGCTCGATCCATAATATTACCGGAATCAGAATTTATAATAGTCTTATCATCCAGATCGATCATAAAGGTGGAAAATGTTTCAGCTTTCGTCTTGCCATAATAACTATACCGGGTTCGCCATGAATCATCGGCAATCACCAGAATTTTATTTTCGGATGTGATTTGCAGAGCGGTCGGATAAAATCCCGGACTAATAATCGGTAGATTTATCAAATTTGTGTTGGTATCCTCGGGGGCTCTCCGGAATATCTGGAAATATTCCTCGCCAAAGTCATCATCCATTTCCCGCCAGCACCCCATCATATCGCCTATTCGCGCGGCGATAAATATCGAATCGGACATAATATTGCTGACGGAAAGATCGCCCGGGGGTATTGATGCAATTTCAGCAACATGCTTTCCCGAGCTATCCACAGTATAATAGGCGTCCCAATCGCAACTTGTATCGCCGAAAATACCTACAAGAAGATGAGAACGACCTGTCTTTTCACTTCGGACCTTGAAATCATCATATCTTCCCATTACAGAATATATAGAATGCGGATCTTCTATTATTTCTCCATCGATATTGATTCGGAAACGGTAGATATTCATTACCAGCACGGTATCATAATTTGTGAAATATCCGACCAGATTGTTATTTCCGTCGAGATAAATATCATCGACGCCTATACGATAATTAACGATATCCGCGATATTGTTCAGGGTTATTAATGATGGTGGAAGGCCAAAAGAAACGGAACATATAATCACATTAATTAAGACAATATATATCAGCATTTTTATTTTCATAATTTCATTCCTCATCAGCAGCCTTGCCAGACAAGGCGTCGGGTTTCTCGCTAAGCTCGGAACCCGACCTACAAATTCTCCTTCACCCAGTTTTCTAATCCACCGACGATTACTAACTCCTGGGCGGCGGCTCCTACCGGGCTGAACGGAAAGGACCTTTCGTCGGCGAATATCAACGATTTTCTGAAATCAACTACTGCCTTCGCCCCGGTTTTAACGGTCAACCTGTCCTTTCCGAAATACGATTTCAGATCATCGACAATCTCAGGCGATTCTATGACCAGGTAGCCGTTGTTTAACGCGTTTCGTTTGTATGTCTCCGAAAAAGAACCACTGATCACAATCCGGATGCCCCTGTATTTCAGAGCGGTAGCCGCCTGCTCCCGGGAGCTACCGGTACCGAAATTATATCCGCCTACAAGTATATCACCCTTCTCCACCAGCTTGCCGAATTCGGGATCGTAATTCTCCATGACAACCCCGGCCTGCTGTTCCGGCGTGAAATCGTCGATATAGGTATACTTGCCGGGGAATATACCATCGGTGTTGAGATTGTCCTGATGGCAAAAGACAATCTCGCCGGTTATAGTTTCCGGGAAACCATCGAGGATCTCAACTTCGGCGGTTGATACAGCTTTCTTCTCGTTTATTAGGATCTCGCCTCTCGGGGGCGTATCGCCGAATTGAGCCGGGGCGGCCAACTCACCTGCGATAGCGGAGGCGGCCACAACCGCCGGCGACGCCAGATATACATCGGCGTTTTTGGAACCCATTCTCCCCTTGAAATTGCGGTTGGTAGCCGATATGCCAACCTCGCCGTCCTCCAAAAGCCCGGTGCCGAGACCAATACAGGGACCGCATCCGGGAGGCAATGGTCTGGCTCCCGCATCGAGTAATACCTTCCAATCCCCTCGTCTTTCGCTTTCGGCCTGTACCTCGCTGGAGGCGGCGGCAACATAAAATTCCACACCATCGGCGACTTTCTTGCCACGGACTACCTCAGCGGCTTGCGCCAGATCCTCCACCCTGCTGTTGACACAGGAGACGAGATAGGCTTTATCGATTTTGATATTCTTCTTGCCGATCTCGGCGATCGAAGTCATATCCTTGACCGTATTGGGGCCGGAGACGTGCGGCTGGATAGAACCTAAAGCGATAGTTAGTTCTCCGGCATAGAAAGCGTCGGGATCGGCGACCGGAGTAGATTCTGCGAGTTTATCTATTCTTTTATGGTTCATCCGCGGATGGCCGCTTGACACATCGTCATCTGAAGGCACGCCGGCAGGTCCGCGAAGAGATATATAATCCGCCCTCTTCCTCAACCACTCGATTGTGACATTATCGAAAGGAAATACGCCGGCTAACGCCCCCCATTCGGTGGTCATGTTGGCGATTGTCAGCCGCTGATCTATGGACAGCGAGGCAATCCCGTCGCCCGCAAACTCTATAGCATGATTCAGAACCTCATCGTTGTTGAAGAATCCGCAAAGAGCGATAATGACATCCTTGCCGGTGACGCCCGGATTGAGCTTACCTTTCAGTTCGACCTTTGCCACGGGCGGCACCTGCCACCAGGTACGGCCGGTAGCCCAGATGGCGGCGGCGTCGGTACGGACAATGGGCGTTCCGAGACATCCCAGCCCGCCATACATATTGGAGTGGGAATCGGAGGCGACTACCATGGTGCCGGGCCAGGCGTAACCCTCCTCGCACATTATCTGATGGCCGATACCGCGTCCGGCGGGGTAAAAATCGACTCCGTGCTCTTTAGCGAAAGCCTCTATTCTGGCGTATTTATCCAGGTTCTTCGGATCTTTGTTCTGGATATCGTGATCAAGCGCGTATACCGGCTGGCGAGGATCGTTGATCCCGGCGGCGCCGATCGATTTGAACTTCGGTATCACTGCACCGGTGTTGTCGTGGGTCATGACATGAGCGGGTTTTATGGAAATATAGTCCCCGCTTCTGACGACCTGTCCCTCGGCAAGCCCGACAACAAATTTCCCGGCGATTTTTTCGATCAGGTTCTGGCCTGGCATTTGATCACACTCCTCCTGCTCAGGGGACGGGACTTATCCTGTCCCATAAAAATATTATTTAAGGATAATATATATTTTTCGGAGGCTGAAAGTAAATAGCGTTATCTGCGCTTTTGATAAGGTCAAGGCATATCATGGCTCAAAGCGCGAAATTCCAGATAGTAAAGAGATTCTCGTCCACACGCTATACTGACTTTACGTAAAGTGTATTACAAATACTGAAGGCAGATCACTCAGGATTATTTGAAATCATCGATTACTTTTCTGAATGCGGCAATGTGATCCGGCGCGGTTCCGCAACATCCTCCGATAATATTAACGCCGATTTTCAGAAGTTTCTCGCATCCTTCTGCCATAAACTCGGGGGTCTCGGGGTATACGGTATTCTCGCCTTTCATAACGGGCAGACCGGCGTTCGATTGGATCATCACGGGCAATGACGTTCTTTTCTTGAACTCCTCTGCGATCTTTATCATATTTTCGATCCCGTTGCCGCAATTTGATCCGATGATATCGGCGCCCGCATCGGCAAGACCTGTCGCTGCCTGTTCGATACCGGTTCCCATGATTGTGAAAAATCCATTCGGCGTGAGATCAAATGTCATCGTCGCGGCTACAGGTATTGTCTGCGAAACCGATTTTGCCGCTTTTACTGCCAGGACGGCTTCATTGAGGTCAGTCATGGTTTCGATGCATATCATATCGATTCCCGCAGCAACCAGAGCCCGAATCTGTATTTCGAAGCCTCTGTATATTTCCTCCGGATCCGTATCACCGTATGGTTTTAACAGACGGTCGCACGGCCCGCAGGATGCTGAAATGTAAGCTCGGTCGCCCGCTCCGCGGCGAGCGGCATTGACTGCGGCAGTATTTATCTCATCCGATCTGTCCTCGAGAGAATACTGTGCAAGCTTGAGCGGCGATCCTCCGAATGTATTTGTCTGAATAATATCGGCGCCGGCCTCAAGATAGAGTCTGGCTATCTTTTCCAGGATCTGAGGCTTCTCAATATTTATCATCTCCGGACATTCACCGGCTTTCAATCCTTCGCTCATGAGCATTGTCCCCATGGCGCCGTCGCCGACCAGAACCTCGCCATCCTTTATTCGATCGAGAGGATTGCGCAATCTAATTGACTCCCAGAAGGCGTTTTACACAGTCGACAGTATTGATACCGTCGTAACAGTAGGCATCCGCGCCGATTTCATTTGCGTAATCATCCGATAGTGGAGCGCCGCCGATAATTATCTTAAACTTTTCACGTATTTTCTGCTCCTTTGCCAGATTTATCACCTTTTTCATTACCGGCATCGTTGTAGTTAAGAGCGCTGACATGCCGATAATGTCCGCACCCGATTCCTTTGCCGTATTAACGAATTTCTCAGGGGAAACATCTCTGCCGAGATCTATAACCTCGAATCCCGCCCCCTTCAGCATTATACCGACAAGGCTCTTTCCGATATCATGCAGATCCCCCTGCACCGTACCGATAACTACTTTACCCATCATCGAAATATGGTTTTTAACCAGGAGCGGCTTCAGAAGATCCATCCCCGCATACATAGCCTTTGCCGCCAGGAGCACGTCCGGAAGAAATATCTCGTGGGCTTTGAATTTTTCGCCCACGATGGACATTCCGGCAATCAATCCATCATCGAGGATTTTCTTGGCTCCGCAATTTTCCGCTATCGCCTGTTTAGTCAGCTCCTCTACCTTTTCAACATCACCTTTTTGCAGACGCTCATTCAACAACTGTAGTGTGTCCATTATATATCACCTCAAAATGAATTGGATTCCATTAATGTCTTTATCCTGTCCTGACAGGATCGATCATCGCAATCGGCACAGAAATCAAAAATATCATCGAAAACAAATGTCTCCTTCTTGCCGGTGACTATGACACCGCTTACCGATTTTAGGGGTATCATCAGGCAACTATCGTTTAATTCAATCCCGATTTCCCCGGGCTGAAGGATTTTGAATATCTTTTTTTGAGCGCTTACATGCCATCCACAATAGCCGGGACTGAATCTCATAATACCCATCGACGAATCATATCCATTCTTCCCCGATAAACTCTGCCCGTGAGATAATTCCAGGGCCTCTGCCGTCTTTTCCGCCCCCTCTGAGGCGGCAGAATCAAGCATCGATCCCGCCGCGAAATCATTGGCCCCGAAAAGAGCAGAAATCTCACGACAGATTTGATTCCCGATCGTCACGGCAAAGAGTGTCAAATCTTGCAATGATTTGCATATTGATCCGAGCGGAGCCTCACTCTGGTTGTTGCCTTCCCCGTAAAATACATCTTCGAAATCTCTCTTTGAGATATCCACGATAATTCCGACAGGTTTTGCCCGTTCTTCATATACCGATAGAGCTTTTTCCGCCAGCCGGAGTATTCGGTCATCGACAGTAGAACTATCGGATATTCCCTGAGCTTTGAGGACGGCCTCCACCGACGGAGTTACCTTCTCAACCGAAAATTTCAGCACCTTTTTCATCCAGATATTTCAGGCAGCTTTGCCATTCCCACGCGGCGGGCCTCGATTCCCATCAATCTCGTCAATTCTTTTATGATATCGTCGTTCAACCCCACCGGTTCATACTCCCCGATATGTTTTCCCACTTCTTTCCGCGCTCTCTCTCCCAGAGTAAATCCTCCCTCCTCCTTCCACCTGGACCTGTTTGCCCTATCGATTACCGGAGAGGGGAAATATATCTCCTCTTTGAGATATCGTCTCGTATGATCCGAGATAAGCAGGTGCTGTTCTTTCATCAGCTCCTTGAATATCGGCAGCGACGGAAAATCTTCTTTCGGTTCAATTCCTCTAAGCATTCGGAGCGTCATACCGCATATCTCGTTATCGACAACCAGCTTTTCGAGGCTGAAACAGCTTTCGAAATCAAGCATACCGGGTCCCGAAATGTTATTTATGCCCGCGAGGGCCGCCAGAGTTGCTCCCATGGACGATTCCAGACCGGCCTGGGCATCCAGCATCTTGGAGTCGCTTAATCCTATGTAAGCCTGAGTCGGCAGGCCGAGGTATTTTCCGATCTCGTTGGCAGCGCAATCGATCATCATTGTGCCTATCGCTCCCATAGGCGTCGTCTCATACCTGATATCGAATACAGCAGGCGAACCCCCGTATAAAACCGGTGTTCCCGGATTGGCAAGCTGGCTTATGACCAGGCCACTCAAAGTCTCCGCCGTATGTTGTACCAGAGTCCCGACGAGCGTTACGGGAGACATAAAACCGGAAAGAGGCATCGAGATGTATTCGACCGGTATCGAATATTCTGCGCAATCCAGCAGATTCTGGGATGTCACATCGCTCCACTTGATAGGAGCGGTCGGGCAACATGAGAAAACGGTTAACGGTTTTTCCGCCAGTTTATCCTTTGAACCGCGAATTGCCAGCTGAAGATCCTTCATTATCTCAAACGCTTCGATCGTAAAGGTGCCTGTAACAACGGGCTTTTCACAGAATATAAAACTCAGATACAGCCTGTAACTATCGGATATCAGCTCGTGCACGTCCGACGGGATCATGGCGGTGGACTGGGATGCAAGATTGTTCATTCTGCTGACAAGTTTCGAGTATGCAAGATAGTCCGATGTCACCGGCCTCCTGATTTCGCCGGATTTCCCATCAAGAATATTGATTGCGGCCGACCCCGGTGTAAAATTGACATTATAACCCGATAGATTGACTGCCTCTTTGCCGAGAGAATCATATAGCTTAAACGACTTTGGTGCTGCTTTTAAGCTCTGATCAATCATCTCTTGCTTGTAATAGGCGCGCTTTTTCTCCCCGTCGATCCTGGCTCCGTGATCACCCAGTATGGAAAGGACTTTATCGTTATTTATTTCAACGCCGAGATTGCAGATCAAGTCGACAGCCTCGGAAACTATCTTCTCGATCAGGTCGTCATCCAGAAATCTAATCTTCGGTCTCAATCGTAACTCCTTTTAGTTTAATCTCGCCCCCGCCAAAGCAGGCTCGGGATATTTCATACGCCGACATTTCTGCTTCGTCTTTCCAGCAATATAACATCCCGCCAGATACCGTTTGCGCTGCCCAGTTTCTCTCTGTATCCGACCTCCCTGAAACCACAGGACTTATGAAGGGAAATGCTGGCCTTATTTTCCGGAAATACTCCGGCATCCAGAGTCCAGATTCCGGCCTTTTCGGATTCCTCGACCAGTTTTAAAAGCAAGGTCTTGCCCACGCCTTCTCCCCTTGCACGAGAACCTACGTAGACGCTCACCTCGGCTACACCCGAATATACACATCGGCCGGAAACGGGGCTGAGCGCCGCCCAGCCGATAATCTCATCGCCGGACCGGGCAACCAACCTGCAATTAGACAGATGCATTTTATCCCATTCCTCCTCGCCCGGCTCTGAGGTTTCGAAGGTCGCGTTGCCGCTCGCAATCCCCTCCGAGTATATTTTGAGCACATCCTTCAGATCAGTTTTCTTCATCTCTTGCACAAAAAATTCCATCTTATGCTCTGCCTGCGTTCAGATCCCCATGGAGTAATTGTTGATCGCACCCTCGCAGCTACTATCGAGAACAAGGCTTGTTTTCCCTGCTGCCGTTCAAAACCGCACCGGCCTATCAGCACTGCCACCTGCGGCCAGGAAACTGACTGTGGAACATTAGAAACTCCAGGACCATCTGAATTAGAATCTAATTTACTCTTTTTTGTTCCGCAAGCTATTTAAGTCTCCAGTTATTATAGTATTCAGATACCGCCCATCTCAGGAACGCCCGCTTTTCATGCTCCGAGATACCAGAAGATCGTCATTTTTCGCACGCGATGAATTGGCAGACAACGTTAAGCCCCACTCCCCTTTTTTCCCCTGGAAATAATAAAACAAAAAAACTGGTATTTTCCCATTTTGCCCTAAACATCTACGAGGTTTTCCCGTATCAGAAATTGGGAGATAGGGGTCTATTGGCCCTGAAAGGTTGGTCGCCATTGCCTGAAAGAACTCTAATTTTTCATAGTCTATAGCTTATAGCAGTAGTTTTGGCGCTATGGGCTCGATTATGTTTAGGAGGAATTGAGATGAAGAAGTTCTACAAATTTATTCAGGGCAGATATATCGAGCTTTTTCTATTGGTCGTTGCGCTTCTCTATTGCTCAGAAGTATTTGCCACAAAGTCTTTCCAGCCCGTATTCAATCCAACTCTTGAAGTCATGAGAATCGAGAAAAAGATCGAGATCGACGGCGATTTGGATGATCCCGGATGGAAAAATGCCAGCCAGGTCAAAAACTTTGTCGAACGATGGCCCGGGGAGATGACCGAGCCGGAGGTGGAAACTAAGGCCTATATTGCTTATGATGAGAATAATCTGTATGTAGCCTTCATTTGCTACGACGATCCCTCCACCATCAGGGCCACAATGTGCCAGCGCGATCAATTCTATGGGGATGACAATGTCTCTCTGCTCATCGATACCTATGGCGATGCCGCCTGGGCTTATGAATTTTTCGTTAATCCCTACGGAGTGCAGAAAGATTATCTCTGGTCGAGAGTCCACGGCGAGGACCGCGGATATGATATGATCTGGAAATCCGCCGCCCGAATTACGGAAACGGGATATCAGGTCGAGATCGCGATACCCTTTGCGAGTATCCGTTTCCCCAATAAGGACGTTCAGACATGGAAGATGGATTTCTGGAGAAATCGCCCCAGGGAAAGCAATAACCAATACTCGTGGGCAGCCTATGATCGAGATGAACAGTGCTGGCCGTGTCAGTGGGGGACGGTGAGCGGAATAGAAAATGTCCATCCGGGGAAAGGGCTTGAAATCCTGCCCACTATCGTAGCACACCAGACAAGCGAGCTTTCCGATTACGGCGACGGCGATTCACCTCTGGTTGACGGCCGTGTGAAGAGAGAATTATCGATAGGCGGAAAATATTCCCTCTCATCGGACGTTACCCTCGAGGCCACCTACAATCCGGATTTCAGCCAGATTGAGTCCGATGCCGCCCAGATCGACGTTAACAGCACTATTGCCCTGTTCTATCCGGAACGGCGACCGTTCTTCCAGGAGGGCGCCGATATATTTCGCACGATATTCAATTCATTCTACACACGAACTGTCAACGATCCCCAATTCGCCGCCAAGTTGACCGGCAGGGCGAATCGAATGAGTATCGGCTTTTTATCGGCTCTCGATGAAAACACACCTTACATGATCCCTCTTGATGACAGAAGCATTATCGTCAATTCCGGAAAGAGTTATGTGAATGTACTGAGGATTTCCAGAACCTTTAGCGGCGACAATCACCTCGGAATCATATTGAGCGACCGGAGGTTCGAGGATGATTTCTCCGGCGACGGAGGATATGGATTTGTGGCCGGTATCGATGGCGACATCAGATTGTCTCAAAACTACAGCATAGTCGGGCAGTTACTCACCAGCCACACAAAGGAACCGGATGACAGCACCCTGACAGCAGGGCTTGAGGACGTATTATTTGACGACGGGAAATACACCGCAGCATTCGACGGCGAATCGTATTCCGGAGGCGCTTTCATTACACAGTTTAGAAGACGTGCGCGAGATTGGGATTTCACTATAGACTATAATCAGGTAGCACCATCCTACAGAACCGAAACCGGCTATGACCCGTGGAACGACTACCGGAATTTATCAATTTACTCATCTTACACTTTTTATATGGATGACGGCCCGTTTGAGAGAATAGTCCCCCAGGTTTATACGGATGGAAGATGGAATTTTGATAGCGTCAATAAGTGGAAACGGATCAATTTTAGTATCTTCAATCGCCTGAGGTTTGCCCAGACATATTTTTGGGGTTCATTCGGGACCGGATCGGAATTCTGGGCCGGCACTGATTACGACGACCTCTGGGAATTTGGTATAGATATGGGCGGCCGCCCGAGCGATAGATTAGGCTATGATTTATCCTTCAGCCGGGAACGAAATGTCGCCCGCTGGGTGCTCGCAAAAGGTGAGGAAACCGAACTATATGCAGGACTTAACCTTAAACCCTTAGACAGGCTGGTGATCGAACCAAATATCAGCTATTCAAAAAGCACCGATGTCAGTACCGGGGAGGAATTGTATAGTGGATACATAACAAGGACAAGATTCCAATTCCAGGCCAATAGAGAATTATCAATAAGGTTTGTGATCCAGTATAACGACTTCAGCGAAAGGTGGGAGTTTGATCCTTTATTGACTTACCGCATCGGTTCATTCTCGGTATTCTATGTCGGCTCAACCTACGATTATGATAAGCTTACGATAGTTCCCGAAGATCGACCAAATTGGGAACTTACCAAACGTCAATTTTTCATGAAACTGCAGTACATGTTCAGGACTTAAATTGACGTGATAGTGATTTCAGACTATTGGATATGCTATTTAGCTGCATGATATGAGATAAGATCAAACTGCCCGGAAGATCTCTGAAAATAGATGCTGGTGGGGCAAATATAGTTGCTATAGAAACAATAATTGACAATTCATCGTTGTAGGGTATAGGATTTCAGGTTTTCTGTCGTAATTGGCGGATGAACGGATTAGAAAACAACTTCACATTGGGAGTTCCGGACGATGTCAAAAAGGTTTAGAAACGCTTTAAGATTGATCTTTATCGCCATATTCATTATCGGCGTTGACTCCTTCGCGCAGCGCCCTGAACCAAAAAAGACCATGGTCAAAGGCCATCTAATGTACACGGTTCTCAAGCCGGGTGACATACCCGCTATTTTTGATCCCGAATTTATTCCCATATCCGAAGGCGACGAGTATTATCACCCGGAAGAGCCATTGATGGTTTTGGTGACTGGCGATTCCGCCAGGGCTTATAGCACCTGGCATCTGGACAGGCACGAGATTGTCAACGATCGACTTAACGGCCGACCCGTTGCCGTAACCTGGTGACCGCTCTGTTTCAGCGGCATAGTCTATGCCGCAAAAGTCGATACTCTATCTCTGACTTTTCAGGCTTCCGGCTCTCTCTGGCAGGATGCGCTGGTCATGCAGGATCTCGAAACCGGCTCGCTGTGGTCACAGATTGACGGAGAATGTATCTCCGGCGAGCTCAAAGGCAAAAAGCTCTCTTCCCTTCCAGCCCTGCATACAAGCTATAGTCAATTTAGAGAGCTCTATCCCGAGGGATTGTTGCTCAGAAAGCCGGAGAAAGGGGAATCCGGATCTCAGTATGATTCCTATTTCGCTGATCCCGATAAGCTGGGCATCTTTGGAAGAGCCAATAACTTCCAGAAACTGGACGGCAAGGATAAAGTTGTCGGTTTAAATCTTGGAAAACGTCAAATTGCCGTGTCAGAGGATTACCTGATTCGAAATGGGCTTGCAGTCGTCTCCGGGACGGAACCTCCCGTTATTGTAACGTATGACCACGAAGGCAGGACGGTGGCAGCATTCGCCCTGCGCGACCATTCTCAAGCTGATCTGGAAAACATCAGGATAGAAGACAACGCTCTTTTTCTGCCGGGCGATAATGCTGTCTGGGACTCGCGTACCGGCAGGGCAAAATCGGGAGATGCGGACCAGCTCGATCAGATACCCGCAATATCGGCCTACTGGTTTGCGTGGATCAGCTTTTTCCCCGATACAGAGTTGATAAATTAAGGCCGCGTCGATCAGTTCTCACATAGTCGATCCGGGCTGACGAATATCCCAAATCCTGTTCACGCACCGGGACGCCTAGGAATGATTAAAAAACTAAGCAGCCTTTAGAGATCCTGACTCGGATTGAATTTAATCTCTCCAGCAGAGTCATTTATATAAGGACATCCTCCTGCCAGCCGAGTTTTAGAAGCTGGATCTTGCCGAGGTCGCTCGTTCCCAGCTTATGCCTTATGTCAGCATAGGCTATGTGATGGGCCGGCGGTTTGAGGCGCCTTTTCTCACCAAAATGGGCTTGCCGCTTGGCCTCGAAGATCTGCAGACCGACAGCGTCTACGGCGACAGGATCGGTTCCCACCAGAATACCGTTATATTGCCAGATATAAGTCTCATCATAATGGTGTGGCCCGATCCCGTGGAACAGTGGCTGAAGAAGAAGGAGAATATTCAGCCTGGTTTTGTCTTTTACTATCGGCAGTTTCCAGATGGCCGCCAGATCGGCGCACGAGTTGCCATGATATTCGCTTGGCTCCGGCACGAACATTATATAGTTCTTTAGAAGCCCCCCCACTCCGGACCAGTGATGCGTTCTGAGCGGCCTGACATTGATCAGAGCGGTTGCTTTCTGGAATACGGGATCGAAACGTACGCCCTGGTCATCAATGCTTATGTTCTCCTCCTTAACGCCGGCGCCAACCACTGCCGTCTGGATAGCATTCTCTACTTCCTGTGGCGTTGGAAGCGGGCCCCAATTATTGGTCTTTATACCGACAATGTCATCGGGGCTAACCAGCCTCTTCCATGCATCATGAGGTTTCTCCTCATCCAGGAGAGCAGCTATCGCCTGGTCGATCATCGTTTTGATGATCTCTGCATCCGGATTCCCGGCGGCGTCCAACGCTTTTTCATTTCGAATCAATACGACTCTCGTCCTGGCTACCTCTTCGTCAGCCCAGCCTATCTTGAGAGGTATGCCAACGGTGGCGGCTAAACCTGCATAGGCTGCACCCCTCAGGAAGTCACGTCGTGTTACGTTGCCCTCCAGGGCGGCTTTCCCCTCTTTACTCATCTTTTAACTCCATTATCTTGTCCGCGGCGGCGCCCGTCAGATTTCCTGCTATTACTTCAGCGGGTGCTTCCAGAGCGATCACCAGGAAATTGGCAACTGCCCTAACCTTCACCCACTGATCCTCTTCGATCTGCGCAAGGCCAGTCGTTTCAGCTTCCGGTATGTAGCCTGCAATAAAATCCTGTAGTGATTTTTCCGCCTGATCTTCATTATTATACATGATGCACAAGAGAAAAGCCTTATGAGGTTCATATCGGGCGATCACCGCCTCGGTATCTTCGGATAGGTTGAGAATATTATTCTCTGCAAGATAATAGTGGTAGTTTAGCGAGGCCTGATTATGAAAATAGATGATGCTTGAGTGCATCAAGCCCTCTTCCGGCAGATAATCTAACAGCTCCGGCAGGGGGCCGGATTCCCCGATCCTCTTCTCTATGCCGCTGGCGAGCTCTAGAACCGCAGTATCCGTATCATCGGTTCTTTTTTCAGCATAGATACAGGCGAAAAAATTGTTTTTCCAGAAACACAGCAGGCCACCCCTGAATTCCGAACCCTGCCCTATGTTTGCGGTTTTCCCTTCCCGAGAATGACTGAATATGCCAAAAGCATCCCGCGAATCTCCCATATCAAACAATTCTACCGTTAAAGAAGGATGGTTCGTTCTTTTGAATCGCTTAACGAGAAGCTGACGAAAACCATATTGCCGATAGACCTCACCTGCTCCGTTGATATAGTCGAAAATCGTCTCCCGGTCGTACGCATCGGGCTTCTCTGCCGCAGTCCAGTCGAAAACTTTTTCAGGTATGAATTCATCCATATCTATCAGCGCCCTTTTCCGGTCAGCCTGGCAAAATACCAATAATAATACTAAAGTGCATGATGCTGCTAACGGCAAAGTGATTGTTGTCAAAAACTTTCGACTCATTCATGTAAGAAACTAAGATACTCTCTGTAGTTTTGCAAGCCATTTAGTAGTGCCTTGGCCTTCAGCGAAAAATCAAAAAAGCAAACTCATGCCATACATGCCGCTAAAATGGATGGAACCACGCTGAGACTTTAGACCGAGATTTGCGCATACATCGATGACCCATTTCCACTAGTCCCCTATTAGCGGAAATGAACAGATCATCGCGATTCCGATAATTGCTTGGCATCCACCCACAAACAAACTTGACTTTCTCTTTGGCTGGACTAACTTAAGATGTGGTATAATGAGCAAGGCAGATCACTAGATACGAGGAGATAGAGTGACGTCTAAGAATTCATATGAGACGATCAAAATCCTTTTAGCAAGTACAAAACCAGATGAATTACACCGGGGGTTGAAACTGGTAAGGCAAGAAATCTCCCGAGTAGGTTCCAGCGAAGCGCGGTCGCTTTTTGAAATGGTTTCGGCTATTTTCTACATTGATCCGCTAGATCATCCAGAGCTGGTGCCCGTACTTGATGAAGCGGTAAGTCTCACGGCAGGTTTTGGAGAACGGATTATCCCCATTCTGTTGGAGCAACTGGATGCAGGTGATCTCAAAGCACAAATGGCTATTGGTCACGCCTTAGGTCGCATTGGCATCGATGCGATTAAGACGCTTGTGAACGAATACCAGGCTTCGACTGAGCCAGCCCATCGTATGTTTATCCTGTTTGCGCTGGGGAAGATTAAGTCGCCTAAGATCGTGCAGGCTGCTCACCTGGCGCTTGAAGCGGCTCAATCCTCGGATTCTGAGTTGCGGGATACGGCGACGCGGGCTATCGGTAAATTTGTAGAGTCCATTCGACCGTCGGATTTGCCTGAGGATCTACGGAAAGCTTTCTTTGAGAGATTGCGAAACAATCTGGCTGATCCTTACCCGGGGATTCGCGCTAAAGCGCTCCGCAGTTTGGGGAAACTTGCCAAGCATGGACATCTCGACACAATGGAGCGAGAAAAACTTAAGGCATCGTGCAGGCTTATCTCGGGCACAGATGGAAATTACGATTGGGATAAAGCCTACATTGTCCGCAAAGAAGCCGAAGAGGCTCTCAAATATACATAGAAAGCAATGACCTGACCCCCGAATATCGATTGCCCTACACTAAGGCTATCCAACCACAATCAAACTCGACTTTAGCTATGCCCGGACTAACTTAAAATGCCTGCAAATAAGAGGGGGCAGGATATTACTCGTTTTGCGCTAACGAATCCGAGGCCTCTTCGAGCCTCGGCTTGTCATTGACTTTTACGCTCAGCGTCGGATCTTTAGTCCAGTTGCGCAATTCTGCTATCAGCACAAAGCCACCTATCAGCGCGCCGGCAATTGTGGTAAATAACCGCAAGGCTATAACAAAGAAAACCAGAATATCGGGGGATATTATTCTCTCCATCAGCCATGCCGAGGATATTTCTGCAAGCCCCGACGCCCCCGGCGTGGGCGCAAAGTAAATCAAGAAATATAGAATTATCTGCAGGCCGACGAAATTCCCAAAGTTTACATGTTGGCCTAACGAGAGCACTATCACATATCCGATCAGAAATTTATTGAGAAACAGAGCCATTGTAAAAAGGGTCGCCAAAACCAGCAGGATTTTACTTCGCCGGAGGATTGCCCTGAAATCCCTGCGGAATTGCCTGACCTCGGTACCGAGAATTGTCATCAAGCGATCGCGAAAAGATTCCATTTTGAAAAGGTGGACCGGGATCAACCTGAATGCCAGACGAACCAGAATTAAGCCGATATCGGGGAACAGCATCACTAAAAGAACCAGCCCGGTGATCCCGGAGACTATCAATAATCCTCCTCGTATAATATGAGTAAGGTTGTTACCGAACAGATCCGCCGGCAGCAGTAGCATTGTCACCATGCAGGCCACCAGAATCAATATCAGGGTGGCAGCGAGATTAATCAGGGGCACCAAAACTGCCTGCGAGACCTTTGCGCCACAACGCCATAACATAAAAATCTGTGCCGGCCCTCCACCGGTCTGGAAAGGGGTGACTACACCCATAAACATATTGGCCCAGTTGGAACGCATGCAGTCCCATAATGATATTTTTGGAAGAATCCTGCCGTTAAAAAAAAGCCGATGACGGATGCCCCCCAATATATAATCCAATCCTATCAGCGGAATCAGAAGAACCAAAAACGGGCTTTTCAGATGGCGCAATGTAATAACTATATTGGCTGGCGCTTTCCACCAGATGGCTAAAGCTATTCCAATCGCCGAAAAGAGAATAAATCCTTGTATTCCCCTGACTATGGTTTTGCTGGATGGAGGCACGACTTTTTCAACCGTGCGGTTGGCCATATTTTTGCCCTGACTATCCAGTGGTAGTCGACAGCTTCAACATCGTTAACATCAATCCAGAGGGTGTGCATCGTCAAATGAATTCGGATAAGTTAAATCACAAATTAAGAGACACCTTTTCAATTAGCAAGTCCTTTTAGTTCGTCTCTAATTTTATAGAAGGATAAATCCCCTTTTGTGGCAATTTTCTAACAGATTAGGTCAAAACACAAGATAGGATTAATTCTCAACGTAGAGGATGGTTTAGTTGATCAGACTCGGGCTTTCCACCGCATCAGCCAGATGATCCGGGGCATAGATCGAAAACAACGGAAGAATTACAGCGGGGAATCTGGGACAACTTTAGAACCCTTGTGAATGCTTACTGAATCCCGGGAGCTGCGAGACGAGTTTCGAAACTGGATTATTGAAAATGCAGTAGCCTGACTGCACTAAAGATATTGACAAACATTACTTCAACAGCACCATCTTTCTCGTCTCAACATAATCCCCCGCCTGAATCCTGTAGAAATATATTCCGGAAGAAGCTTTCTCGGCATTCCAGGTAACCTGATAAGAGCCCGTCAGTTGCTCTCCTTGTGCAAGCGTTTCAACCCTGCGGCCGAGGATATCGTAGATTTCAACATCAACGTGAGCGACTTCCGGAAGGCTGTATTGGATAATCGTAGTTGCATTGAAGGGATTGGGGAAGTTTTGGGAAATACTGAAACTCTCAGGCAAAGATGTTTCGGGAGAATTATCTACACCTGTCGTGATTGAAAGATTTATCAATATTGAGATATCATCAGAGAGATAATTAGCCACGGCCAGGTCATTGTCGCCATCGCCATCGAGGTCAACCGCGAAAACTGACCGAGGATCATCCCCGGCCCCGTAATTAACGGCCGCCTGAAATGTCCCGTCACCGTTATTCAGAAGGACTGAGACATTGTGGGAGGCAGCATTGGCCACGGCCAGGTCATTGTCGCCATCGCCATCGAGGTCAACCGCGAAAACTGAAT